>CAZDED010000005.1:0-81308 GCA_964504535.1 uncultured Gammaproteobacteria bacterium
CAAAAGGAATTGTCAGTGGAGTTCCTAAATCAATTAAAGTTAGCCATAAATTCGGTGAAAGAGAGTTGAGTGATCAGGTAAAGCAACTTCACGATTGTGGCATTGTCTATCACCCACAGAGCCCGTATCTTTTGTGCATTATGACGCGAGGTGGCGATATTCCCACGCTTGAAAGAATAATCGCCAAGATTTCTTCGGTGACTTTTCATGGAATCGAGAGTATGGTAAACAAATAGACCTTGCCATATCTCATGTTAAGGTCAATACTTAATACATGAGTACAGTTATTGCCCGACGTATTTTATATGTATTTAGTTGTTTTATCTTGATTATTGTTTTTAGTTCGGGTTTCAAAGAAAGAGCTTATTCTTCAGTTTCAAGTTGTACTGCTTCTCTTGTAACCCCTTCAAGTGTTGACGCTAGTTCAACTTCAGATTTCAGTTTTTCTATCACAAATGGTGATGAGGCAAATAGTTTGGTTTGGATCAAGATTACACGTCCTTCTTCAAATTTTACGATAGAAACGGGTGGAGTTAGTGATTCGTATACAGACACGTCAACAAGTATAGGTCCTGGTGGATTTACAACAACGACATTTTCTGCAACAACCGGTTCTATCAATGCCTCGTCAGCAAATTGGACAGTTATGGTTTCAGACGATCCTGAGGGTCTTTCTCCCACACAATGTACGGGAGAATTGGGAAGTGCAATTGTCAATGGAACGGATGCTATTACGATTTCGAATGTCACCCTTTCAGAGGTGACAACTACATCGGTAAAAATTTCTTGGACTACGAGCGTTGCTGCCACATCAGTCGTTGATTATGGTGCTACGAGTAGCTATGGTTCAAGCAAATCTGATGCAACACTCTCAACGAGCCATGCAATAACTTTAGATTCTATTTCGGCAAACACCAGTTACCACTACCGAATTACTAGTACTGATGCAAGCAGTAATACTATTCAGACTTCAGATAACACATTTACTACTGCCGCCAGTAGTACTTCAACCACAACGACTGTTACATCGGTAGTAACAGTAACAAAGCAAGTGCCTAATTCAAACAACTTACTTGACAGCTTAGCACCCAAAATTACACTGAACACTTCTTTTGAAAAACCTTTCAGTCAGACACCGGTGGTTAGTGGGAAGGTTATTGATAACAAGGGGGTTCAAAAAATAGAATACTCATTTGATAATGGTAAGAATTGGGCTCCCGTGGATACAATTTCGAAAAATAATAGTGCTTCAAGCTTTAGTTTTACTCTAGCCGGACTTGACGACGATAATTATCAGCTGAAAGTGAGAGCAACAGACACATCCGGAAATTCCACAACCACCAAAACTAATATATTGGTTATAGACAAACTCAAGCCTTTAGTAGGTGCTGTTATTACCTCAATTGGCCCTCAGATTGTTCCTACAATCAACGGTTTTATATATGGTCTTGCCGGCCTTGATCAAAAAATAACACTTTCTTCTGTTGGTGGGTCAACATCAATTGATGTTGTAGCAGGTTCAAGTACATTCTCGCTTGTCAGAAACCTTGATAGTGATCTTTGGAGTGGAATTTTTAGCTTCGAAAAACCAGGAATATATCCTATTGAGGTAAAAAGTATTGATGGGGCAGGAAATAAAACAGTACGAAAACTCAACTCAATTAAAATTTTACCCGCTGGTACTGTTACTGACGGTAAAAAACCGGTGAGTGGGGCGATAGTAAGTGTTTATTACCGGGATGTCTTAACGAAAAAATTCATTTTATGGGACGGAAGTCCTTATGGCCAACAAAATCCTCAAAAAACTGATAAAGATGGAAAATATGTTTTGTTTATGCCGCCGGGAACTTATTATATCGAGATAGGTGGCCCGAATTTTAAAAGCGTTAAGTCGGAAATAATTACTCTTAAAGAAAGTTTGCCTATCAATGATGACTTTCTTCTCAAAGAAAAGGATTATTTGAATTTAGGAATTTTCCGATTACAACTACCTGATCTTTCAAGTCAAATTGTTGGGCTTTCGTTAGAAAGTCAAAAAGATTTTGACCAAAGTACTGTTCAAAATAAGATGGTTAACAAACCATTTCCCGATATAATTCTATCTGAAGGATCGTCAGAGTTAGAATCTACGTTTCTTGAAGGAAAACAAACTGTTATTACGATTTTAAATACTTGGGATCCCAATGCATCTCTTCAGTTAGAAATCCTAGGTAAAGTAAATATTTCTGAGTGGGACAAAGTGGCAATCTTCGAGCAAGAACAAGGTTCAAAAATTGCTATTTTGAAGAGTAGGGGTGGATACAAATTTCGGATGCTAGCCGATAAAAATGGGGAATTGATCTCACAACTCGATATAAATTCTTTACCCGTCCACGTATTTGTAAACAGAAAGGGAATTATTCAAAAAATTCACAATGGAATTTTGTCACAAGACGAACTAGCTGAAAATCTGATACATTAAAACTATGTGGTACCAATTTATTTTTGAAAATTTGCATTTTGCAATTAATTTGTCGTTGTCATTAGTTTTCTTCGCTGCTTTTTGGCTTCATTTTGATGCCTGGCTTGGTAGAAAAACGTTGAAGGAATTTGTGAGGGTTGTCGGGTACCTTTTGCTTTCATTGTCATTCATAGTTACAGCAGGGCATATCGAGACTACAATTTTGCCAGCAACCCCTATCAAAATTGACTTATATAATATATTTCTATTTTTGACGAGATTTTTTGGGTACTCATTTCTTATTGTTAGCTATATACTCGATCCGCTTGTACCGAAACCAAATCAAAAAATAGAATCGAATCATGCCTTTATACCAGTATGGATCAGTGTTCCATTTTTTACTTTTTCCGCTTTTGCCTATCCGATTCTTGCCTCAACAATTGCCTTTCTTTCACTGAAAAGATCAACATTAGGACTTGAAAATCACCTAAAGCCAATTGCTCTTGCATTTTTTCTGCTCGCTTTGTCAGAATTATTGTCTCTAGGTTTTTTGCTGCAAAATACTACAAATTCAAATATATATGCAATCGTTGCCCCATTTGGGGTTCTTTGGATAGTACAAAATATCATTCTAACAATTGCAGCGATTGTGATAGCCAAATGGGTATTTGGGTATTTGCTGAAGCGATTTCAGTCACAACTTTTTATATTGTTCACGAGCATGATAGTAGTCATTTTTATCATAACGACAATTGCTTTTACAGCACTCTTGTTACGATATTTAGAATCCAACGCACTGAGACATTTAGAATCTGATGTACAAATTCTTAGATATACCATTGATAGTAAAAAAGCAGAAATTCTCTCAGATGCCCAAGTGGTATCCTACAATCCTGATGTTCAAAAAGCTATCGTTGATGGTGACAAGAAAGGTCTAAAATCTCTCATAACTTCACTGCTTATTACTAAAAAACAAGCAATTTTAACAGTAGTTTCTAAAGATGGTGTAGTCCTTGCCCGCGGTGATAATCCAGATAAAATTGGGGATTCACTGTCTTCTGATCCATTAGTAAAAAAAGCATTGCGGGGCAGTAGTGCTTCAAATGTTGTGACGAGAGATAGCGTGGTCGCGCCTATTGTATCCATACGGTCAGCTACTCCCATCAAAGTAGGAAGCACTATAATTGGTATTGTAATAGTTGGGACTGACATCGATAATGCATTTGTTGATGGTGTTAGAAAGGCAACCAATCTTGATTCATCCATTTACGCCGACGATACACGGTCAGCCACCACATACATTTCCCCAGATGGTAAATCCCGGTGGATTGGCATACGCGAGAAGAATGGAATAGTTAAATCCGAGGTATTAAATAAAGGGAAGTCTTACTCTGGGGTAGTTAACATACTAAATACTGACTATCTTGCTGCATACGAACCATTAAAAGATATCGATAACGTTACTGTTGGAATGCTTTTTGTGGGTGTCCCACAAACCAACCTTTTAATATCAGCTGGTAGATCAATTGAGCTTACGTTTCTGGTATCAACAATTCTTCTCATGTTTTCAGTAATCCCTGCATTTATCATGTCCAAATATCTTGCATCACAAATCAAATAATATGTCTGTGCGGATAAAACTCATCGCAATCATCCTGTCAATAATTATTTCTGTTATGGTGATTCTCTATATTGTTTCAAATCTAATTCTCATAAAGAGTTATCTGCAAATAGAGACTACAAGCGTGACAAATAATATTCAAAGAGTGGAGGATACACTATTGAATGAAGAATCCGAGTTGAGTCTTAAATTGGTTGATTGGGCTAATTGGGACGATACATATAAATTCATAAAAGATCAGAACAGTGAATATATTAAGTCCAACCTTAATAATTCTTCTCTAGTCAACTTAAAACTCAATATAGTAGCTTTTTTCGACGAAAATAAGCAAGTTGTATATAGAAAAGTAATAGATACGGATTCTGGTGAAGAAATAGCATCTAGTTATCTTATAGATAACATAAAACAAAACCCTAAAATTTTTGGACAGAATGGTGACAAATTTTTGTCTGGGGTATTGCAAACTCCGAGTGGGCCACTTCTATACTCCTCGCACTCGATTCTGACGAGCGTCGGTTCTGGCCCATCCCGTGGCACGATAATTTTTGGCCGATTGATAAGTAAAAATGAAATAGAGAGACTTTCAAAAATTACCCATGTACCTGTTGAATTACTACCATATGATATTAATAATCAAAAAACCCAGGCAGCAAAGATAAAACTTACCGCGACATCCAAGTATGCTGTTATACCTACATCAGACGAACAGATTGATGGGTTTGCAACTATAAATGACTATACTGGAAAGCCAATTTATCTCATCCACGTAACTCTTCCAAGGACTTTATATCAACAAGGACTCTATACATTGGGGTATCTTATGAAGATTGCGCTTTTCTTCTCGGTAACTTCAGTTCTAATATTGGTTTTTTCTTTAAATAGGTTCATTTTTTCAAGATTTGTAAAACTCACAAAAACGGTTCAGGAGATATCTTCAACACATGACTTGACTACTAAAATTGAAGAAGATGGACACGACGAAATAGGACGTTTGGGACATTCAATAAATGAAATGCTTTTAGAATTGTCAAGAGCCCAACAATCAGAAAAAGATGCTGCCGACCTTCTCCGTGAAGAAAAAGCATCTGTAGAGAAGCAAGTAATTGAAAGGACTGAGGCATTATCAAAAGCAAAAGACGATATTAGTAAAGGCTGGTTACAGATACAGCAGGAAAAAGTAAGACTGACAGCCTCAATAAATAGTCTACCATTAGGATTTCTAATGACTGATGCAGAGGGGAATGTTCTTATTCACAACCCGGTTGTCACAAAGATTTTTAATTTAATAACTGATGAATGGAAGATTGCCGAGGTTTTTGAAAAAATAGCTTCAAAAATTGATCTTTCAGCCCATATCGCACAGGCGATATCTGAAAAAAAGCAAGTAGTCATAAATGAAATACAGTTAGAATCCAAATATCTAAAGATAACCATTGTTCCTATTGTTACCCATCAAGTGGAGGTTATAGGTACTGTAATATTGGTCGAAGATATTACTGAAGCAAAAGTTTTGGAACGTGCACGTGATGAATTTTTCTCAATAGCGTCTCATGAACTGCGGACCCCACTTACTTCCATAAAAGGAAATACTGCACTAATAAAGCAATACTATTCTGAGATGCTCAATGATAAGAATCTAAAAGAAATGATTGATGATATTCACGAATCAAGCAATCGTCTCATTTTAATTGTTAACGACTTTTTAGATGTATCAAGAATTGAGCAGGGGAGAATTACTTACAATATTGAGAGCATTAATTGCCTTGAAATAGTCCAGGGTGTTATTCATGACCTCCAAATAAGTGCGGGCGAGAAAAATATTAAATTGTCAATTGATTGTCAAATAACAAGCCCCATCATAAAAGGAGATAAAGACCGAGCCCAGCAAATTATTTATAATTTAGTTGGTAACGCACTTAAATTTACCGATAACGGTGAAGTAAAAGTTGAGCTTAGGAATAATAAAAACAACGTAGAGGTACGGATTATCGACACTGGGACAGGTATATCGGCAGATGGACAGGCGTTATTGTTCCGCAAATTTCAACAGGCTTCTGACAACCCCCTCACAAGAAAGTCGTCAAGCGGGACTGGATTAGGGCTTTATATCTCAAAGACGCTAGCCATGGGGATGGGTGGAGATGTGACTTTGGAGCATACAGAGCAAGGGAAAGGTTCAATTTTTCTTCTCACATTGCCGGCAAGCACACCGTAACTGTCTCTTGCAAGATCTAAAAAAAATATATTATGATTGACAGATATTATCTAATTAGCAAATAGAAATTATTACAATTTATGCCCTTGCCCCCAGAAATACGTCCATCGCATTTAGCCATTGAGCCACGCACTACAACAACCCAATTTTTCAGAAGCTTTGATGAATTTGTTGGAGATCCAACATTTTATGATCAGGTAGGGCGACTTTTTACCGATACTTATAATTCTCCTCCTTGGAATGAATCTTGGGATGAAGGGTCAGTCGCTTCTTATTTCAAGAAGCTGACTGTTCTTCCTAGTGAAATCACAACAGTAAAAGAGGGCGAAGAGTTAATAGGGTTATTCATAGGGTGCACAGGCACTTCTGAGGAGGTTGTTCCTTTATCTGTGGATGCATATTTCCCCGAACAAGAATCTTCTGTTGCTGAGGAAATGAAGCGAAGGCTTTTTTCAGGACTTGAAGAATATGGCGTAGAAAAAGAGCCCGTTTTTTGGGGTTGTGATTTTGCGGTTCCCCAGACGAGAAGAAATGCTACCGTGGCGGGAAAAATGCTGAGAAAGGCGATTATTAATCCGATTGAAAAGGGAATAAATACTATGTATGGGATGACTTTGGTGGGTTCAGCATTTCATACGATTACAGAGCGCAGAGGTTCAACAACAATTCTTCAAGTTTCTGAAGTTATCCCTTTTGATCAGCGAATATTTAAGGTTATGGACATGAGGGGGTTGCAACAATGATAGACCTTAAGGAGTATATCAGTCCTTACGAACGGTATTGCGACGGCTATAGCAACCCGGGAGCGAGTGGAAGGGGTTACTTTATTGGTCTGACCTTTGGGATAGGAAAAACACACGTTGAATTTGAACATGAAGGCAGCTCGATCCTGGATGATATTAATTCTTTCGACAAGGCGGAGGTTGAAGATGTAAATATTGGACAAATCAATATGATAACCGTTTCCTCTTTTTGCGGGCCGATTGGGGCTATTTGGGGCTATCATGTTCTTCGTCCAAAAACTTTTGTACCTCACCCGTTTTTTCCTGAAGCTAAATTAATTCAAAATGGTAAGACGATCCCTGTTTATTCTGCGTCCTCAATAGTAGATGCAACTAGGGCACTTTTTGGCACTCTTGAGAATAAAAAATTTCCGCTTTTACCTGGAGGGCATGTGCCTTGTGCGGGGAAAAGTATAAAAAAGAAAGGACCGTCACATATTTATTGTGGATTTGCGTTGGGAATTGCTAAAAATCAGGATGAGAATGCAAATCTTATGATGGAAGATCTTGGCGAAATTCCGTTATATATAAAGGGGACAGAAAGAGAGTCAGATTATCGGCATAAAATTTTAGAGAACTTAGCAAAATCCGTACTTGCTATCGGTGAAAACCAGAACGTAAGATATAAAGAGATATTCGTAGAGATGCACGACGTTGTCGTACAGCCTGGAGAGATAGGGTGTGCATTGGTTGCAGCTCCATACTTTACACTTGCTCAAAGTGCCATCCCCAAATCTGGAATCCAGAGTCTCGTTGATATGGATGTTACAACATGGGAAAAGAGCCTAAATAAAAAACTGTAGTTATGGTATTTCTTATAATTTGCATTTTTACATCAATCGTCAATCTACTTCTGGGTCTCTTTGTTTATTTAAGAAACACTAAGGGAAAGTCTAATAGGCTATTTGCTTTGTTGGTAGCAAGTATTGTCGGCTGGATAGTAACGCTTCTTTTGTATTATTTGATAACCGACCCTCTTCCATTATTGTTCATTGGGAGACTGAATTTTGCGGTTAGCGTGCCGATGACCTTCTTTTTTTATTGTTTGGTTACAGCTTTTCCGAAAGAGACTGTCAAAACTCCCCGGTATATATATGTAACCGCCCTTATTATAACGGTTGTTGTCGCTTTACTTTCATTGCTAACTCCCTTTATAGATCAAAACGAGGTTGCTGTGGGGGATGAACGTATCGTTACATACGGAAGTCTTTATTTTACCTGGCCGATTGTATTTTTTGCAAATTTACTACTAGGATTTATCATTCTTGTGATTAAAATAAAAAAATCAACCGGTTTTACAAGACTGCAACTTTCATATCTCCTTTTGGGATTCCTACTATTTATAGGAATCGGAGGTACAATGAATGTAATTTTGCCATATTTCGGCAACTATACATTGCAGCAATTTGGCCCACTAACAACAATTTTATTTGTAGGTGTTACAACTTACGCGATTGTAAGACATCGCCTTCTTAACATACGATTACTTGTTGCACGATCGGTCGTTTACAGTATTCTTGTTCTTCTCATTGGGCTCGCATATTCGTTTGTGATTCTATTTATTGGACGTACATTTTTTAATATAACCGTTTCATTTAACCAGGAAGTCATATATTTATTGCTTGTTCTTTTTATCGCAATAACATTTCAGCCTTTGAAAGAATCTGTAAAGCAAATTACTGACAAATTCTTGTATAAAGGAGAGTATAAACCGAATATATTATTGTCCTCTCTTAACAATACGATGATTCAAACCATCGAACTTGAAGAGCTCATAGAAAAAACGTTGGTAGAAATAGTAAGGGGAGTTCATCTTTCCAAAGGAGCGGTCGTTATTTTTAAAGGGGACGCTGTCTATAAGAAAAAAACAGTTGGTCTTACTAATGAAGCTTTCAATAACGAGGCTAATTTCATTGCGCTTTCGAAGCATAAGAGGATACTGGTACATCAGGAGGAAGATGATTCGGAAATACATGAGCTGTTGGAAAAAATGAATGTTTCGGTTGTAATCCCTCTCATAACAGGGGATAAATTACATGGGGTTCTCCTTTTGGGTGAAAAATTAAGCGGACAAATATTTACTGAGGAAGACATCCAGTTCCTGGGAATATTTGGGCCAGTATTTGCCGTTGCTATCGAAAATTCTAAAGCATACGAAGAGATAAAAGATTTCAACAGAACCTTGCAGGAGCAGGTTGACAAGGCAACATCAGAGTTACGGCTTGCTAACGAGCACCTGAAGGAACTTGATAAGCTTAAAGATGAATTTGTAGCCATTGCGTCACATGAACTTAGGACCCCGATGAATGTGATCAGGGGAAATTTGTGGCTCATTCTCAATGAGCATAAGAACCTATCACCGGAAGATGAAGCAAAAATTAAAGTATCTTTAGATTCTTCACAACACCTTATATCACTAGTAAGCGACATACTGGATGTATCAGCAATCGAAGGAAAACGTATCAAGCTCAATCCTTCGCAAATTGATCTTAAAGCACTCATTCAAGCACAAATTGAAGAAATGCAGACTCTTGCCCAACAGAAGAATATCAAGCTTGAAAGTAAAATAGAAAGTGAGAAAGTGATGGCATATGCGGATCCTGATAAGGTAAAACAAGTATTAACAAATCTTATCGGCAATGCATTTAAATTTACTCCTGGAGGGGGAAGCATAACTATTTCGGCACGTATTGAAGGTAAAAATGCGAAAGTTTCGGTGGCAGACACCGGACCAGGAATCAAAAAAGATGATCTTTCAAAGTTATTTACAAAATTTGGGAAGCTTGAAACTTCATTTAGTAAGTCTGCAAATACTTCAGGTGTAGGTCTGGGGCTTTATATTAGTAAAAATCTCATCGAAATGTCTCGAGGTGAGATTACAATTGAGTCTGAGGTGGGAAAGGGTACAACATTTAGTTTTACCCTGCCTGTTTCTTGACTTGCTTGATGCGAAGTGATAGTTTTTAGTTATGGATAATAAACACATACTACTTATTGAAGACGACCAGAATACAAGTGATATTTATTCAGGAATTTTAAAAACCCAGGGATACCAAGTAGATGTTGCGCTTGATGGACGTGAGGGGCTAGATAAGGCGTCTACAAATGCGTATGACCTCATATTGCTCGATATTATGATGCCAAAAATAGATGGACTTGAAACGCTTGCTGTTCTTAAGAAATATGATGCGCATAGAAAAGTTGCCCTTTTTTCCAATTTATCATCAACAGAGATTATCGAGAAAGCTATGAAAATAGGAGCAGATGAATTTATTATGAAGTCAGACACCGATCCAGACAGTTTTCTGGTAAAGGTAAAGAGATTAACAAATTAACGGCAGCTTGTTTTTTCACAATGTAAGGATTACAGTAGTTGAAAGGGTAATATGAGTAAAATATTAATTGTAGAAGATGATCCACTGATGTCTCGGATGTATCAAAAGATTTTTTCTTTTGAGAATTATGAAGTGATCCAAGCAGCGGATGGAGAAGAGGGTTTGGAGAAGGCAAAAACAGTAAATCCAACTATCATACTTTTAGACGTTATGATGCCTAAAATGAATGGTCTTGATGTGCTGGATAAGCTTAAACTTGATCCTTCAACCAAAGCAATCCCTGTCGTTATGCTGACTAATCTTGCCGGACAACGAGATGCAGAAACAGCGATGGCAAAAGGAGCGGTCAAGTACATCATAAAAAGTGAATATGAGCCAAAACAAGTCGCAGACATGATAAAAGAAATATTGGCCGGGTACACCAGGGATGAAGTCCCAGAAAGTGCATAAAACCGTGAAAAAAAAGCTTGCCCCGAGTAAAAAATCTACTGAAAATATTCCCGAAGAACTTCCCGTTGTTGAAAAAGTCGAAGAAATTAAGGCGACGACACGAAGAGATTCATTTTTCTACAATCAAGAACCTGAAACTCCCTCTGAAAGTACAATTGTCGAAGAAAGTGAACCCAAAATTGAACGTCAGAATAAAAAGCTATTTTTCTTAGGATTTGGAGTATTTATAGCAACGGTTATATGCACCTTAATTTTTGGATTACTATTTATGCAATTAAATGGATCCGGAAATGCGAAGCAATCGCAGGATACTATTTCGAATCCGGAACCTACCCCAACACCAACGCCAGCAACACTTGACCGGGAATCTTGGACTTTTGAGGTACACAATGGCAGTGGAGTAGCTGGTGCGGCCGCAAAAGCTTCTGAAAAATTTGAAAAACTTGGATATAAAGTGACCAATACGGGAAATGCAGAGGAGGAAGTTACTATAACAGAACTTTACATTTCAAAAGATAAAAGTGAAGAAGAGACGCAACTTCTATTGGAAGATTTAAAATCTGATTTCGGAGAGCTGACTGTTACGGGAAAACTTACAGATTCAACCGCTTCAGTTCGAATTATTCTTGGAAAGGAATAGGCCATATTCCTTGACAGCAAAGTTTCATATTCCGTATGATAAAAACATATGAAAAAAGCTGCCCGCAACAAGAAAGAATCCTTTTTTGAAAAACAACAGGAGATAGTGGAAGAAATTGTAATTGAAGAGAAAAAAATTGCTAAATCGAAAATGAAATTGTTGTCACAAAGAAAATATCAGGTAGGATTATTAGTTTTGATAATTATTGTCGTGGGAGCTTTGGTGGCAGGGTATGGGTTTACTCAAAAAAATGACTTAGTTGATGGTGGAAAGCTGAGCCCTTCCCAGATATCAGCACTTGTTAATGAAGTGGGGGATAAGATGGTCATTCCAAAAGGGGAGACTCCAACTATCGCAACGGTTACTGATATCACAAAACTTGAAGAACAACCGTTCTTTAGGAATGCTCAAAATGGCGATAAAGTCATGATATTTGGGAGTACAAACACTGCAATTTTGTACCGTCCATCAATTCACAAAATAGTAACGGTAGCGCCTATTAATGCTCAGAATTCCCCGATAACAACTAGCAATACAACCCCAACACCATTGCCATCAGGTGTAACTCCGAGCGTCAGTCCAACTCCCACATCTACACCAACAAAAGTAGCAATTCTTAACGGAACGAAAGTAGCCGGACTTGCCAAAAAAGCGGAAGATCTTCTAAAAAGCTCAAACATCGAGGTAGTTACTCTTGGGAATTCAGTTGGAGACTATCAAACAAGTTCAATCTCTAAAGTTGCAAGCTCAACAAAGCTTACAGATAATGACTTACAGTTAATAATTTCACCTACAAAATTAAAGGCTAAAGTAGTTGCTCTTCCTGCTGATGAAACAGTACCGGGAGGAGTAGAAGTAGTAATTATCCTCGGAAAAGATTTTGCTGACGCTCAACAATAATATTATCTTCTCGCCGCCCGCATATTGGAGGCCCACAAGAGAATGTCTGCGATTGACACTATTATAAATGGAAGTACTTTAAACACCCCGAATTGACCTATAAATACGATTTCTATAGCCAGAACAAGAATTAAAATAGCCTCAAATAGAGTAGATAAAAGATATTCCGTATACCACTTAACATTATTAAGACTCATACGAGGAGGCTTGCCTGTTTGTTCTATTAGTAAAACAATCCTGTCATTAAGATCATTCTTTTTGACCTTGATTGATGTACCAGAAAACCCTTTTTTATTAGTAGTTATTCTGATATCAACAGCCTCATGAATCTTTACTAAAAACTCACCATGCTCATTGCTTTTTGTATGACCCAGAACTTTTCCTGAGTTTGAAAGGAAATAGAGTAGGACTCCTGCTACCGGCTCATCTGAACCTGAAGTTGAGATGTTCCCATGAACAAGAAATGTGTGTACATCCTTTCTAAAAGGAAGAAATATGTGATACAAGAGAAACGTGGGAAATAAAATGACTGGCACCGACATCCTTTTTGAGAGAGAGATGGTAAGAAGAAAAGCAAGAAACGATAGTAATAAAAAGGCAACAAGCTCAAAAAATCGATAAGACGAGCGAAGAGTTTGTATTGCTTGCTCAGAAGACTGGAAAAAATCAAGTGCAGTTGATAGGTAATATTGGCCAAGTGTCAGGATGTTAAATGGCAGGGGGGTAAGTTCGACGGTGGGGTAGGAAGATGACATATCAGGGTCAAGAGTGAACTCGAGTGATTGTTCTTTGTATCCAAGAATTTGAATAACAGCTTTGTATTTCCCAGGAGGAAGAACTGTCAAAACCTTCCCATCAGGCTCAGAATACGCAGGATTTTTTATAGGTGTTACGGAAGATGATAATAATTCATAAATCTTGAGACGTTGATTGTAGAAGTAGAACGTAATTTTTGCGTGCTCGATAGCAGCTTTTGTTGCACTATTTATGACTCGTAAAGGTTGGGAGACTGTAACATCTGAAATTTTTTGTTCTGAGATGTTGCCATTGTAATCCTGGACTTGCAATATGAGCTCATATTCTCCAGGCCGTACTCCGGCATTTAGTCTTCCCACAAAATGTCCCGGACTTATTTCAGATACTGTTACGGAGTCCGAACTCGTGGTTTCAGGTTCAAAACTATTTATTCCAAGTACATTCTTACTTCTGAGAATTGCTTTTACTGCCTTTACATTAGAAGGATCTTTTATCATTACCTTAAAGGAGTAATTGGAAGTGTTGGGAATGATAAAGATACCTATTGGACTTTGGAGACGCGAACCGTCGACTAGCAATACATCTTGGCTTGTTACAATCAATGAATTTATGTCTACTTGGGGTGGGTTTGAGGTTTGAGCTGTATCTAACAGATAAAGATCTGAGGTGGCAGATATCCCATTTTGTGTGGTTGCCAAGACTTTGAAATAGTATCTTGTGCGAGGTTTGAGGTTGGTAAGAGTTACTAAATGATCTTTCCTAAAGTCGTTGACAACCTGAGATTCATTTAAATTACTTATAGACGTACCGTATGAAATGTTAATTTTTGAAGCCAGACTGGTTGATATATAAATTGAAGCCTGATCTTGGCTAATTGTTCTGATATCAATTACATTTATCCGTAATGATGAGCTAGTGTTTGGTTTTGGTCCCAGTCCATCAGATTTTCCATCAGTTCTACCATCAGTTCTGCCATCCCCTCCAGAACTGCCACCATAGGAAATCGCAGATGTCGGGGCATTTGGATTTTGAAAAGTAGACGTTATTGTTGAATCTGCGGTTTGGGTTACTGGGCCTAAAACTCTCCCATTGACCGTAAAAGTCACTGGTAATGAGCCGGTGTAGGATGAGCTTGTTTTGAGTTTGAAAGTCACAGTTTGGTCAGTAGTATTGCCCGGTATAGTAGTTATAGTCCAATCTATTTTTCTGTTAACCGTGTCAACCACTGCTGGAGTGTTGTTGTAAGCATTTGAACTACTACCTATTACATAATCGAGAATTTCCTCAGTTGGCGTTCCATTCCCTTCAACGGTTCCCAAATCCCAGCTAGCCTCAACAGTAATTGCAGCTGGATAACTGAGCAAGTTTGCGTAAGTCAGAGTATATGTTAGAGTCGTTTCTGGGGCAAAAGTACCGTTTGCAGGGTCTGTGATGGTAAGATCAGCACTAAAATCCGTGGGATTTGCAGCGACAGTTGCTGTGACGGATATGCTTTCACTGGTGACTATTGAAACCGCATAGGCATGATAATCAACGACCTGGCTCGAGTTATTCATGGTTCTAAGAACCCCTACATAGGTTCCAGTTGATGCTGGAGTAGTCAGAGTATTTGAAGAAGCGAAGTTAAAGCAATACTGCGTGCCTGTTGACAGGTCGTTTGAGGGAAAAGTGACTGTTTGGCCTGAGACTGCTGTTGCTGTGCCTATTCCAGGCAATGGAGTAGCACCTGAGGGTAGATTTGTCGTTGCGATAGTCCAATTTGAAGCCGTAGAATTTACACTAAACCCAGTCGGAAATATAACTTGAATCGAATTTTCTACGCCATTTGTTGAAGGTGTAGCACAAATAAGACCTCCAGTCACTTTTGAGATCGCCAATCTGTCTAGACGCACTAAGGTTTCCAAATCTCCAGCATAGGCTAGATGAGGCAGGAGAGGGGTAAGAATGGGTATAAGTACTACCACAAAAAGGATACGGGCAATAATACGCATATATTAAGTATCACGCATTACAAAGAGCGTATCAAGTATTTGATTCTCAAACAGATATTCCTCATAATTGTTATATGACATACAAGACAAAAGAGAAGTCTTTTTTCGAAAAAACAATTGAAGAGGAGATAGTAAAGCCGGTTCAGGAAACAAAGGAGGATCTTCAGGAATTGGAGAAAAAAGGTGCTAAAAAAGTCCTGAAATGGTACGATTTCGGAGCCTCTTCTCTTCGTGATGAGATCAAAAGACGTCCTGCGCAATATTTTTTCTTATTCATAACATCCTTTATAGGGTCTGCATTGACTACTGGTGCTGCTTTAATAATTTTTTCAGGCAATCTTATCGCTCAGTTCGTCCCAAAACCGGTCCAAAAAGTGGAAAGTTCTCAGACTGTCAAAGTTCCTGTAGCTGCCACTAAATATGACCCATTACTTCTTGCTTCAAAATTGCGCAAAAATGAGACAGACTTCGAGCTCGTGGATGTACGAAGTTCAGAGGAATTCAACCGAGGCCATATCATGGGTGCTGTGAGCCTTCCTGTTTATTCGACAGAAATGGTTGGCAAAAGTGGTGAT
This sequence comes from uncultured Gammaproteobacteria bacterium, assembly GCA_964504535.1. GTDB lineage: Bacteria > Patescibacteriota > Microgenomatia > Levybacterales > GWA1-39-11 > JAUSNA01. The sequence continues at coordinate 15,706 of CAZDED010000005.1, forward strand.
GTCGATGTGGCAAGCATAAAGGAGGCATTCAAGAAATATACTACAACTGACAAATTCCTTATCATTTACGCTCAAAATGCTTATGCAACTATCCCTTCAGATATAGCAGCCATCCTCTCAACTGGCAAAAAGGAAGTAAAAGCCCTTGCAGTTGGGTGGGAAGAGTGGCAACATCTCAATCAGTAATTAGTAAATAGTAATTAGGAATTTCCAACAAATTGAAGCTATTAGTCCTATATTAAAAAAATATCCCTATAGTACGAAGCATGACAAGTCACATATAGGCCTAGAATATGAATCGTTATTATCTCAGTTTGAGCCTAAAAATTATTACGGGATAATTTATTCTTAGAGCATTTGTTTCCTTTCTATTTGAGCTGATATTTAGTAAAATATACTTCGTGCCGAAGATGAAAATTTTCGGTGCAAAGAAAGCGTGCCGAGATGACGGAGCGGTCAATCGTAACAGACTGTAAATCTGTCGCCCGTTTGGGCTACATAGGTTCGAATCCTATTCTCGGCACAAAAATAGATAAGAAGTTTTTTTGTGAAGAGAAAGGAGTCGACTGATAGATTTCAGTCCCCTTCGGGAACAGACTGTAAGCAAGCTTGAGACCGTTGGTCTTAAATCTGTCGCCCGTTTGGGCTACATAGGTTCGAATCCTATTCTCGGCACACGAAATTTTTTTGAGTGTGACGAGAACAAACTTGCTTTATTCTCGGCACAAAATCCGCTAAATTTGCCCTGATGGCTCAGTGATCGCTCAATTTGCTTTGCAAATTGTAGAGCGCGTTCTTGAGACGGAAAAACTTTTTATGCCCGAGTGGCTCAGTGGTAGAGCGCATTCTTGGTAAGAATGAGGTCCCGGGTCCGATTCCCGGCTTGGGCTCAAAAGTTTTTCCTCGCAATTTGGCGAAGCCAAATCGAAAGAACAGAGTGGTGACGACCATGCGAAGTATGGCCAAGCTTGAAAGGCTTATTCCCGCTCGGGGCTCAGTGATCGCTCAATTTGCATTGCAAATCGTAGAGCATTCTTGGTAAGTAGTCATGGGGACGACCCTGCATAGCAGGGCAAGGTTCTGAACTTATTCAGGTTCTTAGCAGAGCCAAGCCTGAAAGGCTTATTCCCGGCCGAGGCTCAAATATTTCCTCGCAGGTTTTCGTTTCTTTTTTGCAATAGCTTGCCTATCAGGAGTATAATATAGAGATGTCAGAATTTATATCGGATGCTATTATTATGTTTCCTGACCGGAATTTGAGAGGTGGTCTTACTTTACATAGTGAACATGAGGATGGAAGACTAATGAAAATGGAAGTCGATGAAAGTGTCGTTAATCGGCTTAAAAAGTTTGGATATAGTCAGGAAGCTGAAATTATGGATGTTTTGGTACCAATTAGCAATGTAGACGGAGAGGATATTATGCAAATGGATTCACCTGTATATCAGTGGGGGATGGAGATAGGGCAATTTATAGTAGCAAATGAGCCAAAAAATAAAATAAATCTCTCCTAATACACCTTATTTACTTGCAATTCTAGGTAATAGCTAATATAATTTGTACTTACGTTAAAAACTTTCACATATTATGGCAAAAAAATCTAAAGGAACACGTCTACAATTCGGTCTTCAATGCACCGTTTGTAAGAACGTTAACTACATAACACAACGCAACAAGCTCAATACGCCAGAAAAATTGGTGTTAAAGAAATTCTGCAATTTTTGTAAGAAAATTCAACCTCACAAGGAACGGGAAAAGTTGAAGTAGTCTTCATTTTCTTTGTTTCACTAAAAAGATCCAACCCCACAAAAAAAGAGAAAAACTCAAATAGCTTTACAGTAGTAGAAGAGAGAAGAGTCCGAAAGCTGCTCCAAGTAGTGCTCCACCAATGACGTCAGTTGTCCAATGTTCTCCTAGACTGATCCGGGATACTAGCATCAGAATCGCATACAAAGAGACGACTCCAATGACAGGGAATCGTAAATATGTAGATATTTTTTTGCCCTTAATTAGAAGCATAATTATAATTATGAACAAGAAAATTACACGTAAAGAATGACCCGAAGGGTACGATGCATCAGTATGTACATAAAGCCCTGGGAATTGCATTGATAGATCAGTCGTACGAAGGAACATATGAGGTGGACCAGGCTGGGATAGGATGCCTTTTCCGATGATCTCAATGATATGTGCAGCTCCAAAAAAACCAATAGTCAGAATTCCTATGATTTTATGTCTGAAAATTAATATCAAGATAAGAACAACTAAAGAAAATTCAAATCTTCCTGCTACGCTCAAAAAGGAGAAAAATTCATCAAATCTTAGAGGAATATCATCCTGAAGTCTTACAGTGGTGTTGAAGTCGAATTGCCTTAAAATATCACTTCTGACAATAAATGTGAATGCAGTGAACATTCCAAAGAAAATGACACCCAGAATAGTAAATGCCTTTTTATAATGTGGTGGAAATGAGGACATGAGCTCTTTTTTTATATGTTTGACTACTTTTTGCATCGATATATATGGTAGCAAAAAACAGGTTTTAAATGCAAAAAAAAGACTGTATTAAGTATTATTGCGAAGGGTTTCGTTCTGTGTCAGATCAAAAGAGGAGACGATGGGAGCTTCCTCAAGGAGAGTGTCAATTTCTCCAAGGAAGTGGCTTTGATCTTGCGAGAGTCCGGTAATATTCTGGCCATCTGTGATTGCCTTTCTTTTAAGTTCAATAAGTTCAGGATCTTGGTAGTCCAAGTTCCTCAATGCTGCAGCAAGTTTCTCGTTCATGTGTATATTTTATACCTCAAAATTCTATATGCAAGCATTAGAAAATATTAGTTAGGGATCATTTTTTAGATGATGAATAATTTTTTATGGGGTATTTATCCTAGCAAACATATGTTTGAATGGTAAATAGCCTACAATTGCTCATAGAATCTCAACCTTATACAATTTATAAATGACAGAAGAAATCTCAGTTGATGAGCCTCCTCTTGTAAATCGAGATGCCTTACCTGATCCAGATCAGCAATGGGGAGACGTAAATTATATTCCCGATTTGCGACCATCGCTTCTTTATCTGCCTCCTGATATGGGTACATGGTCAGATAAGTGGGGATTTACGGCGTTTGGGAGAACACCCTTTGAGGTATACATACAAGCTCGTGGAAGAATGACCAGAGAAGTATGTCAGGATGAAGTAAACAAACTTAGCTCTCAAGAACTTGAAGCAGAACCTTTTCAATTTTTTTACCGTCACGCCGACATGATCTCAAGATTTGGAGTCCCAGATAGCGCAAGTAAATTCTTGCCTACGGTATGGAAAAGAGTAATAGATGAAGCCGAAGGTTTTGTGGAAACTGTTTATCCTGAGAACCCAAACTTCCAGGAGACTGTGAGAGCTGATACATTCAATTATTTATTTTGTATTCTTGAGCTCTATGGACAAGAAAGTTCCAATAATTTGAGTCCTGACAAAGTTGAAGAATTATATAATATGGGAATGGATAAATACCCGAAATTTGTGCGCAGTGCGCTGCGTTTTGATAACAGAAATAAGATATTAGGAAAATCAATTGGCCTTTCAAGCAGGGTTAAGGCTTCATTGGAGTCGCTGTTATTAGATGAAAGTAGTGCGGGGAGCAATCAACTAAATGTATTAATTGCTTATATTAGCTAAATTGATAGCTCAATATTACCTCAAGCCCTTGTATCTTCATTGGCGCATTCAGACTCATCTCAGCAAGTTAGTAAAGTAATTGATGATATAGCTCCTAGACTAGGTATTGAACAAATACGAAAAACCCTTAGAGAATATGCGGAATCGAATGAGAGTTTTTTGCCAAAACTTAAGCAAACCTATGCATATGTGGGAATTGACAGTGCAAATGACATTGCTTTAAGCCTAAAAAATGATGTTTATAACAAGCTCGATTTTTCACTATATAACCCAAATGAAAAGCTGCAAAAGTTTGAAGAGCAGCTGCTTGAGGATGAATTCAAGGATAAGAAAGTTTTAGATGTAGCTTGTGGGACTGGTAGGCATGTGCTTGCAAATAGTAGTGCTGGTGTGAGTGTATCAGGTATAGATATAGTCCCAAAGCATGTCGAATACATAAAAAATAAAAACCCCGATACAGACGTGCAAATTGCTAGTTGGTTTGATATGCCATTTCCAGACAATAGTTATGAAGGCATATATTGTCTTGGTAGGTCATTTACCCACAATACAACAATTCCAGATGCCGTCGCTTGTCTGCGAGAAATGAGAAGAGTGTTGAACGATGATGGAATAGTTATTCTTGATCTTCCAGATCCTGCAAAAGGGGAATATAAAGATCTCATAGACCAAGTGTCTAGAGTACGAATATCCAAAGGATTGAAAGTGCTAAAAGGAATTATTAATGATAGTCCGGATCAAGAGCATTATTTCGATAGATTTGTGCCCGATGACAAGCAATTTATTTTAATTGCAGAGCTTGCTGGATTTAAAGCCGAAAAGTTTGCAGAAAAACCGTATAAAGGAGTATCGGAGAGAGAAAACGTCAATACATATTGGAAATTAACCAAACAACATGAATTGACGACAAAAGTACAGTTGGACTGGAGAATGTCGACAATGAGAAATAGAGATCAGGCAATTGGTTCTCTTAGTTATGTTTCTTATCGACCGTGAATAGTATTTCTCCACGCAAGGTCGAACCAAGCCTTCATAGACATCGCAACTGAGGGGTGGTGGATGACAATTCCGACAAGTCCTTCGTCTTTTTTGTAATGAATGATGGCAACTTTATCTCCATATATATCTATTTCATGCTGAAAAGGAAAGAGTTTCGAGTCGACCATTCGGGTAGTTCTAAATTCTTCAGTATTTTTACTGGTATATGCTTTACTTTCACGACTGGAAGCAACGATAGCTTTGACATGAACTTTTTCTCTCACTCTTTTTCTCACAAATTTTGTCCTAAGCCAAGCATATAGTTCTGGCTCTACATCTGCAGCTTGGAGTAGAGCATAGATAGTTTTTTTTTCCACCAAGATATCCTCATAAATATCCTTCAATCCTTCAACTCCTTCATAAATTCTCACAATAGGGCGTTCTGTAGACAGGGTATAGCTCATAGCAAGTGCCGGGAGTAAGGCGTCAAAATCTTTTTTTGCCTGCTGGACTTTTTCTAGCTCTTCTTGTGCAAGAAGTGCAAGTTTTGTTGGGGATTCAGGACGTACATGGATGATTTTTTTGTAGTCTCTTTTTAGAATAAAGCCTTTTTTCTCTAATATTGCGAGCGCTTTGTAGACGGTAGGGCGCTTAAGGCCACACTTTTGGATAAGTGTGCCGACGGGAACTTCTCCACATTTGACCAAAACTTCATAGATTTTTGCCTCATTTTCAGAAAGACCGACGTTTTGTAAAGCTTGTAGTGACATATTTGAGTATATTTATACCATCATAAGGTTGATTTGTCAATATATTATGCCACCATATAGTGTCAAAATATGGAAATAAAGCTGATATAAGGCTGTTTTTGTACAGGGATAGAAGATTTGAAAATATATATTATTGTCAAGAGTGTTGAACATTATATAACTATAAGATAAAATGTACCACTGTTTTAAAGCAGTCAAGCAATAGCTGTTTGATGACCCTTGAAGCAGCGTACATTAACAATCTGCTGAAAAATACTCCTTTCGGAGACTTTTCCCATCACAAATATGGTGGGCGAAATCTCCGACAAGGAGAATACAATGAGGAGGGGCGTTATGTCCCAGGCATTTCCTATCCCTGCATCCATCCTTCAGCCCATTCCTGATCCCGTCCCGGAAGGCTACTTCCAGCGGTGGCAGGTCTACGTCGATGGGCAAGAGGCAACGCCTCAGCACATCACGATGGTGAATGTGGGGCAAGGACTCCAGCTCGACTGGGGCTCTCACCCCGATGGCAAATGGTCGCAGTTCTGTTACCGCGAGAACCATGGAGGTGGCGTTGTCATCATTCCGCATGCAGTCATGCCCGACGGGCGTGTCTACATCGGCGTCATCGACGCCAGGCGCCCTTTCCGCGATCCGCGGCCAGGGGCTGTCTTCATGGAGTTGCCGCGCGGTATGCGTGACAAGCTGGAATCGGCCACACAGGCCGCTCAGCGCGAAACGGAAGAAGAGACCGGCCATTCGGTTTCCGAAGGGTCGTATGTCGTGCTCGATGGTGATGGGGCCAACCCCAATTCCACCTTCTGGCTCACGTATGATCACAAGAACGAGACGCCGGATGGCGTCAGGTTCGTGACCGTCGAAGTCCCGGCCTCATCGCTCGTTCCCTCAAGGGACGGCGAAATGGTTTTGGACACCGCCGGACCCGTGGATTCCTTTGAAGGAATCGAGAAGTGTAGGTTCGTGCCCCTTACTATCCGTGAAACCGCGGGTGAAGGGGACATGTTCCTGCTCAGTGGAGCTTTCAAGCTCCAAGCGTACCTCATCGGACACTACGCCAACGTTTCCTTTCGGGATGGCGTGATGGTCGTGTCCAACTAGTCATTCAGCAGATCTCAGCCGGGTACCTCACGGTACCCGGCACCATTTAAAACCTAATCAGCAGGGTTGGTAAATATTGGTACTACATCAATTCCAAGGATACAAGAAAGAGTTTGCCAGTTCCCATTCAAATATGTCTTATATATCGATATATCATGCAATAGTGGCTTATGTTTTTGAGTTAGTTGAAGCTTGCCGTGGACTAGTTGAAGGGTTAAAATAAGGAGTCTTAGGGTAGTAGCTTAGTGCGAATGAAATGAGCACCAAACTTACTTTTTGACAATATAGGGTCGTAGTTTACCGGTAGAATAGGGGTCTCCAAAACCCTTGAAGATGGTTCGATTCCATCCGGCCCTGCCAGGCACCATTCGGAGCCTGGCTTCGCAAGGAGCCAGCGTAGATGGTGACGCAGTCAGGTATCGTATGGTACCTGACAACCTTAGTATCCTCCATGTAAACTTAACAAGTGAAATTATTTTACGTCTATATTCTTCGCAATAGAGATAAATATTTTACCTACATCGGTTATTCTGAAGACTTAAAATTCCGTTTGAAAACTCACAATTCTGGACAAGTTATTTCAACTAAGCATTACGTTCCACTTGAACTAATCCATTACGAAGCATATAAAAATATGAAGGATGCAAAGAGAAGAGAGCAATATCTTAAATCCAATAAAGGCAAAACTACCTTAATAACAATGCTTAAAGAATACTTTTCAGAATAATAGCCCCAGAACTTTTACAACCCTCGAGCACAATTCTATGCTCGACTTCGCGAAGCAATTCGAACTTCTTTGTTATAATATTTTAATGGAACAACTTGAAAATTGGCTCGAATTACTAAAGACCGCATGGGAGAAAAAGAATCCTGATCTAGCAATAGAGCTGTGTGCCGAAAAGTTTATTTGGTATGAAGCTCCTTTTCAGAATCCAATCACAACTAGGCAAGGTCTATTAGATGAATGGGAAAGTGTGCAAAATCATAAAGATATATCAATGAAGTACGAAATATTAAGCTTAACAGGTAATGTTGGCATCGCAAAATGGTCAGCAGTTTTTAAAAGACTATCTGAAGAAACAAGCACAGAATTAGAAGGAATTTATTTAGTAAAACTAGATTCTCAAGGAAAATGCACAGAATTTCACCAGTGGTATAACTCTAAATATTGAGAAAATGCGCCCAAAAATCCCTCACCCTCCCGGTGCAAGCGAACCTTGCCCAACCTCGAAAATTAAATCTCCGCTTGTTCTCAAGAAGACTCTCTGATAACCAGATTGCTTTTATGGAGTACGATTTCGGTCAGGATTATAGATCTGAGCATTTTCAAGAGCAACAACAGCACCATCAAAAAATCCTCGTAGTGAAAGTGCGTTTGACACTCTTTTCCATTCTTTAGTTATATGATATGGGTCCTGGCTCAACTGAGAAAACCATATCATTTCCCCTGAATCCTTCACGCCTTCATCAGGATGTACGTATGCGGGAACGTTTCGTGTAAGAATATATACATTTGCGTTTTTGCCTTTATCAAAGACACGTTTTCTTCCATCTCGAAGGTCAAGCTCTCCTTCGATAGTCCAATCAGAACTCCAATCCCATGTGGACCTCTCTGGGTATTGATTCATGTAAGTCGTTGGGGGTAAGTAAATAGCAAAGTCTGCTTCGTCTGAACGGGGCATACCAATATGCTATTACCTCTTTCGTTAGAAGTCAATATTTAACGTAGTTACATTCCTCTATTTTTAGACTCAAATTTTATACTCCAGTGGGATTCGTTACTGATATAATTCAATTATGAAAATAAGTAAAAAATTGTAGGCAAAAATTGACAAAGCTGTTAAAGAAAAAATCGATATTGTTCCCTACGACCCAAATTGGCCAATACAATTTGAAGTAGAAAAAAAATTCCTTATCGAGAGATTTCCAGCCCTTATTGTCCGAGTTGAACATTTTGGCAGTACTGCAGTTCCAAATCTTTCTGCAAAACCAGTTATCGATATGCTTATCGAAGTTTCAAGTTTGAATGAAACAAAAAAACAGATAGTTCCAGTTCTTAAATCACTTGGATATGATTATTTCTGGAGAACTGACATGGGCAAACCTTATACGTGGTTTATAAAAAGAGATCCAAGTGGAAAAAGAACACATCATCTTCATATGCATGAGAAAGATGCAGAGATTTGTGATAGATTGTATTTTAGAGATTTTCTTAAAGAGCATCCACAAACTGCTAAAGAATACCAAGAATTAAAAATTTACCTTGCGGAAAAATATCCTTACGACCGAGAGGCATATACAAAGGGTAAGACTGATTTTATTCTACCTATTTACTACAGAGGCAAAAAAAATTTATGAAAAAAGATAATAAGTTCAATATTATTTACTCAAGCAATGTACGGTAGGCTTATACGAAGCTAATTTTTATCTTATAGTTTTGATATTCGTTTCAATTTCTGTTAAAATATATCTATGCAAACATGATAAATCTAAGCTCAAAAATGCTGCTTAGAGGTGTCAAATTTGCCATTTTTAGCACTTTTACATTGCGGAAATTAGTGGTTACCACCTTACACATAAGATGTTGTGTTTGAGGTGGTAACCATAGAAAGAGGAGGTCACACCAAATTGTAGGGGCAACCCTGAATCCTCAGCGTGTCGAGGAGATTTTTCTTGACTGCCTCTTCAAGCGTGGAGAGGACACGACCAGCCACATCAAGGCCGAGGGTATCACCTCGGTGGTCGGGTTTCATCCCAACCGCCTCGAAACCCATAAGGCAGAGATCAAGGCTCTCTTGGACGATTGCCTGATGAGTTCAAGCTGACAGGCGGCGGCGGAATGTCATTCCTGAAAGCCTGCAACGACAAGCACGGCAACCAATGGACCGGTCTCCATTAGCACATGGAGCAACTGTTCCAACTCGGAATTGCCATCGGCAAGGTGCAAACCCTTCTCCCTCGGGAGATGTGGTCGGCACTACCGGGTGCAGTGCCGTACTACGCAATCATGTAGTCAGCCCAACCCTCACATCGTCAAGACAACGGTTCACAACCAGAGAAAGGAAGCCATGTCACTTACGATCACCGCTGATTTCCTCCAACGATTTGTAGGAGGACAGTTGGAGTATGAGAACACAATGGGGCATTATCGGTTTCGCGGCGAGATCGAACGTGTCTGGATAGAGGGCAGCAAAAATGCAACAATGTACGTCCTCTTGAAGTGGCTTGCCGAGATGGGTGAGGACTCCAGATGGCACGGTGCCGTTGACACCCTCGATTACTCGGTCGGCCTCGCCGAAACGAGTTTCAGTGAGGCTGACGACAGCACTGTCCATTATGTCTCAACGCTCATTCAAGAAAAGGGGACCTTTTTCCCTCCAGAAGGAAGTAGACTGGATCCGTTGGAGGTGGAAGGGCTCCAGCTTCCCTCCTAACAAGTTCCGCATCACGAATCACTCGGGCAAAAGTGCACTGGGCCGCGACACGTTCGCGGCCCTTTTGCTTTTGTAAAGTAAAACAATATTTTCCGATATATTCGCTCGCGGGTTCAAGCTTGACCTTAACATATATATTTGAAATACTGATGTTTATGGAGATAATAGATCCTATTCAATCTCAAGCACCTATTCAAGCACCTACCGTTTTTTCATCACAACAACCTGTTGGTAGTCGGAAAAAATATATGGTTATGGGTTTGGTGGTTGCAATTCTATTGCTGATTGTAGGTATTGGAGGATACTTATTAGGAATAAGAAGTAACCTAGCTTCTAATGGAAATAATGTAAATGAAAGAATATCCGTTACTCCCCAGAGTGATTCTCCTCCGGTTGTCGACCTATTACCTAGTAAAGTTCCAACTCCTACAACAAATCCAACAGCAGACTGGAGGATATATTTGAATAAAGACTGGAATCTAACAATTAAATACCCTCCAAATTTGTTTAAAAAAGACTACAATGATCTTGCTTATTTTACTTTTGAGCCTGAACCTACTGAAGGATGGGGCATGATGGGAGCTTCAAGCGCCATAAGAATTTCAAAGGTGGAGCCTTTTTTTACACCTGGATTAAAATTTGACGCACTATCCAAAGCAGTGGTTGGATCAGATGTAAAAGAAGCACAAGAAGGGGTAGATATAAAAGTTACTAAAATAAAAAACACAAAAATTGGGAATTATGATGCAGTTGAGTATATTCATGATGGGATCACGCCTCCTAAAACGGATGGAAGGGGACCAATTGGTTATTCACGCATACTACTTGTTAAAGTGAATAACGATACGTTTATAGAACTTAAAAATTCTTCGTATGAGGTGCAAACAACAAAGAATAATGATGAGATTTTTAATCAAATGATATCGACACTACAAATTAAATAGTTCGCTAAAACATCATTTAGTTAAAAAACTTTTACACTGGATTAAGCCGAGAATTTCCTCAAGCCGCGTAAACTATCTTATAGTTTGACATTTGACCCCAAATTTAGTATAATTCTTGTTCACCGATATGGTGAAAGTGCCTTCGCGATATGTGAAAGGAGAACAATATGCGATCAGGCGAATGGACGCAAAGCATGGCACTTGCTATGTCAGCGGCCGTCGGAGTCCTAACCATAACAGGTGGGACATATCCCTCGGAAGTCATCAAATACTTCCGCGGAATTACTCCTAGTCCTCAGCACGTTTCACGGAAGCTGGGGTTGAAAACACACGAAGAATACTTCCAGTTGACCTTCGAGTCAATCGGAGATGTAGTCTTTCCTGTGATTATTGAGGTCGCTCTTTTGTGCGAAGATTGTAACCTCCACACCCATAACTGGGGAACATCCTTACCCAACTGTTACATGTTCCTGCAAATAAGTAAGTACTTACAAAGGTACTATTGGAATAGAAATTATTATATGAATCAACAAGTAATAGAAGAACAGATCACAACAACTGAAGTTTCATCTCCTCTGCAAGCTATGAGAGCTACCAAACAAGCTCTAAATCCCCAAGTTAAGACTGAACACCCACAAAAAGTATTTGAAAAAAGAAAAAGATTTTTCGTTTTAACCAAGTCGTTTGGTATATCCTAGTATTTATCGAAGTTTTGCTTATATTTAGGGCCGGATTTAAAGCAATAGGGGCAAACCCATCAAGTGGCTTTGTCAGCATGATCCATGGTGTCACAGATGTTATGGTAATACCTTTTCAGGGTATCATAGGAAGTGTAGTGAGTGGCAACTCGGTCATTGAATGGGCTTCAGTTATTGCTGGAGTAGTTTTTGCCTTAATCGCTTGGGGACTTGTGTATCTTCTGCAATTCATAAAGCCAATCACCCCTCATGAAGTAGAAGAGCAAATTGGATAGAGCATCTCATAGTTTATTTTTGGCCACAAATCTGATATAATTTCATTATGTCAGAAAGAAAATTATCTCCTGAAAGAATACATTCCATGTATTCCATTGGACGAAAACGTGCAATGGCTGGTCGTCCGATCGTTACAGAAGCTGTAATCGGAATAAGAAATAGAGAACGTGTGAGGGAATATTTATTTGGATATGTAGGCTATGTTGAAGAGTCACTAGCCGAAATTGGTATAGAGGGTCCAGCAAGTCTAGGAATTCATGAATCATTTCAACACGTGGTCGTGCAGGATCCGACAGTTGAAGGCCTTTCTGGAATTGAAGGACTTAATGATGGTATGAGGCTAAAAGAAGAGGACGATAGTTTTGGTTCACTTGGTTATGGTGAGTCAATTCATTATCAAGATGGTTACAAAATCGGGTCTGCCTTTGCTCGAGCGAATGTGAGAAAAGGTAATTTTGAAGCTATTCCTATGTCACAAAAAATTTCTCAAGAAGGGACACAAATGATAAAGCCCGTAATTAAGGGATGGCTTGAAGAGAATGGTGCATTAAAGTTCGACCCAAGCATTGTATTAGCATTAAATCCTGTTGTGCGGTTGGCTTTTGCTTACTGCATAAGTAATGGTAATGCTGCGTTCGGGGACTATTCGAAAAAACTACAGGAAAGGTTAGAAACAAACACAGAGTATTCGGATGAGGTTAAAAAACTAATTACTGAAGGTATAAAGAGAAGTCCGCTACTTGCTACGAAAGCAAAATCTTCGATTTTGACGTAAGGGGAAGAGGATTTACGACTGGTATCCTAAGAATTAACCAAAAAGTTTTTTTTTAAATTCCGCAAATTTTTGAGGGTCATGTCTGATTCTAAAAATGTCATCTGAGATCATTTTTCCCCAAAAATCAGGACCGTCTACTTTTTCCAAAAACTCATCAAAGGATACTTCAACAACCTCAATTTTTTCTCCACCATCAAGGGACGCCTCTTGTACCTTTTTTGCGTTTCTGGCAATAAAAAGATAGATGTCCCATTCAATTTTTCCGCCCGCATGGTAAGTTTTAAGTAGTTCCCAGTCATCAGATTCAAGTCCAGCCTCCTCAAGAAGTTCACGTTTTGCAACGGACAAAGGTTCCTCCCCTTGTTCTTGTCTACCTCCTAAAAAGGTATAACAAAGGGATTTTGATGGTTGTTCTTCGTGGGATAAATATAGTTTTTCACCATTTACCGGGATGATCTGGATTGTTGCAGAGCGTTTGAGAGCCTCAAAGGTTTTAGTTGTACCATCATACATTGTCTGTTCCCATTGATAGACATCAAATATAGTACCTGTAAAGACTTTTTTTGCCTGTGGTGGGATTCTCACATCGATATTATATCTGATATAATTTTTTTATGAGCAAGAAAAATGCTTTTAACACAGTAACTACATTCTCTAAAATTACGGCACTCGTACTTTTTGTAATGTTTCCAGTTGTAGCATTTTATTTGGGTGCTATGTACCAAGAACGGTTAGACAAGCCCTTTGTGCAACAATATGTTGAGGTTAAAAAGCCAGTTCAAAAGGCATGTACAATGGAAGCAAAGCAGTGTCCTGATGGGAGTTATGTCGGGAGAAGCGGATCAAATTGCGAATTTGCCAAGTGTCCTTAAAGCTAAAACTATATGCTCCCCAATTTCTCTTTCGAAGAGCCACTATGGAATGACAAGTACACCGTTGTTGGCATTGATGAGGTGGGGCGTGGTGCTTTCGCAGGACCGGTTGGAATTGGGGGAGTAGTATTTCCGCCAAATCTTTCAGACTTGGAAAAACAAAAACTTCTTTCTTTGGGTATAAATGACAGTAAAAAATTGAGTCCAGAAAAGAGGGAATACCTCGCAGAAATTATCAAAGAAAAATGTTTCTCCTATAATATTAGTTTTATCAATGTTGAAACCATCAACAGGATAGGTATTGGTAAAGCAGCATATATGGGTATGCGTGAAGTCGCTAAATCTATAAACTATAAACTCCGGACTACAAACTTGTATTTGCTCATTGATGCTTTTGAAATACCTGGGTTGAATATACCTCAAAAAGGGATCATCCATGGCGATACTTTGAGTATCTCAATTGCGGCGGCCTCAATTATCGCTAAAGTCGAACGAGACCTACTGATGGATAAGTTGGGTATTGACTTTCCTGAGTATGGATTTCAGGCAAATAAAGGGTATGGCACTGTAAAGCATAGGCAAGCAATCTCTCGTTTTGGGGTAAGCACAAACCATAGAACTGATTTTTGTAAAAAAACCGTAAGTAGTTTGTGATTGACCTGATCATTTAGTACAATGTAAACTTAAAATATGTTCGGTAACAAAACTGACAAAACTGTGTGGGAAAAATTCCCCGAGCTCAAAGGAATACCCGAGAATAAATTTCCTACACATCTACTCCTCATCCCTGATGGGAATGGCAGGTGGGCAAAGATGGCTCACAAGACAATAACTGATGGCCACAAGGCTGGGGCTGAGGTTATTAAGAATATCTACAATGACTTGTGGCAGTTGCCAATAAAATTCATCAGTATTTGGGGATTTTCAGCAGACAATTGGTCAAGAACCCCCGAGGAAGCAGATGGGATAATGCATGTCATTGACGAGACTTTGAAAGTACTATTGCCACAAGCATTAGAGCGTAATGAAAGAATTATTCATATAGGGCGCAAAGATAGAATTCCTGCATTTTTGAGAGATGCTTTTGAGCATGCTGAAGAAATTACAAAAGAGAATACGGGAACGGTTCTGTCACTTTTAGTTGATTATGCAGGGCAAGACCAAGAACTTCGTATGATAAAAAAGATGATGAAAGACAAAATATCAGATATCACCTCAGAAACACTTCTAAAATATAGAGATGGTGGAGGGGTAGTTCCGCCGGCGGATTTGGTAGTTAGAACTAGTGGCGAGAAAAGAACATCAGACCTTGGATGGTTAACCATAAATTCAGAGCTTGCTTTTATTTCAAAATTACTTCCAAATACAGGTTCAAAAGACATCGTTGAGGCGATAATAGATTACACCAAAAGAGAAAGACGATTTGGCGGAAGACCCACCCCAATAGCTAAAAGCCAGTAGTCATTAGACATTAGAACTTACTAGTATTTACACTAACCCATAGTATCATTCAGCCTTGAATTTTAGTATAATAGAAGAGTGAAGAAGGAAATAAAACCTACTTATAAATCTGGGGTTGTTGCCATTTTGGGCAGGCCAAATGCCGGCAAATCAACACTCCTCAACGCACTTCTGGGTACAAAAGTTAGCATCACTTCACCAAAACCCCAAACAACACAATTTTCAGTACAGGCTGTTTATGAGGATCCTGCCTCCAAAGATGGTCCTGGCCGTGGACAAATTATCTTTACAGACACCCCAGGAATTTTTGCAAAGACAGACAATCCGAAAGCCCATGATATCAATTTGACTGCAGAGCATTCGTTGAAAGAAGGGGTTGATGTTGTAGTCTATGTTATTGATAAAACAAGGGAGCGTGGTGTCGAGGAGAATAAAGTGCTTGGCATAATAAGAAAGGTTGATGTACCAAAAATACTTGTCATAAATAAAGTTGACAAAAGAGAACCCGACTTTATAGAACAATATAAATTTATGCAGGAAGAGTTTGATGCGACGATAGAGCTTTCAGCACGGACTCACAAAAATCTTAATGTCCTCATAGACACAATTTTTCTTTTCCTAAAAGAGGGGGAGCCTCTTGTGGAATCACAAGGCATGGCAACACCGGTTCTTAATATGAATTCAAAATTGTACCTAGAAGAGATGATACGGGAGAAAGCATTTTTACGATTGAGACGAGAGGTTCCATACAGCATAAGGGTAGTTGTTGATGAGATTATCGAAAAACCACAAAAGAATATGACGGTAATTGAGGCACGGATACTATGCCTTCCTCGGTACAAAAAAATGATAATTGGGGCGGGTGGATCCAAAATCAAAGAAATAGGATCTATGGCACGGCGTGAATTAGAACTTTCCACCAACCGCAAAATATTTCTTTCACTCCGAGTTGAAGAAGAATAAATCAATTTTTTCATTTCCAGTATTGACATTCTTTTTCATATAATATAATCTTGTCCCATGGCAACAACAAAAACCGCAAAAAAGAGTACAATTGTTTCTAAAAAAACTCCGGTAAAAGTTTCAAAACAAGCAAAGACAGTAAATTCTTCATTTTCAGTATCTGATCTTCAAAAAAAAGTTCTTGATCCAAAAAATCGTCGTTCACTGATTCTTGCTATCATCGTCATCGTTCTTATACTAGCTATATATCTTGGCAAAAGCTTGTTTGTAGCCGCTCTCGTGAACGGACAACCTGTATCAAGACTCGCAATCATTCATGACCTTGAGAAGCAGAGTGGAAAAGCAGCGCTTGATGCAGTCATAACGCGGATGCTGGTTTTCCAAGAAGCTCAAAAAAAGAACATCACAGCTAGTGAAAAAGACATTGACGCAGAAATTGCAAGAATCAGGGCTCAATTTCAAGCACAAGGACAAAATCTGGATCAACTTCTTGCCACACAAGGTCTTACAAAGGATAAATTCCGCGATGAGGTAAAAGTTCAAATTTTAGTTACCAAAATTCTCGGAAACCAGGTAAAGGTGACTGACAAAGAATTCAATGATTTTCTTTCTAAAAATCAGGATCTTCTAACAAATGAGAAAGATCAAAATGCTGCAAAAGCTTCGCTTCGTCAACAGATGGAGCAACAAAAATTGGCTCAAAAATATCAAGAATGGATCGCAACTGTAAAGAAAAACGCAAAAGTTAACACCTTCATTAACTACTAATCTCCATTTTTTAAGGGTACGAAATGATTTCTGCCTATTTTAGATATTTTTTTTCCAGCTTGATAGAACTTATGAAAAAGACCCCGAGCATGCTCGGGGTCTTTGGAATTGAGATTACTGGGACGAGTATGTCCCCTTGTCGTCAGCAAGCGTGACGCACGCCGTCTGTTTGATCCACTCACGGTCGTGATGGGCGTACTGTTGGCATACCATTGTTGTGAGAATGGAACGATCACCTGGTACCTTGAAGTACATTCGGGCACGTTCTTCAAAGCTAGCAGTGACGCTTGCGATGATCTGCTCTCTCGTGACACCCCCAGGAAGGGGGTCAACCAGCGTGTAGTTGAGCGTGAGCATTCCAAGGTTCGTTGGCACGAGAACTTGGAGAACTTCGCTTGGTGAGGTAGTGCTCATGACGTTACCATGAGAGGCTACCCTGCGGTTTCTTGAGGCATCGCCTCATTGGTCATCAGGTGTTCCTGGATGAGCTTCGCAAGTTCACGAAGGCCTTCTTCGGTCCGGGCAACAACTTCCACGCCAAGCCAGTTCAAGGACTTTGGGGTCCGTGCCAGCTTGGAGCGCGCCGCCAGGGGGAGGGCTCCTACGAGAGCCCAGGCTTCCTCCGAACGGAGGAGCTTGTGGCCAGTATGGGTCATGAAAGCGAATGCTTTCCAGTCCCGGTCGAAAGATGAGGTGACGACGATGTGAGCAAGTCCAACGTCCTTCAGTTCCTTGGCGGCGAATTGCTTCCACCGCGTGTCTTGAAGGTCAATCCTTCTGATCAAGCTATGTCTCCGGTGTGAAGTGTCTGTTCCATTGCCGTTGGGGTACGAAACAGCTTCTCAAAGACATGTAAATCTTCAAAAAGCTATTTCGTACGGTAAGAAATGAAGTAATCTCAATTGTTAATGTACATCATGAAATCCACGTAAGGCGCGCATGTGCCTCAAAGGATTTATGAGGAAAACTATTATACCTGCAATAGCCTTGATTGTGCAATTGCTAAGCATTGTGCTACTTGACTGTGAGTTTTGAGATACCGTACACTGAAATCAGTTTATAGTTGTAAAACTAGTAGCTGAGGACTAATAACTCGTCTCTGCCCATATGATATTTCAAACTGTAGGTGAACTTGATGAAAATTTGCGAGAGGTATTCTCATTTGATGATGAGGATATAACGGTAAAGGATGAAGCAAAGCTACGGGAATTTGGAATAGACCACCTTATATATACTGCTGTTCTTTCTGATGACCCCCAAGCACGACATCTCTGCCGCGTATATATCCGCAAATTAGCTAAAACCCTCGGTATTTTCCCCGCTTCAATTTTTCCTCTCTATCAAGCTTTTGGTTCAGGTGATGTAAAAGGATTCACCGTTCCAGCAATGAATATGAGGGCAATAACGTACGATGTTGCCCGGGAAGTATTCAAAAAATCAATCGTTCATGAGGCTAGTGCTTTTATTTTCGAGCTTTCCAGAAGCGAGGCAATTTACACAAAACAAAATCAGGATGAAGTGGCAATATGTGTTCTTGCAGCTGCGATAAAGGAAGGTTATGTCGGTCCCGTATTTCTGCAAGGAGATCATTACCAATTTGACACAAAAAAATTCAAAGAATATCCTCAGGGACAAATTGATGAGATAGAGCTTGCAGTAAAAGATGCATTGACTGCGGGGTTTTACAATATTGACATCGACGCTTCTACGCTTGTTGATCTTTCCTTGCCGGAGAAAGCGGACCAACAGAAAAATAATTTCGAGATGACCGCAACGGTCACAAAATTTATAAGAAGTATGCAGCCTATTGGTGTAACAGTTACAATTGGAGGAGAAATTGGGCATATCGGTGATGTGAATTCAGATGTAGAAGATTTTGAAGCATTTATGGCAGGTTATCTTAGTGAATTAAATAAAAAAGATTTACAGATTATATCAAAAGTCAGCGTCCAGACAGGAACTTCACATGGAGGAACTCCCAATCCTGACGGAACTTTAAAGGATGTAAGTGTGGATTTTGGTGTTCTGGAAAGTATCGGTAAAGTTGCACGTGATAAATATAAAATGGCAGGTCCTGTTCAACACGGAGCATCAACATTGCCACATGATATGTTTGGGAAATTTCCTGACGTTGGAACTGTTGAAATCCATCTAGCAACAGGATTTTTGACTATTGTATACGAAAATATGTATGACTCAACTCGCAATAAATTATATGAGTATGTCAGGTCAAATTTTTCAGAAGAAAAAGAAGAAGGATGGACTGATGAGCAATTTATCTATAAATTAAGAAAGAAGGCTATCGGCCCTAATAAAAAAGATTTGTGGCTCATGCCGGAGGAAGAAAAAAATAATATCCGGGCAAAACTAGCAGAAGAACTGGAGAATCTATTTCAAAAACTTAATATTGTAGGTACTTCCCACACGGTAAGAAAATATATAGAAAATAAATCCTAAGCACTAAATTCGAAGCACGAAACAAGTTTGGAATTTTTTAGATTAGAGTTTGAAATTTGTTTCGAATTTCGATATTAGAATTTCGAATTTTACATGATTGTATATATTGATAAAGCTCACATTAAAAACAAAAAAGTACTTCTTCGGGTAGATTTTAATGTCTCAATGAAGGGAACTCACATAACCGACGATGCGAGAATTCGTGCTGTACTTCCAACTATCAAAAAACTTCTGAAAGACAGTAACAAGTTGATTATTATATCGCATCTAGGGCGTCCCGATGGATGGGATGAACGTTTTAGATTAAAGCCGATAGCACAACGGCTTCATAAATATCTTCCCCATGTGAAGCTTATGGTTATAGATGATTTTACATCTGAAGGTGCGAGAGAACATTTTGAAAACCAAAAGGAAGGAGAAATATTATTTCTAGAAAACATACGGTTTTTTAAAGAAGAGGAAGAGGCAGACCACGAATTTGCAAAAAAATTAGCTTCTCTTGCTGATGTATACGTGAATGATGCCTTTGGAGTAAGTCATAGGGATTGTGCATCAATTACTGAAGTACCAAAATATTTGCCCCATTTCGGGGGGTTACTTATGGAGCGTGAAGTAGAGACTATTGGGCATGCGCTCAAGCATCCCGCACATCCATTTGCAGCAATTATTGGGGGCGCAAAAGTCAGTACAAAGCTCAAGCTTCTGTATAAAATTACTGAAATTGCCGACTTTTTGATATTAGGTGGTGGGCTTGCCAATACGTTGCTTTACGCCTTAGGCTATCCGATCGGGAAAAGTTTGTGTGAAAAAGACATGATAGATGATGTTAAAAGAATTGTGAGACACGCCAAGGAAAAAAATACAAAGATACTATTGCCAAAGGAAGTAATTGTTGGTGATAGAAATGATGAAAAAGAGGCCGGTGTTGTCAAGAAAATTACAGAAATTGGAGCAAATGACACGATACTTGATATAGGACCTGAGGCACAAGCTGATTATGCAAAATCAATTCTGAGCTCTAAAACTCTTATTTGGAATGGGCCTGTTGGTGTTATCGAAAATCCTCAGTATGCTCGTGGAACTGATTTTTTGTACTACACAATTTCTCAGAATCCAAAAATGTTATCGATAGTTGGGGGGGGAGATACTTTGGCGGCAATCGAAAAAATGGAATATCTTGACTCAATATCGCATATATCGACAGGGGGTGGTGCGATGCTAGAATACATAGAAAATGGGACATTACCTGGCATAGAAGCTCTCAAAAAATAATTGGATACAACCTATAATAATTGACAATAACCAATTTTGAGGTTACAATATGTGATCATATTATGTCAATTCCAATCGAAAGAGAATTTGAAACGATACGTCCCGATATTGAGAAAATAAGGTTTAAAGATTATATAAGGCACTTGCCCGAACCAGAAAATCCAAGAACAGAAGCAATGGGTATAAGTATAATTCCGGACAATGGAATTGCTATGGATAGTGCAATTTGGATGCAGAGAGTGCAAGATGGTTATGAGTTATCCTTGAGTGTGGTTGATATAGCATCCGGTGAGATGGGTCGCTTTTCGGGTCCTGACGCTGGCTTTGTTAAGGCGATCACTATCAAATCTGTTCTTGATTTAGAACTTGAGAGCCAAAAGTTTGAAATTAGTTTTACAAACCTTCAGTCACTTGCTGTCATTAGAGATTCTGACGTTATGCAATATATTAAAGATGATCAATCGGAGCTTCATATATTGCTCAAACCTTATTTTCAAATTGCGCATTCATTAAAGGAAAAAAGAAAATATGAAGGTGCGCTCGATGATGCCTACAGTAAAGCATCTTCTTTTATTAGAGGCGATTATGCTGTACAAGACATACAGGTTGTGAGGAGAGAATTCTTACATTTGGCAAAAAAAGCAGTTGCAGAGAAATTCGCACAGGATAATACACTAGCGCTTTATGAAAATTGGTTTGAAAGTCAGAGTGGTATGCCTGTTGTGGAAATCAGTGCAGCCGAGGAGCAATTTGATAAGAACCCCACGGAAACGAATGCTGCTGCAATTATTTCTTTAATAAAAAGTGGCATGGGAAAGAGGGTACACAATATAAATCCTGCCGGTCATGTGCTCTACAACGATGAAGCACACTTGAAATTTACTATTCCAGCCAAAGAATTCTCAAGTTACATTAATCTTATTATATTGCATGGAGTGTTGACGGGAGATAATCCTTATACCCCTCAGCAAATAGACATAGCAATAAATACTATCAATGGAAAAAAAGGCCTTAGTTCACCCTACTATTGGTTATCGCCACGAAGGAGAGTTATTAGTAAGAATCAAGGAGACTCTATTTCATAATTGTAAAATTGTTAAGTTTTTTCGAGAGTACCGATGTTACTCAACCAAACCCTCGTAATGCAGCAAAGATGAAGCCAAATTTCAGTTAGAAGTTCATGTTGGAGAAAATGGTATAAGCATTAAAACACACCTAGATATTATCTGTATGAAGTTCTCTTTCCGTTAAGTCTATAATATGAGTATAATTATATTTGGTAAATATGCAGCAAAACAATCCGTGGATAAGAGCCCAAAAACAACTCAGAAAGATTGCAGAGAATATCGACTTAGACCAATCTCTTCTTTCAAGACTTATGGAACCTGACAGGATTGTAACTGTTGCGCTTCCAGTGGTTCTTGATGACGAACAGATAAAGGTTTTTACCGGCTACAGAGTTCAGCATAACAATATCATGGGTCCATACAAAGGAGGACTTCGCTATCATCCAAATGTAGATATGGATGAGGTTAAAGCGTTAGCCTTTTGGATGACTATGAAATGCGCAGTAGTTGATATTCCATTTGGGGGAGGAAAAGGTGGGATTACTGTTGACCCACAACTCCTTTCAGATGCAGAGATTGAATCCCTTTCCAGAATTTTTGCAAATCGACTCGCTCCAGTTATTGGGCCAGAGTTGGATGTTCCTGCCCCTGATGTCAATACAACCCCCCAAATTATGAGCTGGATCATGGATGAATATGGAAAAGTTACCGGCGACACTTCTAATGCAGTAATTACTGGAAAACCAATCGAAAATGGAGGGTCACGAGGAAGGACTGAGGCAACTGGCCTTGGTGGCGTATATGTCCTGCTTCGAATGTTAAAGAACTTGGATATTGCACCTTCTGGCCTTACTGTTGCTGTTCAAGGAATAGGCAATGTCGGATATCATGCAGCCTATTTTTTAGAGAAAGAAGGGTTCAAAGTCATTGCAATATCAGACTCGAAAGAGGCAATCCATGTTCCAAATGGTCTCAATCCTGAAAAGACTTTAAAATGTAAAAAAGATAGAGGGATGCTTTCTAATTGTTATTGTGACAATGAGCGTTGTGATATAAAAGGGGGGACAATCATTAGTAACGAAGAGCTTTTAGAATTGCCGGTCGACATTTTAGTGCCTGCCGCACTCGAGAACGTAATAGTGTCAGAAAATGCAGGCAAAATTAAAGCCAAAATGATTTTGGAATTGGCAAACGGCCCAGTGACTGAGGATGCTGATGAGATTCTCAATAAGAAAGGGATTACAGTCATTCCAGACATATTAGCAAATTCAGGGGGAGTCGCGACATCTTATTATGAGTGGTATCAAAATATGCATAAAGAGGTGTGGGAAAAAGAGGCTGTTTTTGAGAAATTAAAGCAGCAATTGGAGCGGGTAACTGACGAGGTCTACAAGTCTTCCATAGAAAATGGTGTTTCTCTTCGAGATGGAGCGTATATTTTAGCCCTCAAAAGACTTCAACGAAAATGGTTATAAATTTTTAGAAAAGTCCCCGGGCGCACTACAGCGCCCGAGGACAGAACCAGATTTAGCTGGTGGCTAAAGCCGAGTGGCGAGGCACGTTGTCGTACGTTGAACGCCACCGATCGTCTGGATGCTGCAGGTGACGATTTGGCCGACGCTGTCCAGGTCGTTGTGCGTGATCTTCACGATCACATCGTACGGACCGGTCACGGTGTTGATCTCGGAAAGCTGTCCGCTGTGGCCGTTTTGGGCAATCTCGGAAAGGCGCGTAGCAACGGCCTTTGACTTGCCGACTTCCGTCTCGATCAGAACGTAAGCGTTAACCGCCATGACTCAAGCCTCCTGTCCCGCGAAGCGGGAACGACTATGCACGGAATTATTCCGTGCGGTCTTTGTGGATTGTGTTTTATGCACCTCCAGCTTGATCTGTTGTTAATGCGAACAAAGACGTAAACTCTCCCGCGCACTGCGCGGAAGGCCACATCTCAATTCACTGATGGTAATTATAGGTCTATAGTATATAAAATGCAATGATCTGTGATTAAAATTGCGTTCTTAAAAAAATAGAAAAAAAGAAACTATCCCTAAAATTAGGAAGGGATTTTTGAAAAAAACGCGAGTGTTCCTTCGGAACCAAAGGCTTCATCATCGGGGTGAGCAAAAACGGCACCAACGAACAGT
Organism: uncultured Gammaproteobacteria bacterium; assembly: GCA_964504535.1. Classification (GTDB taxonomy): domain Bacteria; phylum Patescibacteriota; class Microgenomatia; order Levybacterales; family GWA1-39-11; genus JAUSNA01. Next base: position 39,362 of record CAZDED010000005.1, read on the forward strand.
TTCATGTTTTTATTTATGCTTGGTCTTCAATTTTACAAAGTATCCTTTTGTATAAATTTCTGTATTTTCTTCCAATAAAACCTACCATAAGTTGTGCAATTTCTACCTCAGTGAACTGCCAGTATGTTACGTTTGTCGGATTTTCAGTAGTACCTAGTTGAAGGGCAGATCTAGTTTTGCGAACACGATCTGGATGAGTTAATTCAACCAGTTCTCCAATTTCTGAGAGTGTGAATTCTCCATTTTCGATATCCTCTCTAAAAAAATCTCTTAATGGTTTTCCAAATTCCTCAGACTTATACATTAATATGAAATCTTCTTCAGCAAGGGGCCAATGTTCCTGTAATTCTTTGACAAAAAGATCATTTTCTTTACCATCGTTAATTAGAGGGAATGGAATGGGAGTTGACAAGAAAAAGGGTTTAGTGGTGGTATCTTTCGATGGAGCATTTTCAATAAGATGAAATGAAGACGAAAATTCTGATTCCATAAAATAAATCGAGGTATATTAGATAATATTGAGTCTGATTGCGGGACTCATTGTAGATTTAAGCGTAACTGAAGCGATATTGTTGATGCCAACACTTGAAATAAAAGTATGTACATTATCTTTTAATTTGCTATCTTCAAATGAAATTTTTCCGACACGTGCATGGATGATAGGTGCTTCTGACTCAGTTTTGTAGTTGATTTGTCCGCCTGAAAGTTTTTTTACAGCCTCTTCTGGTTTTTCAGCAATTGTTCCATTTTTTGGGTTTGGCATAAGACCTCGTGGTCCTAGAACTCTTGCAACTTTAGCAAGGCTTGGCATCATGCTAGGTGTTGCAACCAAAAGATCAAAATTTATTTTTCCTTTTGCAACTTCAGCGATGATTGCGTCATCAGCAATTTTTATAACTAATGTTTTTCCTGTTCCGTGGGGAAGAGTGACTTGACCGCTAACGCCTTTTTCTTTTGTATTGATATGAAGCTCAACGGTTTCGTCAAATTTTGTTGATTTAAATTTCTTAAGTGCAGCCAAAGCTTGATCAAGGTCGTATTTTTGAGAAGAGGAGACAACGGTCATATTCTCTTTATGTCTTTTTGATTCAACTTTTGCTCTTGCCTTTGCGAATTTCTCCTTTTTTGTTTTCTTTTTTTCTTCCTTTGGAACTTCAGTTTCTTCTTTTACTGTTTCAATGGTGATTTCTTCAGGAGCCGCAGAAACTGTTTCAACAACAATCTCTTCTGCCTCTTCTTTCATTGACCCATCAGTTTGGGGATTCGTTTTTTTACCAGCGGCGATTTTCTGTTCATTTTTAGCCGCAATTTTTTCTGCCTTTTTGGCTTCTCTTTTGGCTTTTAATTTTGCTTCGTCCTCTGGGGACGACTCATCAAATGCTTTAATTCTTATTTTACCCATATATTTTTACTCCTGTACTTTAATTCCCATTGATCGGGCGGTTCCCATAACAACTCGGGATGCCATTTCAACATCTTTTGTATTTAAATCGTCCATTTTCTTCATAGCAACTGACTCAATTTGAGCGCGATTTAGAGTTGCTGCAACTTCACGTCCTGGTTTCATTGATCCCTTTTGGATTTTTAGTTCCATCTTGATGAGCTCACTCATCGGTGGTTTTTTAACGATGAATGAAAATGTTCTGTCTTCATATACCGAGATTACAACTGGAAGTAGAACTCCCTTTTGATCAGAGGTCTTTGCATTAAATGCCTGAACGAATTCCATAATAGGAAGTCCGTGGGGGCCAAGTGCAGTTCCTACTGGTGGTGCAGGAGTTGCTTCGCCGCCCTTAATAGCGAGTTTTATGTACGTCTTAACCTTTTTTGCCATATAGTGTTTGAGATTATATCTTTGCTACTTGAAGGAAGTCAAGCTCAACTGGTGTTTCTCGTCCAAAAATTGAGACCAAAACCTTGATTTTTCCCTTAGCTTCATCAATTGATTCAACGGTTCCCAAAAAGTCAGAGAATGGACCGTCAGTAATTTTAACAGCTTCACCATTTGAAAATTGAGCCTTGTAGACTGGATCTTTTTGTCCGACGAATGCAACAATTGCTTGGACTTCATCATCTCTAATTGGAGTTGGTTTGTTTTGAGCTCCTACAAATGAGGTAACGCCAGGGGTTGTGCGGACAAGTACCCAAGCCTCATCTGATAGATCCATATTAACTAAAATGTATCCTGGGAAAATCTTTTCTTTGATTGTTTCTTTTTTGCCTCCGCGGACTCGGATGGTGTCACGAGTTGGAACGAGTGCATCAAAAATTCTTTCCTCAAATCCCATTGCCTGAACTCTTTGCATCAATGTTTTGGCAACTTTGTTCTCATGTCCTGAATAAGTGTGAACGATGTACCATTTTCCTCGATACGCTTTTGGAGCGGGCATAGAAGGTTGGATTTTTTCCACAACAGCAGGTTTTGCTTCCTCGGCCGAATCAGCTGCAGCTTCCTCAATCATATCTGTTGCTTCTTCAGAAGATGCTTCTTCGTTGGGAGTTGGATCCTCAACTTCAGTTTCTTCAACGGGTGAATTAGCAGAATCTTGGATAGCATCAGCGACTACTTCAGATGACGCCTCAGCAACTGTTGCCTCAACAGGTACCTGTTCTTCGGAAGGAATAGCTTCAGACATCATGTCATCAAGACTTGGCTCACCGCTGTCTGCAGTCGTAGTTTCTTCAACAACATCTTCGTTTTTTAAATCATCAGTAATATCCATATTTAGCTAACTAAAAGTTTGAGCATTTGCGTAAAGACCATGTCGAGTCCTCCTAGATAGAGTCCGACTCCGACAGATATTCCAAGTACTATGATTGTGAGTCTAATAGTGTCAGCTCTAGTAGGCCACGTTACCTTTGAAATTTCTGCCCTAACCTCATTTACAAATTTGAATATATTCATTGGTATTATACTCACTACCCAAAAGAACCTAAAGCAAATGTCAATTCTTAGATTCTCGGGATATAGCATATTATTATACAGAGTTGAGGCGGAATTGTAAAGAGACTGTTGAGTATAGTCTCTTTGCCCATTCTCAACCCAGTGGGTTTCGAAGGGTAAAGATGTCCCGGGCCTGAATTGATTCTAGACTTTTGTGAAATTATCTATTAATCTTGTACATATGGGCAAGATAAGCGAAGCTTGTTTCTGCCACTGTTGAACAATATGCCAAAAATTAAAAAAGCAGTTATCCCCGCAGCAGGTTTTGGAACCCGATTTCTCCCTCAAACGAAGGCAATGCCGAAAGAAATGCTTCCGATAGTTGATAAGCCAATCGTTCAATATATTGTAGAAGAACTGGTAGATGCAGGCATTGAGGACATCATCATCGTTACGGGGTCACACAAAAGAACTATCGAGGATCATTTTGATAGGCCATCAATGGAATTGGTAGAAAACCTACGGATGGGTGGGGAGAAGAAGATGAAATTTTTGGAAGAGGCCGAGAGGATTGCTTCAATGGCAAACTTCATTTATGTCAGGCAAAAAGGGCCGTATGGCAATGGAACGCCACTTCTTAATGTAAAGTCTATCGTTGGTGATGAGCCCTTCATATATACCTGGAGTGACGATTTTATTAAAGCAGAACCAAGATCTCGCTTCCAACAATTAATAGACATATACGAAAAATATAATTGTTCTGTTCTGGCATCTGTCCGGGCAAAATCAGACGAGGATTATGACAGATATGGATTTGCCGGAGGAGAGGAAATAGAAGATGGAGTAATTGATACCAAGACAATCATCGAAAAACCAGGAAAGATAAATGCTCCTTCAGACATGGCAAATGTGAGTGGATATTTACTCACTCCAGACATTTTCGGATATTTGGAAAAGGCAATGGAAAATTTACGTGAAGGGGATGAATTGTACTATAACGATGCCCTCAAGCTCATGTTGGGTGATGGCAAAAGAGTATTGGCCGCTGAAATTAAAGGTGGGAAATACTATGATACGGGGAACAAGATAGAATATATGAAGACTATCGTCGAATTTGCTCTCCAAAACCAAAGCATCGGTGGAGAATTTAAAGACTTTCTTCGAACCCTCGATTTGTCATAAGTCCATGTAAGACTTAAAAGGAGCCCCTCTTTATTTCTTCTTGAGTTCAAGTTCATCTTCGTTTAAACTTACAGTATGCATATTGTTCACTCTATCGCTTCTGAAATAGGGCAAATCGCGAAAAAATTCTCAGAAGAATTCCTAGAATTTGATGTTTCTGTAGGTTCAAATAGTAGCAAAGGAGACATTACAACAAATATCGCCCTCGTACATTTCAAGAAATTAGGATTTAACTCACCACATGAAGCAGCAGACGCAACTGTTGCCGAATATAAACTTCATGAAGAAGAATTGGGTGAACACTCAACATTTAAAAACATTGAGGTAGCAGGGCCAGGTTTTATCAATTTTTATTTCAATCAAACATTTCTTTCTTCTGTTTTAAAATCAGTCATTCAAGATGGTAATCAGTTTGGTAAGAATGAAAAACTAAATTCTCAAACAAATAAAACAATCGTTGAATTTGGGGATCCAAACCCTTTCAAAGAAATTCATATCGGGCATCTTCGGAATTTTTGTATTGGAGAGTCTTTTTGCCGGCTTTTAGAGTCTCAAGGTGACACAGTCATCCGTGCAAATTATCAGGGAGATGTCGGCCTTCATGTAGCAAAGGCAATGTGGGGGTTACTAAAAAGAGAGGAAGAATTCTTAGATTCTGGTAAATCTGAGGATGAAAAAGTAAAGATTTTAGCCGAGTCTTATGTGGAAGGTGCAACTGAGTTTGAAAATAATGAAACTGTTAAGCAAGAAATCATTGATATCAACAAGAAAATATATGGTGACGATGAGAGTCTATATCAGTTGTGGGAGGAAGGTAGAAAAGTTAGCCTTGAACACTTTGAAGAACTCTATAAAAAGATCGGAGTACGTTATGACAAATACTTTTTTGAGTCCACGACTGCAAAAAAAGGAAAAGAAGTGGTTCTTTCTCATATAGATGATGGTGTTTTTGAAAAAGATGATGGGGCAGTCGTATACAGAGGAGAACAGGATGGGTTGCATACTCGTGTTTTTTTGACATCCCAAGAATACGCAACCTATGAAGGAAAGGACCTAGCGCTTGCCATCTTGAAAAATGAAGACGATGAGTACGATATATCGGTAATTTTGACAGGAAATGAGCAACAAGAATACTTTCAGGTAATGCTTGCGGCTCTTAAAAGAATTGAGCCAAGCCTTGCATCAAGAACAAGTCATTTTACTTTTGGACACGTAAAGCTTAAAGAAGGAAAGATGTCTTCACGTACTGGAGACGTAATATCTGCAAATTGGTTGATTGACGAGGCGATAAAAAGGGTTCGTACGCAATTTTCGGATATGGACGAAGGAACCTCTGAAAAAGTAGGAATAGGAGCTGTGAAATATTCTATGCTTAAATTTGCAATTCCATCTGAGATCCATTTTTCTTTTGAAGAATCAATTTCGTTGGAAGGAAACAGTGGGCCATATTTGCAGTATGCGTATGTCAGGACGCAAAGTGTTTTGCAAAAAGCAGGAAGTCAGAGTACAGAAAACAGGGGACAGGGGACAGTTAAGGCTGGAAGTTTGGAAAATGAGGAATCTGACCTATTACGTTTTCTTACACAATATCCGTACCATGTAGAAAATGCCTCAGTCGAATTCGCTCCAAATTTACTGTGTAACTATCTATTTGAATTAGCACAAAAATTCAACCTCTTTTATCAGAAATGCAAAATCATAGATTCAGAAAATGAGTCATTTCGGTTGGAACTTACAAAGGCCGTGGGGATAGTTCTTCAGAATGGCCTGCAACTTCTTGGCATCGAAACAGTTGAAAAAATGTAAAGGGTGGTGCCGGAAAGCAGGACTATCACCCCATGATGCCCTAGGGCATCAAGTGAGTCCCACGATGGGGACATCAACTTTCCGGCGTTTAAAACACACTGCGTTATTGGGATCTTAGCGCCTCTGCGCCGTGGCTGTCGTCTTCAGCGGCTGATCGGGAACCCCGTCACCGTTGTAAGGCCTGAAGCCATTCGACCGCTGCTGCTTGCGATCGGCAGCTGCCTGTTCGCGGCTTGTTTCCGTTTCTTCTCCCGGTCCGAGTGATTCACGAAGAGACCCTCATCGACCGACCGTTCTGGGCCCTCCGATGAGAGACGGTGGCGGTGGGAACGTATGTGCTAACGTTCCCATGCATCCGGTCTTGTAGGACCTTCCGCTTGTTGCGCCATGCCTTGAAGGAGTTGCTACTCCTCCACGTATCTTTCGCTTTGCTCAAGTACCTTTACCTCTCCTGGAGTGGATTGATCCCGTTTTACGCAGTGTAGTTTTTCAATGATCTTAAAAGCAGAACCGCTCTTACGCTAAGTGCACTAGCACTAGCATAAGTTAAGAATCCGCTCTCGTGATGCAGATATTATACACCTGCATAGTATAAATACTAGATTTCTTGCAACGGCACTTTAGGTGTGAGAGAATTGTTCTCACAATGCACTACCACAGAAATATTCTTTCCAATGGCACCAGAGTAATTGTTGTTCCGGTTCTTGGAGTTGAAAGTGCTACAACTCTTGTCATGTACGGAACAGGGAGTAGGTATGAGGAGAAGAAGCATAACGGTATTTCCCACTTTTTGGAGCACATGGCTTTTAAAGGCACGACCAACAGACCATCAGCTCGCGAAATTTCAGCTCTTATTGATGGAATAGGGGGGGATTTTAATGCTTTTACCAGCAAAGAATACACCGGATACTACATAAAATCGGCGACAAGTCATGTCCATTTGTGCCTCGATGTACTTTCTGACATGTTAAAGAATCTTCTTATGGATCCAGAGGAAATTGAGCGCGAAAAGGGGGCAATTGCTGGTGAGATAGGCATGAATGAGGACAATCCGATGAGAAATATAGGAGATATTTACGAAGGTCTTTTGTATGGAGACACCCCTCTTGGATGGGATACTGCTGGCACTCCTGAGATCATAAAATCACTGTCCCGCCAGGACTTTCTAGAATACATGGGAGATCACTATAGCGCTCACAATATGACTGTTGTGGTTGCGGGGAACGTTCATGTCGAGTCTACTCTAAAAGAAATTGAAAAATATTTCGGAGATGTTAAGAGATTTGATGTCAAGTCGTATCTACCTGTTCACGACAAGCAAACAAAACATCAAGTTTTTATAAAGCAGAAAAAAACAGAACAAGCGCATTTTGCGTTGGGTGTCAGAACGGTAGGACTTTCTGACAAAAAAGACAGATATCCACTGAGTGTTTTGGCTTCAATTTTAGGTGGAGGAATGTCCTCACGACTTTTTTACGAAATCCGAGAAAGACGAGGATTGTCTTATTATGCCCACACGAGTTCAGAGCATTATCTTGACGCAGGATATTTGGCAACATGGATAGGAGCTGATCCTAAAAGGGTTGAGGAAGCAGTCAAAGTTACTGTCGAGGAGTACGCGAAAATTACTGTTAAAGGTGAAATTACTGAAGAAGAGCTGACAAAAGCAAAAGAATTTATGAAGGGGCACTTTGTATTGGGGCTTGAGGATACCAGATCTATTGCTGTCATGTATGCATCTCAGGAAATACTTGAGCATTGCTTAACTGATCCAAAAGATATCATGGAAAAGGTTGATGCAGTAACTTTGGATGATATCCATAGAGTAGCGAAGGAATACTTAGATACGAGGGCAATGAGCCTTGGTATGATCGGTAATTTTGAAGAACCTGAAAAATTTGAAAGACTTCTGAAATAAATTCTATTCCTCATTAGTCTCTAATATCTCTCTGGGTTGCATCATTGCAAGAATTTTTACATAATCATCATTTTTAGCTCTTCTTATTTTAAATTCTAAATTGTGTGGGATGGGTCCGTAGGCTACAGTAGCAAATCTCTCATCAACCGGACCAAAAAATCCGCTTAAGAATTTTTTACCATCTTTTGTCGGGATAATAATCCGACCACCATTAGCATACAATCTTTCTGCTTTTCTAAGTATCCGTGCACCTTCTGGGATTTTATCAGTGAAGCTTTCATAAAGAATATCCATAGCATGACCTGTCAAAAAAGAGAGAGGAACTGCATATATAAGACCCAGATGGTTCAAATATTGAGCAAGAGTTACAAGCTTGTTACCGGAGGAACTTTTCATCAAGCTTATCAATTGCGTATGTTCGGACGGTGAAATTTCATGTAAGTCGTTATAGTCAAGAGGGTCAACTCTTTCACGTTCGATAAGACTTTTTATTGTATTAAAATGTTGATCGGAAGTTGCATCTAACGCATGGTCAAGAGCCAGTTGTGCAGCTTCATCATATAGGTGGTACGAAAAATCCTGGGAGTACGGCTTGCTTTCTCCTTTTTGAACTTTCACGTCTTCGTACAAAATCGAATCAACAAATTTTATTGCCCAAAATCCGGGATTAGGTTCTGTATACTTATTTTTTAAAAATTCAAAGAGTTGTGGGTTGGGTATTTCAGACATAGGGTGGATTATACTCCTCATAGCACCAATTTTTGTACTTGATTTTTAATTTGCATCTCCGTACAATAGCAGGAGATGGAGAAAACTGTAGTTTTGGTCAAACCTGATGGAGTCCAGCGCGGATTAATAGGTGAAATAATATCTAGATTTGAAAAAAAAGGTCTCAAGCTTTCGGCTCTCAAAATGATGAACATGACAGATGAGATCATTGATGAATGGTATGCACATCACAAAGAGAGATCATTTTTTCCTGCTCTAAAGAGTTTTATGATTTCATATCCGATTGTTGCGATGGTGTGGGAGGGAGTTGAAGCGGCATCGGTTATTAGAAAAATGATAGGTATTACTCAAGCACGCCAAGCAGAGCCAGGAACAATAAGAGGAGACTTTGCTATCAGTACCCAGATGAATTTGATTCATGCTTCTGAATCAAATGAAGCAGCTGTCAAAGAGTTGGGTATATTATTCTCAGATTCTGATCTTTTCTCTTGGGAGAGGACAGATTCTCCTCATCTTTACGGAGCAGACGAGCGGTAGGTATTTTTTATTACTTTTTCCTCGTAGAAGTTCAGAGAGCCTCTAAGTAATTTTATCAAGATCGATAGCCTCAGACAGTTGAAAAGTATTCACACGGGTTCTAATAAGACCTTTTAAATACCCACCTGTTTTTAGTTTTTCACCCAAATCTCGAGCCAAAGAACGGATATAAACCCCTGGTCCAGTGGTCACATTTAGCCTCAAAATGGGGTAGTCGTACTCCAAAATCTCTATGTTTTTAATGATGACAGCTCGTGGCTCAAGCTTTACTTCCTCGCCGTGACGAACCCGTCTGTGGGAAGGTTTTCCCGATATTTTCACGGAGCTATAAATTGGGGGTGTCTGCATGATATTTCCTATAAATAATTTGATCGATTCTTTGATTTCAGAAATATTGGGCAGACTTTTAACATTTACATTTTGCTTTTCACCTTCTTCATCATCTGTCGTAGAATTTGCTCCCAAAAAAATAGTTGCTATGTATTCTTTTTCGCCTTTTACGAATTCATCTAAGCGTTTTGTGTTTTCTCGGCCAACAGCAATGACTAAAACTCCAGAGGCCAATGGATCCAAGGTTCCACCGTGACCAACACGTCTAACGCCTGTTTTTTTACGAACAATATCCACAACATCATGAGATGTGATGCCGACGGGCTTGTTGACTGCAAATATTCCGTTGTTTTCCATTTGTTATATAATCGAACAAGTCAATTATATGAATCTTTTAGACAATATCAAACAAAAAGCACTCGAGGAAAATCTTTTGATAAGAAAAACAGACGAGGAAAAATACGGCAAAAAAAATGGTATTTCAGTTAGGAGGCTTTCTAATGGGGCAAGAATCTTATCCGTTCAAAGAATTGTTGGGGACAGTAGAGTTTCAACGGTGAGTTTTAATATGCATTCCGGTGGGTACCTTGATCCAAAGGGTTATGAAGGCGCACACCACTTTTTAGAACATTTATTTTTTACGCAAAAACTGCGCAATCTTTATCAGAAGTATCTTATCGAATCAAATGCATTTACATCCCAAGACAAAATTTCTTTTTATACTCGTGGAGGATTTAATACAAAAGTAAAAGACTTTGGTTTACAAAAAGTTTTGAAAGCAACTGTGGACTCAATTATTTATCCCGAAACATTAGACAATACGGAAAGTTTTGAATTTAGCAAAGAAATAATTTTAAGAGAAATTGACGAATTTTATGCAGATTATCGAAGGTATATGTTTGATGAATTATATAAATTAACACTTGTTGAAGATAACCCTTTTTATGGAAGTGCTCTTGGATATCGAGAGTCAGTAATAAGAATAACTCCTGAAATTGTAAAAAAAGTGCTAAACGGCCATATTTCTACCCAAAATATGATAGCAACCATTTTTTCAGAAGGAAATGGCGCTGAGAGTCATGAACTTTCAAATGTTGTTGCCGATTTGCTTGAAAAATTTCCACGCACTCAAAAAGTTGATGAGATTAAATGGGAGAACATAGCCAAAACAAAAAAACTTCCCTTCGGAAAAACAGTTAGACATTCTGTAAAAATACAATCAAATATTGTTTCAATAAATTATGCTTGGATGATACCTATAGAATACTTATCTAAAGATGACAGGATCACCCGTCTTTTAGGACCATTTCTTTCTGAGCTTTTTAATATTGAGGGACGGGAAAAAGGGCTAGGGTATTCACTATATTTTTATCCAAGATATTTTTTCCCAAAGAGCATGTTGATAACGGCGAGCGTTTTATGTCCAGTCGAAGAACTTGATAAAACGCAGACACGAATGGAACAAGTCGTTACGACAACTCTTAGAAGACCTCTTGTGGACAAACAGCTTTTTGAAGAGCTCTTATCAACTGAAAAAAACAGGCAGAGTATCGAGCCTATATATTCAGGAGGAAGAATGGATACGGCTTACGACTCAGTTAAATGGTTTGACCTTCTCTTTAACAGTGAAAGAATGCGTGAATTGTTTTTAGAATTAAAAGAAAATGATCTCCTAACGATGCTAAAAAAAATTACCGATCAAAAACCAGCAATTTATATTCTCGGAAATATCTGATATGAAATTTAAGTTCATTACATTAAACATCTGGAATGGGGGAGAATTATTCGATGCAGTTATAGAATTTTTGCAAGATGAAAATCCTGACATTGCGGTATTTCAGGAAGTGTATGATGGTGGTAGTCCTTCACAAGAACCTAGATTCCGGTCAATGGAAGTTTTACATGAGGCACTCCCCGACCTTAAATTTTCTACTTTTGATGGAACAATCATTGATCATGGGAACGGGGATCTTCCTTGGGGTAATGCTGTTTTTTCAAAATTTCCGATTGTCGCAAAAAATAATGTATTGTTTGAAGATAAAGTGGGAGACTTCGATTTTGTTACGAGAAATGATTTTCAGAATGTAACCCAAGGTATGTGTGGGGCGACGATTGAGGTTAGCGGCAAAAAAATAGATGTCTATAGCATCCATGGGGTGTGGGGTACGCATGGTCAAGATACCCCGGAAAGAACTAAAATGGGTACAACAATCATCGACTCATTAAAAGACGTGTCGCCATTGATAATTGCCGGAGACACCAATCTGTATCCTGACACCCAATTTGTAAAAGATGTTTGCGAAAATCTCAAATTGACTAATATTTTCGGAACCGAGTTGGTCACTACTTTTAATATGAAATATAAAGATCCGGAAAAAACAGGATACGCGACCTCTCCGGTAGACATGGTCATGGCAAGTCCGGAGCTTACGGTTGTTTCCAAAGAGATGCCATTGGTTGACGCATCTGATCACTACCCATTAAAAGTTATATTTAATCTTTGATGGGCAAGATCTTCTTACCCATTAAAAGTTATATTCGAAGTTTAGTTGGCTTTAAGTGAGGCAATAACAGAATCCATTTGAGAAAGAATTACTTCGTCAGGACTGGTTGGCGCGGTGTAGGTTATGGCACCAAATGAAGTTGGGGATCCAAAAGATCCTTTAGTTGAGGGGTTGCTTGCGCAGAATGTGTAGGTCGGGATAGGGGGGTTGCCACTGGTTATCACGACTCTTCTAAAAGTTGTATCCCCCGCTTTTATCTCGACAAATTCCTTATTACTATAATCTTGAGACATTTCTGATGGAGCATCTCCCTTGAAAGTGCATCCACTTCCTCCCATTGGTGCTTGGTAAATTTTTATACTATATTCCCCTTTTGTTAGGGTCAATAAATCAGAAATCTCATCTCTTTTCGTATCCTTTTGCCAGTCATTCGGATACGAAATTGTGTAGGCAGATGCCGAATTGTCTTTTAATTTCGTGCTTGTATATACAAGCACTTTCATTTTAGTTGATGGGGTACTTGTAATTGGAGTTTCTACAGTGGTAGTTGGAGTCGGTTGGGTTGTAGTTGGTGGGACGGTAATTGCAGCTTCGGGCTTTTTTTGCATCCCCAGATACGCTGCAGCTGCTACCACAACAAGTGCAAGAAATATTATTGCGCCAACTAGTGGAACATTATTGCTTTTGTGAACTACAACCGCTTGTGGGGTGGGGGTGTTCGCTTGAGATATTGGTGCTGCCGGGGATGTTGCTTCTTCCATATATTTATTCTTCCATGATCCGGATGATATTACAAGTTGTATGTTACTTCAAAATGGTAATCCTCTGTTGCCATCCTTTGTCATTTGCGAATTGAAATGCATCCGTAGGTTTGCCTTTGATTTCTTTTGTTCCAACCATTCTTCCATCTCTTAAGACTCCTGCACTTATAAATCCCTCACCGGTCCCGATGACTACATGGCCTTTTCCTTCTTTCAACTCAACTATCTCAGTTACTTTCCCTGGCTCTGGTGAGTCACCAGATTCGACTCTCCCTTCATAGAGAGTTACCATATTACCTTCTTGATCTTCCACCCAAGCGCCTGGGTTAAATGTGCCTGCATCAATCATTGCTTTTATGGAATGCGCAGGTTTGGTCAAGTCAATCTTTACATGCTTCTTTTCAATCGGTGGTTGATAATTTCCTTCCCCATCTACTTGAGGCTGTCCGCGGAAAATGAGTCCCATATCTTTTGCTATAGCCATCTTATTGGTGATCTCAAGCATATATTCAACACCTTGAGGGAAAAGTACATTGTTAAATGCCGATATTACTGTTGTTGCATCTTCAGGTAGCGTAACTAATTTTTCCGCAAGAATAGGTCCTTTATCGAGAGTATCATTTGGATCATTTTCTTTTGATCCCGTCGGTAGGGGTTTTTTATTCATACCATGTTCACTAGGAATTAGTTCATCTCCACGACTAAGAGAATAAACACACATTCCTATTGCTGGATTTCCATTTTCATCTGTTAGTTCATTAATTCTTTGCCAATTAGGAGCAGAGCGTCCCCGATACCCATCCTCTTTTGCTCTAGACGGATGCCATCCCCAGAAATCCATCGGCGCTATTTCTGCTACATCTTGCGGAACAGTTGCAGTTAGGCTCGCAGCAATCAGTATGTCTGGTTCAAAATCCTTTAAATTTTTAGCTGCATCAGGTTGTGTAAGACTGCTGAATTTAAAATTCGGTATTCCAAACTCCTTTGCGGTAGCACGTACTGCATCTGGCTCTTTACCATCGACCATTGCAGGGCCTACAACAAATACTATTTCATGACCAGCTTCGATAGCCCCTCTTACATATCGGTCTGCAAATTTACCTGATCCCATGACACCAATTTTTAGAGGGTTGAACGGAGTGTTAGGATCAATATCCCAATGATCTATTCTGTCATCAACAAATTCAAACTGGGTATGAACATCTGGTGTTTCAATCGAGTGAGGACTAGCTTTTCCTTCTAACTCTGCTGCCATTGTAAAAAAAGTATATACGTAGCGGATACTAGTTTGCAACAATTATTTTAGTCCTCTATAATGCCACAATGGCAGAAAAACATTTCCCGGAAGAAAAGATTGCAGAAGGTGTTTTGAAACAGAAAATAGCTGATGGTACTAATGATTTTTCAGTAAGAATGGAGCCGGGAAGTGAGATTGAAATGCGTACGAGTGAACACGAATATTTATGGGTAGTAGAGTCGGGCGTTGGTCTTTTGACTATGATTGAGGCGGGTCACGAGCACAGAAGGAATATAAGAGTTAGTAGTGGAATTGGTGGAGAGCTTCACGTTGGAGATCAATTCGGAGTTTTGAATATTGGACGCGAAATTTTAGAAGTATTGGTTACAAAAAATCTCTAGTTTGCGACCCCGAGAGGAGTCGAACCTCCAGTCTTTCCCTTAGGACGGGACTGCTCAATCCATTAAGCTACGGGGTCTCGTCACAAAGTATTTTATCATAGTGACCCGTGGGTAACTTATTGACTAATAGTTGAGCTTGCAATATGATAGTAGTCATGGCGGAAGGTCTCACAAAAAAGCAAATCAAGGAACTTCGGAAGCTTGAAAAGATGCAGTCCAGAAACATGGAAGAGAAGAACGGGACTGTTAAATGGATAGCAATCACGGTAATTTCTGCAATATTTCTCCTTTTGTTTGTGGGTATCATTGTAGTTGCGAAGAACAAAAATAAACCACAAACTGCAAGTGGAAGCGCGCAATTTGCTAACAATGGGCACACCCGAATGTTGACTAAAGAAGGGAAGGATGCAACTAATTCTGCAAATCCTGCTCAAAAAGTGGTGACTGTGGTTGAATATGGTGACCTCCAGTGTCCGGCATGTAAATCCTATCATCCAGTAGTTACAGAATTATTGAAAGCATTTCCTGAGCAATTAAAACTGGTTTTCAAAAATTACCCACTGACACAGGTGCATCCAAATGCGATGGCAGCATCAGTTGCTGCTGAGGCAGCGGCAAAGCAAGGGAAATTTTATGCATTTGTAGATGCTGCATATGAAAAGCAAGAAGAATGGGCAGGGCTTGACGACCCACAAAGCAAATTTGAAGAATATGTAAAGGCGCTTGGTATGAATGTCGATCAGTTCAGAAAAGACCAAAAGGATCCTGCAATCGCTAAATTGATAGCAGATCAAAATACGGAGGGTATACAAAATGGGGTTACAGGAACACCATCATTTTTTGTGGAAGGAAAAAAGATAGAAAATCCAGCAAGTCTTGAGGATTTTAAAAAGATTATTTTACAAGAGTTAAAGTCAATCACCGGCTCCGACATAGTCCCTCAAAATCCAACAGGAACTAGCGCCAGCCCTACTACGGCGGTTCCTGAAAAGCTGCCATTACAGCAATAAATCATATGTCACCACTAGCTCAGATTTTAATTTCTGTTCTTTCCACAGGAACTCTTTTACTTCAGATAGCAAGTTTCGTTCTAGTTGTAGTCCTATTTTTTGGAGTTCTAAAACCTAAAAATAAAACGATCAAGAAAATAAAAACCCTTATATCTGATAACTACGTCGTTATAATACTGATTGTAAGCGGACTGGCAACTGCCGGAAGTCTAGCGCTTTCTGAGATAGTCAATTTTGCTCCATGCAAATTGTGCTGGTATCAGAGGGTAATGACATATCCGCAGGTATTGATAGCATTTGTAGCTCTTATTACAAATGATCAAAAAATTAAAAAATTTATTTTGCCATTATCCATTATTGGGTTTGTTATAGCGACATATCACATATTGCTACAAGTTTTTCCTACAGCATTTCAGTGTAATGATGAGGTAGCAAAATGTAGTGCTATACAATTTGCACAATTTGGTTATATTACAATTCCTGTCATGGCTTTTTCTACTTTTATATTTATTATTCTAATAAGCTTGGTAAAAAAAAGAGAGGATTAGTGTCTTTGAGGGTCTTATTATTTCCCCGGTTCCTGAGTGATGTTTTGAACAGCCCCATGAGTAGGCTCACCTTTTGCCTCAGATTCTGCAGTGTTAAAGACTCCGTGTTTGTAGCCTACAAGAGCAAGAGCTGACAATGTTACCCCAGCAGCTAAGGCCAAAAGTTTTTGCTTTGCAGATAATGGATGATGTTCAGGTGTAGGTGTACCCTCTAGAAATTGGGCTGTTGTAGATGCCTCATGATCAAAATTCTCCAATTTACGTGTCTGTCGGCCGACTTGTCCATTTTCACCAGATTCATGCATACAGATAGTATGTAATTTTTTGGGATACCTGTCAAGTTCTGCCTTATTATGTATAATTAATTACATGACCCAAGAAATATTGGTAAGAGCACTTATCATCAGAGACAGAAAGATTTTGGTGTGTCAAACCGTTGGGAAAGATTATTTTTTTCTGCCCGGCGGACACGTGGAATTTGGAGAGAGTATGCAAGATGCCTTGCACCGAGAGCTTATTGAGGAATTGAACGCACGCGTAATTGCTTCGTCATACATTGGTAGTGTTGAAAATATTTTTGAGCAGAATGAAGTAAAAAAGCACGAACTCAGTTTTGTTTTTCATGTTGATATCGATTTGCGCGACGTTGTTTCAAAAGAGGAGCACATTTCCTTTTATTGGCTGACTTTTGAAGAATTTATTGATGCTAAAGTCATGCCACCTGCTATGAAAGACGCAATTATTGAATGGACCGCTGAGAAGGAAACATTTTTTATAGAAGAGAAAAGTTCAGGCAATAGTAACTAGTCACTGACCAATGGCTGTCCCACCACAACATCATCAGAAATCATCCAGAAGAAATCAAATCATTTGGTTCCTTATTCTAAGAACTCTTGGTAATTTTTTGATCTTATTTACTATATTTGGATTCGGATTTACTTTCGGTCCCGCTGTTTTTTATGAAGCCCGTTACCAAGTAGCCCAAAGATTTAATATCCATTACAAAGTCGGACAAGTAGTACAACAGGGACCGACAGAACTTGGAAAAATCATTCAGAAAGAGCAATTGGCAAAATCTCAACCAAGCATTTTTAATGCTGTTCTTTCAGGAAAAAGGGAGGAGATACTGTATCCTGCAGATCCAGCATTTTCTGTAGTCATCCCAAAAATTGGCGCAAATGAAAGGATCATAGCAAATGTCGATCCAGACAATGAGGAAGAATATCTCAAAATATTGCTGAATAACATAGCTCATGCCAAAGGAACGGCTTTTCCCGGGGTCAATGGAACAACATATTTATTTGCACACAGTACTGATAATTTTTGGAATGTAGGTCGATATAATGCCGTGTTTTATTTACTGAATAAAATGGAGGTAGGGGATGATGTTGTGATATTTTTAAATGGAAAAAGATTTAACTACGCAGTCAGCGAAACTAAAATTATCGATCCCTCAGACACACATTTTATTGCCAGTAATTTGGGACAAGGGGAGCGGGTAATTTTGCAGACATGTTGGCCACCAGGAACCGCATGGAAGAGGCTATTGATTTTTGCTACACCCAAGCCTTAAAATACATCAAATGGCCACACATTCTTTTACTGTCAAAGAATCTTTAAAATACGGTTGGGATACTTTTAAAAAGAACTGGCAATTTTTAATTGCAGTATTTGCAATTGTTGTTCTTGCCGGCATGATCCCAAACTGGCTACATGATTGGTCACGGGACAACATGCCAAATGTATCTTTTGTTTTTTCTATCATCAGCTGGCTTATACAAATGATCACTGGCATTGGAGTTATCGTTATCAGTCTGAAAATAGTGGATGGGAAAAAACCAAATATTTCAGATCTGTATACTCATTCTTCACTCCTTCTCAATTATTTCCTCGGGTCATTAATTTACGGACTTGTAACTATCGGAGGATTTATTTTGCTTATTATTCCTGGAATAATTTGGGGAATTAAGTATCAATATATAACGTATTTGATCATAGATCAGGGAATGAGTCCAATGGATGCTTTTAGAAAAAGCGGGAAGATAACACAAGGGCACAAAACAAAACTTTTCTGGCTCGGAATTTCATATATAGGGATAACACTTCTTGGCATTCTTGTATTTGGGATTGGTCTTATTATCTCCTGGCCCATCATTGCTCTTTCTGGAGCATACGTCTATCGAAAGCTTTCCCCTAAGAAATAAAGTTGGTATTGTTTGTAACTCTTTTTCATAGATTGTACCTCTTGTCTACTCGTTAAATTCATGTAAATCTATATGTAGCTTCCTTGCCCCGGCTACAAAATGACTGCCCAACTGTACACCTCTGTTTTTTATTTCTTGTTTTTATTTTTTGTTGTGCCATTTAGTTTGCTTACTTCTGCAATAGTTAAAACGGGCTTTTTGACCGGAGTCAACGCTTTTGTTGTTGTTTCTTACTCTATGAATCCGTCAGTTCCTATGGGAAGTGTTATTTATACAAAAAAAGAATCAACCTATAAAAAAGGGGATATAATTGCCTTTCCGTTAAAAGGTAAAACAATTTCACACAGAGTAGATGATGTTATAAAAATAGGTAGCCAGATTTACTATTCAACGAAAGGGGATGCAAACGCCATCTCCGATTTTGATTTAGTTGAAAGAGGAAGCATCTTAGGAAGGGCTGTTTTTTTCTTGCCATTTGTAGGTGAAATAATAGTAGCGCTGAGAAACCAAAATTTAATCCTCTTAGGAGCCGTCTTGCCCACGCTTCTTTTCCTCGGTAGGAAAATAGTACCCCATAGTTTTTGATTTTTCCCATTTTGTGCTATAATAACTTGTTTTTGCCCACCTTTTGGCGTGTTGCATGTCAAAATCAACGGGCTTAGCACGTTAACAAGTTGCTTGATATTTTTTAAGGTTGCGGCTTTCTGCTAATCTATGGTTGGTAGGAAGCCGTAACCTATATTCTGCGGCAAGGAGACAACAGGGATGACCTACCTTGAGGCTATCACCACGACACTCAAAAGCGCAACATCTCGCTGGGCAGCGGTAGCGCCCGCTTTCCTCAAGCTGCCCGAAGGGCAGGTCGTCGTCGTCCACGTGCTCATCCGCGGCGAACAGTTCGTTGGACGAGTATCAATGCCGGCGGAGATCACCAGCCAGGCGCGTGCCATCCAGTCGCTTGGCATTCAGACCCTTGGGTTCTACCGCTTCGATGCGGGCCTCTGGGAGATGGCTTGGAAATTGCTCCAAGCCATCGACGAGTCCACGAAGAACGCACCCAAGCTGTTCGAAGAAGAGCTTCTCAAGAGGCTGCTTTCAGAGGGCGTAGTCAGGGATGACCTGATCACGCCGGTTCCCGACGATATGGAGGAGTTCTTCCTTCATCGCGTCGGGACGGAGCAGGCCATCGTTATGGCCTCCGCCGAGGAGGACATCTTCAACGTTCCCGAGAATCCGCTCGGCCGCCTCATCGCGCCCAAGGGGACAGTGGCCATGTATTGGCCAGCCATCGAGAAGGAGCGAGATGACGTGCGCAAAGCGCGCGAACAGGACCCCATCCTCGGCACCCCGTTTGTAGTAATCCATCACCACTCCTCGCAAGAGGAGACGGACGAGCGGACTAGGAGCCGTTTCCGCCGCAACCGCGTCACCACCGAGACCGAGCCGGTTCCCGGAATGGGAGCATCGGAGAGCAAGGATCGTGGTGAGCCTTCCTACGTTCCGGCCGGTCTCGCAAGGACCCGCCGCGGTCAAGCCGGTCAAGACCTCGGCTAACAAGCCGACGCACATCAAGCAACTCCCGTCCCCCGATTGCAGAAACGCAACCGGGGGACTTTTCCTACGCTAAAGCTTGAGCTTTGAACGTATTTTTGGTACAGTGGGTATCAAATATATGCAAAGCATTTCCCCAAAATTTCAACGTAAAAGAATTATCATAACAATTACGGTTCTTATCATTCTTTCAATTCTTATTTTTATGAACAGACTTTCCGGTCCTGTTTTGTTTTTGGAAGGTTTAGTTCAGTCTATCTTTGAGGTTCCAAAGAGTATCATGTATTCACTGGGAAAAAAAGAGAATGATCAAAAGATACTACAGCTTACTAAAAAAAATCGCGAATTAGAGCAAAAATTAGTCGAGTATCAAATAATTAGAAACGATAACAATGCGCTTCGTAGTCAGTTCAATATAAGTTCGGATACCTCTCAAAGTCTTGTTGCCACAAAAATAATTGGATTTCAGGGAGAGAGCAAACTTCCTTCCGAATTTATTATCAATGCTGGAAAAAAGCATGGTATTAAAAAAGGAATGACGGTAATTTTTGAAAAATATCTCATTGGGAAAGTAGAAACGGTTGGTCAGAATTATTCGGTGGTCACAACACCTGTGAGTCCCAAGTTTAGAGTTTTGGCAAAACTTCCCGAAACAAACGCTAATGGACTCTTGATTGGAAGAAGTGATTTTATGTTATTTGATGGAGTTGTTATAACAGACACTCTGAAAAATAATGGAATTATCGTAACAAAAGGAGAGGTCGGGCGCGATGGGATAGGTGTTGTCCCGGATATGATTATCGGAAAAATAACTTCTATCTCAAAAAACGAAACCTCGCCATTTCAAAGTGCTGAGATCATGCCAATTATTGATTATTCAAAACTCGTGGATGTATTTGTTATCTCTCAAATGTGAAGAACTATCAATTAGCATTTCTCATAATTATTCTTTGTAGTGTTGCTCTAATGCTTGAAACAACCGTTATAAATTTCCCTGCGGTTTTTTTGATCGGTTCAGTTTTGGCTATTTTAGTAAAACGTACACCAATGCTTATTGGAGTCTTTATTCTCAGTTTTATTATAGATGCACTGCGAGTATCGAATTTTGGGATTACAGCACTTTTTATACTGGGCACGCTTTCAATAGTCTTGCTTTATGAGAAATATTCTGGCTCAGATGACTTACTGGTAGCGTCTTTTGTCATTGCAGTTATGTTATTTTTGTATGCTCATTTTCTACTATACTCAACAACATTGATTGTTATATTTTTTGGGCTTTCATTTTTAACTCTATATATCGTTAGCATTTTAAAAAAGAAAGGAAAATTATTATGAAGAGAAGACACAGACCTATAGGCCATGCATTTTCAGATCATGTGTTTGAAGAACATTTGAAAAGAAAACGTGGATTTTCAGGTTCAAGACTTGAAGGGTTTGGTAGATTTATTCCTCTTCTTATTCTTTCTCTTGTTTTTGCACTGCTTGCAATGCGTCTTTTTACATTACAGGTAGTGCGAGCTTCATATTACTCAAGATTATCTGATGCAAATAGAATACGTACGGAGTTAATAACGGCACCCCGTGGCATAATTTTTGACAGGAATGGGGAGGCATTGGTGCGCAACATTCCAGCATTTGGGACTATAAAAAATAATAAAGTAGAGTGGTTGGATAGGGACGTTGCTTTGAAGATGGCATCCAATGGAACAAGCGTTCTTGCAATTGTAAAAAGAGATTATTTATATAAAGACATTTTCTCACACGTCATAGGATATGTAGGACAAGTTAATAGTGATGAATTATTACTTCCTGATTTTAGTGATTATGGAATATCAGATTTTACGGGGAGGATGGGTCTTGAGGAACAGTATGAAAAATTTCTTCATGGGCAAAATGGAAAACAATTATATGAAGTGAATGCAAAAGGTGAGCGTATACGGCTTTTGGGTGAAGAGGAGGCAAGACAAGGAGCGGTTCTCAAAACCACTCTTGATGTCGGTCTTCAGAAGGCTGCAGCAAAAGCGATGGAAAAGATAGATAAGGGCGCTGTTGTAGTTACCGACCCGCGAGATGGATCTGTGATGGCTCTTTATTCAAAACCATCTTTTGATCCTAATTTATTTACAAGAGAACCATCATACAAACCTGAAGGAGCATATCAGAAGAAAGAAGATATTTTGCTTGATGATGAAAAATTTCCTCTTCTTGACCGAGTTATTGCGGGAGTATATCCACCCGGTTCCACTTTCAAAATTGTTACTTCCCTTGCTGCACTTTCATCAAATGCCATAAAGCCGGAGACAGAATTTGAAGACACCGGAATACTATCTATTGGAGGAAGTAATTTCGGTACGTGGAATTACTTGGAAACAGGAAGAAAAGAAGGATTTATGAATGTTGAGCGTGCGCTTGTCCGATCAAATGACATCTTCTTTTACGATGCAGCCATGAAAACGGGGATTGATACATTGTCATCATGGTCAAAAAAATTAGGTCTTGGGGAAAAAACAGGTATTGATATACCGGGAGAAGTAAAAGGCACGGTTCCAAATCCTGCTTGGAAAAAAGAAGAGATTGGGGAGCAGTGGTATCTTGGTGACACAATCAACATGAGTATCGGACAAGGCTTTTTGGAAACGACACCAATGCAGGTTAACCTATACACACAATTGGTTGCTAATGGAGGTGAGTTGATAAAACCACACTTGTTGTTTGGGGATGTAAGAATTATTAAAAAAGATTTTATAGCGAAAGAAAATATTGATGTTGTAAAAAATGGCATGAGGGGTGCTTGTGAGCCAGGTGGTACAGGATACCCACTATTTGGATTTAAAGTAAAAAATGAGCGATTGAAAATTGATGACCTTGATTATGTAAGAGATGCATCAGCAGGAGCTAATTTTGTACATGTCACAATGGGTTGTAAGACCGGAACTTCTGAGGCACATGGAGACAATGCGAAGTCTCATGCATGGTTTACCGTATTTGCTCCTTTCTATAATCCGGAAATTGCAATAACGGTTCTTGCAGAAAATGCAGGACAGGGTAGTGATATTGCAGCCCCCGTTGCTCGCGATATCTTAAAGGAATATTTTGAGAAAAAATAGGCCTTGAATATACACATCTTCTGCTTTATATTCTAGAAAGAAATGTTAAGAAATCTTGAATCCTCAATGCAAACTGCTCAAAACGGATATGGATCTCCTGACATAATTGATACTGGTCCCTTTATTCCACCAAACGACCAAATTGGACTATTTGAAGAAGAGCTTCTTCCTTTTTCTCATCGAATTCCTGAAGCACAGCAAGAGACTTTAAGCCTCCAGTTAGAGGGAGTTGAAGCTGAAAAAGAGGGCAATGTGCAGCAAGGTGAATTTGAGAGACATGATCTTTCGGAATTAAATACAGTTGTACAACAACGAAAAATTTATGACGACATAGATATTTTGGCAAATAATATTAAAGAAGAAGGACTATTGATTCACCCCCTATTAGTTGCAAGGTATACATCGGAAGAGCAAGCACACGCATATTTAGTTGCTGCTTATGGAACTGTTGGCAAAAAAATCCCACCGAATGAAAGAAGAAGGCTCGTTGATTTAAGACAATCAACTTATGATGGAAAACCTTGTTGGTACATTGTAATTGCAGGACACAGAAGACTAAGAGCTTTAGAAATGTTGGAGGAGGAAAGCTCAGTGGTTCAAGTCTTTGATAATATGCATCCATTAAGAGCTCTTAAAGTGCAGGTTTCTGAAAATACTTCAAAGCTCCCAAAAGATTTTGAAAGAGCTGAGCAAAATGGAGATCTTTGGTCTGTTGATAAAGCACTGGATCCGAAGTTAACTGTTGAACAATTTGCAAAAAGAGTTGGACATAGACCAGAAGTAATTAGACGCGATCTTTTATATTATAGTCTTCCCGACGAGTTAAAAAATCTCGTTGTACCACAAGGACAAGAAGATACAGGTCATGGAAACACGAAAGTAGTATCGCAATCGCTTATGCCATTTCGGGTTGCTAGTCAACTTGGGAGAATGGTAGAAAAGGGGGTGCCAAAGCATGATGTGCTTTTCTTGGCACGAAGATTTTGGGATGAGGGACTATCTAGCGAAGAAGCTGCAAGTAAAAGAGTGAGCGAATATTTAAAAGCATTTGAGCAAGGAAATCTGAGTATGGATAGTCTTTTCAACATTAAAGCCGAAGAAACTGCAAAGTTACAAAATAACAGAGAGGCTGGAAAAAGATTTGTTGACCCATTTAATTCTGCCATAAGATATTTTATGCAAGTCGCAAAGGCAAAAGCATACGGTTTGCCAACAGATCAGGACGGTATTTCTTATAGATCGGCAGCAACGCGTATGAGAATATTAACATTGGTAGTTAGAGATTTGATACCGGAAATGAGATCACATTTAACAAAAGAAGGTAAAGAAGAGATTGCAAGGACGATGGCAGAATGGGAAGAATTGGCTAAAGAGTATGGTGGTATAGGTTCAGGTGTAGGGATAGCAAACGATGCAATGGAAATATATCTGAATAAAGAATTCAAGCTAGAGGATGCTCAATAAAATTTAGCGGTTCCAATAATATCATCTAATAATTTCTTATTTCCAAAAACTTCATCAGCATTATCTGCAAAAATTGCGAAATTATAAATATAGTTACCATTCTTAAACAAATTGTAATAGTAATACGCGTCTGCTTTTTCTTCGAGGTTTGAAATTCTTATTCCTTCCATTGTTCCAAGTTTTATCTTTTGCCGGTTGTAGTTTTTGATGTGTAAATTTTTATCAACAAATTGATCGATTGTTCCTTCAAATTTCCATCCATTTGCTTCAAAGTAAACATTATAGGAATTAGGATCTGACGTTTTTTTTGATTTTTTGTTTGCCTCTAACTGCTTTAGAGTAATGTCAATTGGACCAGTAGAATCAACCTTGAAATTACTAAGTAGCCCTTCTGGGTATTTAAAGGAGAAGTGATATTGGGAATTTTTGTATTCTTTCCATCCGGAAGTTACGTTAGCATCCTCCTGTGGTATAACAATTGGTTTTTCTGATCTTAAGAAAGGAGCAAGGAACAACAAAATCCCAAGTGTGATTAGAGCGGCTGCAATTGATTTTTTCACTTTAGGAAAACCGGAGAAATGCCCAAATCAAAAAAGCAACAATAAAACCAAAGCCGGCAATAATTATATTTAGCAATTTATTTTTAAACATGACAACAATTAAAAGTATGAAACTAATTTTTCTTGCTGTCAAATGATACTATGAAATGATGTTGGATAAATACTCCTTGGGGTTTTCGCTAAGTAATCTTGGGCCAAAAAGTTTTCTAAAATTAATCAACGAGTTTGGAGCAGCTGAACGGGCATGGAATGCATCAGAAAAAGAATATGAAAGACTTGGCATTGTAAAAATTACGTATAGGAAGTTCGATGAATTTCGCAGAACCTATAATAGCATCCAGTATACTGGATGGTTAAAAAAGGAAAAAGTTGAATTCATTGGATTTGGGGATAAGCGTTATCCTACGTCTTTAAAAAATATAGAAAATCCTCCAATAGGGTTATTTTGTAAAGGAAATCTGACACTTCTGCGTCATCCCGGGCTTGACCCGGGATCCAGTTCATTAAGGATTGGTGTAGTTGGTACGAGAAGGATAACTCAATATGGAAGGGATGTAACCAGTATGTTGGTTACGGATCTAGTCAAAAATGGAGTAGTAATTGTAAGTGGTCTTGCGCTCGGTGTTGACGGTCTAGCCCATCATGTAGCGCTTTTAAATCATGGGTATGCGATTGCAGTACTGGCGTGCGGAGTTGACTGTTGTCTGCCATCAGAAAATTACAATTTATATTCTCAGATATTGCAGCAAAATGGACTTATAATTTCTGAGTATCCGCTGTCACAACCTCCCAACAAAGGAACTTTTTTGGCCCGAAATAGAATAGTGGCAGCAATTTCTGACGGATTACTTATAACAGAAGCAGCGGAGGGGAGTGGTTCATTAGTTACTGCTGAGTATTCGTTGCAGTATGGAAAAAAAGTATTTGCTGTTCCAGGACAGATAACATCCAGGATGTCTGATGGGAGTCTTGAGTTATTAAAAAAAGGAGCGACTTTGGTCAGTAATGCTGAAGACATCCTTGCGAAATTCGAAATACGAAATTCGAAATCCGAAACAAACATCAAATCTCAAATAAAAAAACTTAAACTATCAAAAGAAGAGGAGAAGATAGTTTTGTTGATTGAAAATGAAGGACTCACTATTGATGAAATTGCAAGAGAATCTAAATTGCCCATCTCTAAAATATTTATTTTGATATCCAATCTAGAACTGTCTGGGGTAGTGAAGAATAGTGGAGGAAAGATCTCAATTAAATAGCAAGATTGGGTATAGATTTTGTAATACCTGTTTTTTCTTGGAGTATTGCAGGTACGAGCCAGAGTTGCCCTGCCTTTATCCTTTGAAGAAGAGTTGGGCTTTCCATTACTGCCATCATATGAGATCGTAATTTAGCGCGTGCATTTCGATCGGAAGAGGAGGTAGATTTCTCAGGAACCGATTCAGAAAGGAAGGCTATATATGGAGATCTCATTTTGCCGATCTTATCTGCAAGTGCAACTTTAGTTTCTAAATGGGAAACAGAATCCTCATAATTTGCTACATTCGCACCAAAAGATTGAATGCGCGGATCGTTTTGTCCAACTCTCAGGCCATTGGTAGATGAAGAGATATATTGTTCGTTGTGTGCGGATACTGGTTGATCTCCACCTTGGTACAATCCGGTTGAATATTGTGAGGCTACAGCTCTTGCCTCGAAAAATCTAAAAGCTTGCTTCTGGTTTTCAGTGTAGCCCGCCATATTTTGATCGATAAAAGATTCTATATATTCTCTAAATGTTTTGCTTTGTCTTAGTAATATCTTCTCAATATTGTACATTGCATACTCTCTGGAGATAAGTGTTGCAGGATCAGTGAAATTATTTCTAAATAGTCCTGGTTGACCTAGTCTCTGAATTGTTTCCAAGTCATCTGATTTGAGAATCGCTTTTGTCAATTGAGTAGAGCTTAGGGTTTTGACTCCGTCTACAGTAAATCCTGCTGTTCTAGTATCATACATGGCAGTAAGACCTGCATTTTTAAGTGGTGAATAGCCACGTGCGAGGGCTGATCTATTAAAGGTAGCTCCTACTGCAACACCGGTATTTGCCAACATTTGTCTAAAAGCATCTCTATATGATCCATCATTGGGAAGTGAGCCATTGCCAATCATAAGTTCTACTGCAGCGCATGTTATAGAATCTGGCTTATCCGAATCTTCATGTCCTGTACTAAATTGTAAAATTTCAGAGCTTTCTTTAAGCGGCCTATCTCCAATTGACTCAATAATTCTTGGGTTTGCTAATTCTAGTTCTCCATCTAGCGGGGAGCGGGTAACCGGTACAAGACCAGCCTTAGTTTCTGAAATATCAAATACAGGACTACCTACAAGCACTGGGACAAGTCTTCCGTCGATACAAATAAATATACCAATCGAGCAAATTCCCCTCAGTTCTTTTTTTTGGCGTTGCGATATTGATTGAAATTCAGGTGACGAAACATATCTTGCGGAAATGTCGCTCGAATTTAAAAATTCAGCTGCACTTTCCTCAACAGCTTCAACTATTTCAAGTGATGTTGTGGAGGGATCTGCAAAGGGTATTAGTCTGTTGTGATGTGAAGACAAATACGACTGAAGATCTTTACGATATGGTTGAAATTTGTTCTCTTCTGATTCACTGCCGAAAAATGAGCCAGGTGAATCTTGCGGTGCTCTTTCAAATTCAAACATAGAGAGATATTATAGGACTATGCATCCAAAGTTTCAATAGTTTAATTAATTATTATTGCAAAATGTAAATTATTTACTATAATACTCAAATATGTCTCAAGTTGATGATACGTTTTTTACTTCAGTTGGGTGCATGGATGGACGTGTTCAAAATGCAGTTAACAGTTATGCTTCCTTAGTTTTTGGAGCCGAGTATCCCGATACTGTAACAAAAGCTGGATTAGATGGGTTGCTTGCTCATGACGAACTAGATCAAAACGAGCATGACTCTATTGAAAAAATGATTATGGTTTCAGTTGATAAGCACAAAAGTGTCGGAATTGTTGTACATGGGCATGAACATTGTGCAGGAAATCCAGTGGAAGAAAAACAACATAAAATCGATATCAAAAAGTCTGTTTTGAAAGTAAAAAAAATGTTGAAAGGAAAAAAAGTAGAGGTAAAGGGAGTTTATATAAGACTTAGTCCGAGAGTCAGAATCATAGATGTTGTTTGATTTCTTGATTTTGAGCTAGATATCTGTTAAACTACTACTTAGATCCAAAGACAGCTGGCGCAAAAGAAGTCCAGCCGAGGAGAACATAAGTTTTCAAACGTCGATGGATCGGCGTTTTTTTTTGGTCAAATATGCCAAGTTCAAAAAATATAACATCACTACAAGACATTAAAGAAAAGGTCGAAAAGGCTCAAGCTATCTTTTTGGTAGACTATGCTGGACTTACCCATATCCAACTTGAAGAATTCAGACATGAGTTAGCCTCTTCGAAAGGTGAAATTGCAATTCTCAAAAACACGCTCGTAAATATAGCTCTTCAGGATAAGAAAATTGATGCTGCTGATAGACTTAAAGGTCCACACGCAGTAATCTTTGCATATGAAGATCCTATCGGTACAGCAAAAGCACTCGTTGCATTCAATAAAAAATATCAACTCCCAACAATCAAATTCGGAGTCTTTGAGAATTCTATAATTGAAGAAGGAATGGTAACAGCACTTTCAACTATTCCTCCAAAAGAGGTACTTATCGCAAAACTTTTGGGATTACTCAATTCACCAATCACAAGTCTTGTATACGATCTTAACTACAACATTCAAAAATTAGCACAACTATTAAGCGCTATTGAGAAAAAGAAGGCAAGCGCTTAAGAAGCACTAAACACTAATTTCGAAGCACGAAACAAATTCAAAAGTTTCAAACATTATAAATTGAGATTTTGGGATTGTTTCGAATTTCGATATTCGGATTTCGAATTTAGCAAGAATTGGAGGTGACGACATATTATGGCAAAAATGAAACAAGAAGAACTATTAACAGCAATTGAAGAAATGTCAGTTCTAGAACTTTCAGAGCTTGTAAAAGCATTGGAAGAGAAATTCGGCGTAACAGCAGCACAACCCATGATGGCAGCAGCTCCAGCAGGAGCAGGTGCAGCAAGTGGAGAGGCAGCTGAAGAAGCAGAAGAACAGACGATCTTTAATGTCGTCATTACTGCATCCGGAGCTAACAAACTAGGCGTTATTAAGACTTTGCGAGAATTAGCCCCAACTTTGGGACTTAAAGAAGCAAAAGACTTAGTTGATGCTGCTCCAAAAGAAGTTTTGATGCAGGTTAACAAGAAAACAGCAGATGAAGCTAAAGAGAAACTTACCGCCGCAGGCGCAACAGTTGAACTTAAATAGTTTCTGAAGGTTACTCCTTCAAACGAAGGAGCAAGCTTCGCTTACAAAAGAACCTCGATTTGATCGGGGTTTTTTTGTGGCTAAAGATGGCTTTAAATTTAAATAAAGTTTTCTGCTAAAATAAATATATGATTACGACAGAATCAGCACAGACTGGTTTACCAGATGAACAAAGAAACTTGGTTCCACCAAGAACAGAGGTAGTAAAAGAGATTTATACAAATTCTGTATCAAGCGTTGATAGAAAAGTTATTGATGAGAGGATGAAATTTTATGAAACTGGAGACGTTAAGGTATTTGATAGCATACAAAATCTGCGAGAAGAAGTAGGATCCCTTGATGGTTGGAAGAAAACAAAAGAAAATGCACAAAAAGAAATGTCTGAAGTTCCCGCAGACGTTTTAGAAAGCATACTTGAGAGATTCTCTCCTTTTATTAAAAATTTGCCTGCCGGACATAGTAAAGGCCATTTCCTTAGAGATACAGTAAATCTTTCAATGGCTTTTCAAGATTCATCACTTGCGGATTATGATGCAACAGAAGTTCTCGTTGGATTATTTGGAGCAATGTTTCATGATATAGGTAACTCAGTCGTTGACAGATATCAAGAACAAAAAAGATTTTCGGGACACGCTGAAGTAGGAGCACACCTTTTTGGGGAAGTGTCAAAAGGTTTGATGGGTGACAATCTTCGAAAGATGGTAATGCTAGCAATTGCAGGACACACGCATTACACAAAAGATATTGTCGTAACTAAAGAGGGGGAGTCTAAAACAAAAAAACCATATGATGACGAAGTAGTTGATGGGAACAGAATGGCTTTCTGGTGGACACGACAGGCGGACCGCCTGGATATTCAAGGCTCTGTTGGCGATATTAGGCACATAATCACAAAGGCTGATCCTACTGAGGATTTTGGAGATGGTCAGTTCCATCAGGTTTGGGATACACCTGAAAGAGACTTCAAGCACCAATTCAGTCCGGTTTTTAGAACCCCAGAACAAAGAGCTTCGAAAGAAAAACCTGAATCTACCAACAATGTTTTGGAGCATTTAAAGATGTTTGCAGATTCAAATTTTAATCCAAACTTGCCCTATGCAAAACATGATAATCCTTTTTATTCAAGACTCATAAAGGAAGCAGCTGATGATCAAAGTGAATTTATTTCAGCAGTTGCAGGCGAAAAACCAAATATGTCTCCTCAGGATGCCAATACTGCATTTGAAAGATTTTTTAAAATGTGCCAAATG
Source organism: uncultured Gammaproteobacteria bacterium (assembly GCA_964504535.1). Taxonomy (GTDB): domain Bacteria; phylum Patescibacteriota; class Microgenomatia; order Levybacterales; family GWA1-39-11; genus JAUSNA01. The sequence goes on from CAZDED010000005.1 coordinate 69,734, forward strand.
ATAGAACCTGCCCAGAATACGGGGGAGGCAGTCGAAAAATTGCGCAAGAAGTTCAGCCTTCTAACACCCGACGAGCGTTCACAGTGGGCAAATGGTTTTAGTGTTTTGACTCAGAGGATTTATCCACGAAGATATGAAAGGTTCAAGGCAATACTTAACTATCCTACACCCGCTAAAATTCAAGATAAGAATGAAGCTGCCCGTCAAAAAGTAAGCGATATTATCAATAATCATATGTACCCACTTGCTGCTGAAGTTTGGGAACAATTTAATCCTGCGAAAATTGCTGCATAAGTATAATTCTTCATTGTGAGTGCCACGAACATATACTTTTTGACCTTAATTTGTTATAATCCAGAATTATGGTAGAGAGAAAATTAATTCCATACGATCCAAATCGTTTACCACCAGAAAAAGCTGATTTACAGATTGATGGTGTAGATTCTGACTTTTCTGGGATAACTGCAAGGAGTGGTTTTGCTGGAGTTGAGCGTATGATGGTAGAGCGTGATGGGGCAATTCTATTTGACACGATAAAAATTAATCCTTCACCTGGAGTGTTCGTTTTGCCAGTAAGGATAAATCATCAAAAGCTAGCGGAATACTTGTTGGTTAACGAATGGAAAGATAAGCTCGGAAAAAGGATTACCCAAATCCCCCAGGGAAGAGTTAACAATGGAGAGACCGAAACAGAAGCTGCTAAGCGCGAAGTTAGAGAAGAGACCGGCCATGAACCATTCGGGCTTGTATTAGTTGGCAGGCAAGTTTTCGATTCTGCATACATGTCCAAAGAGCAGCCTTTTTATTTGGCACTGGTTCCTTATGGACAAGAAAGACAGGATTTAGAACTTGAAGGTGGGGAAGACATAGAAAAGCTTTCTTGGATGAGGCCTGAGGAAGTTAGAAAACTTCCAATAATTGATGGTAAAACAACAATTGGTATAGCCCTTGCTGAAAAAGTTCTAAATCCAAATCTCCTCTAAAGTATTCCTTTTTTGAACTGATTCATGTATAATATCTACCTATACCGAATATTATTCTTCGGTTCTATTTTTGCTTAGGGCAACTTTAGATATAAGAAAAAAAATTATGGCAATGAAATGCGACAACTGTAGTAAGGGAATTATGTATGGGCATAAAGTCAGCCATGCAAAAAACCGCACAAATAGAACCTGGAAACCAAACCTTCACAATAAAAGAGTTGTGATTGAGGGGCGTGCAATGAATCTAAAACTTTGTGCAAAGTGTATAAGACTTTTCAAAAAAGCAGCACAAGTTGTAAAAGAACAAAAAGAAGCCTCATCTACAACTCCGGTTGTTGCAACTGCTTAAAAGGTATTTAATTTTTACCTCATTTTCTTTATTTTTAACCTAACCTGTAGTAAAATTGCTGACAATGGAATTTGATATTATTCATGGAGAGCAAGAAACCGATAATTCCAAAACAGCCCGTACAACACTGGGTCAACTTCATCCAGAAATCCGCGTTAACAACGTATTCGAGCAATCTACGCCCGTTGAAATACAGACAGATGAGATACCAGGCGGAAGGAAATACTCACTGCTAATAGAAGAGCCCTTGAGGAGTAGTGACCTAAGGAAAATTCTTGAAAGTTCATCAGACCAGAAATATGAACATCAGATTGCAGTTTCGTATTTAAGAGATGATATAGATGAGTTTGGGGGAAGACAGAAGAGTTATCTGCATGAAATGGGTAGACTTCTGGATATGCATGATGATACAGCTTTTGTAAATGATTTGCTGAGAAGCTTTGATTCACACAAAGAAATATGGAGAAATACAGTAGGTTCGCAAGGGTTTGCCCAAGTTCTCATACGCGATTTTGACATTTATAACTCTCCGTATTTTGCCACAGCTAAATTTGTTGTCGATTATTTATCATCAAAAAGAAGTCCTCTAACAGAAAGTGATCGGATCAATCTAAATAGAAGGATGCTTGTAGAAAGATTCGGTAAGTTGGCATTACCTCAGCGTTTGACAATAATTGATACAGAGATGTCTCAATTTGGTGATGAACAAGAGGAAGAACAAACCCTAAGAATCAAAGATATAAAAGGTCTAAATTTTTCAATCGAGCATGAAGGAGAGAAATGGCATCTTACTGGAAAATGGGACGAAATAGTAGGATATTATCCAAAAAATACATATGCAATTAGAAGAGGCTATGATGCTGCAATCATTAGTCATTCTAGTAATGGTTTTACGATTTCACCGAATTCTGAGTTTCTTGTTCCTGCGATTGCTTGGAAAATTGACAGCAATGGAAGAAGTCTAATAATTCCTTCAAGTTTTGGAAAAAATGTTTTGACAAGACATGTAAAAGGAAAGCCTTCCTTATCATTGTCTTATCAACTCAGCGAGCGTCATAAATCGAATTCAGTTGCTGGTTTGACTGTATTACAGTATGTTTTGGGATATCAAGAAGCTGCCGGTATACCACCAGAGCATATTCCTGAGATGGCTTTGCTGAGACGGAGAGAGTTATTGCGTAGTGGTTTTATAAAAAAGGCTGAAGACCTGGTTAAATAAGATGAAGATTTTCTAATAATTCTTTTCCTTTTTCACCAAATCCATTGACAAAGTCTTTATAGTTCATTGGGTTTTTTCCTTCAACTTGAATTCTTCCTTCCGGCAACATTTTTACAATTTTGGTTTGCCCATTAAGACTTGTTGTGAACCAGACCCCTGGCCAAGGGTAGAAAGCACGTATCATGTTTTGGAGTTGGGAGTTAGAAGTTGGGAGTTTTGAAAGGTCTATACAGCCATCTTGTTTTGTGATCTTATAGCTCCATGTTTCTTTTGAGTGGTCTTGTGGGGTTTCAGTTATTGTTGTTCCGTTTTCAAGTTTTATGACAATCTCCTCAACCATGTTTGCTCCAATTTCAAAAAGAATTGAGAGTAGGTCTTCTGAAGTTTCATTTCCAATCAGATTATACGGCTTTTGAGAAAGGATAGGGCCATGATCAATTTCGCTATCTAATTTTATAAGAGTTACTCCTGTTATTGTTTCGCCATTAAGAAGAGCATATTGGACGGGGGAGGGGCCTTTGTATTTTGGAAGGAGAGAGGGATGGATATTTATGATGCCGTTGTCAAAACTATCTATTGTAGATTTTGGAATAAAGGCACCGTAGGATGAGAGAATGGCAACATTATGATTTAAGATTTGAGAATTGAAGGTTGAGAGTTCTTTAGCAGTGGAACAGATGAGTATCTTAACACTGTTCTTTTTACAAAAATTAATGAGTTGGGAATTTGGATTTTTATCATTCGTGACAACCAGATCCAATCCATGTGGCAAAAGTTTTTCAACGACTGGAATTGTAAAATCGCCACTTCCAAAAAAAACTATTTTTTGTTGCATATGGTTATTTTAACTTTTTTTGCGTTCTTTTATATAGTCTTGTGCCTTTTTTCCTTCAATTGGGCCAAGCCCTTTATCATTTGAGATGGCTTTGAGAATGCGTGCTGCAAAACGGAAATATGACCCATTTATATCTTCATGTTTCATAACCAGTCGAGTCCTAGCTGCAAAAAAATGTGCAAAATGTTGGTTGTAACTATGAGGCCACGTCATAGATCCATCAATATTTACAAATCTGGGCATTATACTACCACCCCTGAATTCTTGATAAGAAAGTCCATCGATGGCGCCTCGTGTAAACAAATAAAATCTCGTTCGGTTAAATTGATCTAATTGGACAAGTGTATCTAGGGGAGCTTGTACTTGAGAACGTCTCAATTTGATGACACATTGAGATTCTGCGGCCTCAATCAATTCAGGGGACAACATATCAGCTATAGATTCAAACGGTTTTGAGAGCTCTGTTCCATTGGCAGTAACAATACCACCTTCCGTGAGTAAACTCGTAAAATCTTCAGTTAACTCCTCTCTAATATGTTGAACGAGTTCTGGTTGAGGAGAATACGCCATACCTTCGAATGTTTCTACAAGACCCATAGTAGCCGTATTATATCAAAGAAAACTACCCCATAGAAGTAGCTGTGTATACAGTTTGGGGTATAATATGTCGTATGACAGCAGAAAGTAGGCAGCCATATTCCAATCGGGGGGGAATCGAAACAACGATGGGAGCAAGACTTCACCCCGGAATTGTAGATGATTTTTATGAATCAAGAATTGATGTTGAACCACTAGATCCAGAAAAATCTGATAAGGCTCGAAATGAAATGAACCGCTTATACAGATATGAGCCATCCGTTGTTTGTGATAAGTATGGTTATACTTGGTTTCAGATAATAACACCTAGCAAAAGACACCACAACAGGGGTCAGCTTATGGAGGAATGGGTTGAAACTGAAGACATTTTTGATGCTCGTGACAGAATTCTTCAAATCGTGGGGTCTTACTCAGAAGGAGGAGAACAATATAACAGAAGGACACTTGCTGCAAAAACTATTAGTACTGTAGTAGATCGGTTGCAAGAAGGTCCTTTGACAGACGAGGAAGCTGGGGTTTTGAGAGATAAAATTCTCACAAATATGATTGATGCAAAATACCCTGCATCTTTTTATCCCGCAAGAGTGCTAACAGCTACAGATTTAGTAAGAGCTACAGAAAGAGATAGTAAAGGCCGACAAAATAATCCACGAGGGCGCGTTATTGGAAACGCGAGAAGACCACAAGCTATAAAAGACGGACTCGTTGCGGGTCGAATTCTAAAAAAAAATCGAAGGAGGCTTACTGTGGTTGAAGCAGTCTGTGATCTTATTGAACAAGATTTTGCAAATATTGAGCGGTTTGCGCAAGATCTTTCAGAAAATAAAATTGGTACTGGAGATTTTGAATTAGAACTGCCGCGGTTTAGAAGGACTGTAAGCTTATTACTTTCTCCGGAAGTAGTTGTTCTCCCCAAACCATATTCGGAACTGGGAGCAACAATAAGATATGCTCTACATCCCACACATCAAATTGGTGATGCAATTACCCTTTCAAGATATATGGATCCATTTAAAGCACTTGATGTTACTGATAAATTCAAGAAAGGATTCGATCAGATTGAATCTCCAGAAAGAAAAGCAAGGATCATTGATTTAACAAATATTATAGCTGAGGAAAGAAAGGCTATAGCTTTAAAAAGATTTGGGGAGGAAGCGGCTTAGATCTTTATTTCTTCAAACTCGTCTTCTCCTTCTTTATTTTTGTGTGATTTAAACAATTTTTCATTTTGCTCCATGACTCTTTTCGTAAAAAGAAATCCATTTAAATGATCCATCTCATGTTGGATAATAATTGCTGGAAATCCTGAAAACTCTTTCATATAAGTATTTCCTTTTTCATCTTGCCAGCGAAGAGACACTATCTTTTTTCTGGTGACATTTCCCCAGATATCTGGAATTGATAGACATCCTTCAAGTAATTTATTTTTTGATGATTCCGGCTTTTTCTTTTCGACATTATCATTATTGGTAAAGTGTGGGACTTCTTCCTCGTCTGACACTTTTTCGATTACCGGATTTATGTATGAGGATATTTTTGATTTTGAGGTTGGTTTCATCTGGAATATGCGAAGGGGTAGTCCTACTTGGGGGGCTGCAAGCCCTACACCTATCGGATCAACTGTTGCAAGCAGAGTTTCTTCCATTCCTTTCAGGATATCTTGTAACTTTTTGTCAAAGTTAGTTACTTCTTCTGATTTTTCAAGAAGTATTTTGTTGGGAGTTGTGACAATTTTATACATACGTTAGGTTTGTAAATCAGGGTTTAGTTTCTAAGAATTATATTCTCTTAATAAATGCGAGCTCATTAATGAGCATTATAAAATAACTAAACGCTAAACGCTAGTAACTAAACGCTATTCTAATGTTTTCAGGAGGTCTTTAGATTGTTGATCATTGGGGGTTACATTTTTCAAAAGATAATTAAGGGTTTCGATAGCCTCTTTTTTATAATTATCACTCTTTGCTTTGTCTTTCTTGTTGTTTTCAACCAATTGGGATAGGAATAGAGCCTTTGCATAATAAGCATCTCGGTAATCCCTCTTTGCATCAATCGTCTGATTGAGGATGGACAGAGCCTTATCTTTTTGTCCTATCTGGTCATAGATAAGCGCCTGATTGTACAAAACTTTTGCATCGGTTGGTGCTAATTCGTGGGCCTTATCAATTGCAGTTACTGCATCGCTAATTAGACTTGGAGACAGAGCGGATAGAGAGAACATAACTCTGGTTCTTGCTTTCCAAAACACGACATTGTTGGGATTTCTTTGCGCTATTTCATCGCTGAGTTGTTTTGAACGGGATGCGAATTGATTTGCCGCATTTGCATCTTTTTGCTGAGCAGCCATAAGAGCAAGAGCAGCTAGATTTACCGATAGCTCATTTTTATAAAGATCCTCACCATCGCGCATCGCAACAGCCTTTTCCAAAGAAGGATTTGCTATCTGGAATTCGTTGATCCTATTGTAGTTATAACCAAGTCCATAATTAATGTCAGCATTCCAATAATTTATCAAAAAGAATATGCTGTATAGACAAAAAATACCAAGTCCACCTATAACCATGACTCTTCCAGTCCCTGGTGGCTCTGATGTTGCATAGTCTTCTGCCTCTCCCTTTGGATACTCAAGAAACTTTGAAGATGGTTTTGCAATACTAATATAGAAAAGAGGGATAAGAAACATAAGCATGTTGACCTCAACAACGGAAAAACCAAAAAAGTTACTTACCTGAATTCCAATAAATGAACCGATAAGCGCCGGGAGGACAGGGTTACCGATCTGGCTTTTTTTAAGCTGCCCACCGACAAATCTTAAACTGAAGAAGAGAAATGCACCAAGAAATAGTAAATACGTTCCAAGCCCATACGCGCCAGTAGTTGCTAAATAATTGAGTAATTCATTGTGAGCTTTATTGTAAAGATAATCCCACTCAGATGTCAGGTTGTGTTCAATGGGGCGGTATTTGTAATATGCAAAAGCGTACGTTTCGACTCCTGATCCAAAAAGAGGATACGCTTTCCAGATTTGGATGGCACCTTTCCAGACTATTTTGCGGATTGCACCGGATCCGGTAATGCTTGATTCAAGCGACGGTCCGGCGGGAGCAGCAGCGAGTGGGGTAGCTGGCTCTGCTACTTCTTTTGGTGCACTTTTTGCAATCGAGTTTTCCATCATGCTTCTAAAATTGAAAAATTGGAGCTGTGGAATTGGATTGGCAGTAAAAAATGTTGTGATGACAAAAAGGACTTGAATCACAATAAGTACTTGAAAGCTTTTCTGTTTAATAGTGTTAGGTATTGAGAAAGACTGTTTCCTAAGAATAAGTAGTGAGTATATGATCACAAATACGATGTTTCCTGCCCAAAATCCTACAAAACCTGACTGAGATAGAGTCCACCCCATATCAAAATAGAAGACAAAAAGAGCAAGACCAAATCCAACCGTTTTAAATAACGGAATATCAAAAAGATTGCTTTTTTTTATTTCTTTTATCGAATTAATGATGTATCCGGTTGTGATAGGTATGAGGATCAGCAAAAAAGCAGCCAACCAGTTAGGTTGTCCAAGGGTTGAGAACATACGGATCCGAGGTTGGAATGCATCAGTCCAACAACTCACATCAAAAGTTCCTCGGAAAGCAAGACATGTTGGATCGTATCCGAAATGAGATGGAAAGCCCCACAATGCAACAATTACTCCAGATATAAAAACAGCAAAAAGCATCCTGCTTGTTTTTTTAACACTCTCTGCTTTATCTGACGAAAGAATATTTGTTGAAAAAGCAAAATAAAGAAAAACATAACAAAGCATTGAGAGGAGCCCTCCATTAAATCGGGAGTAATATCCCCAGAATGAAGTATGCAGGTCAAGAGAGAAGAGCGTTGATATTAACTGTGAAGAAAGAAACAGGAGGAGCGGTATATCAAAAAATGTGCGTCTAATAACAAGCCTTCTTTGGATAATAATTTTTGTCCCCCAGAGAAATAAAAGAATAAGACTATATATGTATACAAGCCACATTTTATTGAATTCAAAAAGTTCACTAGTTGTGGGGTACATTGCGAGTGGGACTGTCAGAAAAATGGTATAGAAGAGAATTTCGATGGCTTTATTTATTTTGTCGATGTGCTTTCTCATTGAAAAAGTGTATCATATTAAAGCAAAAAGGGAAATGGAAAAACTCAATAAATTCTCCTATCTTCTGTCTATTATCTTCTGTCTAATGTCTTTTATTTTTCTTCTGAAAGTTCTCTTTCTAGGTCTCTATCCGGATTTTAGTGCGTATTATCACGTCTCAAAATTTTTCTTGGAGGGGGTCAATTATTATGCTCACCCGGAACTTTTAAGCATTTCGTATTCATATCCCCCAATCGATTTTCTTCTTTTTGTGCCGTTGACTTTTTTGCCTTTTCCGACCGCTGAAATACTTTGGACTGTTTTAAATATTTTTCTGTTGCTTGCATGTATATATTTCTTAACAAAAATATTTGCGGAGAAATTTTTGTCAAGATTGAATATGTTTCTTATGGCACTTGTTTTCATTTCTTTCCCAACAAAATTTACATTGGGAATGGGGCAACTCAATATATTTGTCATGTTTCTCCTGTGTTATGGATTATGGTCTTTAATGCAAAAGAAAGAAAGTATCACCGGAGTTATATTTGGAGCAGCACTAAGTGTCAAATTCTCTCCAGTTTTTTTGCCATTATATTTCCTTTTGAAATTCAATAAAAAAGTTTTGGTTGGAATGCTCGTATTTGCATTGATAAATATTTTGCTAGTTATGCTTTTTGTACCAATAACAACAACTTCTTATTATATGACCAAAATAGCACCGGATTTTTTACTATCATCTTGGAAACTTGACTATTATAACCAATCAATTGCTGGAGTTGTTGGAAGGACATTTGGAATGGGAAATTTCTCTGCAATAGTAAAGAATGTAATTTCAATTGGATTTATCGTGTGGTCATTTTTTGTTATATATAAAAATAAGAAAAAAGACGTTTTGGTAACTATGCTTTCTATCGGAATTGTTATGACAATAAGTATTTTATTCAATACTTTTTCATGGCAACACCATTTCGTGTGGTTGATAATTCCTTTTTACGCAACCATTTTTTATTTGGAAAAAATAAAAGCTAAAAATAGTTACTATTTACTAATTATTATTTCCTATGTATTGGTTTCAATTAATTTTCCAAATCCAAATATTTTACCAGTGATATTGCAGTCCCACGTTTTTTATGGAGGATTGATCCTGTTACTTTTAGATCTTTATCTTCTTAAAAAAAGGGGCGAAATAGTTGGCTAAAGCTTCGTATTAAGGTATACTACAGAATATGTTCGATAGTATTTTTTCCCTTTTTTCTCATGATCTTGGAATAGATCTTGGTACGGCAAATACACTCGTATTCATCCGAGGAAAAGGTATTGCAGTAAGAGAGCCTTCAATTATTGCACGACATTTAAGATCAAAAAAAATTATTGCAGTAGGCACTGAAGCAAAAAAAATGCTTGGAAAAACACCGGGAACTATTGAAGCAATAAGACCCTTGGAGCATGGAGTCATTTCTGATTTTGATGGGGCAACCTATATGTTGCAATATTACATCAGGCAAGTACATGAGTCAGGACGACGTCTACCAATACTGGCCCGCCCGAGAGTTGTTGTTGGAATTCCAAGTGGAGTTACGGAAGTTGAAAGGCGGGCAGTCTGGGAATCAGCATTGTCGGCAGGAGCGCGTGAATGCTACCTCATAGAAGAACCAATGGCTGCAGCAATTGGCGCCGGAGTATCAGTCTTTGAGCCGACAGGGGTTATGACAGTGGACATTGGTGGTGGGACGACTGAGATTGCAGTAATATCTTTGGGAGGAATTGTGGTTAACCGCTCCCTAAAAATGGCGGGGTATGATATGGATCAGGCAATAGTCCATTATATAAGACTTAAGCACGGCCTTATTATTGGTGAAAAGACAGCGGAGGAAGTAAAGATAAAAATAGGAAGTGCATACACCAAAAGTCAGAAGGCAAAAGACAGTAGACAAAAGACAGAAGAAAAAGAGCAGCAGGAGGAAAAGGTGGCTCTTGTTCGTGGGAGGGATGTAGAGCGAGGGCTGCCACGAAGTCTTCGTATCACAGAAAGGGAGATACGGGAAGCAATTGGACCTGTCATAAATGACATCATAGATAGTGTCATGGAAGTTGTTGAAGAAACCCCACCAGAGTTAACGTCAGACATTTTAGAACACGGAATCTTGCTTACCGGTGGAGGAGCATTACTAAAAGGAATCGACGAATTGATAGTGGATCGGACAAAGTTGCCCGTCACAATTGTTGAGGATCCTTTGACTACGGTTGTCCGGGGTTGTGCAAAATTACTTGATGATCCAGCACTCCTTAATCAGGTAAAAGTTACTGGAGGTCTTCGTTAGGCTTCCCATTCTTTGTAAAACTCTTTCAAGTAATCTTCTAATATATTATGTCTTTTGGTAGCTAATTGTTTTCCCTTCTTCGTGTTCATCATGTCTTTGAGTAATAATAATTTCTCGTAAAAATGATTAGTTGATGTTCCTTCATTATTTTTATAATCTTTTGCATTTTTGAATAATTTAGGTTTATTGTCGGGATTATAAATTGCACGATTTTTAAATCCCCCATATGCAAATGCTCGGGCAATTCCGATTGCTCCCATTGCGTCAAGCCTGTCAGCATCCTGAACTATTTTTCCTTCGATTGAGTTCATTGGGGGATTTGTACCGCCTTTATAAGATATGGTGTCAACAATTTTTGAAACTTTCTCAATAATTTTTTCATCAACTTTATTTTTCTCTAGCCATTTTCTTGTTACCTTCCCACCTTTCATTTCGTCATCTGTAAATTTCCAGTCAGCAATGTCATGAAGAAGAGCGGCAAGTTCGACAATGTACAAATCCGCTGTAGGTTCTGTTTTTGCTATACGAACAGAGTTTTTTAAAACCCGTTCCACATGATACCAGTCATGAGCAGTTGGATCAGAAATTCCTAAAGTTTTTTTAACAAATACTTTTGTTTTTTCGATTAATTCTGACTTATTCACGAAGATATTATAACAGTTTGAGATGGTTGACATTAACAGCCTCATCGGGTATCATATACCTACATGAATTTGAGGTTAAAGACTATAGTGTCTTTAGACTTAGGAGGAACTATGAATATAGCGTTAAAACTTTCTTCATCTTCTTCCTAAATTCTTCGCAAACTTTCTAAGTTTCGTGACTCATTTTCTCTGTAAGCACATTAACAAGTGAAATAGACGTTTGAAAAGTGGTGGGAATACTGCTTTTCAAATTTTTTTTAAGGTTCTTAAAACAATTCTTAATTAAAGTAAATTGACGAGCAGGATAAACACAAACACAGTTTGTTCGTTTTATATTAAAACGGTCACTCAAAGTAGCGTAAGCTATTTTTTTGAGAGTTTGATCCTGGCTCAGGATGAACGCTGGCGGCGTGCCTTAGGTATGCAAGTCGAACGAGTTCCAGCTTGCTGGAACTAGTGGCGGACGGGTGAGTAACGCGTATGGATCTACCCAAGAGTTCTGAATAACTT
>CAZDED010000006.1:0-80915 GCA_964504535.1 uncultured Gammaproteobacteria bacterium
GAGTGTAAGAATGGGAATGCAAGGTAAAAAAGAATGAGTGTCGGGATGAAATATAAATGGTAAGCTGCTTTTCCAGTGATAAGATCCATCAGAAAACGGTTGGTTAAAAGTTTTGAGAAATCAAAACCCCATCCGACAAAGAAGTAAAAAGCGCTCCAAAATACGTAAGGAATTAATATGCGTGACGCTCTCTTCTTAAAAAAAGTGCTGTAAGAAAGTCCGTCCTTATTGTTAAGCTCAAGAACAAAACCGGAGATGAGAAAAAAGAGGGGTACAGCAAACCGCGACGCTTGATTCAAAAAAAGTGTCAAAGGATCTTTTATGAGATCAAAATGTCCAACGTCTAACGTTTTTGTCGTGACATGCACGAGAATAACCGCCAATATGGCGATGACACGAAGTGCATCAACTGAGAATAAATAAGTGCTCTTTTTTGAGTGGTCCATTAGATACCAATTTGTTTTCTTACTGTAATCCAAACCTTCCCCCAAAAAGAGGCGTTCTCCATTTTCTTGTTTAGATTTCTGTTTCTGTCCATTTTCTTATTGTATTTTTCTTTTTTGTAATAATCAGCTGTGCCATGAAGAGGTGGATCCATCCAAACAGAAAGAACAACCCATTCACCAACATCATTTTTCTTAGCAATCGTAGTTACGTGGTGTTTGTTGAATTGTTTTGTGAATTCTGTTGTATGCTTCTCTTTGCCCGCACGTGTTGTGTCAGGTTGTTTAACTGATTGCCATGCCCAGTCACCGGAAATTCCGCGCTGAGCCATGCGCTCGATAGCGTGGTTTGTAAATACAACATCTGTAATCTTCATGACTTTATTATAATACCCTTACCCATTATACTAAAGACATGAGTTCTGATAAGTTTTCGGCAGTTTGGGTATCCCATACTTCAATTAATGATTTCCTTCAGTGTCCGCGTGCTTACTTTTTGAAGCACGTCTATAAGGATCCAGCAACCAACCACAAGATAAAATTGATGGCTCCGCCTCTTGCTTTAGGTCAATCAGTCCATGAAGTAATAGAAGGCCTTTCGGTTTTACCGGTAGACAGTAGATTTTCTATTCCATTGATTCATAAATTCGAAGAATCGTGGAAAAAAGTGTCTGGCAAGAAGGGCGGTTTTTCAAATATTGAGGCAGAACAACGATATAAGGTGAGGGGAGAAGAAATGTTGAAACGGGTCACTGCCCATCCTGGACCAATATCAAGACAAGCAGTAAAGATTAAGATGGACCTCCCCAATTATTGGTTATCTGAAGAAGAAAATATAATTCTATGCGGAAAGATAGACTGGCTTGAATATCTTCCGGTAACCAATGGCGTTCATATCATTGATTTTAAGACGGGGAGAAGCGACGAAGGAAAAGATTCGTTACAGCTACCTATTTATTTACTTCTGGTAACTAACTGTCAGACAAGAAAAGTAGAAAAAGCGAGCTACTGGTATTTGGATAGGGAGGATGATTTGACTTCGTGTCCGCTTCCTGATTATGACGAAGCTTACAAGAAAGTGCTTGATATTGCTCGGAAGATTAAGGTGTCTCGGGCTCTAGAGAAATATAGCTGTCCTACCTCAGGATGTGTTTATTGCAAGCCTTATGAATCAATTTTGCGTGGTGAAGCTGAATTTGTGGGGGTTGATGAGTATAATACGAATGTTTTTATCCTCAGTGGAGAAGATCAGGTACCTGACAGCATTATTCTTTAATTGAGTTTTTTGCCTCACATGCTTACAATATAGGTTGTGAGAACGTCAAAAACGAAAAAAACGGGGAAAAGAACAAGAAAACCTGCGACAAAAAAATCACGGTTTGTAAATACAGCAATCATACTTCTTATCGTCCTAGCATCTTTTTCTATCGGAATAATATTTGGCATGATGAATGGTATTCCGGCCAGTCACCCACCAATAATTGCATCGGCCAGAGAGATTTCCCCTCAATATATTCAACCGGTCGAGGATGTGAAAGTGCCTATCCTTGTCTATCACTACGTTGAGTTTGTAAAAGACCAGGGGGACACTATCAGAAAATCTTTAAATATTATTCCTCCCATATTTGAGAATCAAATAAGAACTCTGAAAGAGGAGGGATATACATTTATTATGGCAGCGGACGTTGGACTGTTTCTGGATGGGAAAAAGCCTATACCTCAAAAGCCGGTTGTTATAACTTTTGATGATGGTTACGAAGATTTTTATACAGATGTTTTTCCCATTCTCAAAAAACATAATGTTGTCGCAACTGCCTACATTATTTCTGGAGTCATAGGACATAAAAACTATATGAACGCACATCAATTAAAAGAAATAGCCTCAAGTGGGCTTGTTGAAATAGGAGCCCATTCTATTCACCATCCAAACTTGAAAGCACTTCCCAAGGAGGCAGTAGAAAAAGAGATATTCGAAAGCAAGCAAATGCTAGAGCGTAATCTTGGTATCAAAGTTGTCTCCTTTGCGTATCCATATGGCGGTTATACCGATGAAGCTGAGAAACTCGTTGAAAAGGCTGGTTACACGAACGCTGTAAGTACAAAAGGAGGAATAATTGTCAATCAGAAGAACAGATACGTTTTATTTCGTATTCACCCAGGAATTGCGACCGGTCAAGAACTCATAAAAGAATTTAAGTGATATTGACAAGAAGTCTTAAATAGTTCTAAATATTATTATGAAGAAAAAAGGAAAGGGGAGGGTTGGCTCTACAAAAAAACTATCTAATGCAAAATTACTTTTTTTAAGTATTATACTTCTTTTTATTGTATTTGAGGCTCTTTACATGATGAAAGCACAGGGTTCACTGCAGGCAAACTCCCAAGAACAATCTGTCGCTGGTGCATCAACCCAGAAGTAAAAATCCCACAACAGTATCAACATCAACTAGGTTGAAGAACTGGTAGTCATAAGCTACAATTGAAGCTATGTTCAAAGACGTCGACGCAACAATTCCATTCTCAAAAAGGGAGAACGAAATAACTTCTTATTGGAAAGAGAACAATATATTTGAAAAATCCATAACTTCAAGACCTGAGGATAAAAAATGGACTTTTCTTGACGGTCCTCCTTTTGTTACAGGAATGCCTCATTATGGTTCTCTTTTGTCATCACTTCCGAAAGATTTATTTGGTAGATATTGGACCATGAAAGGATATCGGGTAAGGCGCGTTTGGGGTTGGGACGGTCACGGCTTGCCGATTGAGAACAAAGTTGAGGGAAAACTGCATGTCAAAAGAAAGCGCGATATTGAGGAGGTTGTAGGAGTCGACACCTTTGTAAAGGAATGTAAAAATTATGTGGAGGAAGTCTCAAGTGAATGGGAATGGTACGTAGATAAAATTGGGCGATGGGTGGACTTTAAGAATGCATACAAGACGTGGGATATGTCCTATATGGAGTCGGTTATGTGGGTATTTCACCAGATGTATGAAGGAGGACATATATATAAAGGGCCTCGTGTCTCTTTGTATTGTCCTCACTGCTCAACACCTATATCTAATTTTGAAGTTGCGATGGATCAGGATAACTACAAGGAAATCATTGATGCAGCAACGACATACAAATACCAACTAGAGGGTGAAGAAGATACGTTCATCCTTGCATGGTCAACAACTCCATGGAATAAGATAGTTACCCCCGCCCTTGCCGTTAATCCTGAACTTACATATGTAAAAGTTAAGCAAGGTAATGAGCATTACATATTGGCCAAATCTACCGTAAAAATGTTAAAAAGTGAGCCTTCCTATGAAATAGTAGGTGAGTTTATGGGTAAAGATCTGATAGGTAAGAAATTTGTTCCACATTATGACTACTATAGATCAGAAATCAAAGATGGTAAAAATGCATTCGTTTTGATTGGAGGGGACTTTGTTACATCTGATGAAGGTACCGGAGTTGTTACTATTGCTGTTTATGGAGAAGAAGATCTCAAAGTGATGCAGGAAAATAATATCCACATGCAAATGCATGTAGATGATGAAGGAGTCATTTTGCCTGACGTGCCGCTATTTGGAGGCATGTATTACCTGGATGCAAATAAAGCTGTCAACGAAAATTTATCTGAGAGAGGGCTTGTATATGAGGATAAGCCGCTTCCTCACAATGTCCCACACTGCTGGAGATGCGCTACAAGACTTTACTATTCTCCACAAAATGCTTGGTATGTAAATATTTCCGGTATGAAGGACAAATTGCAGGAGACGAATGAGAAGATTAATTGGTTCCCGAAGCATTTCAAGCAAGGACGATTTGCAAAGAGTATAGAAAGCGCCCCTGATTGGAATATTTCAAGATCCAGATATTGGGGAAGTCCGGTTCCCGTATGGGAATGTCAATGCGGTGAGCGATACGTGCCAGAATCGATCAAAGAATTAGAACAGATGTCTGGAATGAAAGTTGTGGATTTACATAAGCCAGAAATAGACAAAATCACGATAAAGTGCACAAAATGTGATCAAATTGTAAAAAGAGTACCAGAAGTACTCGATAGCTGGATTGAGGCTGGAAGTGCCTCATTTGCAGAAAGGCATTTCCCTTTTGACCACAGCGATAAGCTGGAAGATTTTTTCCCTCCTGATTTTATTGCTGAATATACCGGGCAGATCAGAGCGTGGTTTTATGTGCTTCACGTTATTGGCGCAGCATTATACAATTCCCCTGCATTTAAGAATGTTGTTGTTGAAGGGGTCATTTTGGGTACAGATGGACGGAAAATGAGTAAAAACTATGGAAATTTCCCCGACCCAAAAAAACTTATAGAGTTGTACGGTGGAGACGCACTTCGAATGTATCTTTTGGGCTCACCAGTTATGAATGGTGAAGATATCAGGATATCTGAGATTGATTACCGCGATCAGGTAAAAGGAACACTTCTGATCCTATGGAATACGTACAATTTCTTTATTACTTATGCTCAAATTGACGGCTGGACGCCAACTAATAGGGAACAGGAGACAGGGGACAGGGAACAGTTGGGAGCATTGGACAGATGGATACTGTCACGATTGAACCGCTTGGTTGTTGATGTATCTAATAACTTAGACGGATATGACACTGCAGGTGCTATTGCGCTTTACAAAAAATTCGTGAATGAGTTATCAACGTGGTATATCAGACGCTCACGCGACCGGGTTGGACCAAGCTCAGAAGACGGAACCGATAGGCAAAATTTTTATGAAACTGCATATGAAGTTTTGAGGACTTTATCCAAAGTGATTGCTCCAATTACTCCTTTTATTGCTGAATCTATGTATAGAAATCTAACGGATATGGAATCTGTGCATCTTGAGTTTTGGCCATCCGAAAATAAGGATCTGATAAATACAGACCTTGAAAAAGAAATGGAATTTGGACAAGAATTAGCCTCAACTGTCAGTGCTTTTAGAAAAGATGCCGGTGTAAAAGTAAAGATTCCTTTCAGAAAACTTTTCTATTCAGGTCATAAATTAACCGATGGGGTGTTGGAAATTGTTAAAGAAGAAACAAATGTTGAGGAATTAGAATTTAAGAATGATTCTGAGAAATATGCTGTTGAAGGAGAAACCGACCTTTCCAATCAAAATATTGAGGCTGGCAAGGCACGAGACATCATCAGATCAATTCAGCAAAAAAGGAAAGAAATCGGTACTACTATGGTGCAAATGGTAAATGTATTTCTCCCCTCATGGCCTAAAGAGTTTGAAGAGGAGATAAAGAGAAAAGCACTCGTCTCAAGCCTCAAAGTTGCGGACACATTTAGCGTAGAAGCATTATAGATGGATCGCTTTTCAATACATAGAATAGATTTTTCACTACTTATACCGGCTATATTATTGGTTGCAATAAGTCTTGCTACTCTTTTTTCAATTGAAGTAACTTTTTTTAGACAACAACTAACATATTTGTTCGTTGGACTTTTTCTGTATTTCCTTTTTCTGAATGTAGATTACAAATTTTTTGGAATGTATCCGAAGTATTTATATGCACTTATAATTGTCGGATTTATTATCGTTCTTCTCTTTGGAACAGTTGTGAACGGCTCCAAAAGTTGGCTTGTTATCTTTGGCGTTCATTTTCAAGTAGAAGAACTTTTAAAACCTTTTTATATCATCGTTATTGCTCATTTTCTGTCGACATCAAAACTTCCAAATATTTATAAATATTTAGCTTCTTTTGCTATTTCTCTTCCCATTTTCTTTCTCATATTGAGGCAACCCGATACCGGAACTGCTCTTATGTACATCGTCACATTTGCAGGAATGCTTTTGATGTACAGTTTTCCGATTTACTATTATGTCATTTCGCTTTTTATGTTACTTACTCCAATGCCCATCGTGATTCAAGTATTAAAACCCTACCAGAAGGAGCGTCTTGTTACGCTTGTCAATCTGACTTCTGATCCATTTGGATCTTCATATAACGCGATTCAGTCTCTCATTTCGATAGGAAGCGGTGGATTTTTTGGTAAAGGTTTGGGTGAGGGGACGCAGTCTGTCCTCCGTTTTTTACCGGAAAGGCAAACCGATTTTATCTTTGCCTCAATTTCTGAGGGACTGGGATTTTTGGGTGGAATGAGCATTATCTGTCTTATCTGTTTTTTGCTCTATCGGATATACAAGGTCTCTCAAAATATTCCGGATAAGTATCCATATCTGATTGTAATGGGGGTATTTTTCCTCATTTTAGTTCAAACTGTTACAAATATTGGTATGAATATGGGTATGATGCCTATAATTGGTGTAACACTCCCCATGGTTTCGTATGGAGGAAGTTCGCTTATCACGAATTTTATTTTATTAGGAATTGTTTCTTCGATAGGGTATGAATATAAAAGAAAACACGCGATTGAAATCATTTGACCTATTTTTTGTTGAACAATTGCAAGTTTTTTGGTACAATACTTTCCATTATGAATTACGCAGTTATTAAAGCTTCAGGCAAGCAGTATAAAGTTACTCCAGGACTCGTTCTTGAAGTCGACAAAATTGAGGGTGAAAATGGTTCGTCTATTTCATTTGATCAAGTACTTTTGACGGCAGACGACAAAGCAGTCGTCGTAGGGAAGCCTACCGTTAAAGGTGCAGTTGTAACTGCAAAAATTATAGAACAGACAATGGGGGATAAAGTAAGAGTAGCTAAATTTAAAGCAAAGTCAAAATACAGAAGAGCTACAGGGTTCAGATCAAAACTCACAAAAATAGAGATATTAACTATTAAATAATAGCTATTAGCTAATAAATTATGGCACATACAAAGTCAGCAGGTTCCGTCAAAGGAAATAAAGATTCGATATCAAAGCGTCTTGGCGTTAAGATATATGGTGGTCAAAAAGCTATTTCAGGAAATATAATTGTCAGACAACGCGGAACACAATTTCATCCTGGAATAGGAGTATCAATGGGGAAAGATTATACGATTTTTGCTATATCTGACGGGACTGTCCAGTTTAAAATTGCCCGTGGAAAAAAAGTCGTAGAAGTAGTATAGTAATGACTTATTATGGATGATTATAAGACAATGTCTATTGTCGAACTGGATTTATCACTCCTGCAGCCAAACCCCCTCCAGCCAAGAGGCCTTATCTCACCTGAATCCCTTACAGATCTCGTAAATTCTATTCGTGAACAAGGCATTCTTGAGCCTATTGTTGTTGCAGAAACTCCTGCAGGCTACCAGATTATTGCCGGTGAAAGACGATGGAGAGCAGCAAAGATATTAGGTTTGATCAAAGTTCCTGTTGTAGTGAAGCAAACTACACCTCAACAGATGCTTGAAATGTCGATTGTTGAAAATGTTCAACGAGAAGATCTTAATCCTATTGAGCGGGCGCAAGCATATAAGAGATTGATTGATGAATTCAATCTATCAGTTACCGAGGTTGCAAAAAGGGTTGGAAAATCATTGCCGTACATCTCAAATACTATTAGACTTTTAACTCTTCCTGATGCAATAAAAGATGCATTAGCCGCAGGCGTCATCACTGAAGGTCACGTGAGACCATTAATTTCCATTGGAGATCCAAAGCTCATGTTGACTGCTTTTAAGAAAATTTTGGTTGAAGGTATTTCTGTGCGTGGAGCAGAGGATGTTGCACGACAAGTTAAGGCTGAAATACAAAAGAAAGAGCCTCAAAAGAAAAGTGACAAGATATATATACCTGAACAAGATGAAATGGCTAAAACTTTGAGCCAGAGATATGGATGGAATGTAAAATTCGATCAATCACGAGCATTAGGCAAAATAGTTATCACTATCAAAGGATCTGAAGAAAAAACAGGTGAAGAGTTAAAAAGGATATATCAAAGGCTTCTTGAAGCTTGATTTGCACCTCACTAGCCCTGCAGAAATGGGCCAAATTTCAATTTAGATCTATAAAGAGGCATGTTTGACTATTCTCATGCGTGTAAGAGGCCAATAAACGATAAATGATTTACCGATTACGGCGCTTTTCGGGACAAATCCCCACTCGCGAGAATCAGAGCTAAAAGGACGGTTGTCTCCCATTGTGAAATAATTATCGTCTGGAACAACTACTTCATCGCCTTCTCCAAGGAATGTGCCACCATTCGTTCTCATGTCCGAAGCCAGAAATGCTGATTGGTCAAGTTTTTCGCCGTTGAGATAGACGTCACCACCGGAAATTTTTATTCTATCCCCAGGAAGACCAATTATCCTCTTGATGTAGTCCTTCTCTTTATCGGGCGGAGCAACAAATACGATTATGTCACCTCTATGAAGAGATCCCATTCGCAATGTGATCAGATTTGTCAAAACATATTCTCCATTTTGGAAATTAGGATCCATCGAATGGCCATTAACTTGATATGGTCTGAACAAGAATGCATATATGACGACAAAAATAGCTCCGGCAATAACTAACGTCTGGATAAGGTCGAAAAGGAGATAATAAATTTTTCTTAGAACTTCCATTTTTTTTCGTAAATTATTTTTTCTTTTTTTATTGTGATGTGCTTATAACAGTTTGTCAATCTAAATTATTTTTTTCTGTTACAATACAGAAAAATCATGTCCAATTATGCCTGTTTAGCAATCAAGAGTTGAGAGTGATAAGTTGAGGCTGAAATCATTTTGGCCCATCAAATCAATCTAAAATGAATTATAATAACTATATCTTAATGATACTATGCATATCAAAAGCAAACAAAGCAAATCAATATTATTCTTAACTAGATTATACCATCCGCACATAGGTGGTGTCGAGAAGCATGTGAAATTATTGTCGAGAGGCCTTGTTGATGAAGGACATACAGTCACAATTATCACTGAAAGGTTTGACAAAAAATTGCCCCTACACCAAATGATAGAAGGGACAAAAGTTTACAGGATTCCAGTCGGCAAAAATCAGCGCGCCAAGAAATTTTATATCTGGAAATGGATGTTCTCTCACCTCCCTTTATTGTGGAAGAATGACGTTATACATATTCACGACGTATTCTTTTGGGTACTACCCGTAAGGTTACTTATTGTAACGAAAAAAGTCTTTATCACATTCCATGGGTATGAGGGGTATCCTCTAAAAAGGTCATGGGTTTGGCAAAGAAAGATAGCTGAAAAACTGTCAAATGGCTCAATTTGTGTCGGAGAATTTATGAAAAAGTGGTATTTTACCTCGCCAACCTCAGTTATCTATGGTGCAGTGAGGCTAAACACAAAAAAATACACTGAAAATAGTATGTCAGCTGTGTTTTTTGGAAGATTGGACTCCCAAACAGGAGTACTAGAATATGTGAAAGCTTATAGCATAATCCGGAAAAAGTATCCAAATTTCAAACTAACTATCGTTGGAGAAGGGGAATTGGCAAAAAAAATACCCAAAGGGATCAAAATAGTAAAGTTCGTGCCTGACGTATCCGAATATATAGGAAAAAACCGTTTTATATTTGTTTCGCGCTACTTGTCAATGCTTGAAGCTTTAGTTCAAAAAAAAGAAATTTACGCTGTCTATAATTCCCCCATCATGAAGGATTACCTTTTGATGTCCCCATTTTCTAAATATATTTCAATAAGTAATGCGAGCGAAGAGATTGCTGATCAAGTAATGAAGAGTTTAGGGTCAGGTTGTGATCGTAAAAAAACCGAAAAAGGATATGACTGGGCAAAAAAACAGACATGGGACAATATTCTCAACACATATCTAAAATTATGGCAATGAAAATCTCATTCATAACAACTGTATTCAATGAGGAAAAAAATGTAAAACCTCTTTTTGAGTCAATATTGAACCAGACGAAACTTCCTTACGAGATTGTTATCGTTGATGCAAAATCTACAGATGGCACGGTAAAAGCTTTAAAAAAGTATAAAAAGAAATTTGGTGATACTAAATTTTCTATATATTCAAAGAAGGGAAACAGGTCTGTCGGGCGAAATTTTGCCATAGATCAAGCAACTGGAAATATTATAGTGGCGACAGATGCAGGATGCACTCTAGATAAGAGATGGCTGGAGAGGATGACCTCACCTTTTGCTGACTCAAAAATAGATGTAGTTGCGGGTTTTTATAAACCATTTACAAGAAATGTGTTTGAGAAGTGCCTTTCTTGTTATACATGCGTCGCAATCGACCGGGTAACAGATGATTTTCTCCCATCATCACGCTCAATTGCCTTTAGAAAAATTGCCTGGAAAAAAGTGGGAGGGTATCCCAAGCATTTAGATACGTGTGAGGATTTAGTTTTTGCAAGAAATTTAAAACGTGCACACTTTAAATTTAAAGTTGTAAAAAATGCATTTGTAATTTGGCCTCAAAGAAATAACATTCTTGAGGCTGGACAACAATTCTTCAACTATGCCCTCGGAGATGGTCAGGCTTACTATATAAGAAACAATACTTGGCTGCTTTTTGTACGTTATCTTGTCGGATTAATATTGTTTTTTGTTTCAAAACCCTTACTTATTGTTTGTTTCTTCTTATATATATTGTGGAGTATTTGGAAAAATTATAAATATGTGAGAGATTGGAAAGCATTTCTCTATCTCCCCTTGCTCCAGTTGGTTTCGGATATCTGTGTCATAACAGGTACGCTGATTGGTCTTGTTAGGAATCTCTAGTTATTTATTGAAGTATCTGTAGATCTGATAAATATATAAAGGAAAAATAAGTATATAAGAGACTGTCATTGCCATAGCAACACCTTGTACGCCAGCAACCTTTGATAGTGGGAAAAGCAGTCCTATGAGAAGAATGAATGTTAAAGTGCTAAGCTTTGTAAGAATCTCAGGTTTTCCTACAGACAAAAATAGTGGACCCCCCGGCCCGATAGACGCTCGAAGAAGGCCATAAATGGAAAGGATTTGAAGTGTTGGTGCTGCACTCAACCATTTTTCGCCAAATAAGAAAAAGAGAATTTGTTGGGGAAAGAGAAGAAATGGGATTGTAAGGATCAAGGCTGGAACTGTAACGCTTACGACATTTTTTATAAAAAGACCCTTGAGGTGTTTTTTTTCTTTGTTCCTCTTAACATAGAGAGGGAATGCCACTCTTGAAATAGTGTCTGTAACCTGAGTGAATGCTAGATTCGCCGTCTTAAAAGCAAAATCATATAGTCCTAGTGCTTCAGTGCCGAAAAATTTACCGATAAATAGATTGTCTATTTGAATACTTAGATAGTTGATAAGACCTCCCGCTGTTATCCACTTGCCATAAGAGAATAATTTTTTGAGATATTTTTTGTTGAGTGGTTCTCGTGTAGGAAATCTAACAATCATATATGAAAAAACTACTTCACTGATAGTGCCTATAATAAGACCCAGTAGTAATGCCGTCGCGGATTGATAGTAAAAGACAAGAATAATTGAGGATATGACGGTCATAACAATTGGAATAAATTGAGTCAGAAATACCTTACTGAATTCGAGTTCTTTCTGAAAACGGATTGTTAACGGATTAATAAATCCTCTTAAAAATGGAATGAGTGATGCAAGGAGTAAAAGATCCAATAGATTTTCGCTTTTAAAAAATTGAGAAAGGAGTGGAGCACTGATGAGAGTAAGAACCGAAAGAAGCATTCCTCTTGTAATATTTATGACAAGTAATATTTTTGCAATCTTTTTGATATCAACATTTAAGTGTATAGCGGCATAATTAAATCCAGTTTCAGAAAGCGTTTCAAATGTAGTAATTGTTACCGTAACGAGGGCAAACAGTCCAAAATCTGATGGCATCAAAATTCTTGCAAGAATAGATAATTTCAAGAAAGAGACAAGTTGAGTAAGTATGTTAAGAAGGGTTAGGTATCCGACACCAAGAAACGCTTTTTTTCGGTAACTCATGAATCCGATTATGGTTCAAAATAGTCAATACTGCAATAGCAATATGAATGTTTATAAGCTAAAATAGCAACAAAATGAAAATGGCATTCTTTTACAACTTAAAATTTGGAGGGGCAAAAAGGGTTGTAATGGATCAGGTTCAATATTTCAAAAGTAAAAAGATAGATACAATTATTTACACGATAAATCATGAGAAAGATATTTTCGATCCTGGACTATACGCAAAAATCAGAAATTTCAACGTCTCAATAGGAAACACCAGCATACCAGTGATTGGAAAATTTTTTCATATGTATTTTGTGTTTTGGAAATTAAGAAGAGCACAAAAAAAGATAGCAGAAATAATTGATTCAAAAAAATACGATATCGTAATAGTTCATCCGGATCAATATACTCAAGCACCATATCTACTACGGTTTCTTAAAACAAAGACTATTTACTACACCCAAGAGCCTTATAGGCTCGCGTACGAGCACAGTATGAGAATAGAGCCTCATTTCCCACTTTACATTAAGGTTTTCGAACACGTCATCAGGTATCTAGTGAAAGTAGTTGATCGGAAAAATGTAAAATGCGCAACATGGATCGTCGCCAGTAGTCTTAGTGTCCGAGAAAGGATGATCCAAGGTTACAACGTTTTTCCCTACATCTGTCCTCCAGGGATAAATACCAAAGTATTTCGGAACAAAAAATTGAGAAGAGACAACATTCTTTTTGTCGGAAGTGAAACTGATCCTATTGATGGGTATGATCTACTTCTGAGCTCCCTGGAGTTAATTCCAAAATCAAAAAGACCATTAGTTAAGAAGGTGATTTGGAAGAAAAAAAACAATGAACGAATAACAGAAGAGGAATTGTCCGATTTATATAATAGTTCAAAATTAACAGTTTGTATGAGTAGATTCGAAACTTTCGGGTTGATACCTCTAGAATCAATGGGTTGTGGAACCCCGGTTGTAGCAACCAATATTGGTGGACACCGAGAAACAATAATTAATGAAGTAACGGGATTTCTTGTTGATCCGGATCCAAAAGAAATTGCAAATAAAATTTTGTTCCTACTCACAACAAAGCAATATTCATATTATTCCAAAAATGCTCAAGAGCATGTCGCAAAGAATTGGAGCTTACAAAAAAGAAATGAATACTTCTTAAAAAAAATTGTAAGTTTATTATAGTTATGAAGTTTTCAATCATCTATGTTTACTTCAACACCCCAGAGGAGATACAGGTATCAATAAATTCCATTGATAAAGCTGTTGGAAAAAATAGTTACGAAATAATTGTTGTTGATAATAACTCAACAAAAAAAATTCCCAGAGCTTTATTCAGAGACAAACGCGTAACCATCATCAAAAGCAAGACAAATGGAGGATTTGGATATGGGTGTAATCTTGGAGCAAAGTCGGCAACTGGCGAATATATTCTTTTTCTAAACCCCGATACTGTTTTATTTGAAAACTCAGTAGTTACGATGCTTAAAACTTTTACTGATATGAAGAAAGTTGGAATAGCGGGTCCACTTATGTTAGATGGAAAAGACAATAATCTTCCAACAATTAATACTTTCATAACTTTTGGTCGTGCTATTGTTGCTTATTCATTTGTTAACAAGTTATTTCCTAAAAATATTGTTTCAAAAAAATTTTGGATGCTAGATACAGACCGCACCAAACTTTCAAAAGTAGATGTAGTAAGTGGTGCCTGTATTCTTATGAGGAAGGAATTGTTCGAGAAAGTAGGGGGTTTTGATGAAAGTTTTTTTATGTATTTTGAAGAGCAAGATTTATGTCTTAGGATTGTAAAAGAAGGCTACAAGGTTATATTCAACCCACGTGCTGTCATAAGTCACAGGGTTGGAGCAAGTCTATCTGATAAAAAAGTGATAAAGAGATATTTTCAAAAGAGCAGGTTCCTTTATTTTAAAAAACACTTGGGAATTATTCCTGCGCTTTTTGCAGAATTCATACTACGTTTTTTGACATTTAGAAATTTACTAATAAGTGTTCCATTTATTGTCTCGTTAGTCATTAACTTATACCGACAGGATTCTTTGATGCTTCTTATTGGGGATAGTGCAAGAGATTTTTTGGCTGCTCGTGATATGCTATTGTCCGGAAGTATTCCAATCGTTGGTATTCCATCATCAGCTCCGTGGTTACACCAGGGGCCGACTTCAGTGTGGCTTATTGGATTTGCATTCTTTTTAACAAAATTTAATCCAGTCGCACCGGCAATTCTTTTTGGCTTTCTGGGTGCAATAACCACCGTTCTTGTCTGGTATTTGGGAGCAAGACTTTTTAACGAAAAAGTTGGTTTTATCGCTTCTTTGCTATACGCGACCTCTCCTTTAATTGTTGTGAATGCGCGTATGCCATATCATACATCCTTGATACCTTTTTTTGCAGCGATATTTTTTATTCTGCTTATCAATGCATTAAAAAACAAGAAATATTTGCCTTTTCTCTTTTTCAGTTTCGGATTGACACTTTTAGTTGAGCTGTCAAATATTGTTATATTCGGAATTATCTTTGTACTCTTCTTTTTATTCAAAAAAAAGTTAAAAAAGTTAGACTATGTAAAGATGTTGGTAGGTTTTATTCTGGGGGTATTTCCGTTTGTTCTTTACGATTTGCTTTATGGCATCACGTATATAAAGTTTCCGTTATGGATAGCAAACAGAATACGACTTTTTTTCTTCAACTCTAATCATGTCGAAGGAATTGGATTTTCATTCAACACTCTCACCTCTATCTACCAAGAGATTGCTGCCTCAATATTTCCAACTGCCGGACCTATCAGTATCGGATTATTTGTTGCCGGAATTCTAATGCTTTTTATCAAAGTTAGAAAAAAAGGTGACAAAAAGCCGTATGCCATCCTTTTAGTGTGGTTGTTGTTGCCTCTTTTCTCGTTTGCTCTCCACTCATCCCCAGGGCAAGCGTATTTTACGTTGCTTTTTCCTGCAATAGCCATACTTATTGGGTTTTTCTTGTATAGCATTTTTAGGATTTCAAGAAATGTTGCTATAATTTTTGCGGCATGCATACTTTTCATAAATACATTCTCACTTTTTAGAAATGAATTTTTTGTGTTCACCGGGAAAGGCGCACACGTCATGCCACCAATGAATTATAGTCTTGGATATTCCTGGAAACTAAGTGACAATGCCTCAAAAGCTATCGTCGATGACGCACGCGGTGAAAAATTCACACTTAAGGCTGCTGGGATTTTCAAGTTATATACAACTAGTCTGGATCCCTATATATATATGACGTGGTTGCACGGAGGTAAATATAGTCTTTCTTCGGATCTGGTATATACGATTACAGATGATCCAAATGACCTTAAAAACCAAAAAATCATTCATCAAAGTAACTTTGAATATGTAGCGAGAAAATGAAATTAAAAATCCTATACCTCATTACTTTTGCGTTCCTATTTCCTTTGTTTTATTTAGCTACTAATGCTTTCATTTTTTTACCGGTAGATATTCTAAAAGGACTCCCTCTTTTTGGTCTTAAACCTTCCGGAATTCACAATTCACTCCTTGCCGATCCGGTTTTTCAGTTTGAACCATGGAGAATATTTATGAAGGAATCATTTCTTAATGGACATCTGCCTTTCTGGAATGACCTAAATGGAAATGGAGTACCTTTCCTAGCAAATCCAATAACGTCAGTATTTTCTCCGCTAAACCTATTGTATGTTTTTCTGCCTTCTAAATTCTCTCTATTCATTATGGCAATAGTAAAAATTGGAATATTTTGTATTGGTGTTTATTTCTATTTACGAAAAGTTAGGATATCAAAAGAAATTGCACTGATGGGGAGTTTAATTTCTATCAGTGGGTATTTCATTCTTTGGTTGGATTGGCCGCAGACGAATGTTTATATGCTTTTCCCGTTCGTTTTATTGTTCGTAGAAAAGTTATATGAAAAGATCTCGTTGTCAAACTTTACAATTTTTTCTTTGATATTCTTTTTGGCCTTCTTGGGTGGACATCCGGAAACGTATTTTCAGGTTGCGTTAGTAGGTTTTCTGTATGGCGTGATTAGATACCCAAGACGGTGGAAGAATCATGTATTTTATTGTCTTGTCGTACTTACCGGTACTCTTTTTGCCGGATTTCAACTGTTGCCATTTCTTGAGTATCTCTATCGTAGCAATGCACTCAACGCACGCAGCATCACACCTCACTCGGGACTACTTCTGGAAACTTTCATCTTCAATTTCTTTCCCTATGTTTTTGGTGCACCACATTTAACGTTCTACAAACCATTTCCAGACACAAATTTTCAAGAAACGACCGGTGGGTATATGGGTATAATTTTTATTGTACTTATACTAAAGAAAGCAAATACCATCTTTAGTTCTTCACTTCAAAAGACCTGGTTGTTGTTATCAGTCATTTCTTTGCTGCTTGCATATTCGATACCGGTAATATCTGATATTATTAAATGCACTCCTCTTGGAATCAACGCAAATTCAAGGATGATCGCAACATTAGGATTTGGAATTTTTGTTCTAGGAATTTCTATACTGGACATTATGTATAGAGCCAAACCAAGGAACTACAGTAAGCTACGATTGCACATTCCTGTTTTGATAATTCTTTCACTTTGCTTGATAGCAATTCAAACCCAAGTGTCCGATTTTCTGCTTGCTGGTTTTGGTGAAACCAGATCAAATTTTATCCAAGTTCTTATTATATTTATTTCGCTATCCGTAGTAAGCACGTTCTGCTTCTTTCTGACGCTTCCATTAAGGGGGAAACTACAGAAATACCTATATGTATTTTTACTTACAGCATTTCTTGCAGTACAAACACTGCTACTTTTCGCGTCATACAATACCGTTGCGGAAAAGAAGTTTTACTATCCAAGCAATGAAGCTATTGAGGTTCTTAAAAAGAGTGGGTTGCCGATACTCAATGTGGGTAATGTAAATCTATCACCTGATATCAATATGGTTTATGGAATAAAAAGCGTTGAGAATTATGATGCAATGGATATTTTATCGTATAAAAAGTATTTTGACCAAAATTTTCCGGATAAAAATAGATGGGGTAATGTTGATAGTGTAACGTTTGAGAGTCTAAAGAAGTTTGGTGTTGGAAGTGTGATATCGGATTATGATATCAATAATGAAAAACTTTCTATTCAAAATAAGAGTAACTCGGTAATTCCATTGAATCAAAATACTACGGTTACAGTATATGGAAACGGCAAGCTGCTTCGTCAGATACGCTTTCTTCCTGCAACATACAACAGGAGTAATAACTGTTTGCTTTCGGTCTCAGTAGTCTCGAATGGGGAAGTTATTGGAAAGACTAGTATTTCATGCAACCTATTATATAACGGAATGTTTTATACCATTGATGTGCATCCAAATATTCTTGTTACCGGAAAAAAATATCAAATCATTTTTTCAAAAACCGGAGATAATATCGCTCTTTTTGGAGAAAAAAATGTACCTTTCTTAGATCTTCTTTTTGATTCCCCGGAAAAAAATTATGTAAAAATGTATAAAAAAGGTAGTGTTTCGGTCTTTAAAGTTCCCGGTTCAGAGGTAATTGAGACAAAAGCTGGTGTTAAAAATATCCGGTATTCAAGCGGGCGATTGTCATTTAGCGTAATAGCAAGAGAACCAACAAGTGTTCTTGTAAAAAAGACTTACTTTCCCGGATGGACGGTTACTGTGAACAAAAACAAAATAACATTTTTAGACAACAGTCCATTTATGTCTTTTATGGTACCGAAGGGGGAATCAAATATAGTTTTACAGTATCAACCTACTATTTTTTATTTAGGATTGCTAGTTTCGGGTGGGACATTCTTTATGCTTTTCATAGTAATGATAGTTTATGTATTTAGGAACATCCATAAATGGAGTAGGGCGGTTGTTTTTTTTAGATTTCTAACAACGAAAGCTCAGGGTAAATCAACGTCTTTTC
Source organism: uncultured Gammaproteobacteria bacterium (assembly GCA_964504535.1). Classification (GTDB taxonomy): domain Bacteria; phylum Patescibacteriota; class Microgenomatia; order Levybacterales; family GWA1-39-11; genus JAUSNA01. Next base: position 18,233 of record CAZDED010000006.1, read on the forward strand.
ATATTGGTATTCTTTCACTTGCCTTCTTAACATCAGTTAATTTCTTTCTTTTATTATGTTCGATATTACAGTTGAAATTTACAATACCGGATACCACAGCAATCAATTGGTTGACAGTCAATAATTATCCGAAGCAGCAAGACATATTTTATTTTGCTGTAGGATTTCCATTTGTCACAATTACATCAATTGTTATTTGGATAACAGTAATATGCAAAAAAAAATAATACCCATACTTTTCATTATCTTTTTCTCATTGCTTCTTGGGACATCCACTTCCGGCAATTTTTTTAGTGGTGATATCAACATGATTGATGAAGGTCAGTTTTCGGCTTGGGCTAACCACATGATTCATGGAAAGCTTCTTTTCAAAGATATATATATAACATATGGACCTTTAAGCGTTTATCCTCTTTTTTGGTTATTCCAAATATTTGGAGCTTCTGCATTTCTTGTAAGACTATATTTAACACTCGGCGGGACACTAGGGATTATTGCAACATTTTTATTGATGCAAGAGTTAAAAATAAAGAAATGGATAACAACCATTTTTCTTGGAGTGTTTTTATTGATTCCTGCATTCAATTTGCGTGAGAGTGTTGGGTTATGGGCGCTCTACTTCCTCGTACTGTCGATTCGCAATAAATCAATAAAAATAAGTTTTTTGGCTGGCATAGTTGCAGCTCTTTCCTATCTCGTAAGTCCGGATTTTGGACTGTTTATAATCCTTGTCTCAACGTTTCATTATTCGGTATTTCTGTTGACATCTCAAAAAGTAAAAGTTGATGTAATAATTTTTGGTGGGAACGTTCTCGGTTTTTTAACAGTTATTTCCTCTTTCCTTTTTTGGGCATTTGGTCAACAGTGGTTGAATGAATATGTTTTAGGAACAGTTGATATCATAACCTCAATTTCAGGAATCAATGTTCCTAATGGTGTTAACTTCCCATCACCTCTTTCGGTTCTATCAATAGGTGATTTCGGTATGTTTGGTAAGTTTTTAATTGGCCACGAGATGCTTCTTTATTGGAGTATATGTATATATTTTGCTGCAGTATTTTATATAATTGTCAAATTTATTCAGAGAAGACTTGGAAAAGAAGATTATGTTTTTGTGCTTATATCCTTTTTTGGACTTCTAGTCTATACAATTTTACTTACGCGACATGGGGCAGGTCACTATTTCTATACGCTACCGGCAAATCTGATAGTTTGTGCGTATTTTCTCAATGCGTTATTAAATGTAAAAAAGAAAGAAAAAGTAATTTATATTTTCATGTTTCTTATAGTTCTGTACCTGATAAGAATTTTATATCTAAACAATCCAATGATTAGATTCTCCCTAAATATTCCTTCGTATATTTCACCACATTTTGGGAGTCTTGATAGGGTAGGTTTGCTAAATATATCTTCAGCTCAGACGAGAAAGATTATTTTTTATCAGCAGTTCATCTCAAGTAATACAACAAATAAAGACTACATTTTTCTTTTCAATGACACACCATCAGTTTATATGTTAGTTGACCGCGTCAATCCAACAAAATTTGACCTGCCATTTATTGGAAACCGGTTGGAGAAACGAATGGATATTTTGCGTGACCTCACCAATAATAAGCCCAAATATGTCTTTATTGATAATGATGCATGGCCTGTTGATGGAATTTCTAATAAGGTGCGGTTGCCGGAAGTATATAAATTCATACAAGAGAATTATGTTCTCCTTGAGAAAAATGAAAACGTAGAAATATACAAATTAAAGTAACCCTCTGGGTATTGGAAGAGTAAAGAGCCTGTTTCGGAAAAGTGCTAATAAAAACCACGGTGTATAAGCTACAATTGATCTTCTCAGTTGAAAATTTGTTTTTCCATGCTGCCTGTCTTTCCAAACTGTCGGTATTTCAATGATCTTTGCTTTCAATAGATGCGCCTTAACGACTATCTCAAGAGTTACACTAAAACTGATAGTACTTTTAAGATTCAATCTATCCAACATTTTCTTTGAATAGAGTTTATAGCTATTTGTGGGATCACTTGTTGGAATTCCCGTAAAAAACTTGAGCAAAAAGCCTGCTGCTTTTGGAAGTCCAACTTTAAAGGGAGCATCCAGTTCTTGTCTTCCTCCTTTTGTATATCTGGAGGGGCAGACAACGCCCTCTTTTTTACCAAGGAGTTTTACCATTCTATCTACTTGGGAAAGATCATCACACAAATCAGCCATTGAGACCAATATTAGCGGGGATCTTGCTGATTGTATTCCTGTTCTTATTGCTCCTGATGGACCTCTTTCAACCGTGTTAATAGTTGGGTAAAGATTTTTTAACTTTTTTTCAAATTTTTTAAGAACGGGAACAGTTGTGTCTTTTTTTGAATCGTATACTACAATTATCTCGTGCTTGGTCTTAATGTTTTTTTTAATACTTTTAAGAGTTAGTGTTATATTTTCCGCTTCGTTATAGACAGGAATAACAATCGATAACAATGGTAGTTTCATCTAACTATTCGTGGAGTTGGAAGAGGCACGATAAAGCTTCCTTTAAATCCTTTTTCCTTTAATTTAGGGATAAGTTCCCGGCTTATATGCCACGATAATAATAAAGCATACTCTGGTTGGTCTGCAATTAATTTTTGTTCATCAAAAACAGGAATGAGAGTTCCGGGCATGTATTTGCCAACTTTTTGAGAACCCTTTGTTTCCAAAACGCACGGCATGATATCAGAATCCAGACCAACATAACTAATAAGCGTTGATCCACGCGCTGGTGCACCAATTCCATAGATTGTTCCTCCCTTTTCTTTTATTTTATTAAGCAAGTTATAAAGCTTTAATTTGGACATAACAACCTTATCTTTAAAGTCTTCAAATTGCTTGACGCTTGTTACAACTTTCTTTTCAACGTTAAGCATTTCACGTACATTTTTGTTTATTTTATATTTCCCAGCTCTGGCTGCGTATACACGAATTGATCCACCGTGTGGTGGGATTTCCCGGGCATAAAATACTTCAAGCCCATGCATAGCCAAAAGGTATTTGAGACTGTGTAGAGAGTAATATCTGAGGTGCTCATGGTAGATTGTGTCATATTGAACCGTTTTTATTAAAGACAGGAGGTAGTGAGATTCAGAAATAAATACTCCATCTGTTGCTAATATTTTCTTTATGTTTTTGATGACTTCATTTACATCCTCTATGTGGGCAAATACATTTGTAGCTGTGATGATTTTTGCTTTGCCATATTTTTTGATAACTTTATCCGCTACTTTTTCGGTGAAGTAATCAATAATCGTAGGAATTCCGTTTTGGATTGCAATTTTTCCAATTTCTTCAGGAGTGATTCCCAGAACTTTATTTTTATCTTTAAAATTATTCAGCAAATTACCATCATTTGACCCGATATCAATCACAAGATCATTTTCTTTTAATGGAATTAAAGTATTTGTTTCATCAGCCAACTGTTTAAAATTGTCTCTTAAAACTTTTGTCGTACTGCTTGTGTATGGATATTCCGGAGGAAATAAAATGTTTGGATCTACAATAAGACCGAGCTGGACCAAGTGACATTTTTTGCAATAAAGCATTTGAGCAGGATAGCTTGGTTGTTCTTGCGGAATTGTACCAACCTTAATGAGATTATTAACAGGGGGAAGATATCCAAGAAAAATTATAGAATGGAGTTTTTCATAACCGCAGCTTTGGCATCTGTCAACCACAACACTTTTTCCACTATTTATTGCTAATTTTGGTTTTAACTTATTCATCGTTTAGGTCTTTATTGTAACATAAATATGTATTTTGCAAACCCTTTTCCAGAGAAGTTTTTGACCGGAATCCAAGCTTTCTAATTTTTGAAGTGTCTGGGCACCTTCTCATAACGCTGCCTTTTGGAAGAACAGTTTTTGTTACCTTGATATCAACTCCAGCAACTTTTGAGATATATGAAATTAATTGAAGAACGCTTATTTCTTCCTCTGTTCCGATATTGTATGTTTCGGAATTTACACCCTTATTCAGCAAGAGCGTTACGGCATCTACGAAATCGTCAATATATATAAAAGCTCTGGTATTTTTTCCATCACCCTGTATAGGAAGATTAACTTTCCCTGACTTACTCAGTTTTATAACTTTCTCGATGAGTTCTGGTATTACATGCTCATGTCCCATGTTTGGGCCATAGACATTGTGAGGTCTAAAGATGACAACTCTTTTAAAAATCTTTTGACCCATATACAAACTCAAAAGTTCGCTTATTATTTTTCCAGCAGCATAGGAGTACCGGGGGTTATATGCATCAGGTATTAAAAATGGTACATTTTCAGGTGTTGGGATTTTTGGTGGGGTTTGATAAACTTCAGAGCTTGAAGCGAGAAAAAGCTCTGTTACCTTTTTCTCTCGCGCTGCGTCAAGTACGTTCATCATGCCTTTGACACCAACTTCAAGAACGAGATCAGGATATTCGTAGAAGTATTTAGTCCCGTTAATGTATGCAAGGTGAATTATTGAATCTATATTTTTACATGCATTAACAACATCTTCCTTTTTGCGGATATCCCCATCAAAGAGTTCAGTATTTTTATTTTTAGAAAGCTTGGTGCCTGAGCCCCGAAATCCATTATCAAAAACTCTTACGAAGTTCCCTTCTTCGATAAGTCTTTTAACAATTGCAGAACCAATAAAACCGGAACCGCCCGTTACTAAGTATCTTTTCATTTTGTAAACACATTATATATAATTGACACATCTAAGTAAATTCATTCGATGAAATCAACAAAAATAATATTATTCGGTTCGACCGGAATGGTAGGATCAAGAATTGTAGAGCTCCTTTCAGATACGCTGGAGATAGTAAAACCTTCAAGATCAGAGGTAGATCTCAATAAGGATTACCACATAGAAAAATTCCTCGATAAAAATAACGCCGATTACATCGTGTATGCTGCTGGAGTGACAAGACAGGATCAAGCTGAGGAAGAAAAAGATTTGGCGTTACGTCTGAATGCTACCGTACCAAATGTGATTGCTAATGCAGCAAGTAAAAATTCAATACCACTCATTTACTTTTCGACGGATGCTGTTTTTGATGGAAATAAATCAGACAGTCCATATAGAGAAGATGATCTTATAAGCCCGGTCAACTACTATGGTTTAACAAAAGCTTATGGGGAGGAATCAGTTCTTGCTACGAGCAGCCGGAATTTAGTGATTAGATTGATTTCGGTGTATTCTGGCAGCTACGAAAGGAAGATAGATTTTGCAAGAAGAGCGCTTGTAACGCTTTTGAAGAACGAGCATTATGAAGGAATCACGGATCTATTTTTCAATCCTACCTATTGTGACGATGCTGTAAATAGTCTAAATTGTGCAATCGCAAAAAAAGCATCAGGGATTTTTCATATTGGTTCTTATGATGCTATCTCAAATTATGAATTCATGGTTCTTTTAGCTGAAAGTTTTTCAATAAAGAAAAACCTGGTCAAGCCCGTAACTTTTAAAAACTTCTTTGCAAATAGTAAAGCTCAAAGAGGCCAATTTACCTGGCTCGATACTTCAAAAGCACGGAGACTGTTTGGTGAAAACGTGATTAGTACGAATGCTTTCAATTTGAGTAGGTTCAGGGAGGAATTTAATTCTCGGTGATATAATGTACCGATGGTAGGTCTTATTAAGAAACATTATCTTTTCTACTCTTTACTTTTTTTCATAGGCATAGTTTCCCGTTTCCCTTTTCTTGAGAAAGCACAGTCTCACTGGGACGGGCCGGATTATACAATTGGAATACTGCATTATTCCTTCATTGAGAAAACCCCATCACCTCCTGGATATCCTTTGTACATAGCAATAGGTAAATTTTTCAATTTTTTTATCTCCGATCCTCATATGTCGATAGTACTTGTTAGTGTTCTCTTTGCGGGAGTAGGGGCGGTAGTTTTTTATCTTACAGGAAAATTAATGTTTGACAGGGTTGTTGGTCTTATTGCTACAAGCATATTTCTTTCTGCGCCAACAATTTACTATTTTGGTGTCACTGCAAACCCATACGGGATCTTACCGGTTACATCGTCATTGGTAGCTTTAGTCGTATTTCTGATATTGAAGAAAAAAAGAGATTATGGTTTTCTTTTAGCATTGGTGTTTTCTTTCGCAATCGGGATTAGACCACAAGATGCAATGTTTTTGACGCCACTTTATTTGCTGGGGTGTTTTTATCTTAAATCCAAGGAAAGAATAATAAGTATTGCCGCGCTAATATTTCTTACATTGTTTTGGTTTTTGCCGACAACGGTTGTCGTAGGTGGAATAGGTCAGTACTTTTCATATGTCATTTCCTTTGCAAAAAATGACGCGGCACCAAATCTTTCATTACAAAGAATAATTCAAATTTTGCCCATCATTATTAAGGGTGTTTATCTTACATGTGGACTGGCAAGTATATTTCTGTTTGTGATATTAAAATACATAAAGAATGTCGTTTATCCAAGCGAACTTCTGGGTAAAAATATAAAACCATATTTTCTCGTCTACTCCTTTTGGATTACACCATCTTTACTATTCAATCTCTTTATAAGAAGTGATCATGCAGCTCATCAGATGGCATATTTATCTGCATTTATACTACTTGTAAGTTATTTTCTTAAAAAAACGTTTCGGAAGAAAACTATTGTTGTCGTGCTGGTTGTAGTTGTGGTAAATCTCATTACTTTTTTTCGTGACCGTGATCCACAGCGTGTTAAACCTTACGTTTCGCAATCATTTCACTATTCTGAAATAACAAAAAATAACCTTCGCATGCATGCGTTTGAAGATTTTATTGTCAATAAGTACCAACCTTATGAAACACTAATGGTTGTAGATCCGGAGATTTTTAGATCTGTTTCCTACCATTTAAAGAGTTTTCGTGTCTATTCCTTTGGTGCTATTGATACTAACAATATACCTCATGCAAATATTGTGCACGCATCTTTTGATTGGCATTACATAAAAACTATTAAGACAGTTCATGAGTTCATAATTCCAAACGGAACTCACTATATTCTTTTTTATAATAATAACAAACCAATTGTTTTTGAAAAGCTTGATGTTAGATCACTCCTTTTATCAGGAAATCAGAAAGTATACATATTGCAGGTGCAAGGAAAAAAAACGCTTCGGCTTTCGAAAGGACAAATTAGCGCTTTGGATTAATGTGCAATATTTGGCAGCATAAATAACCAAATTAGCAATTATAATTATGCTATATTTGGCATCTTAAATAACCAAATAAGCAATTTTGATTATGTGCTATAATCTTTTGATTCTATCTTTTTTCTATGCCTTCCAGAACACGAACAGAAATAATCACATCAGTTATCGGGATTGGTAGAGTAGGATTCCCCCTTGCTTTAGTTCTTGCTGACGAAAAAAATTCAAAAGTTTTTGGAATTGGACGCGATGATGTTAAGATTTTAAAAATTAACTCCGGCAAAATGCCATTCATGGAAAAGGGGGCAGCACCACTTCTGAAAAAGCATGTTGGTAAGAATTTTTTTGCAACCACGGATTATTCATGCATCAACAAAAGCGATTTCATCATATTAACATTAGGTACTCCTGTTGATGAGAATATGAACCCGGTTTATTCACAAATAAATGAATCAATTATAAATTCTGTGCCATATTTCAAAGCAGGTCAAACGTTGATACTTCGAAGTACCGTGTCTCCGAGAACAACAAAGTATGTTCAGTCGCTTATTGAGGACAACACAAAATTAAAAATCGGAAAAGACTTTTTTGTTGCATTTTGTCCAGAAAGGATTTCAGAAGGCAATTCGATTGAAGAGATGAAATCCATACCGCAAATTATTGGAGCGGATGATAAAAAAAGCTTAAAAAAGGCCGACGGTTTTTTCAAAAGCATGAACATATCTACGATGTTAACTGACAGTGTATCTGCCGAATTGTCAAAATTATTTACAAACATGTATCGGTATATAAATTTCGCAGTAGCAAACGAATTTATGGTGTTGGCACATAATTACCACAGGGATATCTACGAAATAGTAAATCTTGTTAACTATAAATACAAAAGAGGTGGACTTACCATGCCTGGCCTTACTGCCGGACCATGTCTTTTTAAGGATGGTTTTTTCTTAATTTCAGATCTTCCTTATGCTGATCTTATTTCGACAAGTTGGAAAATAAATGAATCAATGCCGATGTTTTTGATAAGGCTGGTACGTGAGCGTATGAAACTGAAAAATAAAAAAGCAGTAATACTGGGATTGGCGTTCAAAGCAGAGATTGATGACATCCGGGAATCACTGAGCTTCAAGGTTAGGCATGCGCTGCTTCGTGAAAGAGCAGAAGTAGTACTTCACGACCCGTATGTCAAGGAATATGAAAAGCAAAAGATAGAGAAGGATGTATATGAAGCGGTTAAAGATGCTGACATTTTATTCATCGCTACAAATCACAATGTATACAAAAAATTGGATATCAAAAAAATTAAGAGTCTCGTTAAGAAAAATTGCATCGTCTGCGATGTGTGGAATGTGCTCGGAACAGGAAAGATTGTGTATCGAATTAATAACGTTAATGAGGAAATAGCATTAACTTAATTTACAGACCAAGGCCGATTTTTATGATGGTCTGAAGGAAAAGAAACCCATCTTTAATAGGCATAAGTTTTGTTGCTCCTGACATTCTTTTCTTGTAAGTAATCGGAATATTTTTTATTTTATATTTTTTCTGTGCTGCTTTAATAATTACTTCTGCCTCATACCCGTAATGATCTTCTTTCATGTCGATATCTTTCAGAACTTTCGTCTTAAACCCTTTAAAACCGGCAAGCATGTCAGTCACTCTTTGTCCGGCTGCAATAGAAGTTGCAATTGATAATAGATGAATTCCAAATTGTCGGAACGGAGTTACAGAATCTTTTGAGACTTTTGCACCCTTCTCGTATCGTGTTGCCAATGCTACATCATAACCATTTTGTAAAGCATCCATAAATTTTGGGATATCAAACGGCATAAATTGATAATCTGCATCTATTTGAATAACGTAATCCCCCTTAATAAATTTTGTTGCTTTCCGGAGAGCATAGCCTTTCCCTTTCCATTTGCCTGTTTGAATAACAGTAGCACCCGTTTTTTTTGCAACGGCAGCAGTGTTGTCGGTTGTCTTACTATCAAGTACTACCAGGACTTGGAGATCATACAGTTTTTTAAGTTTGAAACATTCCGCGAGCGTTTTGCCAATAACTTTCTCTTCATTGAGAGCGGCCATCGTGATGGTTACATGAGGTTTTTTATGTACGATTTTTTTCATTGTTGGTATTATAACAAAAAAATTCAAAAGAAGAACACGCTTGAAAAAATCCATATGATAGAATATAACACTCCTATGGTAGCATCAAAAAACAATCTAATACAAAGAAAGAAAATCTTTTTAACTGGTGGAACAGGCTCTTTTGGAAAGATGTTAGTAAGAGAACTTCTCAAATTTAATCCATCTGAAATAATAGTATTTAGTAGAGACGAAGTAAAGCAGGGGCTGATGCGTCTTGAATACAAAAATGAAAAAAAAATTAGATTTATTCTTGGCGATGTTAGGGATTACCGAAGTGTAAGAGAGGCTATACGAGGTGTTGATATCATAATTCATGCTGCAGCATTAAAATGGATTACTGAGGTTGAGTATAATGTTTGGGAGGGAGTCAAAACAAATGTTTTGGGTGCTCAAAATATTATAGAAGCCGCAAAAGATGAAAATGTTGCAAAAGTTGTGGCATTGTCTACCGATAAAGCTGTCGAGCCTATTAATGCATATGGGATGTCAAAAGCACTACAAGAACGGTTAATGACTACGGCAAATTTATATGAAACTAATTCAAAAACAATATTTGTATCGACGAGATACGGAAACGTATTAGGTTCAAGAGGATCTGTCGTTCCATTGTTTCGGTCACTTATTGACAATTCAAAGCCTCTCACAATCACAGATCCACGTATGACCAGATTTATGATAACGCTTAAAGAAAGTGTTGACCTCGTTTTAACTGCACTAAAAGAGGGTGTTGGCGGGGAAGTATTCGTAAGAAAAATGCCTGCACACACCATTTCTGATCTGGCGGATATCATGATGGATGGCAATAATAAAAAAAATAAAATTGTTACTATTGGGGTTAGACCAGGAGAGAAAATTCACGAAACTCTTGTTAGCGTCTCGGAATCTGTCAGAACTGTTGAGACCGGCAATTATTATGTAATCCTGCCACAAATAGAAATCGATTCCGTTAAGAAGAAATATAAGAAAATGAAGAGATTAAAACCATTTCATTATTCTTCTGACACAACTGTTCAGCTGTCAAAAAAAGAGCTTACAAAAATGCTCAGAAGTGAAGGTTGGATCTAAAAATGTTTTATCATAAAAACATCGCGGTTACAGGTGCATCAGGCTTTTTAGGTAGAGTAGTTCTGAGAAAATTAATTCAAAAAGGCTATCGGGTAACAGTCCTCGACTCAAGTGGCTCAACGTATCCCGAAGGGGTTCAGGTTGTGTCAGGGAATCTTTTTAAAAAAACAGATTATAGCAAGCTAACTGCCAACTCCACAGTTCTTATTCATTTAGCGGGACAAATTGAGCAAGGCAAGACAACTATGCTGCAGGGCAACACAGATACTACAAGAAATCTTTTGCGTAGCCTTTCAAAAAGTCCAATCAAAAAAATAATTTTTGCGTCCTCTGTTGCAGTTTATGGTAGCTCTCAAACAAAAATATTTGATGAGAGTGCTACCTGTAAGCCTGACACAGAGTATGGGAAAAGTAAATTAAGAGCAGAAAAATTGATAGTGAATTGGAGTAGCAGAAATGATAAAAAATATGCAATCTTAAGATTCTTCAGTCTGTACGGATATGAGAATAGAAAAGGGTTTGTCTATAAACTTTTTATGCATTTATTTGATTCGTCAGAGGTTCTTATCACAGGAGACGGCAAACAGGAGCGCGATCTAGTTTGGGTTGAAGATGCCGCTGACGCTATAATTCTGGCTCTCAAAAGGAATGTTTCGGGAGTTTACAATATTGGAACAGGAAAGAATTATAGTTTGCTCAGGATCATTGATCTCATGGAAAAAATTGCAAACAAGAAATGCCATATAAAATTCGTTATGGGTGACAAGGAAAAGGTGGCGAATATATACTATCGCTCTGAGAAAATTCGTAAAGCCGGATGGCGCCCCAAAATACTTCCCGAGAAGGGATTGATTTTGCTCTTCAACGAGGTATTCAAACCGATGTCTTCCTAAATACTTTTGCTACTACTAATGCTATTGTAAATACCGCTAAAGGTGCTAAGTGTAACAAGAGTTTGTTTGAAATAGCATCGATTTGCGACACTGGACTTCGAGGAAGTATTAGAAAAATACAAACATAAAAGAATATTTGAAAAAATAAGAACAAGGGGATTAAAATACGCGATTTCAATTGCTTTATATATATAAAAACGCAAAAGAAGAATACGATCCACATGAGATTCCAATTCTGGATGTTTCCAAACTCCTTAAAAAAATGCAAAATGATTACTGGTAGTCTTTCGATATGAAGTTCAATCCCATTTCTGAATAAAAAGTTTGGGTGAAGGCTGTTAATTTTCTTGAACAATTCCCATGTAAATATGATTGATGGCAGTGGGGCAAGCAGAAGAAATCTGCTATATTTTTTCTCTTTTAGTATTTTATATATTACAACGCATGTTGAAAGCAGAATAAAAGGCATAGTATCATTTTTGATTTGACTTGCGATTCCGAGGAGCAAAGCAAGAAGAAAAAGAATTCTGTTTGAATTAAGCTTGAGGAAGTCAAGTAGGACAACTGCTCCTGAAAAAATATAAAAACCAACCATCAAATCTGCCTGACCTGCCTCGTATCTTCCTCCATGTCGTATCAAATTCTGCGATCCGAGCAAAAGTAGTGTAAAAAGTAGTGCAATCCTCCTGCCGGTAAAATCTCTGATCGAGCTATAGAAAAGTATTCCAAGTGCTACATAGAAAACATAATAAAAAAGTAGTATTGCCGTATCGTCAATTTCGCCGATTGTAATATACCCAATGGAGGTGGCTAGGGGAACTATTAATGGATAAGAGTCTGTCGTGTAAGCAAAATAATAGTTATCAATTCCTCCGTTTAGATAAAAAACATTTGCTCTAAAAACCCAGTTGTCCCACCCATCCCAAGCTTGTATCGGCCTCATAACTGATTCTATTCCTACAAAAAGCACGAGGGCTACAAGAAGAAACATAAGCGCTTTCTCAGCTCTTCCTATAAACTCTAATTTAAAGTATGAAGTGTAGCTATATAATCTATTTTTCAGGAAAAAATAACATATAAATATAACCCATGGGGTAAGAATGATGCCGTAGTTCCATTTTGTTCCAATCACAGACAAAATAAACATTTCGATGCCTATAAAACCAAATCCAAGCGCGTACGAAAGTGCAATTTTCTTTAAAAATGAGTACGATTTATGAAATAGCCAGGTCTTACCAGTGGTGTAGCCGATTAAAAAAATCATCACAATATCAAATATAACAATCAAAATATTCATTTTTTATAGATAATACCTTTTGTTGAGCCTTTTACTTTAAATTCTTTCAGTTTTGTATAAGTTATCCCATTAACAACTTTCTTTTCTTCGTATAAAGAATTGGTGGTTGGGTAGAAAATTGCATAGGAATAGGTTCTGTTGATGTCGTTTCCCCACTCGGTAAATTGTCTTTCACCCCATATGACAGTTGTGGGGTACAAGAAATACCTGGCCAAATAGTAAGCCATGCCATCATTAGTAAACAGTATAATATTTGATTTATCTTTGATGTTTTCCTTAACAAACATGAAAAAAACATATCTTTCCCCAAACTGTTTTTCTTTTTTTTGTTCGTCACTCAGAAATATCCAACGAGTCTCTTCTGTGTAAAGTTTTGAAAAATTAAAAGCTATTCGAAAAAAAGTCAAGACAATCCAAAGCCCTATTAAAATTAACAAAACAAATTTAAAATTTCTTTTCCCCATAAACTAAATAGTGTTTGTATGATATTATACAAAAATGGCAAAAGATACCATTTCGGTGATAGTTCCTGCATATAATGAAGAAAAAAACATAGCGTCTGTAATAAAAGAATTATCAAAGCTTCGGCATGACTACAAAGTCGAAATTATTGTTATCGACGACGCCTCAAAAGACGGAACTGCAGAGATTGCAAAGAATGAGGGTGCGGATAAAGTAATTTCTCATAAAAAAAATAAAGGAAAAGGTGGAGCCTTCAAAACCGGACTTTCTCATGCTACAAAAGAATTTATCGTACAATTTGATGCTGATGGTCAACTGAAAGCATCAGATATCCCAAAATTGATCAATGCATTAAAAGGTGGTGCGGATATTGTTCTTGGAGCCCGGTATAGTCTGAAAAATATTTTTAAATCATCAAAAGGGGTGCAAACAAACCTCTTTGGAAATATTTTTGTTTCATTTATTGCAACTATTTTTTCAGGAAAATATATTATTGATGTAATGACGGGGCTTAAAGCATTCAAAAAAAGTACAATCAAAAAAATTATTCCGCACGCAAATGATTTTGCATATGAGGCGGAAGTAGTAGTAAGGGCCTCACAGAACGATTTGAAAATTAGCACTGTTCCAATTTCGTGTCGTCAAAGAAAAAGTGGTAAGTCTTATCTGAGCCCCTATAAGCATGGGTTTTCTGTTATTAGAACAATAATAATGACAGCTACTTCTTAAAAAATAGGTTAAAATACTAGTATGAGTAAATACGCAGGAGTTCAAACATTGGAAGTTCTTGAAGGTGCTGAGAATTATAATAAATGGATTGCCTCAAGGTTGAAACCCTTCTTAAAAAGTCCTTCATTGGAAATTGGTGCAGGCACCGGAAATATTTCCGAATATATGACAGGCTTTAAAGAGCTGGTTCTCACAGACATTGATAGCATATTAGTTGATTCGTTAGCGAAAAAATTCAAAAAAAATAAAAAAATAAAAGTTGAATTGTTTAATGCAGCATCAAATCTGGGTAAAATCAGTAATAAATTTAAATCTATTTATGGTGTTAACGTCCTGGAACATATTGAGAATGATCAAAAGGCATTAAAAAACTTACATAGATTACTTGAGAGTTCAGGCAAACTTGTTCTACTTGTCCCTGCGAAGAGGATAGCATATAACGAGCTAGATAGGAGTCTTGGACATTATAGACGCTATGAGAAAGATGAGTTAAGAGAGAAATTGATGAGCGCCGGCTTTCATGTTGATGAATTAGAATTTTTTAATATGGTAGGTTTATTGAGTTGGATCGTAAGAAATTATATTAGTAAAAATCATGGCAAACTTGAAAAATCTCAGGTAAAATCTTTTAATTGGGTAGTACCGGTGTTAAAAGCTATTGAGCCCAAGAAGGGACTGCCCTTTGGGATTTCTCTTATAGCTGTCGCTTCAAAGAAGTAATGGAAAAATTGCATCTTATTTTAGAATCAGTAACTGATTTACAAAAAGATTTTATTGGTGTATTCTTCGACCCCGAATTCTTTCTAAAGCAAACAGTTTTTTTCCTATATGTTTTACTCTTGTTTTATGTAATGTATGGTTCCGGAAGAGTCTTGGTGCGTCTTTTTTTTGATAAATCATACGACAGCCGATTAACCCATTTCATTAATTTTGCATTGGGATACTCTCTTTTAAGCAATCTCATGTTCATTTTGGGTCTTTTCGGGATTCTAACCGAATTAAACATTCTTATAGTTCTGCTTTTTTTAACAGCAATCTCAATATGGACTTTCATAAAATGGCCTATTAGGTTTTATCTTCAGATTCCAAAAAAAAATAATTGGTTAAAAATTCTCTGTCTGGTTTTTATTTCAATTGCTTTATTAAGACTAATTCCACCGCAAACAGCAGGAGATCCTCTTGATTATCATCTCCGATTTCCAAGAATCTACATAGCTGAGCACACTATTATGATTCCAGCCCTTGGAGACGAGAGTTATACCACTGTTCCTCATCTTCCTGAGCTTTTGTACATACTAACGCAATTTGTTAGCAATGGGCTTATGACACATGTAGTTCACTTTGGATTCTTTGTGCTAGTATTTTTTCTTCTTTATAAAGTCAATTTTATGAACAAAAATGATACAAGAGGAAGCACATTGTCAGCGCTTATGTTTGCTAGTGCCCCCCTAATGCTCCAACTTGGTACCCAAGCATTCAGTGATTTTCCAGCGCTGTATTGTTTTCTGTTATCTGTGGGAATTCTGTTGACATCAAAACTTCAGAAAAAAAACATAGTGCTAAGTGGAATATTGTTGGGGGTTTCCTTAGCTAGCAAAATATGGATTTTATTTTATTACCCGTTTGCGATATTGTTTCTTATATTATTACTAAGGAAAGAGACTTTTAGAAAAATCCTAAAAAAAACAGCTCTTTTTGTATTTAGTTCTCTTGCCATTGTTCTCCCTTGGTATATAAGAGCAATAGTGTTGGTGGGGGACCCGTTTTATGTGAATACGTCTCAAGGACAAGTTGCACAAACCTATTCACACACAGCAATGTTTTTGAGGAATTTTACATGGGCAGGATTTAGTGAAAAATTTAACTTTACTATCGAATATGGCCTTTTTATAGTAATCGGTCTCTTTTCACTATTTCTCATGAAGAAAAAAGATATTTTTAAATATAAAAAATTCTTACTGTTGTTGATTTTGCTGATCGTGCCAGTAATATTTTTCCCCCTCGGGCTTGGAAGAGGAAGGTATTCTTTGCCCTACATGCTTTTAGCATACCAATTGGCTGCCGTTGGATTGGTCTTTGTTATGAGGAACTTCTTAATAAAACTTCTTGTGCTGTTGCTTTTTTTCGTTCTTTCTTTATATTACCTCTTCAATACATTTGTAATACTCCCGTATGGATTGGGGTGGGCTAACAGTGACAATTTTTTGCGCAAAAACCTCGCCAAGGATTATGCATCATATTATGATTTTAACGGGCAATTTACCAGAAATATTGATAAGAATGAGACGGTAACCAACTACGGTGTTTATGAGTTGTACTATGCTGATTTTAAATACAAAAATGTCTTTTATTTTATTAATCAGGATACACATGTATTCAAACTGCCTGAAAACATTCACAAATTATTAATAAGAGGGGGAGATTTCTCATGGCTTTGCAATTCTCTCAAAATAAAAAACTGTTCTGAATATTCTGTACGCTTAATAACAAGCGACTTGCGTACAAAGCAATATCTATATAACATAAAATATGACCCCAACAACTAACTTAAGTATTGTTGTTCTGACACATAACGACGAAGAACATTTAGTCGATTGTTTGGAATTATTAAATTTTGGGGATGAACTAATCGTCATAGATGATGAGTCAACTGACCGAACTATTGATATAGCCAGAAATTATACAAAAAATGTTTTTATTCGTCCCCTAAACAACAATTTTTCCAATCAGCGCAATTTTGCGCTTAATAATACGCATGGGAACTGGGTATTGTTCATAGATTCAGATGAGTTTGTAACCGAGAAACTGAAAGATGAAATTTTATCAAAGACTAAAGGAAGGGAAGGATCGGGTTTTTACTTAAAAAGAATTGATTTTATGTGGGGCAAAAAAATCCTTCATGGCGAGGTGGGGGAAGTACGATTGCTGCGACTGGCAAAAAGAGATTCCGGAAAATGGCACGGAAAAGTTCATGAGGAATGGAAAGTTACTGGAGCAACAGATACCTTGATAAACCCATTAATACATGCACCTCATCAGTCGGTTAGAGAATTTATAAAAGAAGTTGATTTATACTCGACCCTCAGGGCAGTTGAATTGAGTGAAGCAAATAGTAACTCAAACTTTTTTTTGATTTTTATGTATCCCTTTGGAAAATTTGTAAAAAACTATTTTTTCAAACAGGGCTATAAAGATGGGATAGCTGGATTTATATATGCAATGATCATGAGCTTCCACTCTTTTCTAGTTCGTGGAAAGTTATATCTTGGAAAAACGGATACGGAGAAGATCTCTTAATGAAATATACATTTCATGCATATCCACTTTCGAACCTCCTATTCTCCTGTTAACAAATTTTGTAGAGTTTTCTTTTAACATAAACCCTTTTTTATACAACAAATAAGTGGTCTCAACGATTGTTGCAAATCCGGTACTCTTGTATTTATGTTTTATAAGTAGCTCCACAGCATTTCTCGGATATGCTCTGAATCCATTTGTATAGTCGTGAATTGGTAAACCAAAAAGTAACGATTCGAAACCATTAACAAGTTTACTTAATATTTTTCTTTCTGTAGAAGTGCCAAATACTTTGCTTCTTGGTATATATCGTGATGCTGATGCAACTGAATTCTTGTCAACAAGACTTATTAACTTTGTCAGTTCTTTTGGGTCATGGGACTGGTCTGCGTCCATTTCAACAAAGACTGTGACTTTTTTATTTTTAAAAGCCTCCTTAAAACCGAAAGTAACTGCAGTTCCTCTCCCTAGCTTTTTTTTGCGTTTCAAATGGACAATCGGATATTTTATCTGAAGATTTCTTATAACTTCATCAGTATTGTCTTGAGAGTTGTCATCGACAACATAGACTACAATAGAATTTGCATAGTTGTAAATTGAAGGTATAAGAATTTTAAGATTCTCTGCTTCATTATATGCTGGAATAATAACTGCTGTTATAATAACCATATGAAAAAAATTACATTACTCTTTCTTCTATGGACAATTATAATAGTAATTTTGTATTATTACCACTTGATCTGTAGAAAGGGTGTATGCTAAAAATTGCACTTTTAATTGGGGTATATTCATACTGTGTTCTTCTTTTAGGTTTGATTGGAAAGTTGTCATACCTTCCCATACTGTTCTTAACTTCACTTTTTATCTTAGTAAGTTTTATTTCAATTGTATATAAAAATGAAAAAGTTAGTTTAGATTTTTTTACAAAACACTATTCACGGTTTGAAATTTTTCTTATTAGTCTTTTTCTCATCGCAACAGGAATTAATTTGGTTGGGGTACTTGGACCGGAATTAGCTTTTGATTCATTGTGGTACCACCTAACAATACCGAAAATATTTATTATAAATCAGAAGATATTTTACATTACCGGCAACCTTTTTTACTACTCTTTGATGCCCAAGCTGACCGAAATGCTGTATGTTCCTGCACTACTGTTATCCGGAGAAATACTGGCGAAATTCGTTCATTATTTCTTTGGCTTTCTCTCATGCATAGTGCTTTTCAGACTGTCACGACTGTATCTAAGAAAAACACAGTCTTTGTTAGTAGTTTTGCTTTACTATACAAACCCTGTTGTTATGTGGCTTTCGACTACCGCCTTTTCTGATTTATCAAGAACCTTCTTTGAGCTATTCTCTCTTTATTATTTTGCTTTATTTACAAAAAGTAAAAATAAAACAAACCTATTAATCAGCGCAGCACTAATGGGCTTTGCAATTGCGACAAAAATTTTATCACTTGGGACTTTGTGTATTTTTATTTTGTTAATTCTCATAACTCACAGGCAAACGATAAGAGAGAAAATATATAACGTACTCATGTATACGGGTATGGCGCTTTTCGTACCCTTACCGTGGTTTGTAATTTCATATATAAACACCGGAAATCCAATATATCCATTATTCTCGCAACTTGGCTTACGCAATTTTACAATAGACTTGTTATCCCCTGTAACTTTTTTAAAAACACTTATCGGTATTTTTGTTTTTGCTCCCGATCCGGTAACTCCTATATATATTATATTGATGCCTATTGTTTTTGTTGGTTTTTTTGGATTTTTAAAGAAATATTTATTCCTCGTAGTTTTTTGTATTTTTGCTTATTTTACCTGGTATCTAACTTCTCAATCCGGTGGATCTCGTTTTTTAGTCACTTTTATTGCAACTTTTTCACTGGTTTCCTATATCGCTCTGTTACAAACAAAAAATTCGGTTATTGCAAAATCTATGGGAGTGGTACTGCTTACTCTTATCATCACAAACACAGCATATAGAGGAATTGCCAGCATTAAGTATGTGCCAATAGTACTAGGTGTAGAATCTAAAGAGAGGTTTCTGATGGATCATCTTAATTTTTCTTTTGGTGATTTTTATGATGAGAATGCTGATATTAAAAAAATAGTAGGAAGTGACATGGTTCTCATGAAAAATACCCACAACTTATATTATGTTGATTTTCCATTTACAATTGATGAATGGAATTCAAAGCATTATCGCTATGTTTTATATCAAAGCGAGACGAGACCTGATGAAAAAAATTCACTCGTATACAGAAATATTAAAACCCATACATGGTTATATAAATTATGATTGAAAAAATTATCCAAAAGTTACTGTTTTTAGTTGTATTAATTTTTCCATTAGGACTTCTTTTAAGAATAAAATTGTACGCAAATGTTTATGTCGTTCCTCAAGATATTGTTGTAGGTGTTACTGCTGTAATTACTTTGTATTATTACCTAAAAAGAAAAAGATTTCCGAAAAAAAATTTTTTCAAATTTCAGCTACTTTTTGTTTTTATTGGATTTGTAAGTCTAATTATTAATTTCTCTGTTCATTCTGATGTTAAATTTATCCAATCTTTTCTGTATTCTTTGCGCTATTTATCTTATTTGTTATTAATTATTGCTCCGATTACAAGCTTATCGGCAAGGAGAATGAAGACCTTATTGTTGTTATCCGGAACACTCATTATAGTTATTGGATTCTGGCAATTTTTCTTTTACTATGATCTCTTTAAACTATTTTATTTGGGATGGGACAACCATTTATATAGAATGTTCTCGACATTTCTTGACCCTAATTTTGCCGGAGTATTCTTTGTTGTATTTCTTTTTTACATAGTTTGGCGAATAGTAAACAATAGATTTGAGTATGTTTATAAAGAAATAATTATAGCATTTTGTACTTTTATAGCGATATACCTAACCTTTTCCAGAACAGCCCTTGTAGCACTTCTAGCAGGTATTATAAGCTTTGCCATTTTGAAGAAGAAAATGAAAGAAGTCCTTCTTGTAATTGTCTTATTAACAGCTTTTTTATTTCTCATATCAGATACCCACGTGGAGGGACTTAATCCACTGAGAACTGCTTCTTCAAGTAAGCGTATAGATTCAGTAAAAGAATCCCTAGATATTATTTCGAAAAATCCAATCGTTGGTGTTGGATTTAATGCGTTCAGGTATGCACAGTTGCGTTATGGGTATCGGAATGAGAAAGGAGCATCATGGAGTAATGCGGATGCAGGAACCGACAACAGCTTTCTTTTTGCTATGTCTACAACGGGTGTAGTTGGAATAACTATCTACTTAATTTCTTTTTACTACCTCGGGAAAGATATAATTTCGAAACAAAAAAAAATTCGAACTTTCTTAATACCCATCATGATAGCAATTTGTGTCGCAAGTTTCTTTACAAATATACTTTTTTATACTCCAATCCTTACTTTTTGGTTTTTATCAATGAGAGTGATGGGTGTGGGATCTAAGGTTGATAGGTAACCTTTAACTGCTTCTGTGTTTTAGCACCTGCTGGATTTTGAGCCTCAACAGTTACTTGGTTCTCACCATCGTTTAACTGAAGTTGATAAGAGAATTTGCCAGAAGTATCGACGATTGCCCTGAACGAATTTACTGATACCGTGTTGTCTGGGTCCGTGGATCCAGTGACGGTTATGTTCTTGTCAGCTTTTGTATATGTTCCTCCATCATTTGGGAAAGAAACCTCAAGCTTTGGTTTGTCATTTAAATAGTTAACAACATAATCCTGAGTGAACGAGCTTGTTTTATCTCCCTTAACAAAACGGGCTTTTACGGTGTTAGTTCCTTTTTTCAATGGAAGGCCATTGATCTGGAAATCTGCCTTACTATGAATAACTATTTCATCTTCAAGTTCGTCATTTACATACAGCTCAACCGTCCCACTCTTGTCTGGTGCTACGCCGCTAAATGATATCGTTGCACTTTGAGTCGCCTCAGCTACTCCAATGAGGGTAGGGGGTTGGAGTAATTCTTGCCCAACGACCTGCGTGTCGCTTTTGTCTCCTCCTCGCAAGGTGTATACAACATTCCCAAAAATATTAATCAGAATTGGTCCAAACTGAACTAAAATCACCAAAAGTACAACAATGCCTATCGTGAACAATAGGGCTTGTCTTTTATTCTGCTTTTCATTAGTCCTAGAAAGCCTGGAAGTTCTTATACGTCTTCGGATCATAATGGATTAGTGGTGTTTCATTTTGTCAGCAATTTTTAATTCGAGCAAAGACTTTTGTAGTTGTCGTTCTGCCATTATTAAGTCTGCTGTCCCTTGCTTATTTGCTATAAATTCTTCGGCTTGCTTCTTTGCCTCTACGGCTCGTGCAATTTGTATATTTTCCGCTTTTACTGCATAATCCGAGAGAATTGTGACTACATCATTTTTTACCTCTAAAAAACCACCAACAATTGCAATAACAGTGTTTTTGCCCCCTTTAATAATTGTTATAGTTCCTTCTGTTAATTTTGAAAATAACGGTATATGGTGAGGAAGTATAGCAATTTCACCTTTATCTGTTGGAAGCAAAGCCTCATCTACAGATTCATTGAACACTTCACCTAATGGTGACAAAATTTGGAGTTGAAACATAAGAATTAAACTGGTTTCTAACCTGTTCAACGAACCTTCATTATTTGCGATAAAGCAAGTTCGTTATTTACCTGATTTTTCAGCTTCATCAATAGTTCCTTTCATATAAAATGCGCTTTCTGACAATTTGTCATATTTACCTTCCAAAAGATCTTTAAAGCCTTTGACTGTATCTGCAATCTTGACGTATTTTCCAGGAGATCCTGTAAATATTTCAGCTACAAACATAGGTTGTGTCAAAAATCTTTGGATTTTTCGTGCGCGAGCAACAGTAAGCTTGTCTTCATCAGATAATTCATCAATACCCAAGATAGCAATAATGTCTTGAAGGTCTTTATACCGCTGCAAAACTCTTTTTACCTCAGATGCTACTTCATAGTGTTCACGGCCTACTATATTTGGATCAAGAAGGCGTGAGGATGATGTTAGTGGGTCAACGGCCGGGTAGAGACCTTGCTCGGCGATTGACCGCTCGAGTGTTATTGATGCATCCAGGTGACCAAATATGGTAGCTGGAGCAGGATCCGTGTAATCATCAGCCGGTACATACACTGCCTGTACTGAAGTGATAGAACCTTTATTTGTTGAGGTTATTCTTTCTTGAAGACTTCCAATGTCAGCTGCAAGAGTAGGTTGGTATCCGACAGCAGAGGGGGTTCTTCCTAAAAGTGCAGAAACTTCACTACCTGCTTGAGCAAACCGGAATACGTTATCAATAAATAATAGAACGTCCTCATTTTTTTGATCACGGAAGTATTCTGCCATTGTCAAAGCAGTTAATCCTACGCGCAACCTGTTTCCGGGAGGCTCGTTCATTTGTCCAAACACCATTACCGTCTTGTCGATAACACCTGATCCGGTCATTTCTTTATATAGGTCAGTTCCTTCGCGGGTTCTTTCACCAACTCCGGCAAATACAGAGTGTCCACTATGAACAATAGCTATGTTTCTAATCAGTTCTTGGATGATAACTGTTTTTCCAACTCCAGCTCCCCCAAAGATTCCGACTTTTCCTCCTTTAGTAAATGGAGAGATAAGATCAATTACTTTAATTCCCGTTTCAAGCATCTCAGGCTTTGTACTCTGTTCGGATAATGCGGGGGCACTGTTATGTATGGACGCCATCTTAACTTTTGAAGTGAGGGGCTTAAGACCGTCGATAGGTTCACCTAGTACGTTAAAAATTCTTCCCAAAGTCTCTTCTCCTGTCGGCACTGAAATTTGTGAACCGGTTGCAATAACTTCAGTTCCTCGGGACAATCCTTCGGTCGGGCCCATTGCAATGGTTCTAACCTCGTTATTACCCATCTCAAATTCGGTTTCAAGGATTAATTTCTTTCCTTTGCCCAGCTCAATTGTGAGGGCTTCGTATACTTTTGGAACTTCTTTCTCAAATCTAACGTCCACTATTGGTCCCTGGATACGTATAATTATTCCTTTGTTTGTCATATTTGGGTGCTATTTGATAGATCTAGGATTTCGTTGGTAATTCTTTCTTGACGTGACTTATTATAAACAAGGTTGAGGTACTGCGCAATATCAAAGGCATTATTTTTAGCATTCTGCATTGCTACCATTTGAGCTGCTTGTTCGGAAGTAAAGGCTTGTAATAACGCATTATATATTTGCACTTCAAGATAATAAGGAAGTAGTTCTTTCAGAAGTTCTGCTTTCCCCGGTTCATAAATAGATGTATTTTTCTCACTATTATCTCCACTGTTTTCAAATTGGAGAGGGAGCAGCTGTTTAACGATGGGTGTTTGAGTGAATAAGGAAACAAAATCAGCATATACAATGCTTACCGTTGATGCATTTCCCGCCTTAATTTCGTCATCAATTACCTGCTTTAATTGCATGACAATAGAATAATCCGGAAGAGTGCTCCCCATAGGATAAGAGGATAACAATTCAAAACTTAACTTGGAAGTAAAAAGACCCACTTTTTTTCCTACAGTCACCGCATTTGTATTGTGATCCTCAATTTCAATTAATTTTTTATAGAGATTTGTATTAAGAGAACCACAAAGTCCTCTGTCCGGGCTTATAGCGATTAAAAGTTTTTTTCCTTCCGTTCTCTTAGCCAAATATGGATGTGAAAAGCTTTCTTCGTTTAACGATGATATTATTTTTTGCGTAATGTCAGTTATTCTTGCGGCGTATGGATTATTGTTGATAGAAGCGCTCTGAGCTTTTTTTATTTTTGATGCAGCAATCATCTCAAGAGCCTTGGCGATTTGAGCGATATTTTTAGAAGTTTTTATTCTCCTTTTGAGTAACTGAAGATTTTGGGCCATAATTTTACTTAACTGTCTTTTTAAAACTGGTTACAACGGTTTTGAGTTCTTCGATGGTTTTGTCATCCATCTTTTCACCGTTCTCAAGTTTTTTGAGAAGTCCTTTATTTTTTACCCTAATAAAGTCAATTATTCTCTGTTCAAACATACCAATCTGGTCAACAGGGAAATCATCCAGTAGGCCGGTTGCAGCTGAATAAATGCTAACAACTTGTTCAAATTCTGAAAGAGGAGAGTATTGTGGTTGCTTGAGTATTTCAGCAACTCTTTTACCACGCTCTATTTTTTTGAGTGTTTCTTCATCTAAATCGCTTCCAAATTGGGCAAATGCAGCAAGTTCCCTGTACTGTGCGCTTTCAAGACGAAGGGGGCCAGCAATTTGTTTCATGATTTTTGTTTGTGCGGCGCCACCAACACGTGAAACTGACTGACCGGTGTTTATAGCCGGTCTTACACCTTGATTGAAAAGATCATTCTCAAGATATATTTGCCCATCAGTAATAGAGATGACATTCGTGGGGATGTATGCCGAGTTATCTGCTGCTTGTGTCTCAATAATGGGGAGAGCAGTAAGTGATCCTCCACCTAATTTGTCAGACATTCGTGAGGATCGTTCCAGAATTCTTGAATGGAGGTAAAAAATATCTCCTGGATATGCTTCACGCCCAGCTGGGCGCTTAAGTAAAAGAGAGATCTGTCTATATGCCCATGCATGTTTTGAGAAATCGTCAAATACTACGAGAACATCTTCTCCACGATCCATAAAATATTCTCCAATTGCAGTTGCTGCAAAGGGTGCTAGGTACTGAAGTGCTGCAGAATCAGATGAGGATGCGGCAACAACGATTGTATATTCCATTGCTCCCTCTTCCTCAAGTTTTCCGATTATGCGGGCGATATTGCTTCTTTTTTGGCCAATAGCGCAATAAATACATATTACTTTCTTAAGACCGAGATCCTTTTTCTTTTGGTTTATAATAGTGTCAATTGCTATTGCTGTTTTTCCGGTATTTCTGTCACCAATAATAAGTTCCCGTTGACCGCGTCCAATAGGGGTCATTGCATCAATAGCTTTTATTCCTGTTTTTAAAGGCGTGTCCACCGATTGTCTTTCGATAACTCCGGGGGCGATTTTTTCCAATGGGTAGAGTGGTCCCTTTAAAGCTAGTCTTTTACCGTCAAGAGGATTTTGTAATGGATCTACGACGCGCCCAATAAGCTCATCACTTCCCGTAATGCCTAAAATTCTACCAGTTGTTTTGATATTGTCTCCCTCCTGGATGTCCAAACTTTCTGTTAGAAGTATTATTGAGGTGAGGTCCTCATTTAAATTGAAGGAGAGTCCACGTGCTCCATTTTTGAATTCTACTTCCTCACCAAATCCTACCCTGGAGAGTCCTGATGCTTGGATAATACCATCACCAACGCTTTGTACGACTCCCACATTTTCCATCTTAGGATTGAGATGTACTGTGGCAAGTCTCTTTTCAATTTGTTTTAGCAAATCTTCTTGTTTCATATTAATCTTTTAGAGTATCGATTGTATCATTTATATATTTTTTAAATGTAAAATCGACTATATTGTCATTTTGTCTAATTTTCAACCCCGCACCTAACGTTGGGTCAATTACTAGCATAATATCCTTTTTTTTATACAAATTTTTAAGTGATTTCATGTTGTTTTCGGAAAGATTCTCTGGACTATATACAAAAATCCTTTTTTTGTCTAGCTCAATTTTATAGAAACGCATAAACATCTTGAGATCCTTCTTGCTAAAGTAATTTATTACGTATGTTGAAACATCTTCAGGTATTGAACTGCTTTGAGTAGCAAAAATTGCCAATTGTTTTATTTTTTTTTCCTTATTATTCATGGTTCTTTATTTTTGTTAGACTTTTTTTGATAAGTGTTTCTTGCTCTTTCCTATCAAAAAGATTTTCAATTGTTGAGGATAAAATTTGTCTTGATAACTCAAGTGACATATTTTTTGCTTCCTTCGTAAAGTTCTCTTTTTCAAGTTCAATTTGAGCTTTTGTCGCTTCCATCATTGATGCTATCTCATTCTTTGTCTCTTCAAGCATTAACTCTCTACTTGATGCTGCTTGATTCTTTGCCTCATTTATTATCCGTTCGGCTTCTTTACCTGCCTTACTTAATATTTCGTCTTTTTTTGATTCAGCTTCTTCTAGAGCTTTTTGTGCTTTTTCTGCATCCAATAGCCCTTTTTTTATTGTGGTTTTTCTTTTGTTTAAAACTGCCAGTAACGGCTTGTAAAGAAACCTTTTGAATACAAAAGCAATCACCAAAAAATTAACTATTTGCGCAGCAAATAATTTTAGATCAAATCCAAATTGATTAAGAATTTCCATAATTTAAAACTCTTCAACAAAATGGCATTTATTATTTAATAAATGCCAAAATGAGTGAATAAATTGCGATAGCTTCAGCAAAAGCCATCCCCAAAAGCATAGCCGGTAGGATTTTGGTTGAAGCTTCAGGATTTCTCCCGATTGCTTCCATTGCTTTGTACCCCATAAGTCCAATAGCTATAGCTGGAAATATACCTCCGATAACGATTGTCGCTCCACCTGTGAATGCAAACTGCATATTAGTGACCACCTCCTTCCGATGACGTAGTTGCCAATAATGACATAAATACCATTGTTAGCATTGCAAAAACGAGAGACTGAACAACTGCGACAATAAGTTCAAGTAGGAGAAATGGAATTGGTGCAAAAAATGCTGAAAGTCCAGCAACCGTTGCAAGCACTACTTCCCCAGCATATATATTTCCAAAGAGTCTGAAAGACAAGGAAAATATTTTTACTAGCTCAAGTAAAAATTCTAATAAACCAATGAATAAATAAATTGGATTTAGTGAAAGAAATTTATTTAAATATCCAACAAGCCCATTATATTTTAAAGCAATTACATGGGTGGCTCCTATTGAAACAGCTCCAAGTGCAAGTGTTACATTAAAGTCACTGGTTGCTGCACGAAAAAGTGGAATCAACTCTTTGGCTCCCTCTTTTACACCATGACCATGTTCTGAAATTGTTTCCCAAAATCCAATTGTTCCAAACCCGGGAAGGAGAGCGATGAGATTTGCGCAAACAATAAAAAAGAAAAAACTAGCAAACCAAGGAAATATCGTTGCAGCCTTTGAGCCTGCAATTTGCTCAGTAAGATCGTAAAAATTCTCAATAATTGGTTCAATTACGCTTTGAATCCCTGACGGTACGAGAGCAACTCTCCTTGAAAAAGCAAAAATGAGGGAGAATATTACAATATCAACAACTATCGTTGACACGAATGTATTGGTGATGGGAAACCCACCTGCTTGCGCAATAATTTCAGGTCTTAGTGAGGCCATTAAGGAATGTTATTGTACCTAACCTCAAAATCTAAGTCAATGCCTATATGTATTGACATTAGTTAAGGATTCGTACTCCCTCAACAATTATGACGGGGAGTTCTTCTTTAAAATCTAGTTTGCCTTCCATAATAACAATAGCATCCTTCACTAAATATGACTTTGATTTCTCAAATATCTTTGGAAAAACTACACACTCAATGCTTACTCCTAAATGATCCTCCAATGAGACAAAAGCCATTTCTTCATTCGATCTTTTTGTAAAAATCTTTTTGATAGAAGATATAAGACCGCCAATTTTAATTCTTGCTCCATTATTTACTTCAGGCAGATCAGAAATTTTATGCGTCGCAAATGTAAGAAGGGTATTAAGTTTGTAATTGAGTGGGTGATCAGATAGGAAAAAACCCAATAATTCACGTTCAAACATCAATTTTTCGCTATCGGTGAAATCTTCAATATCCTGTATGGAGCCGTCTATCAGTGGTTCTGATGTCTCTGATGGGAGGTCAGCAAATAGACTTACTTGATTGACTGGTTTTTTGACCGGTTTTTTCGTTATGGATGAAACAATATTTGTGATAGAAAACAACATTGAAGCTCTTTTTCCGAATTCGTCAAATACTCCTGCTTTGATAAGACTTTCGAGTGTTTTTTTATTTACTTTTGAGAGATCAACCCGAGAGCAGAAATTGCCAAGATCTTTAAATTCTCCATTCCTGCGTGCCTCAAGAACAGTTGTTATTGCTGCCGTGCCAACATTTTTTACTGCTGAAAGCCCAAATCTCACTTTATTTTCCTCGATGGAAAAGTCTTGAAGGGACTTGTTGACATTGGGACCCAGTACATCAATTTTTAGTCTTTTACACTCAGCAACTGCTACCGAAATTTTCTCATTTTTTTGAGGACCGGTTGAGCCCCGCGACTCTGCTGTCAGAAGAGCGGTCATAAATTCTACCGGGTAATGTGCTTTAAGATAGGCGGTTCTGAATGCTATTGTTGCATAGCATGAGGCGTGTGCCTTATTAAATCCATATCCTGCAAACGGAGCTATAAGCTCAAATATTTCCTCTGCTTTATTTTGAGTTAGACCATTTTTAACTGCTCCGGCAAGAAAAATCTCTTTCTGTTTTTTCATTTCTGCAGGAATTTTCTTACCCATTGCTTTGCGGAATTTATCAGCATCAAGCCACGTATATCCGGCAAGCGCAATTGTAGTTAGAAGCACATCATCTTGAAATGTTAAGATTCCATAGGAGTTTGCTAAGATCTGCTCAAGTCTCGGATCTGGAAATGAAATTTTTGATGGGTCGTGCTTTCGTGCTATAAAGTCCGGAATATTTTGCATAGGTCCTGGTCTATAGAGTGCAACCATAGCCATAACATCAAATATGGTGGTTGGTTTTAGTTCTTTTATGTACCGTCTCATGCCCGCAGACTCAAGTTGAAATATTCCCGTTGTTTCCCCACTTGCTAGGAGTTTATACGTAGGAGGGTCGTCGTATGAAATCTTTTGGAAATCTATTTCTTTATTTTGATTTTCTTTAATAAATCGAAGGGCTTCTTGGATAATGGTAAGGTTGCGAAGTCCCAAAAAGTCCATTTTTAGTAAGCCAACCCCATCTTCACCGACCGTATACATATCGTATTGGGTTACGATCTTGTCACCATTCGTTTCTTTCTGAAGTGGTACATATTCGGTAAGATCTTTATCTGCGATAACTACTCCAGCCGCATGAACGGATGCATGGCGAGCAACACCATTCAATTTTTTTGCTATGTCCAAAAGACGTTTTGTTTCTGGTTCTGTGTTATATGCATTCTTAAGATCTGGACTTTGGGTAAGTGCCAGATCAATTGTCATGTGATGGCCTTGCCAACCGGGAGGAATCATTTTTGAAATTCTGTCTGGTTGAGCATATGGCATGCCGAGAGCACGGCCTGCATCACGAACACTTCCACGAGCCTCCATCGTACCAAACGTTATTATTTGGGCGACTTTATCATGTCCATACTTTTCAGTTACATATTGTATTACCTCGTCGCGCCTTGTATCTGCAAAATCAAGATCGATATCAGGTGCTGAAGGTCTTTCAGGATTTAGGAATCTTTCGAAAGGCAATTTGAAATAAAATGGGTCAACATCAGTAATTCTTAGTATGTAGGAGACGACAGATCCTGCCGCTGATCCTCTTCCCGGGCCAACACTGATTCCATGATCCTTTGCCCAGTTAACAAAATCTGCAACTGTCAAAAAGTATGTTTCATACCCTTTTTTGAGTATCACATCAATTTCATAATTGATTCTTTCTCGTATTTCAGGTGTTACTTCCGGATATCGTTGGGGTAAGCGTTCTTCGATAAGGGCATTAAAATATTCTGCAGTTGTCATGCCCTTTGGAACATCGTATTGTGGCATGATCCATTTTCCGAGTGTCAGTTCGAGATTGCACATATCAGCAATTTTTACCGAATTTGTGATGGCTTCAGGGACGTCCTTAAATGCTTCGCTCATTTCGTCGGCAGATTTGATATAGAAATCCGGAGAATCGATCATAGAGAGTTTGCGTCCTTCATCAAGCATGGTTGTTTGGGTTCCTATACAAAGTAGTAGCTCCTGGGCTGCAGCATCATCTTTTTCTATATAATGATTATCATTCGTAGCAATTAGCCCAACGCCAAATTCTTTTGAAAGAGCTATCAGTTTTTCGTTCAGTTCTGCTTGGGGTGGAACATGAATATGTCTTTGAATTTCAAGAAATAAATTTTCCTTGCCGTATATGTCGATGAGTGTTTCTAGTCTTTTTCTGCCTTCTGCCTCTTTTCCTTCGAGTAACGGTTCACCTACATATCCGTTGACGCATGCAGTCAGACAAATTAGTCCTTCACTGTATTTTTTAAGTAATGCAACATCAGTTCTTGGTTTGTAATAAAAACCTTCTAAGTGTGAGATTGTTATAATTTTAAGAAGGTTTTTGTAGCCTGCAAGATCTTTTGCCAAAAGTATGAGGTGGTTGTAGTCTTTATCAACACCGGCTTCTTTATCATGAAGGCTTCTTTTAGCGACGTAAATTTCGCAGCCGATAATTGGCTTTATTTCTTCAGAAAGACACTTTTTATAAAATTTAATCGCTCCATAAAGATTTCCATGATCCGTTATTGCTATCGCTTTCATTCCTTGCTTTTTAGCGTACTCAACCATGGGATCAATTCTTGACAAACCGTCAAGCAATGAATATTCGCTATGATTATGAAGATGAACATATTCCTTCATATATTTAACCTGGGATTTTCAAATCTGCGTATAATAGTTCGTTTCTCGTGGAAAATGAGGCTATTGCACGATCTCGTCCAGTATTTTTAGCTCTTAAAACGGCACTACTAGCGCGTTCTTTCAGAATTTCTGGATCATCACCTATCTGATAACGTGAAAGTCCAAAGCTGAGGCTTATTTTTCGTGGGGGAACAACTTCCGGAGTATCACTTAGATGATCTCCTGGTTTTGCTTCACGCAATAAATTTTCGGAAAGATCTTTAAAAGTAGTTGAATATCTTTCTAAGATAGTTCTAAGTTTGGCTTCATCAGAAGCATCCTCGTCTCCACTTTCTATTTCGTTTAGGTCAACTATGAGAGCGAATTCTTCTCCACCAACCCGCGCTAATTCTTCCTGGTCTTTCTTAACCATTGCTATTAATTTTATAACTTTGTCACCAATTTGGTGTCCATAGGCTGAATTAACGTCTTTAAATTTATCAAGATCCATATATACTAACCACAATTTCGAATTACTCGTATTATTTTTAGGTTCTGCAATCTTATTTTTTAGTTCTTGTTCAAACCAAACTTTATTCCTAAGTCCGGTTAGACCGTCTCTTGTTAATTTTTCTTCAAGAGTCTTTAGTGCCTTTTCTTTTGCGTTCGCACTTTCTGCTGCTTGACGCGATCTTTCAGCCAAATGCTGCTGTGTTGCAACAAGACTCTTTCTAGCATCATCTTGAGAGATTTGTTCTTTTTTTAACTTTGTTAGTAAGACATCTGTGCTAGTTTGCCTATCTATATCTTCCATTGCGTTTTTTACTAGTTCCAGGTGAGGTTTTTCTTCCTGCGCTGGTGACTTAAATCTACCAAGAAATGTGTCAATTTTCGCAGCGTCTTTTGAGGGAGTAAAAGGATTCTCTTCTTTAGTGCTATCAACATCTGACATGCAATCATTCTAGCATTTTAGAAAGCATATTTCTAATCTGATCTGTGTCTTTTGCATCAGGTAGTGCCTGTTTTGTTTGGCCTATGAAAAAGCCTAAAAGCTGTACTTTGCCTGCTTTATAGTCCGCCACTTGCTGCGGATTTTTATCAAGTATTTGTTTTATCGTTTCCTTCAATTTTTCTTCATCAAAACTTACAACCGTACTTTGTTCGACAATTATTTTTACCAAGGAAGCGGGGAGTACTTCGTCAACATTTGGTTTCTTGTTGATGATCCAGTTGGCTACGGTCTTGCCATCAACTTTGTGTTCCGTCCCTACCTTAACCGCCTCTTCAAAATAACTAGCCAAACCGACTTCACGTGTTAAAATCTCCGCATTGTATTCGGTAAGCTCGAACTCTTTAGTAAAACGTGCTGCTTTTTCATTTGGTAACTCTGGGATCTCTTGTCTTAGCCCTTCTAGCTTCTGACTACTGATTTCAATGGGTGGAATATCAGGTTCAGGGAAATATCTATAGTCATGTGCTTCTTCTTTTGATCTTTGACTCACAGTTTTGTTTTTAAACTCATTCCAGCCGCGTGTTTCTTGAACCGGAATTTCTCCTTTATCTAAAATTTCTTTATGTCTTTTTTCCTCGAATCGGATTGCTTTGTCAACAAATATAAATGAGTTAATATTTTTAACCTCAACCTTGTATTTTGCAAGTTCTTTTTGTCCAACTGGGCGAAGTGAGATGTTCGGTTCAAGTCTCATGTGCCCTTTTTCCATCGCAGCATCACTGACCCCAAGATAACGGATGATTTTTTGAAGTTCTGTAAGAAATATCTTTGCTTCTTCACCGGATCTAATGTCAGGCTCAGTAACAATTTCTACAAGTGGGACTCCGGAGCGGTTGAAATCTATAAGAGAAACTTCTTTTCCGTCTACCGTTGAGTGTGAAAGTTTTCCTGTATCTTCCTCCATATGTACACGAGTAATTCCGATTCTTTTGGTTGTACCATTCATCTGAATATCTAGATATCCTTTCTCACCAAATGGATGAAGAAATTGTGATGTTTGAAAACCCTTTGCCAAATCTGGATAGAAATAGTTTTTGCGTTCAAAGAATGACTCTTTATTTATTGCGCAATTAAGAGCTAGTCCGATTTGGATACAGGAGTCAATTGCTTTCGTGTTGGGGAAAGGTAAAGCGCCAGGAAGCCCAAGACAAATTGGGCAAGTTCTTGTATTTGGTTTGTCAGACAATGTCGGAACTGAGCATCGACAAAACATTTTTGTTGTTGTTGATAGTTCGACGTGGATCTCCATGCCAACTACCGTTTCATAACTAGTGTTTTTCATAATAGTTAATTCTTAGTACTTCATTCTAATTTTGGAGTTTCTCTCCAAAATTTAGTTTCTTGCTCGAATGCATATCCTACTTGGAAAAGCAGTGCTTCAGAAAAGTGTGGGCCCAAGAACTGTATACCTATTGGAAGTTTTTCTTTGCTGAACCCTGCAGGTACTGCAAGGCTAGGAACTCCGGCAAGGTTTACTGTGACTGTCAAAGCATCTGATAGGTACATAGCGAGTGGATCATTTACTTTTTCACCGAATTTCCAAGGGGGAGTAGGGCTGACTGGAGAAACCAGGATGTCAATCTTTT
The DNA here is from genome assembly GCA_964504535.1 of uncultured Gammaproteobacteria bacterium. Lineage (GTDB taxonomy): Bacteria > Patescibacteriota > Microgenomatia > Levybacterales > GWA1-39-11 > JAUSNA01. The sequence goes on from CAZDED010000006.1 coordinate 51,445, forward strand.
TATAAGCTTCATCAAAATCTTGTTTTATCAAAGTTCTAACCTGCATGGCTTTTTTGTAGTAAGCATCGTAATAGCCAGACGAAAGCGTATATGTTCCAAGCATTATTCTCCTCTTTGCTTCTTTTCCGAAAAATGATCTGTCATTTCCAAATCGTATCCCATCATATCTTGCCAAATTTGATGACACTTCTGATGGTTGGACTATGTAATAAACTGCAATCCCTTCATCCGTATGTGGTAGTGAAACATCTATGATTTCAGCACCAAGCTTTTGAAGGGTATTAAGACTGTTTTCGAAAACGACTTTAACTTCAGGGGATAATCCCTTTTCTACATATTCTTTGGGTACTCCGATTCGTAGACCAGTAATTTCCTTACCTAAATTTGCTGTGTAATCCTCTTTTTCTCTATCAGCTACAGTAGCATCATACCCGTCAGATCCGGAGGTAATATTAAGGATTTGCGCACTATCTGAGACAGTTTTTGAAAAATGACCGATGCTATCTAAGGATGATGCCATTGAAATGACTCCATATCTGCTAACAAGTCCGTAAGTTGGCTTGAGCCCAACGGTATTGGTAAAAGATGCAGGAAGTCGTATAGAGCCACCAGTGTCAGTACCGGTTGCAAATGGTATCATAGAAGCTGCTACAGATGCGCTTGAACCCGATGACGATCCTCCAGGGACATACTCGTTATTCCAAGGATTTAACGTCGGACCAAAATCAGAATTTTCACCACTGGACCCATGTGCCCAGGCGTCGTGGTTGAGTTTTCCTAAAGAAATTGCGCCGGAAGTCTCTAATCTATCGATTGTTGTTGCACTATAAGCAGGAATATAATCTCGCAAAACATTTGATGCTGCCGTTGTCCTAACGCCTTTTGTAAGGAACATGTCTTTAATTCCGAAGGGCACTCCAAATAGAGGAGATGCGTTAACGGGTTCACGAGTTAACGAGTTATCAAGTTCCAGAGCCTTTTTCTTGGCGTTGTCAGAATCAATTGTTATAAATGCATTAAGGGTGGGATTTAGTTGCTCGATCCGCTCAAGATATGCGTTAACGATTTCACTGACAGAAAACGTTTTCTTTTTATACCCCTCCAGTATGTCTGCAATTGTTAAATCTTTTATGTCCATACAATTTTAACCACTAACTTCTAACTACTAACTTCTGTTACGGCGTGGTATCGACAAGCTTATCAACCTTAAACAACCCATTATATGTTGTTTTTGCACCAGAAAGGGCATCTTCAACAGACAGAGTGTCACCTGCAAAGCTATCATTTCGTGTAACATTTTTAAGACCCGTGACTTGAGCAGTGGGCTCAATATTTGAAGTATCAACAGCATTGAGTTTTTTTATATACCCAATAACATCGTTCAGTTGGTTCTGTATTTCCAAATGTTCTTCTTCAGTAAAAGTTAAATTAGCTAATTTTGCGACGTTTCTAGTATCAATATACGTAATGTTTGCTGTTCCGGAGATTGTCTTCTGTTGTTTCATTTCATCCCAATTATATTGTGTTGAGGCTAATCTGACAAGGGTTAAACTGAAGTTTTAAACTTGTTTTATAGTGTAGATACTTACCATCCGTTTATGGATTCAATAGACTCAAACCCCCTAGCCCCGAAGTTCGATGAGATTGTTGATCAAATCCATTCTCATTATGAATAATTCACTACTGTAATCCAGAGTACTGTAGTATATTTATCTTTTAATGTCTGATCTTTTAATTCCTGAGTACTCTTTTCGCCGATTTGGAATTGGTGATAGGCTTACTTCACGAAATCTTTTTGATTTATATTCTTTTTCCACTTTTTTTCTTCTTGCTGAAACAAGTTGAAAACATTTTGGAAAACTTGCAATTTGCTTTGCGACTCATGCAATAGTAGAGTAACCTACATTAGAAATCTGCACTATCTCTTTATATTTTCCTTCATTTCTCAGAGCGTCTGCAACCAGAATTCTTCGTCCCATTTTTAATTTTTCGTCCTCAGTCAGTAAACCATTTATTATTTCAGTAACTTCTCTGCCATCTTTTGCTGCTAGAAAAGCATCGCGCAAACGGTTAAGAGCCTCGTATGTATCAGAAGTAGTTAAGAACCCATATCTTCTCACCTATAAATAATACAGCACTCCAGATTACTGTAGCAACATTGGAGGTACGATTTGAAAAATATTCATTTATCTTTATGAGAGACTAAATGAAAACTTTTTAAAAAAAACTTGGACTGAAATCGTTGACTTTTAGCCACACGCAGCCTATAATAATTACATGACCGAAGCATATGATAGTTCTCAAAGACCAGCAGAGCTAAGATCGGCAGCTGCCGCTTTGCCCTCACTATCTCTTGTTGAGATGGCTGACTTGCCCATAACCGATATAGATGGTATTCCTAAGGAAAGCGACAGAGACCTTTATGAAGAGAAGTTGTTTGAAGGAATAGATTTTAGATATCAAGGATGTCCATTTTCAAATAGTCCTAGTAGATTTCCTAATGGAGCTCCTCATGAAATACCAATCAGTGGGTTGGAGCGTGATAGGTTGTCTGAAAATTATTATGAAATACTTGGCAATCTTCAGATGGTGCGTGATTACTATATCGACAATACGCGGCCGGAGAGTGAGAGGAATAAGCCACTTTCGATTGTTGAGATGAGGGACATACTAATGACTTTAAATTATGCAGCTAATTATTTGGTTTATCGCAGCGCTAATCCCGTTGACGCTTATGGTAAATTGCCCACAGATTTACTCGTTATGTCAAATGTTGCTGCGGGGTCGCTTGCTGCTTTGAGCGTGCAGATGATTGTTTTGAAGAATGAAGGAAAAGATAGTATCGATGCAGTTCCTGATCCAGAAGTTATGGTTGAGGAATCTGAGAAAATGGGAAAAATGGTTGGTGGGAAGACGGTGTGTGCAGCGTCACCAGAGCTTATGGTGCATTTTTTTAAGGCTGTAATTGATGGCCCCAGTAAGATAGAAGAAGGATCATTGTTAAAATATATTGACAATTCAGAGTTGCCACAACTATTTGCTTACGGAAAAGCAATGTATGAGGGTGCAGGCTCAGTTGCGAGCTTGAGAGAGGTAGATCGCTCCATTTTGATTCTCCTTGATGTTAAATACAGAGAAAAGGACTGGGTGAACTTCAATGAAATTAGTGTTGATTATATGGTGCATGCATTCAAAGAGATTGCTCTTATTCTTCATGACCAAGCTGTAGCAAATCAAGCATTGGGAAGACGGGTAGAAGAAAGTTCAAAAGTCCCTTTCGACGAGATTATACATAACCTGGATCTTAAAGGAGCAATTACGGTAAGAAATCTATTGGATGCTAGGAAACAAAGTCCGCTAAAAACGCAAAATGTTACTATTCCAAAAAATAGTGATCGTCAAAAAGCTTCAACAAGACGAAAAAAATACCTCAAATAATAATACATGTCTGAACAATTGGTCCAATCAGAGGATGTTCCACAATTGGCGCCACCAGTACCATTTTTTGAAATGTATACGGCATACATTACTGATGTTACAGGTATTCCATTGGATAGTAACAGGAGTCAAGACAATCCACATACGACGAGTATAGATTTCGAATTACAAAAGTGTCCTTTTTCAGACAGCCAAAGTAGGTTTCCAGATGGAGTTCCCCATGAAAAACCTATGAGTGGCTTGGAAAGAAAAAGACTAAACGAGCACTACCAACAGAATTTGAGCGCATTTAAATACTTGAGGGATATTCTGATCACAGCACGGAAGGATGAGGATACTGCACGTCCACTGAGCATAAGAGAGACAAGGGATTTACTATCAGGTATGGCTTTTTTACCACATTACCTTGTGTATCGTGAAGAGAACTCATTGGAATCAACTGGCCAAATACCTGTAGATATTATATTAGACTCATCCGTTGCGCGCGGAGCTCTGGTTGCTACAGAATTGTTTGTAAGAAATGAAGAATATTCAAATGTTGATATTGATTCAGCCAGTTTTGATCCAAAAATTCTCGTTGAGGATGCCGAAAAGGCAGGGATTATGGTGGGTGAACATACGGTTTGCGTTGTTTCTCCAAAGCAAATGGATCACTTCTTTCAAGTGATTATATTTGGAAATTCAATTGAATCAGGTTTGGGAAATATTGAAAACCTAGTTAAGCCTAACGAAGTTCAAAAGCTAGTCGAATTTGGGCTCTCGATGGCGGAATCGATCTTATTGATTTTAGAAATTAACGAAACAGACCACACTTTTTCAGAGGACATCCTTCCTCTTCTTGAAGGAAATAAATCCAGCAAAGCCAAAGGTACTATTCAAGCATATAGAATGAACATGAATAACTATTTTAAGAATTTATTCCGGGCAAACAATCGGGCTTCCAAAGCTCTGGGTAGAAGATCACAGAAAAAATCGGAATTTGTACTTGCAACAATGGATAATTTAATGCTAATAGGAGAAACAGTCTTGGATGTAGTTATAAATTAGGAATAAATACTAGTTCTTGTTAACATTTTTGCTTTGGCTTTTTTTGAAAGATCATTCTCAAATCTGAAGGTAATTTTTTTCCCGTATTTTTTCTCATACGCAAGTTGAAGCAGATACACGGCAAGTTCGGGATTTGATGGAAGGATAGGGCCATGAAGGTAGGTTCCGATCGAATTTTTATAATGTATTCCCTCAGTTTTGTCCTCTCCATTATTACCATAACCTTTCTCAACGGTGGCAAATGCTTGAGATTTGTCAGAAAGATATGTTCTCCCTCCATGGTTCTCAAAACCTACAAAACTGTACGCTGTCCCCTGTCCCCTGAACACTATTTGTGAGTTAATTACTGAATTTCCGATTAGGCGGGGTTTGTTTTTGTGACTTTCTGTGTACATATCAAAGACTCCGAGTCCGTCAATTGTTGTTCCATATGCGTCTTTATAATAATTCCCCAGGAATTGGAATGCACCACAAATATAGAGTCCGGGGGTTCCTTCATCAATCATTCTTTTTAAAATACTTCCTTTATTTTCCAATAAATCCTTATTAACAATTTCTTGTTGCAGGTCTTGAGCTCCACCCATAAATATTAAATTACAAGAAGTCAGAAGTTCGGAGTTAGAAGTTTGGTTGATTCTAACTATTTCAGCCTCAATTCCGTTATCTTCAGCTATTTTTTGAAGAACAATAATGTTGCCCCTGTCTCCATATGTGGACATAAGTTCAGGGTAAAGCCAGGCAATTTTAAGTAAGGGTTTAGTTGTCATAAAATACTTTTTCCACTTATTAATTTTCTTACTTCAAGCATTGCTGAGTATGTTGGTAAAATTGTAAGTGTTTTGCCAATGGGTGTTTGTTTCAAGCATTGACCGTATGCGTCTTCGTAGCTCTCAAAAACTTCATGAGTTATTCCTGCAAATAAAAGCCTATTTGCCATATCATATGCCCTGTCACCAGAGACGAAAACCTTTATTTTTTCTTTTTGCAGTATCTCAAAATCTACGTCCCAAATCCATGATATGTCGCGTCCATCAGGAATTCTATCATTAAGTAAGATAAGAATTGAGCTGCTTTTGTTTTCGATGGCAACTTTTAGGCTTTCATTAAATCCCGTAGGGTTTTTCGAGAGTAACAGCATGACCCTTTTTTCTTCAGCTTCAATTATTTCTTGTCTGCCGAAGGCTGCCTTGAAGGTTTTTAAATACTCAATAGATGTAAATGGAAGTATGCCAAATATTTTATCAGCAGTAAGAATTGCCGCAGTCAAATTATAGATATTGTAAGAACCAAAAAGATGGGTTTGAAAGGAATAATATTTACCTTTTGGATTGGAAAATACACAGTTGCTACATTTGTAGTTTCCGAGATGTGAATAGGCGATACCGGAATAAAGCAGTGGACGGTTGCATCTTGGACAGGTGGTCGAATCAACAGCATGAGAAAGTAAGGCCCCTTTTTTAAAAGTGTTGTCGATTGTAAAGTATGCTTTATTTATCGCAAAACTTGCAACGTGAGCTATTTGTGGGTCATCAGCATTTGCAATCACAACAGTTTTGTCTGTAAGTTTTTTTATTGAGCTGACCCATTTTTCAGAGGTAGCATTTACCTCTCCGTATCTATCCAGCTGGTCTCTGAATAGGTTGAGTAATAATATGGCTTCTGGATGTGGAATTTCTGAGAGTACGAGAGGAAGCGAGTTCTCATCCACCTCAAATATCAGTACTTTTTCAGATATGGTTCCGACGAGATCAGACTTCAAGACAAGCGTAGAGGCTAGTCCATTAAGAAGATTTGCGCCTGAATTATTGGTGATTACAGTTGTGTCACTGGCCTCTAAAATATGAGTGAGCGCTTTGGTTGTAGTTGTTTTGCCATTTGTTCCTGCAATAAGAATTATTTTGAGATGAGGATTTTTAACAATTATTTTTCGGATAAATGCCTTGTCAGTCTTTAAAGCGATGTGACCCGGCCATGTGGAGCCCGATCGTCCTTTCATTTGGGAAACCTTACCAACAATCTTTCCAGCAAGAAGTGTGTGACGCATGATTATATTGTACTAAATAATAAGCTTGAATTTTTGAATTAGTAACTTGTTTCCGTATTTCGAATTTGCCTACATGTTTCTTAGGAGTTTAATTCGCTCTTCAATGGGGGGATGAGTTGAAAAAAGTCCTGCAAGAAATGAGGTTGATTTCTTCCCATCAGCCTTAAATGGGTTTTCAATATATAGATGTGCCGTTGCGTTTGAAGCGTGTTTGAGTACGTTTTTATCCGCGGCGATTTTCTCAAGAGCACGGGCTAGTCCCTCAGGGTAGCGTGTTAAGAGGGCGCCATCAGCATCTGCTAAATATTCACGTCTTCTCGATATTGCGAGTTGAATAAGAGTAGCGCCTATCGGTGCAAGAATTGCAGCAACAAGTCCGATGATAAGAAAAATTCCGCTAGAATTATTGCGGTCACGGTCTCGTCCACCCCACCAGAGGCTTCTCATAAAAAAATCAGAAAGTATAACAATTGACCCTGCAAGAATACTGACGACTCCCATGAGTCTTGTATCATAATTTTTAACATGAGAAAGCTCATGACCTATTACACCCTCAAGTTCCGACTTTGAAAGTTTTTCAAGTATTCCGGTAGTTGCAACAACCGCAGCATGATGAGGATCCCGTCCGGTTGCAAATGCATTCGGTGCAGGGTCGTTAACGACATATACTCTTGGTTTTGGAAGGCCGGAGGCTATTGAAAGATTCTCAACGCTTTCGATAAGGTCTCTGTGCTTTTTTTCATCTGCAAGACGCGCGCCTGACATACTCAGAACTACTTTGTCTGAATAGTAATAAGAGGCAAATGACATTAGCCCCGAGATGATAAGCATGACTCCTGCAAGTGAGGATCCATATCCCAACGCCCTACCTAAGATGTATGAAACACCAAAGAAAAAAATCATGAAAAATATGATCAGAAACCACGTTTTTCTTTTGTTAGATCCAATTGATGAATAAATTGTCATATGTCAGTGATACGTAACTGGTAAATAGTGATTAGTCAAAAAAGACTTTGAGATTAAATTAAAAAGAAACCTTAACTGGTTTTTTGTCTGCTTCTTCTGACTCGAAGAATTCTTTTTCGGAAAATCCGAATTGACGGGCAATAAGAGATGATGGGAACATTTTTATTTTTGTGTTATATGCCAGAACGTTTGAGTTATAGAATTGTCTTGAGTAGGAGATTTTATTTTCTGTATCAGAAAGCTCATCTTGGAGTTCTTTAAAATTTTCACTTGCTTGAAGATTCGGATAGGCTTCTGCTACAGCAAAAAGGCTTTTAAGAGCCCCGGTAAGCATATCTGAAGCTTTACCTTTTTCTTGAGGTCCCTCTGCCTTCATCATGGCAGATCTTGCCTTTGTGACATTTTCAAAAACATCTTTCTCATGTTTTGCATATCCCTTTACAGTCTCGACAAGATTTGGGATAAGATCCGTGCGTCTTTTCAGTTGGACATCTATGCCGCTAATCGCTTCTTTTATTCTTTCATTAAGTGTGACGAGTGAATTGTAAGAAAGCCAGATGTAGGCAACGATTGCTACAAGAAGAAATATAACGATTCCAATTAATATGTTCATGGTAGTTACATTATTGCACAACGCTTATTAGATGTCAATTGAGGCTAAACTAAGAAGAAATCCAATCGAAAAGATCCTTGTAGGGGAGCGTATTTATAATATCTTTCTTTTCGCACCAACCTCGACGTGCAACTGCAATTCCAAATGGCATATTATCCATATGCTCAGTTGCGTGGCTGTCTGTATCTATCACAAAACGGATTCCCATATCTTTTGCCTCTTTAACGAGGGTATCTGAAAGATCGAGTCGGGTTGGCCAGGAATTGATTTCAAGGGCTTTATTATGTTCCTTAACAAAAGTAAATAATTCCGCCCAATCCACCTCATACGGATCCCTTGAATTTATAAGTCTTCCAGAGGGATGCGCAAATATTTTCGCTTTTCTATGAGAAAGTCCTGAGAGGATCCTTTTTGTCATCTCCTTCTTTGGTGTTCGAAAAGAACTGTGTATGGATACTATTACCATATCGGTCATCTCTAGAGCATCATCACTAAGAGCGAGACTTCCATTGGCTAAAATATCAACTTCGAGTAAATTAATTATATGAATACTTTTGTTACTCTTTTTAAGTTGTTCAATTTTTTCCTTCCTTTTTTTAAGTATAGACAAAATTTGTTCATTGCTGTGATTTCCAACACTTGGATTGTGCTCTGAAAATCCAATATACTCATACTTTAATTCTTTTGCCCGGTCAATCATCTCCTGCATTGAGTTTTGTCCGAGGTCGTGACTCGGTTCTATCGGATAATTCGAATGCACATGAAAATCTCCACGAATGTCTTTTAACTCAACAAGCTTAGGAAGGCCAGGATGTTCACCCTGAGCTTGTCGAAGTGCTGCTTCGATTTCGCCTTGATTCTCTCGCAGCTCAGGTGGTACAAATTCAAGTCCCAGAAAATTATAGAAATTTTTCTCATTATCAAAAGTCTTAAGAGTTCCGTCTTTCATTTTTATGCCTTTTTCGGAAAGAGAATATCCTTTCTTCAACGCATATTCTCGTAAATGAACGTTATGCTCTTTGCTGCCAGTAAAATGCTGTAAAAGAGAACCCATCATTTCAGGTTTTAAAACCATAAGATCAATCTGTTTGTTGCCGGAAAGAATAATTGATGATGTTATGTCGCCACGCTCAATTATTCTATCTTTGTACGGGTAGGCATTGAAATGGTCAAGAACTGCATTGGGGTTGTTGGAGCTTACAGCAATATCTATGTCTCCCGTTGTAGATTTCATTCTTCTGAGGCTGCCCAACGTATAGGCTTCGAGAACATTTTTATTCTTTTTAAGATATGCGAGCATATTTTCAGATATCTCCATAGCAATAGCCAGTATCATCCGTGAGGATTTGGTCTTGCCTAATTTATATTCGTCAATAGCACGAATGATGTCACTTTGGGATTTGTCTCCAAAACTATCAAGTGGAGCTATCTTTCCTTCCTTGGCTAACGAATAAACGTCTTTAACTACCGTTTTTGGGTTGTTAAGACCGAACGCTGAAACAATCTTGAAAGCTTTTTTCGGACCAAATGATGGTACATCAAGAAGGGGGAAAACAGCCGAAGATACTCCTTCAAGAATTGAGTCGAAATATTCCACATGGCCTTTCTCAAACAGTTCTGTAATATGCCCCTTAATGCTTGTCCCGACCCCATCAAGGCGGTCAAGTGCGTTGTCTTGCAGAAGGTCCTTTATTTCAGTAGTAGCGCTTTCTATAGAATCGGCAGCCTTCTGGTAGGCAAGTATTTGAAACCTATATTTAGCCTCATTTTGTATGGTATAAGACGCAGCTACCTGCCTTAACAAACGGGCAATTTCTTCATTAGTAAAGGATTTCATAAAAATATAATATCACACAAAATGATTTTGAGGCTATTGACTGAGGGATGAAGAGGATGGTAGAATAACTGAACCAGAAGTTTGAAAGCTCTTGGGGGTGGTAAGCCTCAACAAGTTGAGTCTTGGCCTCCCCAAAATTTTTTTCAAAAATTTTGGGGTGGTAGCTCAGTTGATTAGAGCGCTTCCCTGTCACGGAAGAGGTCGCGGGTTTGAGTCCCGTTCACCCCGCACTTGCCCCTGTCCCACCACTGTCCACTGCCACATTCTTGCCCAGAGAGGAGAAATAATATGCCAACAAAGAAAACAAAACAATCAATTCTAGACGAATCATTTAGTGTTTCTACTTTAATGAAGGGATCAGACTCTTACAAAAGTTTGATTTACGGAATAGTAACCGTTGTAGTGCTTTTCGTAGTGATTGCACTTGGAATCAGATCTCTATCTCAAAATAGACCACAAATAGATAACGAAGCAGCAATGACTGAGAACATTATGCAGAAAGTTGCTGAGAATAGTTACACCGTTTCTGAAGGAGAAACATTATGGAGCATAGCTGAAAAATCTTATAACGACGGATTTAAATGGCATCTTATTGCAAGTGCCAACAATATCACTGATCCAGGAACATTATCGAGTGGAACAAAACTTATTATTCCAAAAGTCGACAAAACTGTTGCAATGCAGCCAGGGTCGACTCAACAGACCATGGCACCACCAACTACTGGTGCAAATCCTGTGGGAGCAACAAGTATAACTGGAACGAGTTACACAGTTGTTCGTGGAGATAGTCTTTGGGATATAGCAGTTAGAGCTTATGGTGATGGATATAGATGGACAGATATTGCAAGAGTAAATAATTTGCAAAATCCAGGCCTTATATTCTCAGATAATATTCTAAATCTTCCACGACCTTAGTCAATCTAAAAACGTTAAACTTAGAACTAAAACTGTTGTATACTATCCCAAATGCGGGGTTAGTATGATAACGCTCGCTGCGCTTGCGGTGGTAGTTCAGTGGTAGAATGCTTCCTTCCCAAGGAAGAGGTCGCCGGTTCAAATCCGGTCCGCCGCTCATGAGAAGACGGATTTCTGAGACGATTTTAAGCTTTGTTATCGCCATTTTTGGTTTTTACTTGTTGTACATAAATCTTGCCGATCCAGTACACCTGTCCGTCATTTCTCTTATGATCTCTTTCATTTTGCTTGTGATGGGAGTAGTACTTCTTTTTAGGTCCGGAAGACATGATCACACTAGAACAATTCTGCCCGAGCCAACACATGGTAATAATGGAGAGACACTTCTTTCCCGTCATAAAGATATTATTAGTACCTACGAAAAACATTCAAAGATGCGTGACAAGCTAAAAGCTATAAAACACATGGAGCCGTAGATTGCAAAGATTCTCAATTTTTACTATCCTTTAACAGCTGTGAAAAAAGTTTTATTATTCACTTTCCTGGGATTTACACTTTTTGCCGGAGGAATAGGGGTTGCCTTCTTTTATTTTCAAGGAGCAAATGACGGTACAAGAAGTGCACTGTTGTTGATTCCTTCATTTCTTCTGGGTGGGGCTGGTGCTTTTTTCTTATTCAAGGCAGGGAGGATAGATACGCAAAAAGTTGTTTTCAAAGAAAATCAAGAGGCATCTGCTGGAATTAGCACCGACGGACTTATCACCAAGAACAACAAACTGGTTGAAGAATGGAATAAAACTAACGAGAAACGTGACAAGTTAAAGATGATTGAGTTGTCCGCAAATGAGCAGTCAGAAGCCGCTAAATAGAGAAATATAAACTTCCTGTTGACACGATTTTCCCGATTTGATAGTATAAATCGTGCCGCTCACAAAAAAGAAAACAAAATTTATTTTCGTGTCCGGAGGAGTAATTTCCGGAATAGGTAAAGGTCTTACAGCTTCTTCAATCTCATTTCTTCTAAAATCTGCAGGGTACAAAATTGCTCCCATCAAATTTGAAAATTATCTCAATTTAGATGCGGGTACGATAAATCCAATAGAACACGGTGATCCATTCCTTTGCGAGGATGGAACAGAAGCTGACATGGATATAGGGTCATATGAGAAATTCCTCAACGAGGACATGGGTAAAAATAACTTTGTCACAATGGGAAGAATTTATCAGACGGTCATAGATCGCGAAAGAAGATTTGAATATAACGGCGAAGACGTTGAAGCAATTCCCCATATAACTGATGAAATAATTGCACGGATCAATCATGTTGCAAAAGAAAGTGATGCAGACATTGTTGTTATAGAACTTGGTGGAACCGCAGGTGAGTATCAGAATATTTTTTACTATGAAGCCTCCCGAATCATGACCCTAAAAAATCCTGGAGACGTTGTTCATGTTCATGTGAGTTATGTTCCAACCCCCCAACACCTAGGCGAACCCAAAACAAAACCCACCCAGTTATCGGTAAGAACTTTAAATTCAATGGGAATTCAGCCTGACTTTATTATTGCCCGATCTACAAGATACCTGGATCAGAGAAGACGTGACCGCTTCGCGCTTTTTTGCAATATGCATCCGGAGGACATTATCTCAAATCCGGATCTTGAGACAGTTTACGAAATCCCGTTGATTCTTCACAAGCAGGGTCTTGAAAAAAGAATCTTTCTGAAATTAGGACTTCCGGCAAAAAAACCAGCTATTTCTCAATGGGAAAAAATGGTTGAGAACATAAAAAAGCCGAAAGCCTCAACAATTGAGATTGCTATTGTCGGTAAATATTTTGGAACAGGAGAATATCAGTTGAGAGATTCGTATGCAGCGCTTCTTGATGCTATCGAGCATGCGTCTTGGGGTGCAGATGTAGAAGTCGTAACCCGTTGGGTAAATGCTGAAAAAGTAGAGAAAGAAGGAGCAGCGTCTGCTATCGGAAACCCAAATGGAATCATAGTGCCGATAGGTTGGGGGGAGAGAGGATCTGAGGGCATGATACAAGCGGCAGAGTATGCACTGGATAAGAAAATTCCTTACCTAGGACTTTGTTATGGCATGCAGCTTGCAGTAGTTGGTTTTGCAAGACACATATTAGGATGGAGGGATGCAAATACAACTGAAAATGACCCGAAGTCCAAGCACCCAGTGATACATATGATCGAAAACCAAAAGGAACTTATGGAAAGACGTGCATATGGTGGCACGATGCGACTAGGAAGTTGGGATGCGATAGTCAAAAAAGGAACGAGGGCATATGAAATATACAAAAAAGCAAAACTTATGAAAAACGAAAAGACGGGACTTACGTCTGAAAGACATAGACACCGATATGAGTTCAACAATGAGTTTGCACCCGAAATTGAAAAAGCAGGACTGGTTATTTCTGCACGTTCTGTTGTGGAAAATTTAGTCGAGATCATTGAGTTGCCAAAAAGTTCTCACCCTTTCTTTATGGGAACTCAGGGACACCCTGAATACAAAAGCAGACCGATGAGTCCTCATCCTCTTTTTGTCGAATTCCTCAAAGCCGCAACGAAATAACTAGTACATTTCAAATATTGCGGATTAAATCTTGTTCTTTGAGCCTCATTTGTGTATAATACAAAGATTATGGAAAAAAAGACGGAAGCAGTTGTTGAGCCAGTGCTTGATCTTCGGGCAGGTATGGCTGTAAAGGTTTTTCAAAAATTTGTTGAAGGTAAAAAAGAAAGAATCGTAGCTTTTCAAGGAAAGATTGTAAAATCCAGAGGTGCAGGCGACAACAAAATGGTAACTGTCAGACAATTTATTGATGGAGTAGACGTTGACCGGATTTTTCCTCTCAATGCTCCCTCTATTGTAAAACTTGAGAATATCGAGATCAAAAAGAAAAAGTCTCGTAAAAAAGCGGTCAAGAAAGTAACAAAGGTTAGTAAAAAGACTCTCGGTATCAAAGCCCAGAAGGGTAAATAAGTTAAAATTCCTCAGTTTTCATTCGTCGAAAACTATTCCTAATAACTATTCCTGACAACTATTTTTATTCTTCCACATCATCTTCAGGATCATATGGTTGATCATTTACCGGTCGTATCAAAAAGTCCTTCATGTCGCGGTGACCTATAATTACCGGATATTTGAGGTTTGAACGGTCAACAATTGAAACAATTGTATTTATTTTTTTACCACCTAATATAAATGAAGTCTTTGCGGTTGGTCGAAAGCTTTCGCCACTTGCTGACTTTACAAAAACTTTTTCGTTGAGGATCTGAAGATCCAAAAGCTCTGCAAATTTTCTGTCAATTGAGGTTCTGAATGCACCGGTATCAAGCTTTGCCTTGACAGTAATTGGCTCACCATTTCTATAAAAAGTCACTTCCTGGATAATAGTCAGTATTTTAGGAGATATGCTGACTTTTTCTGAAAAGCTTTCGGTAAAAAGATTTTTGGCAATCTCAACTCCTCGTTCTGGAGTTGGGATGATGATATTTTCAACACGCTCAAGTCTTGATCTCAAAGAGGCTCTGTTTGCATTTTGTATTGATAGACCAGGGCGGGCATTTACTTCAAGGACCATAGGGCCCTGCTGTCCATCAAAGACAATATCAATTCCAGCATATCCAAGTCCTGAGATTTCCTGAGTTCTTGAGGAAAGAAGTAATACTTCCTCCCAATTTGGAATTTTTATCCCTCGGGTTTTGATCTTAGTGTTGGGGATATATAAGATTTGCTGATCATACAGAATAGCATGAGTTGTAATACCAGTTCTGATATCAATACCAAACCCAATAGCCCCTTGATGAAGATTGGCTTTTCCATGGGATTCCTCTGTAGAAAGACGGATCATGGCCATAACGGGGATTCTATTAAAAACAATCACCCTCATATCAGGAATTCCGTACCCGGTAAGCTTCTTAAAGAATGGATGCGGATGAAGACGTTCTTCAATAAAAGCATTATCAGGCAAGAATTTTAATGAATATGCTCCTTCTAAAATGTCTAAAATGTGAGACTCAAGCTGTTTTATGGTATAGGTCTGCCCATTTGCAGTTGTACCTATCTCGCCGTCCCATTTTCTGATTGCAAGTATTCCTGCCCCGGCATATCCTCTCGCAGGCTTTATGACAAATCCCCGCTCAGGCAGATCCTTCCATACAAAATTTTTAATAGAATCCCTGTCATAGAAGATGGAAAAAAGCGTAGGAGTTTTTATCCCATTTTGAATAAGGGTGTTTTTTGTCTCCAATTTATCATCCGCTATCTTTTTTGCATCCGATGAATTGTAGCGGCGGATATAGAGAAAATTGCGGGCATTCATGCCCAATATGTTACGACTTACTGCCATGGCGCATTATTGAGGAAAACCTAAAATATTCCATAAGTCTAAGCCCAAAATACCTTCCAACAACGATGTTAAGGGGAATTAATATCAAAATAAACTCAGGATACAGAAGAATGGTGTTTCTTAGGTGAATTGAGGAGAGCAGTAAGAATCCTAAGATTCCAATTGCAAACGTAACCATAGATATGATGGCCATTTCCTGTGCGCTTCTCTCTTGCTGCACAGCAATTATTTGTTCTGATAGAAGAATAAGAAGTAAAACAGGGAAAATAG
The DNA here is from genome assembly GCA_964504535.1 of uncultured Gammaproteobacteria bacterium. Taxonomy (GTDB): domain Bacteria; phylum Patescibacteriota; class Microgenomatia; order Levybacterales; family GWA1-39-11; genus JAUSNA01. Next base: position 66,944 of record CAZDED010000006.1, read on the forward strand.
AAAGTTGCTTTACTACTAAAATTCCTGCCATAGCAGACACCGTAAGAGTTAAAAATAGGAATATAGAAACAATAAACATAGAAAATGCCATTTTTGGAAGCTGCATGATCCTAACCTTTTTAAGTAATATCCTGGCAACAGTAGAGGAAAAAATAATGGTGGCCAAAAGTATCAGTCCAGCAGTGATTCCCGTCGAAAGGAGGGTGATGGAAAGAGCGACCGGCACTAACATTCCGATACTAGGAAGGCCAATGACGTGTCTAATAAAAGCGATGATTGTGGCCAACATCGGCAATAGAAGTATAAGGATGACGGTTCTGGATGGAACACCGGCTTTTACAGATGACTGTATAAGAAATGCCATAAGATTGTACCAATTCAGTTTGTCTGCTGGCCTTTGCTTGAACAAATTAAGCGCTTGCGCATCTTCCGGTCCCTCTGGGCGGGTTACGTCTTGCTGTTGAATTTTGGCAATAGCTGCCGCTTCCTTTGCCGATTCAGAAGCTGTTGCCGAATCTGTCGCAGCAGCTGGTATCTCCGGGTCACTACTGAAAAGGTCCTGAGCATGCACTTTCGAAATAAACAAAAGACAGAAGACAACAGACAGTAGAAGGGTGGGGAATATACGTTTCATGGTGAGTTAATGGTATCAAATACGTACCTGGGGTTCAACTTAATTCTTTCTTGTGCTGATTTTACGTTCAACTGCTGACAGATATCTTTTTCGAAGTCTAATGCTTTGAGGGGTTACCTCCAAAAGTTCATCAGCATTTATAAAATCTAAAGCTTGTTCTAGCGAAAGTTCAACAGGAGTATTTATCTGGACAGAAAAATCCGATGTTGAAGATCTGACGTTTGTCATCTTTTTTCCTTTGGTCACATTTATTTCCATATCTCGATCCCTCGTTGAAATTCCGATGATCATACCCTCATAAACAGGAGTATTTGGCTTGATAAATAATGTTCCCCGTTCCTGAGCGTTCTCAAGTCCATATGACAAAGCATTACCGGAATCAAAAGAAATAAGTACTCCGTTTCTTTGTTCTTCAACTGCAGACTCTTCTTTGGGAAAGTAGCCTAAGAAAAATGTGTTAAGCTCAACTGTTCCACGAGTTTTGGTAAGCAGTATATTTCTGATACCAAGTAGATTCTTACTGCTGACTTTATATACAAATCGTGTTATATTTCCAGGTTCTGGAGACATATTGATAAGGGTAGCTTTTCTCTTTGCAAATTCTTCGCTGATTGCACCGATATATTCTTGTCCCGCATCAATTGTCACTTCCTCATAAGGTTCTTGGACTTTTCCGTCGATAGTTTTATAGATGACCTGAGGCTTTGAGATTTCTAGCTCAAATCCTTCCCGTCTCATGTTTTCGATTAGAACGGCAAGATGAAGTTCACCTCGACCAGAGACTGCAAAATTTGATGACCCTTCTGCCTGCTCAATCTTTAACCCCAAATTTGTCTCTTTTTCTTTCAAAAGTCTATCCTTTATCTGAGATGATGAAAGCAACTTTCCTTCTTTACCCAAGAATGGGCTTGTGTTTGGTCCGATAGTGATCCTGATCGTCGGATCCTCAACATGAATTTTTGGAAGACTTTGTGGAGCAGATGGGTCTGTCACTGTCTGGCCGATGGTAAGCTGCGGAATACCTGCGATTGCAACTATATCCCCGGCGCTGACTTGTTCTACCTCAACCCTATCTAGTCCAACGCTTGTAAAAAGTTTTTGAACCCTACTTGTACCAATAACCTTATCTTCATCGACTAAAGATACCATATCTCCCTTTTTTAGTCTTCCCCGTGTTACTGCTCCAATACAGATCTTTCCAACGTGTGGATCGGTATCAAGCGTTGAAATAAGCATTTGGAATGGTTGATCCTCATCTTTTACGCTATTTGGGATTTCGGATACTATCGCCTCAAAAAGTGGGGATAGGTCTCCAGGGGTGTCTTGTGTGTAATTTTCAGGTAACGTGTCAAATGCTTTACCGTCACGCCCAACAGCGTAGAGAGTCTTAAAGTTGAGATGATCATCATGAGTTGCAAGCTCTAAGAAAAGTCCTTCTGCCTCTTGTATGATCTCTAGTGGTCTAGCATCTTTTTTGTCTATCTTGTTGATAAGAAGAATGATCTTTAAGTGCTGTTCTAAAGCCTTTTTTAGTACAAATTTAGTCTGGGGGAGTGGACCTTCAACGGCATCAACCAGAAGGATTGCTCCATCTGCCATGTTGAGAATACGCTCAACTTCTCCTCCAAAATCAGCATGTCCGGGTGTGTCAATGATATTGATCTTAACATCCTTATATTTTACCGAGTTGTTTTTTGAAAGAATGGTAATACCTTTCTCTTTCTCGAGGTCATTTGAGTCCATGATGAGAGTCTCAGTCATCTCTTTTTGGTTGTCACGGAACGTGTGGGTTTGTTTTAACATTGAATCCACAAGAGTAGTTTTCCCGTGATCAACGTGGGCAATAATTGCTATGTTCCGAATTTGTGTATCCATATTAAAATAAAAAAACGACACGCGGGCGCACGTGTCATACTATAAGTTTCATTATACCAAAAATAGGATATAATAGATACATTAAATATGAAACTCAAAACTAGCGTCATGAATTCGCGTATAAAGCGGATTCCTGTAACAAAGGAAGGATACGATAAGCTTCAAAAGGAGCTCTTGCAGCTTCAAAAAGATAGACCTCAAGCAGTAAAAAATCTAGCTGATGCTAGAGGTATGGGTGACCTGTCAGAAAATGGGCTGTACACAGCTGCAAAATCCCGGCTTCGCTCAATAGATGCTCAGATATTCCGGACAGAAATTCAGATAAAATTGGCTGACATTATTGAAGGAAGTGATGGGAAAGTGTCTATTGGAAGTATTGTTACCGTCGAAAGTGGGAGTGGAAAGACTATTTTCAATATTGTTGGAGATTATGAGGCAAATCCTGCCGAGAAAAAGATTTCCCAGCATTCACCCCTGGGTCGTGCACTTATGGGAAAGAAAGTAGGGGAGATGGCACAATTTGAGGCTCCAAAAGGTACAATTTCCTACAAAATACTCTCAATCAATTCGTAGTATACTGACTCTGTGTCGCGTAAAAAAATCCGCCTTTTAGTATCAACAGTTGTTTTTCTCACATTTCTGGGATTTCAGGTTTATAAGCAATATTATCCTCAAAAAACTGTTCTTTCAGTTTCAGACAATTCTAAACATGAAACTACAAACACTTTCAAAGTTGTAAAAGTCATCGATGGGGACACATTCAGTGTTTCATCAGACAACCAAACACTAAAAGTAAGGGTTTTGGGCATTAATACACCAGAAACTGTAGACCCGAGACGAAAGGTAGAATGTTTTGGGAAAGAGGCTTCGGATAAGGCTAAGAGTTTGCTTACTGGTCAAACGGTAAAATTGGAAACAGATCCTACCCAAGATGACAAAGATAAATATGGGAGACTTTTACGGTATGTTTATTTGCCTAACAACAAAGACTATGGTCTTGAAATGATAAAGTCAGGATATGCCTACGAATACACGTATGATTTGCCTTATAAATATCAAAATGAATATAAATCAGCTCAGATCGAGGCTGAGAGGGCAAAAGTAGGTTTGTGGTCAGACACAAGCTGTAATGGTAAATCTTGAAGAGAGAAGAATTGGCTTATTATTTTTTCAGCTGCGTAATTATCCCCAGGGTATGTATCTCTGAAATGAACGTCAGAATCAGGTGCACTATTTATTTCGTTGATAGCTGTTTTGATTTCGGAAAAAGGAATTGTGATATCAGGTGAGATGTAGTCGATTCCGGCAAACCTGAGATTAAGTTTTTTCAATGCTTCTCTAAAAAGTTCCAGATTTTCTGAGGGTACATCCTCCAACTTAATTCGCCTCCGCTCGCCGCCGATGTCTAAATCACAGCCCAACTGAAGAATAACTGTTTTTGCATTTTTATATATTTTTGATAGTTTGATGTTCATGCTTTTCAGATAGTTCAGGTCCCGTTTTCGCAAATGAATTGGTGGAAGTTTCATCTTTTTTCTACTTCCATTTTTCCTGCTGATGAGTTCATTTATGGTGCTAGTTCCATCAGTTGTTACCGATGCAGCCAGACGTTCTGTAATTGCTATGATCTGACCATCAAAGACGGTAATTCTGTAGTGCTTACCTGTAATGTACTCCTCAATCATAATAGAAGAATTTCCCTCAAAAGCTTCGATGAGTGCGCTTTTCATCTGAGTCCTACTTGTGGGATCAACGGTTATCCCAACTGAAAGAGAGCCGGCAATGGGTTTTATGACGATCCTTTTTTTTCTCTCAAGTTGTCGCATCGCATATTCCATTGCTTTTTCTTTATCTTTAAACCTCTTAAAATCCGGAACTGGTAACTGAGCTTCTTGTAAAAGAACTGAGGTTTTGATCTTGTTGCCGGCGAGTCGGGAGCTGATTTCGGTGTTGACGCCGATGACATTGGCGCTGATATCAAGTGTTGCATTGTCGTTAAAGATACGGGCAAGACCCAGTTTATCATTTAAAATAACATACTCCAGGCCAAATTTATGAGCTGCGTTAAGATAAAAATTTGCGTAGGGATTGGTAGATATTTTCAACATGAACTAACAGTATAACTTACTAGAGGATGAATAGCTATCGCTGGCAAGCTTTGCGATAAGGTCATAAGTTTCTTTGTGATCTAAATGGAAGAAATTATGACCATAGACTTTTATGATATATGAAGGTATACCATCAAGCACACTGCTATTAAGAGGTACAAGCTCATCAACAGTTGCTGACATGGTGACCATTTTGTTTTCAGGAATCTTCATTCTTATGAGTTCTTTAAGAAAAGAACTGCTTGGTAGTAAGGATCTTCCTTTCTTGGTGAAGTAAATAAGATAAGCCATCCATGCTCCGTGTAGCGGGCCTGCAACGCTTATAAATATTTTTGTCTTTTCCCAGCCATTAAAATGATTTAGATAGTAAAGACAAGCTATTGCTCCGGCACTAATTCCAACAAGTGTGAAATTCTTGAATTTCTGATCACTTATGAATCTGTCTATCTTCTTTGCTGTAACGGCAAATTCTTCATTCATATTCGTAAAACTTAAAAGGATTGTTTTGTAGCCTTTCCTTTCCAGATATGATTTCCAAAAACTGTGATACGTATTTTTCTGAAACCAGCATTCGACGATAATGATTGTGCCTTTAACATTTAACGGTTGTTCTATATTCGTAGGGTTATAGAGTTTGGATATAATTGGATAGGTAAAAATAAAATATAGTTCTCTGAATGGCTTTGTTAAGATGTCTCTCCCATTTTTAAGCACAACTAAAGTATAGCATTCAGTGTCTTGTTTGCTCACTGAATTTGGAAGTGCGGACTTGAATCGAAGGCTCTAGTAGATATTGTTTAGTGCCAAACGAATACTCTCAAAAATAGGGTTTGACTAGATTAATAAATAAATCCCATTGCTTCATGGGTCCAGTTTTCTTCCTCTGATTTGGAAGTGTTTTGTGACAACGTGCTTCCAATCTTGGTAAAACCCAGAGATGTTATTTGCTTTGTGTTCAAATCATAGATTTTATATTCTGATTGGTTAAATGTTATCTGTTGCTCAATAAGCAGTATTCTTTTATCATTGGAGATGTCAAGAAGAGTTACGTTACCTGCTGTGGTACCTTTAGAAGGAACAGTGATTTGGACAGTTGGTAAGATGGCTATATCTGAAATTATGCCTGTTAAGGTATCAAAAGCCTTTAGGAGAGAACCATCGACATACCAGACACTCTTTTCAACCCCTAGACATTGGCTGGGATACTCTCTGTTGCTTGTTCTTTGGACTGAGCATCTAAAAGAACCATTGGGACTCGGGAATGTGCGAAGGGGCTTGTCGGGATTTAAGATAGAGTACATTTTTATAAATTTGTTGGCGGTTCCTTGCTCATCTCCATCCATAAAAACCACAAACTCCGTAGTGTCAGGAGTGGTACTCGGGATGAGCCAGCTAGTTTTATATATTTTTTCTTTACCAGTTCCTCCATCGATGATATGATATTCTCCAAACGCTCCACCTTCACCTCCACGCATTGTATAGCCAATACTGTTTGTAGATTTTTCCCAAGTTGCGACATTTCCATATACATTAAATTGCTTTACTTTTGTGAACTTATGCATGACAAGATCATAAGTATCTAGCTCAGATAAGACCGGTAGTCCCATTCCAGTCTCTTCGTATTCAAGAACCTGCCAGATTGCTATGGCATTACTATCACTCCTCCAAGCGATGCCTTGCACATCTCCAGCTATTTCCGATTGAAGGAACGGTTCTGAACCATCTTTTGTGATCAGTAGAAGCGTTTTATTCTGCTTGCTGATGATTTTGGTTTTATCAGGAGAATACCAATATCTGTGCTGGTTTGTAGTTTTAAGTCCACCGCCATTTGTTAATTGCTTGCTTACTAAGTCACTGAGCTGTACTGAAAAGAGATTGCCATTTTTTAGTACTAAAATTGACGGGTTTTTCTCAGAAACAGATGCTTGTATTTTAGTAGGTTCTGGGGTGCTCAAGGCTTTGGATTTTATAGAGGGGGGTCTGGTAGTTTTTTTATTCTGAATGAATAAGGATGCTCCAGTTACAAAAGTAAGCACTATAATAAAAATTATGAAGCTTACGGTTAAAATCAAATGCTTATTATTATGTATGGGTTTTGGTGTTTCTGGGAAATCTATTGGTGGGGGTTCTGGGTTAGTTGTTTCTTGTTCCATGCATAAAGTATTTCAATAAAAAAACCTAAAATCAAGCTTAAATTTAAAAAGATTCTAGCGCCTTTTCGAAAATTAGAGCTTTTTATCAGACCCAAGTTGAGGCTCAAACACCCACGGAGTCTAATGATACTGCACCTTCTCATGGCAGTTATATCTTTGGAAGAATTAAAAAAAATCCTGCGTTTATGTGACCCCAGTGAATCTTATTTCGAACCGCTTTTGGCTTGGCTAGACCAGTTGAGGAAGCTGGAGGAGGAGAAAAATGTACTCAACTAATACTTCTCTTGGTATATTTAATTCAAAACTGTTTGACGAAAAGACTTTCTATAGTGCTTTTCTAAAAGATATTAAAAACTGTAAGAAAGAAATCATTATCGAAAGCCCCTTTATTACTACGGAAAGAATGAATGTCTTTCGATCGGTTTTTAAAAAGATGCTAAAAAAAGATGTAAAAATAGTTGTTATTACACGAGATCCCATAGAACATGCTGCTTTTATGGGCAAACAATCCGAGGAAGAAATAACAGGATTTGAAATAATGGGCGTACAAACATTTCTCTGTTCCGGTAACCATCACAGAAAACTAGCAATTATTGATAGAAAAATCTTATGGGAGGGAAGCCTTAATATTCTTTCGCAAAACAAAAGTAGGGAAATTATGAGAAGAATTGAAGGAAGCACTTTTGCCATTGAGATGTTTAATTTTTTGAAACTCGATGATTATATTTAGAAGGGTAATATTTCCGAGGATTTAACTTTCAAAGCCTTTGCAATTTTCTCAATAATATCAATCGAAGGATTTTCCTCTCCTCGTTCAATCCGGGCAAAATAATTAACGTGAATATCGGCCTTTTCCGCAACATCTGCCTGTGTAAGGTTAGTTTTTAGTCTTGCCTTTTTAATTTTTTCCCCAATTTCTTTTTTAGATCCCATGAGCTAATTATACAACTTTTGAGGTTATTGTCATTTAGTATTTATTGCTGTATACTGCCAACAAAGCGTGAGGCTAAAAACTAGATATGTTAAGCGATTTAATTTTCGTGCTTAAGCACATAAAGGCAATTATAGAAGAGTATACATTAGTTGACTTGTACTCAAGCTTTACATCAACACTTCAAGAGATTTCAACAGCATCAACACCGGAGTTGCAGAAAGCACTCAATGATTACAGGGATCGAATTAAGCAAGCGCATGAAAGATTGGAACCGGATGGGTGGACATATTCTCAAAAAGACATTTTTCTTAAATTTGGAGCTGAAAAAGTTTTAGGAAAAGAAGGATGGAATCATTTTCAGGCTGCTTTATCAGACAATTCCGCAAACACCCCAGGCGCTATTGAACAGCTTAATCGGCTTAGGCAAGAAGTCTCACAACTTTTGACTAACGCTACCAATATATTAACTAGCCTTGGAGGGCTTGCTACAGAAATGGAAATTGAAAAAGACCAATCGATCATTCAAATTGTGTTTGATGATAATGTTGCAGTTGATACTTTCTCAGAATTGTTTGAACAGTCAAAAGACTGGAAAGAAATTATTCATGCCTATTCTCTTTTTGCGGGTGAAGCTCCAGAAAAGACAAAAATTATAGCAACGAGCAAGGGTTCGCCTTATACTTTATGGCTTGCCACTGCTAGATTCGTAGGCGAAACACTATGCGCGACAATTAAGCCATTCGTTGAACTTTATAAGACAATTTTAGATGCAAAAGAAAAAGCTCTGTTACTTGAGGATATGAAGGTGGGAGTTGATGGAAATAAATTCGAATTATTTAAAGCAATTGAGGATCACGAGATGAAAAAAGTAATGGAGATAGTAGAGAATGTCGGAAAAATTAATGGTAACAACAAACTTTCAGATGGAGATAAGAACGAGGCAAAAAATGCTCTTAAAAAAGCTGGGCCTAAACTTTATGAGTTCATCACAAAAGGCGGAAAGGTTGATGTATCAAGAGAAGACGGAGAAAGAAAAGTATTCAGCAATTTCCAGCTAGAACATTCGTATCAGGAAGTCCTCAAGCTTGATAAACGAGTTCAAAAATTGCTTGAGACACGTAACTCCGAGGAAAAGCAAACAGTTGTAGCAGAAAAAAAAGTTGCAGAAGGTAAGGAATCAAAGGATAAAGTTACAAAAGAACAAGAAATATCCAAAGAAAAGACGGAAAAAAAGAAGTAACCATAAAGACATAAAACCTAGTAATTAGATAATTAGGGATTTCCTGTTAAAAATGTTCTTGGGTTAACTGGAATTCCAAAAACATCTATTTGAAAGTGAACATGTGGTCCGGTTGACCAACCCGTACTTCCTTCAAGCCCGATAATTTGATCTGTTGTTTTTATTTCTTCCCCAGGGATAACCAGAATCTTATCTAAATGCCCATAAATTGAGGTTATGTTGTTTCCATGGTCAATTATGATGTGTTTTCCATATCCCCAGAATATTTCTCCGGCATAAATTACTTTTCCTGGCATAAAAGAGGTTACGGGGTCACCTGTCTGACTTTGAGAGTTTGCAATGTCAATTCCCGTATGAAGTGGTTGATATGGAAGGTCTATTGCACCAAACTCTAATGTTACAACCCCATGAACAGGCCAAACCATTGAAGTGTTCACCGTTGCTATTACTTTTCCGGTTGCGGGGTCATGGATTTGAACAGTATTTGTTTGGGTATTAACTGTAGCAAGACGGTCAGAGATTATATCTATTCCACTTTGGGTAAGTAGAATAACCGCAACAAAGGGTAAAAGTAAAACTCCGAGAAAAGTTAAAATGACGTACTTTAACTCTTTTCTAAAAGAAAAGGCTGCAATAATTGATTTTATAAATAATGGATTCACTTAAGTTTAAAGCGCTCGGAAGGGGATGTAGTAATAAAAGGATGTTCTTTTTCCGAGGCTACAACTTTTATTGCAACGTGGTTCTGGTCGGCAATGATTAATGCTTCACCCCTGTCACATCCTAATAAAAACTTCTGCTCGTATTCGCTTAATTTAAATTCCCTTGCTACGCCTCTAATTGTTGTCGTATCCTGTCTCATAAGTATTCTTAATGATGCTTGAGAGGCTATAGCTTTTCCGTATTCGCTGTTTAGAAAGTCGTTTGCCTGTTGGGAGATAATACTTACCCCTAAAAAGTACTTTCTAGCACGTCGAGTTAATCCCGAAACAAATTTTGCGCTTTCTTCATGTTGTAGTAACATCCAGCCCTCATCTATAACAAGTAACCTTTTTTGTAAGTTACTTTTTACTTGGTTATAAACAAAGTTTGAAATAACCATCATCATAATTTGTCTTAATGACTCGGATAAATCTTTAATATCGAAAACAACAAGCCTGTTATCAAGTTTTATGTTGGTTTGGGAATCAAAAACAGAAGACAATGAGCCAGTTACATATTTTTCAAGACGTGTCGCAAGTTTTCTTTCGTGCATAGCTTTTAAGGTCTTATAAAGATCTTTTAGTAGTGGGTATTCCTGTTCTTTTTTTGGTCTACCCCTGTGAGGTTTAGAAGATTTTTTAATTTGTTTTCCCTTTAAAGTAAATCCGAAAGCTTTGTATGTTTGAATAATTGCCTTATCAACAACAGCCTTTTCCTCAGGCGTTAATCCTTCAACCATTAAAGATACTAGCTCTGTTAAATCCTGAATGTGCTCAGATAAGTTTCCTTCACTACTATATGAGCTTAAGGAAAAGTCAAAGGGGTTAATTTTCTCTTTTGATTTAACGGAAAACTTTATGTACGTTCCTGACACGGAATTTGTTAGCTGTTTGTATTCGCGTTCCGGATCAATAACTATCACCTTTGTTCCTTGCATAAGTTGCCTTAAAATCTCAACTTTTGCGGTATATGACTTACCGCTTCCCGACTGGGCAAAAATAATGCTGTTTGCATTATTTAGTGAAAATCTGTCGATTGTAACTAAAGAATTACTGGATTTGTTAATGCCGTAAAGAATCCCTGATTCTGAAACGAGTTCAGATGATATAAAAGGGAAAGTTAGGGCTGCAGATGAACTATCTAGGTTTCTTTTTTGCGATAGTTTATTTTCTCCTCTGGGTAACACAGACTGCAAAGCTTCAAGCTGTTGAAATGTAGCTGTTTTTGCATAAAAAAGACGGGTTGATAAAACGGTTTCTAAAAGTGTAGTTATTTTATTAAGCTCTATTAAAGAGTTTGCGGTAAGTGTTACATAAATTGAGATTTGAAAAAGCTTTTCCTGCCCCCTTTGGATTTTGTTCTTGAGCTCAATTGCAGACTCTAACGGATCTAATATTTCAGAACCGATAATTTTTCCTGTCTGTTGCATTGAGCGTTTGGTTGACTCAAGTTCCGTAATTTTTCTGTTTAACTTTGGAAGAGCAAGGTAAGGGTCTATTTGCTCGATGTGATAAGAGATATCAATATTATGATTAAAGTTAATAAGCATATTAAGCCATCCGGTTGATGCAACATAAGGAAAACCGGAGATAAATAGTGTTCGAACAAATTTATTCTCCATTTGAAGGTAAGTTGATTGTTCTTCAAGCCCTGAATAAGAAATCAGATCAATCTGATCCTGTTCTCCAAAATTGAAGTTCAAAGATTCGGAAAGCTTCTTTGCCTTCTTCTTTTTGTTTTCAAAATATTTAAGGTTAAATAGCATAAGTGTTATTAAATAAAGCCTTAAAGGTTTCACTTGTTAATTCTTGGGATTTTATCTGGTCAGGATTATAAAACTTATAAAAAAGCTCTAAAAGTTCCAGGTTATTAAGCGGCCTTGTTTTCATCCCCAACTTTTCAAGTCCTTTTGAGACGATATCCTGATTAAGTAAAATTTGCTCTTTTACCATTGAAAAATCGGTTGTTTTGCCTGTTGGTTTATAGGGAATAACAATATAAAACTTACGGGATAAAATCTTATTTCCCGAAACCAAGTTTTGAATAAACTCGCAGTAGTTTTTAATTTGTTCAATGTATACTTTTTCCATTTCACCGCTTAAATTCTTCGAAAACTCTTCCAAGTAACGGTCTATATCAACCTCTCGAACTCTTATTAGTATTTGAAGGGGGCAAGGAAGGGAATTTAAGAAGTTTTGGAAGTTATCAATGAGAGTATCTTGTTCGTCTTCGCTTTTAAGCTCAAAATTAATAGATGATGTTTCAAGAATAGTTCTAAAATTGTTGTTTGGTAAAACCAAAACACTATCTCTTACTTCTTTTATTTGTATCTGAGATCTTGCGGAAGCTTTAGATTTTTTGAAGGTGAACATTTACCCCTCCTTTCTGAAAGCTTATTTTGGCATTAGGATTATTGAGTAAGTTTTCAATTATTGCCTGCTCTGCAATTTTAAGTTTTTTGACAACCTTAGTCTCTTTTGCGTGTGATTTAGCATTAGTTTTATTCTTAGTTCCAAAAATAGGTAGAACAACATCTCTAAGCGTTACGTCATTTTTATTAAATACATAGAAACGTGGTCTAAAGTAATAGGCCGATAAAACAAATAGCCAATTTAAAACAACGCGCCCCTTTATACGTAACGAAAGCGTAATAAATGTTATGAAGTTAATGATAAATAAAGGGAATTTATAGAAGGTTAAAGATAGCCTGTGGGGAAATACAGCATAAATAAAGGTTGCAACAAAAAGAGATGCGAGCAATAAAATAATTTGAGTTAAATTAAGATTTGCCGCAATTCTATCCTCAACCGTTGTAATTTGTGCCGGTATTACTGTTGTTCTCATGCCATCCTCCTTCTTGGCGCAATTTTAGGTGCTGCCGCTTTTGTAGCAGTTGCTGTTGCTTCTCCTGCGCTTGAGATAACATTCATAACCTGTCCTCCAATCTTTTTGATAACTTGCCGTCCTCCGCTATACATGACTAACTGCATCATAATTGAGGGAGTTTTTAAAAGCGTAAAAAAGAGTCCGATTCCGACAAGAATTGATAAAAGTGAGTTTGTTCCATGTTGTCCGGGGACTGTTAAGAAAGCCGATGCAAGCTGAATTAGAACAACATGTACAAAGACACTGTAAACAGCACTGATATAAGTTTTGACAGAAATTTCTGCATAATCTGCAAATTTTGGAACTGACCAAAGTAAAAATATTAATGGGGACAGTACTGCTCCTAATGCTATTACGATAAGGCGTGAAATGTAAAACAACAATAGAACTACTGCCAAAATTACAAACAGAATCATGAATATTAAGGTAATGAGATTAGTTGATCCTGCAACAAGAGAGGATGGGTCAAACGCATTTAACACCCACGCGCTATTTATCCCTCCGGTTGAATGAAGGACTGCTTGCACTAGCACGTTGCATGATAAAACTACCCAGTCAACCAAAAAAATCGAAATGTTTGCACCCAAGAATGCAAGTCCGACACGGGGAAGCAAATGCTTAAATTCTATTTCGTCAAACCCAAAGGTTGACGCGCTCATTACATGAAATCCAAGTAGCGCAACCATTAAAGCAAAGAGAGAATTTGTAATCCCTAAAATGACTAACCAAAAGTTAAAGATAACGGAGTTTGTGACAATTGAAGGTGTTGTTGTAAGAAATGAGATTATTCCGTCAGTTAAAGGCTTTGTGGCACTTTGAATGATGTTCTGCAAAAACCCGGCAATTGCATCAATTAAAACTTGGGTTAAACCTCCACTTGGAGTAGTTGGGGTAATAGGAGTAAGGCTTAATTGAGAAGAAGTAGAAGATACCGTCGGGGCATTGAAGGCATTTTGAAATAGTGATGAGATAAATCCTGCCCCAATTATTAAGACCAAACCGATTAAAGAATTTCTAATAGTTTTCTTTGCTTCCTCAATTGAATCCGGTTTTCCTACAGAGGTAATATACATATATCCTCCACGGATTAAAAATAAGACTGAGGCAAGGGAAGCAATAATAAAAAGAGTGGATAAAGTTTGGTTTGTGAAGGCCAAAACATCACTGTTTTGCGCGGCAAATGCATTTTTAGGCATAGCCACGAATATAAAACCTACAAAAAATAAAATTTTCAATAATTTCATTTTAGTTTTAAAGATTAATGTGTTCCAAAAGCTCCTGTTGCCGTTTGTGCAACAATATTGCTAATTACAAATGCTCCAAGAGTTACTGCCAACCCCACTGCAGAATAAAGGATTGTTTTTTTAGCTCCATCCAAAGCTTCAGGATTTCCACTTGATGTTATGTATCTGACTCCACCCCATACAAAAAAGCCGGACG
>CAZDED010000007.1:0-77457 GCA_964504535.1 uncultured Gammaproteobacteria bacterium
TAAAAAGATTTACAAATGCAGATCCTTTGCTAAAAATGCAAGGAAGAGCTGCAACTGTTGAGTTTTGAGGATAAAATATGGCAATAATATCGAAAAAAGTTTATTTGGCACCAAGCAGTCTCTATGCTTTTATTGATCGTGCTCATGAAAAGCATGCTACAGCCTCAGCCTATTTCCGCTATTTTTCTCAAGAAGAATATATGCTGTACATAGATGCTGTAAATCTCAACCAAACATATGACATTATATTTAAGAAAATGAGCCCCTCACTTGCGAAGGACTTTTTAAGAATTACTGCCCTCTCTGATATAAATATAGTAAGCCCTGAAGAAAATGAAATAAAAGCGACATTCAAGACTATAACAAATTATAACTCTCTTGATCTTACATTCTCAGAAGCTGTAATGGCCGTTGTTGCTTCAAAAAGAAATATAATGACAATTTGTACTTTTGATTATCTCCATCCGCTATTTGGTCTTAATACCTTTTTTCTACCAATATAGATCAGGAGTTAGTAATTAGATATTAGTAAATAGTTAATAAAAAATACATGTATCAATCTATAAATAATGATATCAATCTATAAATAATATGAACAAAATATTTGGTTTTTTCTCTATCGTAATACTGCTGATTCTTGTCTACTGTTTATTTTCTTTTGCACCTCCGGTGCATGCCCAGGCCGTGCCACCTGCAAGTGGCAATTATAAATTAATGGACTTCGGTTTTGGAGCCGGCGGCACCGCTACGTCCAGTTCTTCCAACTATTCACTCTTTGGAACCGTGGGGCAGGTTGACCAAGGAAGTCCATCAAGTAGCAACTACTTTATAGGAGCGGGACTTGAATATACTATCCAAGCATCAGTTGCTGCAGCACCAACATTTACAAATCCAAGCAATTGGTACAACAAACTAAAACTTGTCATTAACCGAGGCGGAGCAGATCCGACAGACACTCAATACGCCATAAGGATTGCTTCAGGAAGTGGACAATTTCAATATGTTCAAAATGACAATACAGTAGGCTCAGTATTGGGACTTGAGGATTGGCAAACATATAGTGCATGGGGAGATACTGCCGGAACCAACATAATTGGTCTTTATCCTGGCACAACCTATACAGTGCAGATTGCAGCAAAACAGGGACAATTCTTTACTCAATTTATGTGGAGTCCTGCTGCAACTTCAAGCACCTCAAATCCATCACTCAGCTTTGATTTAGATGTTGCCCCCATCGATCAATCTACCAATCCTCCATATACTCTTAACATTGGCCAATTAAGTCCTGGGTCTGTTACTACTGCACCTGACAAAGTTTGGGTATCTTTAGCAACCAATGCAACAAATGGTGGACTTATTTATATTCTTGGAACAAATACCGGTCTTTTATCAAGCTCGGTAAGCTATACAATATCTGCAGTCAGCAATGATCTTTCTAGTGTTGGAGAAGGATATGGTGCCCAAAATAATTCTACAGCTCAGTCCTCAGGTGGACCAATGCAAGCTGTCTCTCCTTATAATGGTGCGTCAAATAATGTTGGTATCCTAGATACTGCAAAAAGAACGATTTATGACTCTTCAGGGGCTCCAGTTGTTGGCGGTAGGGTTTCATTTACAATTAAGGCAAAAGCATCAAACACGACTCCTTCTGCAAATGATTATGCCGATACGCTAACTGTTCTTGCTACAGGTTCATTTTAATAATATTTAGACTATTGACAAGACAGTTGGAAATATGATTTGCTAAATATTGTAATTCCTTATATATGAAGATCTTATCAACACCTAACAAAATTGTGTCAGAGGTTAAGAGTTTTAAACTCCGTGACAGAAAGTCTATCATCAGCCTTATTCTTTATGTTGTTACTCTTATTACTATTCTCTCCCCTTTCTTTACGCCAACGAGAGCCAATGCATCAGTTACGGAAGCTTTTGTAAGATTTAATAGGCTTGCAACCGGTGCTGCTATTTCAGGAACCGCTTGCCACAAGACTTCGACATCTGGCACAGAAACAAATGTTGTTATAGTATTTCCTGCAAGCTGGACAATTTCTCAAACAGCAGGTAACTGGACTGTGAGCACCACAAATCTTCCAACAGATCCAGTCGGCGGAGGCGCTGCTACCGCATGGCCAGGTATTAATACAGCAACGTCTGTTACTGGTGGTTCTGTAGTTTTCCCAGGAACTGATCTTTCAACCGGTACATTCTATTGCTTCAACTTCACCGGTGCATCTTCAACTATTGGAGCCGCTGGAAATGACCAAACAGGACAATTAAAAACCCAAGGTGGAGCACCTTATGTTGATACAACTGATTGGGCTGTTTCTATTGTAGGGTCTGGTGCTGACCAAATTTCGGTCACAGCATCAGTCAGCGCAACAATGACTTTTTCACTAAATTCTAATTCCATCGCTCTCGGAACTCTTTCAACCAGTTCTGTTACTTCTGGGAATGTGGTCCAGACGGTCAGCACCAATGCTAGAAATGGTTATGTATCCTGGATTCAAGGAACTTCATCAACGGGAGGAACCGGTGGAGGGTTGCACTCAACAGTTGCCAATGCTGATATAACATCTCCTTCATCATTCCCAATAGTGACAGATCTTGCATCTGCAACCGGAGTTGTACTTGACGCAGACAGTGGAACTAATTCACCTACAATTAATGCAGGTTACGACGGAACAAATTCAACATCAGGAGGACACTTTGACGGAGGTATCTTCCATGAAGTATCTTCAAAGACTGGTGCGCAATCAGGTACAACTGTAACTCTAAATGTCCGCGCAAAAATTGCCGCAACCCAAGCTGCCGCTGCCGATTATGCAGATACTCTCGTTGTTTCTGCTGCCGGAAGTTTCTAGAGTCACCTGCCCAAAATAATGTTAACTGTACGAAATGTCAAAACTAAAGTCTTTTCTTTTTGCTAGTCTTTTAATAGTTCTTTTCCTTCCTTTTGTTGTTCTTCCCGTACACGCTCAGCAGTCCAACTTCGACGTTACTGTAAGTCCTGTATTTTTTGACCTGACAGCAAAACCAGGATCATCTGTAAGCGGTAGAGTCAGACTTAGAAATAATACCGCCTCCCCGCTTCCTATCAAAATAGAAGTAAAAAAATTGGGGGGAGATGAGAATGGTGAATTGACTATTCAAAATGCGCCAGACAACACTACCAGCTGGTTTGAAGTAAAAACCCCAACACTTACCGCTCCTCCAGCCGAATGGACAACAGTTCCCTTTACGATTACTGTACCTGATACTGCTGCATATGGATACTACTGGGCGCTTTCATTTACACAAGATTCTGTATCCGGCAAAACGGTGACTGGTGCTAAAGTTAATGCTTCAATTGTCGTTCCTGTACTTCTTAACGTATCCAAAGATGGTGCAAAGACAGATGGAAAAATCACTGAATTTACCACAGATGCCGGCTGGTATGAATATTTGCCGGTCGACTTCAGGACAGTTTTCTCAAATACGGGGAACGTCCATATACGGCCACGAGGAAATATCTTTATAAAAGATTCTTTGGGGAGAAGTGTTGCAACGCTTGATGTAAATCCAAATCAGGGAGCAATACTTCCTGGCACTAAAAAGGAATTTACCACCCCATGGAGTGACTCTTTTGCATGGTATGAAAATAAAACAAACAATGGCAAACCAGTTCTTGATAAGAATGGAAAGCCTCAACGCGAACTTAAAATACGGTTTGATAAAATACTGGATCTTCGTATCGGTAAGTACACCGCTACAAGCTTAGTTGTTATAAGTGACGGAACTCGAGATATTGCGTTAGAGCGTTCTGTCAGCTTCTTTGTCTTCCCGTGGAAGATTGTGATTGGCGCAGTTGTCTTTATTGTTTTTGCTCTCCTTGGACTTGTCAGCACTACCCGCTCAATTATCAAAAGAGTCCGTGGCTGGTTTGGGAGGAACTAGAACAATGAAAATTCAAACCGTAAACTTAAAAAAAATAACTTCAAATAAAAAGATTTCTCTTCTATTTTTTGTGGGTATTCTGTCTACTGTCTTCTGCCTATTGTCTTTTAAGTTAGTGCATGCCCAAACAGCTTCCGGACTTGATATAACCGTAAGTCCGCCGGTAATAGAACTCAACGCAAAACCTGGCGACAAGCTAACTGAGAAATTTAGGATACGAAATAACCAATCAGCATCTACCGATTTAAAAGTAGACGTCAAAAAATTATCTTCTGATAGTAACTCAGGTGAACCCATCCCTGCTGAGCCCAAGAGTGATGATCAATTCATATCCTGGGTAAAGGTAGAACACGCGACTTTTAAAGCGATGCCAAAAGAATGGACTGACGTAAATTTTACTATCGAAATACCTGAGAATGCATCGTACGGTTATTATTATGTTTTGCGTATATCTCCTGAAAATCAGGGTAAGGTATCCGGGGTAGGCACAACCGTAAAAGGCGAGGTCTATGTCGTAGTATTACTCAATGTTATAAAAGAAGGAGCTGTTGCTAAAGGGGAGCTTGTTGAATTCAAACCAAATACATTTGTGAGTGAATACTTGCCTGTTGAATTCACAGCCAAGGTTGCCAATAAAGGAAATATTCACATCAAGCCTTCTGGAAACATTTTCATCAGAAGCCTAAAAGATAAGGATGTAGCAATCCTTGATATCAACCCGGGTCGTGCAAGCGTCCTACCCTCCGGAACACGCTCTTTCTTAAGTTCTTGGAATGACGGTTTTATTATAAGAACTCCCGTTATCGAAAATGGCGTTGCAAAATTGGACGCTCGTGGCAATCCTGTAACAACAATTACCATCAACTGGGACAAGCTTACTCATTTTAGAATCGGTCCCTATACTGCTACCCTTCTTATGGTCTACGATGACGGGAAAAGGGATGCAACTATCGAAGGCACTACTACATTCTGGTTGATACCATATACAGCCATTTTCGTCATTGTAGTGGGTCTTATTGCCCTATTTATCATCATCCGCCTTCTCTTAAAGTGGTACATCGGCCGGGAACTCCGCAAGCAAAGAAGACAGTAGATTTCATGATAAACTTTACGTATGAGACGTCTTACTTATCTCTCAATTTTTCTATTGTCTAGTGTTTTTTGTCTATTGTCTTTTAATGTCCGGCACGCTCAAGCTGCAAATCCTAAAAATACTATCACCGTCCTACCCCAACTCACCCAGCTGGATCTTTCGAAGGATGAGCCCGAAGCACTTATTTATTACACTAACAACAGTGTTACGACAGTAGAATTAGGACTAACAATTGAGGATGTACGTGAGCTGGAAGACAGAAACCCCGTTGGAATACTTGACCCAAAAGAAGCGGCAAACTACAAGTACTCACTCTCTTCCTGGGCCTTTCTTGATCATCAGAACATAATTCTCAAACCAGGTGAAACAGGCTCGGTTAAAGTTACTATCAATAGCGAAAAACTCTCCCCCGGCGGACACTATGGAACAGTTTTGGCTCAAATCCACCAATCGGATGAGAACAAGAAAGAGGTTAAAGTGAGAGGAGTTCTTGCGGCTCTTATTTTTGTCAGGGCTTCTACGGGAAATGAAATAGAAAATGCAAAAGTCAGTGCGCTTTCTCCTACTTCACAAGGATTGCAATTTCCTCAAGCTTTTACTTTCAGGTTTCAAAATACGGGCAATGTTGACGCCACTCCATACGGAACACTAACAATATATGACACATATGGGCATGCCATCACAAAAGGCATAGTCAACGAAGATTCGCTGATCACGCTACCTGAAGCAATCAGAAAATATGAAGTTCCGCTGAGGAATGTCGAGAACTTTATATTGCCAAGTAAATATAAAGCAGTTCTGAGCTTGCACTATGGAAAGCAGAATAAAAAAATTGAAGTCTCTACTACTTTCGTAACGCAAGGTAGCGTTGATCTTATGATTTTGGGGATTGGGATTTTGGCTTTCGTTATCGTGGGAACGTACCTATTTAAATTTAACGGTCTTGAGAATATCATCCGCAAGGCGCACAACCTCTTCAAACGAACTCCCAGTAACTGATAGTGTATAAATCCGGTCATTCACTAAGAAAAATGCGGTCTTTTCAGGTTCGTCCTCTTTTGAATATACTTTTCCCTTCTGACCATCGATAGTAACAAGCTGTTCTTTATATGATGCACTGTTCTGTCGAAGCTTAACTCCAGGATTGTCATCGACTGTCAATTGCTTTCCAGGGTTACTTAATACAGCTAAATTCAGAATGAGTCTAGGAGCTTTTATATCAAAACTAAAGTCTTCTAGACGAGAACTGCTTGATGCAAATCCAGGATCCTTGAGCTCATAGATGATGGCTTTTGCCGGATATTCAAAGGTAATATATTTTCCCTTATATTGGGTGTTGCCTTCTTTCACGGGTACTGCTTCCAATTGAGCTTTACGACCCAATAATTTTGTTATTGCTTGTTGCTTAAAGTCCTTTGAGAGAGCTTCTTTGGGAGGAAGGGAGAGTATATAAAAACCAATTCCAGCAAGAATCAGGACGAGAATGACAAACGATGCAACTGCCAACCATTTTTTCATATTTCCTATTATACCTCAAGGATATTTACTATATCATTACTTTTTTTGTAAGCAAAATCTAATAACTAATGACTAGCAACTAACAACTGATATCATGTATCGGTTTAAACTATTTAGAATGCTTAAGCGCCAATTCGCATCAGTTGACATGAATGTTAGATATGAAATACGCTTGATTTAGGCGAATTATATGGCAAAAAAGAAGGTTGCAAAAAAGACAAGTGTGAAGAAAAAATCAGGTTTATTCCGTGAGATTCCTGTCTTGCACTCACTTGTTATAGTTCTCTACATCTTGCTAGGAATTCTTTTCTTGGCAATATACATCACCCGCTTCGCATAATAAATAATTTCACTGATTTTGGATTTTTCGATTTTTTTGTGATTTGAAGAAGAATTTGTGAGCCCCCTCAGAGATTCGAACTCTGGACCGACGGTTTACAAAACCGTTGCTCTACCACTGAGCTAAGGAGGCTTATTTTGTCCTTGGCTCTGCGGCAAGCTTTGCTTACCACTGAGCTAAGGAGGCACGTTCAAAGATTATACAGATAATTTTTGGATTTATAAAGTAGAATTTATGCAACGTTTTTTTCTCTTTTTCCTTAATTCTTAATTCTTGCTTCTTTATTCTTTTCCTCTCCACCTCTCAGCCATTTGGCTCCTGCGTAGACTAAAGGAGTACTTGCGGCCCCCCACACCATCTTGAAAATAAGATATGGGATTATCATTTGTATAACAAACCAAAATGTAAATTTTGGAGTAAGCATGTAAAACGCAAGGAACATAAAAGCGAAGGTATCAATTATCATAGCCGTAACTGAAGATATATTTGACCTCAACCACAAATATTTTTTGTTTGTGATTTCCCTTATCTTCCAAAAAGACCACACGTCGTTAAATTGAGAAAGTAGAAAAGCAGTTATTGATGCAAGAACAATCCTTGCAGAAGTCCCAAAAATCTCGGTGTATGCTTTGTTTCCCTCGATATACCTGCCTGCTGGCGGTAAAGCAACAAAAAGTACAATAAATGCGAGAAAGACAATCAATGAAATAACCCCAGCGACCAATAGTTCCCGTGCCTTGTTCTTGCCATATACCTCAGTAACTATATCAGTAGCCAGAAAAGACCATGGGACAATAAGAAAAGCAACACTCACTGAAAATGGCCCGAAAGGAATTATTTTTGCACCCAACACGTTCATCGCAATGAGAAAACTCACAAAAAGTCCTGTTAGTATTGTAAGGCGCAGTTCTTTTGAGAAAACCATATTGAAGGATTTTAACATAAATTAAGGTATTGACAAATTAGCGGATATACAAGTATATTAAGAGTATGCCAAGAAGATCAAAAGTAGAACTCTCACCGGAAACAATTAACGAACTTGAGGAGCAATTCTATAATTTCCTCCACTCTCTCTCCCCAGAAGAAACAAATAAATTTTTCAAAGAATTTTTAACAACTGAAGAAAAGATGATGATGTATAAGCGCCTCGCTTTATACTGGTCACTTTTTGAAGGATATTCGCTTGCCTCTATCCAGAGAATGCTCGGGATCACCCATGATACTACCAGAATCTATAACAAGAGAAAAAATGAAATGAGCTCAGACTTTAAAAACTTACTTCACAGAATTGGTAGAGATGGAAATGGTCAGACTGTGGCTGAAACAGTTACTGAGGAAGAAAAAGCCGAATCAAAAGAAGAAGATGTACCAGTAGTTGTTGAAGAAACAATCACAGTTGTTGAAGAAGTTATAGCAAATGAGCCTCAAAATGACGAGCAGGAAACAACCGATGAAAATGTATCATCCGAACCTGTTCAAACAGAAGAAGTGCATGAGCAAACGCAAGATGAACAAGAAAAAGAAGAAATGGAAGTAAAGACTAGTAACGAAGTGGCAGGAAGCACTGAACCAAAAGACGAAGAAGATAAAGAAGAAGAAAATCCAGAAAAGAAGAAAAAAGGCTTCGGTAGATTTTTTGGATTTTAGTTAGTTAATAATCCTCAGATTTAATTATAAATTTATCTTTCTGACTTTTGACTTAGGATATCCCCCGGGCACAAGGCCCGGGAGAAATTTCCTCGTGAGAGATGCTTCCTTGACCTACCTTTCCCTGAAGAGCTTCAGGCGAATGGTGTCTGAGGAATTGGTGTAGGCAAAGCGTGCCTTACCAGCTCGACTGTGCCATACCGCAAACCAGTGAGGGCTTGACCCTGTATAGACTCCAATGTTGCGGGCACAGAATTTTGGGATACCGGGAGCACCATTCCGCCGTTTCTTGCAGAAATAGAGCTGCGAACTTACCTCGACGGGTCTACCGTTAAGAAGCTCTAGCTTCATCCTGATGCCAACGTTACCCTTGAGAAGTGTTATCCAACGATTATTGAGCTCACCAAGTGTGTGGTTCTCTCGATTGAAGCGTTCAATAAACGCCTCAACCATACCGATATACACTGGCGTTCCTTCGACGATGGGGTTCACGCAACTCCCTCCCATTCTCCGCTTTTGGCGGGCTAGGCCCTTACAGGCGTGACGGTAACTTGAACCTCCAACTTATTAGCACCTCCGGTTGAAACACTAATGTTGTAGATATTGACTGCAGCCTTGACATAGTCTTCAACTGCCTTCGTGACGGCAACAACCGAGTCATCGGTGTTCTCCGAAATCCGAATGACACTAGACCAGTAGAACGGTGTCGTAAAACGCTCACGTATATCAGCATTCCCTCGAATGATGACAAAGAGCTCGATTTTGTAAACCGTGTTTCTGACGGTCAGGTTCAGTTTGAGTATTGACCTCTTTGTCTGGATTTTCTTCCTTGCTGCTACGGCGCAAACAATTCCTATAGCGCATGCAATGCAAAGAATAGACCCGATGACACTGAGTGTGACAGGAATTGAGACAGCAGCAATCAAGAATAGACGGACTTCCATTTTTCCCCCTGTTCTTTCATTTCCGAAGGCATCTTATACCTCAAGAAAAGAAAGAACAGAAAGAAAACTCTCTCACAAGTTGTGAATGTGCTAAAACTCCATAAAGAAAGCTAATTTCTTCACTTCATTTGAGTTGGATGATTATATCATTGGGATTTAAATATGAATACTGGTAAACCAGTATTTGTGGGGGTGTATACCCGGCCCTGGGTGGGCCGGGTATTGGTGTTCCGCGGTACGCGGAACGATTGCAAGAGATGGCTCGAAGCCTACTCATAGATGCTTGGGCCACTGGCACGCTCCCATTCTATTAACTCCGCTTTCTTGAAGAAGAGCGGGATTTCGCGGGCAGCGGCTCCAGGACTATCGCTTGCGTGCGCTACGTTCCTCGCAACACTTTGTGCGAAGTCGCCGCGGATAGTACCCGTTGGGGCGTCGTGAGCCGATCCGAGCAATGCCCGAACAGTACTGACGGCGTTATCGCCCTCGACTACGAAAGCCATGATCGGTCCGGAGGTGACATGCCTCACCAGCGAGTCGAAAAATGGCTTCCCCTTGTGCTCGGCGTAATGCCTCATCGCTTGCTTAAGGGTCAGTCTCATAGGCTTCGCAGCTATGAACCTGAGACCCTTTCTCTCAAGACGCTTGATGCACTCACCGATCAGTTCCCTCGTCATGCCATCCGGCTTGACGAAGAACAAGGTTCTTTCAATTGCCATATAGATATCCCTCCTGGGGATCTGCTTCTATCCGGAAAGATCCGGACCGAGCAACTGGCGGGCGTGGCCGTATCGGCATTGCCCTGCAAATTGATCCTCGCGGATCCTGTTACCTTCCTGGTTGCCCTGGAAGTCTTGATGAATTTCGGCGGGATTGGCGGGTTGTACCCTAAGGATGATGGTTGTCATTTAGTCCTCCCTAGACTTGACTTGCGTCTCCTATAAGTGGATGTTACAGGTGACAACCAGGCTAGTAGCTAGAATTTAGAAGCTAGTAGCTAGATGGTCACCTGCAAAAGTAATTTCTCTTGCAATTTTTCAATGTACTTCTTGCGCTCATTGAGGCAAGCTTTTGCCTCACTTTACCCAAGAAAGGTTATGATTATAGCAAAAAATTTGAGGTAAAGCAAATACTATGAGTCTTGACTGACTCGCTGAGCTGAGTTTATTTATGAAGATATATATGTAGGTTGCCCCGCCCCCCCGGTTAGGGAGAGCGGGACGTTACCTGCGAAAGATTATGGAGGAGAGGTATCCTCTCCTTGAATCGGCCACCCAACTCTGACGCTGTCCGTTAGGACCCGATGTGCCAGTTGTGGTACACGACACACACTAGAACGGTGGCCGCCAGAAGGTAGACCACGATCTTGAAGATCTGGTACCAGGTGGCGACTATCATTCGCTTACGGCTATCCTGAGGTGTCGTTGCTCCAATTGCCTGGTTCATCCGGAATGAAGCAACTATCCCGGCTTCGATTCCCGAAATCGCGAGGATCATGATGGCGATTACTAGTGCTTCACGCACGAACCTATCCTCCTTGCCCGGTAGGGCCGAACTCTGACGTTGTCCGTTAGGACCCGATGCTAGCCGTGGAACGGCTCGTCGCTACCTCCAAGGAAGTGATGGAAAAAAGAGCGTATACGGCTCCAGATTCCGCGCTTCTTGTCCTGTTCAAATGCTGGTAGGATCTCGTCGCCTGTCAATTTCAGGCGACGGGCCTCGCAATCACAGCGACCCTTGAGGTGGATAGCGATGACTGTGTGTTCGAGGGTTCCTTTTTCGTATTTCCCCCTCGCATAGTCGATGAGGGCTTCCTTTGTGAGGTGCCCGTTGCTCAGGAACAGATCGTTGACCATTGCCACTTCGTTCTCCTCTACTCCGACCAGTCAGGTTGGAATTGATTGGGGTTTTTGCACCGGCAGTGAACCGGATTGTGAACGACAGTCGTCCATATGCTCATCGGACCTTTCGATCCAATGTCCATTTTACGACCAAGAGACCTCTTCCTGTCCCAAGGATACAGAGCCGCAAGAGATAATTCGTCGTCTCCGAAGAAATAGATCCACATGCGGCATCCGCGCGTGATCAACGCGTCTGTCTTTTTTGGATAGATGCGAACGCATTCTGGGAGAGCGTAATTCGCTGGTCTTTCGATCCAAAACTCGAAACTTTCTCCCTCAAAGATCCTGTGCGCGAAGGGGTCGTAGATCAGACCAAGACTATTGATCTCTTTCGAGATTAAGTCGAGATTGACCCAGTTTGTCCGGACTTTAACCGGTTGTTCGTTGCTAGCGTATGTCAACGCAAGCCTCCTTTACTGTCTCATCTTTGCAGATGGCTGCCCGACGAGAATCTCATCAGATAGCCACCTGCAAATGTAAAATCTTTCGCAAGTTTTCAATGTACTGTTATATCTTTCCCCACGACAGCAAATGCCGTAGCTTAAGATAAAACGTAAGGTGGATTATATCAATTTCTGGAGTTCAAATCAAATATTATGGGATAAGTGGGTATCCCCCGCCTTTACGGCGGGGGTCTAACATGCGGTGCTGGTTTACCAGCCTTACTTGGGACTCCCGGAGTCATTGGACGCGTTGTCCTTCTTGATACCGAGATAGCCGTCCCATTCGTCTACGAAATGGCAAGCAATTACAGCTGAGAAGAAGGCGATAACGCCGGCAGCCCAACCGATTGCCTCCATCCGAGTCGAAGACAGGCTCTCGTTGTTGTACTTCAAAACGTAGGCAACAACCCCTGCTCCTCCGACCGCGATGGCCGCAAAGACGACGATGGCTAGAAAGACTATGAACTTCACCTACTCCCCTTTCTTGGGTATTGGTTGCTTGAGCTTCGCCATCTCTTTTGAATGGCTGACCGGATACCAAAAAGATATCAGGTAAGCCATTCAAAATGACTGATTTTTATTACACACAAGTTATAAAAGTACGTTCCTTTCTCATAACAAAACGTGCTTATGTTTTGCCCTGATAAGAAACTAGAGGAAATTATATCACTAACTGAGGATAAATCAAATATTATGGGATGCATAAGATGAATTTTTAAGCCAATGGTGGGACTCGAACCCACGACTTGCTCTTTAAATTTTGTGAGCCGCTTCCGAGATTCGAACTCGGGACTTACTCTTTACGAAAGAGTTACTCTACCAACTGAGTTAAAACGGCTCACAAAATTCAAGCTTTGCTTACGAAAGAGTACTCTACTTCATCCCGCCTCTTGCAGGCGGGACAAGCTGAGCCACATCGGCCTACTTTCATCTTCCATGCAATTTCGAACGTTTCACAAGTTCAAAAAAACTCAAAAGATCCCTTATTTTTCACGGATAAACACTCTAATTGGATTATTATATCGTAAATTTACCCATTCTGGGCTATATGTATCTGAGACGCTATCATAAGTAGATCAAAGAATATCATTTGAGCTTTACGAAAAGAAGGAAAAATGAATAAATTCTGCTCCCAAGTGAATGGAAAATAGCGATTCCCCGAAACATTAAGCGGGTTAGACTCAGTTACAACCCGAGAGCTGCAACAATTCGCCCTGTTTGTTCCAAATAAATGGAGCATACCCTGTTTCGAAACTTGTAGAGGAAAACATTACCATTTTCCAATCTACTCAAGAGCATATAAAGTATATCGCTCGATCTTTTCTTGTCAATATATGAGAATTAGATATTTAAAATATAGTATGTTGTATATAGTATTAAGTATATTGCATGGCTATTAAGTGTATATAAACAGTACTCAAACTAACAATTTTCCTGCTATATACTATATACGATATACCATATACTAAATTTATGGAACTCTACCAGGTGATTATTCTCTCAATTGTCGAAGGACTAACCGAATTTCTCCCAATCTCTTCAACTGCACATCTGATACTTACATCCCACATGCTTTCAATACCAATGTCTGAATTTCTATCAACATTTGAAATTGCTATACAAATTGGAGCTATAGCCGCAGTTGCCGTCGTCTACTACAGAAAAATCCTTGAGAGCAAAGCTTTGTTTTATAAAGCGTGTATCGGATTTATACCTACTGGGATTTTAGGACTCCTATTTTTTAAACACATCAAATTACTGCTTAATAGTTCATTCGTACCTGTTGCTGCTCTCTTTATTGGTGGAATTGTAATTATTGCAATTGAGATATACTTTAAGTCAGTAGCCAAAAGTCACAAGACAGAAGACAATAGATTGAAAACATTGGATAAATTGAGCTATAAAGATGCGTTACTGGTAGGATTGATACAGTCTATATCAATGATTCCTGGCGTCAGTCGCTCTGCTGCATCAATTTTTGGAGGTATGGCTTTGAAATTTGACCGCGAGGCTGCTGTTGAATTTTCATTCCTGCTTGCCATACCAACCATGGCAGCTGCAACTGGACTTGATATAGTCAAATCTGCTCAGGCTTTTACTTCAACTCAGGTCTTTGACCTTATTTTGGGGATAGTTGTCTCTTTCTTTGTTGCACTACTTGTCATAAAGTGGTTACTTAAATACGTTCAAAAAAATAACTTTATTGGATTTGGAATTTATAGAATAGTACTTTCAATAGCTTACTACCTCATTTTTGTAAAATAGAATGAGGGCCCGCCATAAAGACGGGCCCAAGGATCAGAACGTGCGATCTGATTAGGAGGCCTCGGGGAGGCGTCCTCCCCATGCTCGCAGCTGCACGACACGCGCCTCGGATATCTCCAATTGGGAGGCCAACCTGACCTCCTGGATGACCTGGCGCGCCAATAGGTAAACTGCGTACTCGTCCCTGACTTCGTTGAGGCCAGAGCCGCCGAAGGGGACACCCTCGAGGTACACTCCCCCGTACCACGCGATCCGCCCCGCTCTGAGGCAAGAAGGCCTATTGGCCCACACCCTGGAAAGGGTTTCCTTGTGGTAGAGAGCTTCGAGCGCCTTCAGGCGCACGCTCTCGATGTACCGAGTGAGTTCATCGGACTCGCCGACGTAGTCCTCCCAGGGGAGGACTGATGACCATGTCGGATCATGCATGATGCCGGCCTCGACTTACTCATAGGTGAGCGTCGGGTTGAGGACGGCAAACGCAAGCGCTTCCTTGTTGTCCTGCTTGAGAATAGCCTCGAAGGACTCCCTCAAGGTGTCAAAGACCCGATCGCAGAGCTCGCGGGTCAAGAAGAATAACTGGCTAGGCATGAACCTGCTCCTTTCTGGTGCCGCCTTAGATTGTGACGATTTTCGGTGCCAAACCGCGGCCTTGCTTTGAGATCCGATCATCGGGTCCCGAATGAAACACTCGCTACCCGAATTAAGGTCTCTGAGACCAAGCGCTGCTTCTTTTTTATACGGAAAAATGAACTTGTGAGTTTTGAAGTAAAGAAAGATACTAAACGAAGTGAAACTAATTTACATTCCTTTTTTGCTGAATTCCCAGCAAATATACTTGCTTCGCGCGTTCCTACGGATAATACGGCTTCTTTCTTAGTGTGCATCGCACACAAAAAGGATTCAAATTAAAATTCTGAGGTATAAAAAACTACATTCCCTTTTGTTGTATACCGAGGAGATATAGAACAGCTTCCTTTTTATAACGGCGGTCTCCTCGTGAATTTATTCTAATTGCGGGTAATTTGCCTCTCTTACCCCATCTTTTGATGGTAAGTGGACTAACACGAAGGAGTTCTGCTACTTCTCTTACTGTAAGTAGATCTGGAAGATTCTCAATTGATATATTTTGATTAGCCATTTTCTGCCCTATATTGATGCTTTCACTATCAAATCTATATTCAGAGTACCAAAGCCTATCACACCTTGTCAATAGGGTAATTGGAGGAAAAAATATATTGAGGTAAAATTTGCATTTCAAGGAATGCGCGTATAAATTTTGCGGATGAAGTGAAGACGGGGGATTCCTCGCAAACTTGTCGAGGGGGGGGTGGAATCACGCACTTCACGAAGTAGCAAAATTAGCGACCCTTGACATGCAAAGAGTCTTTGGTTCTTTCGTCGGCACGAAAGAACTTAAAAAAACTTTTCTTTCAAAACCTTCCCGACAAAAATAGGAAGTGCCATTTGGCGCCTTGCCCTCCACGGTTGACGGATAAGTCTAAATGCCCATTCCATTCCCATGTCTCGAACTACTTTAGGAGCCCTTGGAACTTTTCCGGAAATATAATCAAATGCCCCTCCTACTCCCATGGCTACAGTTACTTTTATATTGGGCAGGTTTTTTGCGATCCATCTTTCTTGTTTTGGAAATCCATATGCCACAAAAAGTATATCGATATGTGGCACAAAACCAATAGGAAAGTCTTCTGCAGCCAGTACAATTCTAAGACCAGGATACCTTTTTATTAAGCACTCGGCTGTTCTTTCTGCTACCATATCCCTACCACCTAATAATCCTATGGATAAGCCCTGCTTTGATGCTTCACTACAGAGTTCAAGCATCAAATCTACCCCTGTTATGCGTGCCTTTACGTCCTTTTTTAAGAATTTGCCAGCCATAAGCACACCTATTCCATCGGGGATACTTACCTCTGCCTTGTTGAGAATGTATTGATACTCTTTTGAGGCTGAAGCAAAAGTGATTATTTCGGGGTTTGGTGTTACAATATAGAACTTTTTATCCCTATTTTCGAGGGATTTTAGTATATACTCTAAGATCTGACTTTTAGATGCTGTTGTAACTGACGTTCCTAATATTTTTATGGAAGGCAATTC
Organism: uncultured Gammaproteobacteria bacterium; assembly: GCA_964504535.1. Classification (GTDB taxonomy): domain Bacteria; phylum Patescibacteriota; class Microgenomatia; order Levybacterales; family GWA1-39-11; genus JAUSNA01. The sequence continues at coordinate 16,203 of CAZDED010000007.1, forward strand.
TATATTCATACTATATATAAATATTGTTAACGTGTTAACGTGTTAAAAAGTTATCTTTGTTCATATTTTATACCCTAGTTTTTTCTCTATTTTTAAGTTCAATAGTTATTAATTATGCGAAATAATTTTCATTTTTAAAACTTGCTGCCGTACTCTACTATATGATAGTCATGTGTATCATCAGAACTAATTTTTGTGAAAACATTTCCACTCATTGGTATGTTTCACAATACTATAGTATTAATTTGTAAAAAAGTTAACGTGTTAAAAAGTTTCTGATTCTTTAACCCGTTAACTCGGAACTAATCTAGTATTCATTTCTGTTTATAGATTTTTTAGCGCAGCCAAGAAAAGTATCTCATATCAGTATTCATTGCGGTTGATGCTTTTCTTAGCGGAAGCAAAGATTGTCTTTGCGAGAGCCAAGATGTCTTCCTTTCTTAATATTCATTCCTATTAATAGACTTCTTGTATAGTTCCAAATTCTCTAAAGCAACTCCGGTTCCCCTTACTACACAGTATAAAGGATCCTCGGCAATGTATGCAGGAACTCCTGTTTCACGAGTAATATATTTATCAAGATTTCGAAGAAGTGTTGTTCCCCCCGAAAGGACTATTCCTTTGTCGATGATGTCAGATGCCAATTCCGGTGGTGTCATTTCAAAAGTTTCGCGGATCGCACCAACCATTGCTTTTATGACCGGTTGGATAGCTTCGTTTACTTCGAATTCCGTTACCTCGGTAGAACGAGGTAACCCTGTGACACTATCTCTACCCTTGACTTCCATCTTTTTTGTCGAAGTTGAAGCTGGGATAGCGTTTGCCATAGTAACCTTTATTTCTTCAGCAGTCTGCTCTCCTACCATCAGATTGAATTTGCGTTTTATGTATGCTCCAATCGACTCTTCAAGCTTATCTCCAGCAACTCGAATTGATTTATGAACCACAATTCCTCCCAAAGAAATGACTGCAACATCTGTTGTTCCTCCACCGGCATCAAGGATCATGTGTCCATTTGGCTGTGCTATTGGAATTTTGGCTCCAATTGCGGCGGCCAATGGCTCTTCTATGAGGTAGACTGAACGTGCTCCAGCGGCCATTGTTGCATCAAGCACTGCTCTTTTTTCGACCTGGGTGATGCCTGATGGGATACACACCATAACCTCAGGCTTTATAAATCTACTTTTTCCCGTAACTTTCTCTATAAAGTATGCAAGCATAGCCTCAGTTATGACGTAATCTGCTATGACTCCGTCTTTCAGTGGCCTCGTTGCAACAATATTACCGGGAGTTCTACCCAACATCTCTTTTGCTTCACTACCTACTGCAACGACTTTATTATCATCTGCTCTGACAGCAACGACTGTTGGTTCATTGAGCACTATTCCCCGACCCGCAACATACACGAGAGTATTTGCGGTACCAAGATCTATTCCAATACGTTTGTTAAATATGTTCATAATCTAGTTTTTAGTTATTAGGAAAAGGAATAGTTACTGTTTATTTGAGCTCATTCGATTTAACATTTTACAAATCTCAGTTAATATTTTCTCAATACCAATATAGTCTACTTCTTCACCATAATTCAATCTTTTTGCTAACAACAATTGTGTTTCTAATTCAAGTGCTGACCCATAAGCTATCTTGTAAAAATGCTTATAGTCTTTTTCTGACTGTCTTCCAAACCCTTCTGCTATATTTGAAGGAATACTTATAGCAGCTCTTTTTAATTGAGATATGAGTCCAAATTGCTCATCTTTTGGGAATTGTTTTGTAAGGATATATACAAGTTCTACCAACTCAATTCCTTTCTGCCAAACAATTAATTCTTTATACGAAGTTATCTTCATATCTAACTTGTCCTACTTCAAACAACTATTCCTATTCCTGACAACTGATAACTATATCGCAAGATATTACTACTGCATCATTTCTGGCTGCTATATTTACTATATCATCTTAACTAAATTAAATCGATAGGTGCATGTTGCGCTCAAGCTAAAAAGTGTATACTATTGGTAATACATGCCTAAAAAAACCCTTTTAACAACTGTCGTGGTTCTTCTTCTTGTAAGCGTCATTGCGTACGCCTTTATACTCTATGGAAAGGGATACCGTCTCAATTTTTCAGGCAAGGGAAATAAGATTTTGGCAGGAACCGGTCTTCTTGTTCTGACAAGTACCCCGAATGGTGCACGCGCATACATTAATGACAATTTAACAACGGCAACAGATGACACCATCAACCTTCCTCCCGGAGAATACGATGTAAAAATTGAGAAAGACGGATACTACCCATGGAAAAAACATATTGTTCTTAAAAATGAAGCTGTAACTAAAACAGATGCGGTTCTTTTCCCCGTAGCACCAAAGCTTGAAGGAGCAACCGTTCTTGGAGCTGAAAATCCAGTCGTTGATCCGACCGGAGGCCTGATAGCATATGAGGTTTCCTCCTCCTCTGCTGAGAATAATGGGCTATATATTCTAAATTTAGGCAAAGGGTCGATTCTCCCGTTTGGAAGTTCTCCCCGCCTTATCGCTTCAGATAAATTCGATAACTTCTCAAAAGCGAGAATTGAATTCTCACCCGATGGACAACAGCTGTTAGCATCAATCTCTACTCCCTCACAGGACAGGATTTATCTTCTTAAAACCGATACGTTAAATGTAGAGCCTCAAAATGTTACGTTTACCGTTGAGCAGGTCAGAAAACAGTGGTCTGCCCTCAAAATTCAGCTGGATCAAAAATTTGCCCTTGCTCTTCCATCTGCCTCTCGCAAATTTATACTGGAAAACTTTGAAAAGGTTCAACTTTCAGCTGAGGGGGACAAACTGCTCTACATTGCTTCTCAGAGTGCAACGATGCCTCATTTCATAAAACCATCACTCCCATCAACCAACTCAACTCCCGAAACCAGAAATATAGTAAAAGGAGCGGCTTATGTATACCAGATAAAAGAAGACAAGAATTACCTTCTCTACCAACCTACTGATGGGGAAGTATTACCTAATTTTATCTGGCATCCATCCTCTTCACACGTAGTATTCATACAGAACAAAAGAATATTTGCGATGGAATATGATGGGGGAAATAAGACTACTTTATACGCTGGACCATTTGATCCTACTTTTCTATATGCATGGCCTGATGGATCAGGACTTATTATTCTTACTAATTTCAATGATGAAACAGTCCCAGCTAACCTCTACCGCATTGGCCTGAGGTAAGTGGACTAAGGGGCGCAAAGCAAGCTTCACGCCCCGGTCAGGTCAGTTCTCTCGGGATTCCTCCGTTGGATGTTTCCATCGCCCATTTACCCATTCGCTGGGATCGACTCTCACCTTGGGGTGATAATCCTCATCCAGAAAACGTTGGCGTGCGATTTGAAACTGCCGCCTTTCGTCGTTCTGCCTTTCGGCATACAGACGGCAGATACGGTGGGTAACTCCCATGCATATCAGCGAAGCTGTGAAGCTTGCGATAAATATCACGGAATACCACCCGGACTCCTGGCTGGTGATCAACCCGCCCACTATGGCTGCGGCCGTGGGCCCGCCAAAGAAGACGCATACCTGAAGGATTTGGTATTTCCACTGCATCCTTCTGCCAGGTGTACGGTAGCCCATTGCCCCCGACAGCATGCAAAGCAAGCCGATCAGGATTATGGTGCTAGCCGCCAACTGGAATTCCGGCGTGCTGTAGAAGAGCGCGCTTTGATCCTCAGTCACGTACTAATCCGTTCCTTTTGTTGTGAGGAAACCCTCACTTGTATGCGGAAGTGTGCCGACGTAGATGACAATCCGCCCCCGGTAGTCGACGTACTGATCTATCTGTTTCTTGGCAGCTTCCGCTGCCACGAATTTGACGCTGTACGTCGTCTTGAGTTGGTTCTCATCCGAGGATGCTTGCGCATCCTTATTGTGGGCTTGGTAGACAACCTCCTTGGCTACCTCGAACATCGTGTCGAGGAGCTGAGGATCCGGGCTGAAGCCCGGTGCTACGCAGGTCTCAAAGACCAAGCCACGGATAGTAACAACGGTACCATCCTCTCCCTGAACCGTGATGGTCTCAGAGAGTGGTTTTGTGACGGCTTTTGCGTTGACGCAATCGGCAGGAGCTGCTCCTACCGCAATTGCGGTGTTGGTGTTCTCCTCTTGGTTGGCCAGAGCCATTAGGGCGATGCCCGTTGTGGCAAGCACTGCCAAGAAAAGGACTGTGATGAAGGTGCGGGGTCCAAATGACATGATGGTTCCTCCCATAGAACCGCTAGGCAAAGCTTTGGGCTCTGCGATTTGTTAACTGACCTGTTGTTAATGTACAGACGCAGGACGCGTCTCTGATATGCAATAACAATCAGGCCGCGCAATGCGCCAAGACATATATTATACCAAAAAAAACAACCAACATCAAAAACTATGGGACTAAATTCTTTACATTTAAGTCACAGAATAATTTTTTGAAGCAAAATTTTCACAGGATATTATTAGCTTCAAATTAGTCTCACTTGATACTTATTTCCAAATACTTGATACTAAAGGTATGCGGCTTCACAAACTTGCGTCAAAAAAGTTAAAAAGCTTTCCAGTAATTGTGGTTTTTGGATTGTTTTTTATTCTTCTTATTGGTCAGGTATTTAGTGCTACTCTTTTTCCTCAGTTCTCCCAATCCAAATCATCGGTAGTCACTGCTACTGTCGGAACGTATCATCTATCAGTAACTGGATACCAATCTCCCTATGCGTCTATCATTTTAAAAACGCAAAACGGAATATTTTTAGCATCTACAACTGCTGATGCAAATGGGTATTTTTCTATATCAAACATATTGATTAATAGTTCAGTTTTGACATATTGTTTCCAAGCAGTCGATTTCAAAAGAATCGGAGAATCAGAAGCCTGCATTACTCTTGATGGCCCTATCAACTCTGATATCACCAGAACTGATATTTTTCTTCCGCCAACCATCGGCCTTTCCAAAAAACAGATAAACGCAGGACAAGACGCTATTATTTATGGGTACTCCATGCCGGGCGCAACCGTATACCTATATATAGAAGGAGAAGTGGTTACCCTAACCGCCGATATTACAGGATTTTATACTTACACCTATAAAAATGTCCCCGAGGGAGTATTTCGAATAACCACATCAGCGGAACTCAATGATAAAAAATCATTGGATCCTACCAATGAGGTTGTTCTTGAGTCCTTGTCTGTCGGCCAACAAATAACAAATACGGGTAAAAAAACCATTGAGAAAGTCAAAAAAGCTGTGCCTTTTAATCTCCTCCCGTTCCTACTGATTGCATTAGGGTTTCTCGTAGCAATAGGCTTCTTACTCTATAAGCTGAAACTGAGAATTTGGGTAATTTTTATAGACTTTTTGAGGCATCGAAAAAAGATGCACCACGACTGGTTCTTAGATAGATGGTAAACCTGCTTGTTGACATAGTCAAACTATTCTGTTTTTAATAGTAATGTACGTATTATATCAATATGGACTTATTGTATTCGTTTAGCTTCAAAAGAGGGCTTCTTGTTCTTTGTGTTTTGCTGTTTTTCTTCACGATAACCACCAAACAAACTCATGCACTCTCATTCTCTTCAGCAAGTGCTACTCTCACAACCTCACGTCCATCAGCTGCAAGCCCATTCAGCTCTGTTGGAGCTGTTAATGATAGCGTTCTAAATATTTTCAACAATGGCTCTCGATTTTTGGCTTCAGATTCAGCCAAAGTCGTACGGGCAACCGGTACTTCTAATACTGGTCTCAATGTTGCCTCACAGTCAGCCGATCTTCTCAAAGTATTTCTGACAAATGGACTTTCAACGCTTGCCGGTGCGGGAGCTGATATACTTGTTGTTCCTGTTACAGCTATGCATCAAGTTGGTTTTACCCCAAATTCGCCAATACCAAGTGGAGGAAAAATAATAATTTCGTATCCTGGAACATTCCAAAATACTGCATCCCCTTCAGCAACAACATTTTCATTCAACAATCTTGTATCTGGCAATGTTAAATGTTTTCCGACAACTGCTTGTAGCGGCTCCATCACTATCTCATCCAGTGGTATTCCAACTATTACCTTAGTCACGGGCGCTATACAACCTGCAGGTACTGTTATAACAGTATTTATCGGTTGCTCTGCAATTACTGGATCAGCATGTACTACGCAGGTTCCAACTCTTATAAATCCTACAAAGACAAATTCCACTGCCGCTGGCGCTGATATTTGGAGAATAGGAGTGGCTTCAACAGATGCAAGCAACAATCCAATTGATAATTCAACTATCGCTATCGGTACGATAGAATCAGTAACCGTCCGTGCCACTATTGACCCAAGTCTCACATTTATCATTAGTGGTGTTACAGATGGACAAGCAGTCAACACTGGAAACACCACTGGATGCCTACAAGTTGAAACAACAAATACTGGTATAACTTCAACTGCCACTGATGTTGGACTTGGAAGTCTTGCAAGCGTACCATCAGCAGGTACAAAACTTAACAATATTGCAGCACAACTTTTGGATGTCAGGACTAATGGAGCAAATGGATACTCTATTACTGCAACTTCATCAGGGCCTCTTTCAAACCCTTCAACTGGTTTTTCAGTCAATAGTAGCACCACACCGTTGGTTTTCCCTTCAACAGGCCATTTCTTTGGAATGCATCCCTGTGGCGCAGATGTAGATAGAATAAATTGGATTCAGGGTTCTACTTCACAACTTTGCAACACATATGTTCCAGGTGCAAATCCTGTCTGTAAATACGCATGGCCTAATACTGCCCCTATGCTCGTTGCTCAAAGATCAGCTGGTCCAATTGGTACTGGTGCATCATGTGCATCGGGTGGCTGCGGACTCACTTCAGTATCCTATGCTGCTACACAAGATGTCTCTCTTCCCCCTGGAATCTATCAATCAGTTATCACGTACGTAGCAACGCCGTCTTTTTAGTTATTAGTTATTAGGAATAGGACTAGTTACTAAAAAGGGCTGGACAAGAAGAATTAAATACGTATAAACTAAGAACTATTCCTGATAACTAATAACTAACATGTCTACTGCTCGAAAGTGTAAAACAAAATATTTAGCAAAGTCTGCAATTATTTATACTGCGATAAGTGCGGGGCTTATTTTGAGCGTAAAAATGATTTTTGCGCAAGAAGCAGTCAGGACCATCACTATCGTCCCACCAGCGAATGAATTTAAAGTAGATCCCGGAGACAAAACAGAAGGAACTCTTAAAGTTGTTAATGGTGGTACTACTCCACTCACATTTAAAGCCCAGGTAAAAGATTTTGTCGTTGAAGACTCAGTTGGAACCCCACATATTCTTGCAGATGACGTGCTTTCTCAGAAATATTCAGCTGCCAACTGGGTGGCAATTTCTCCAGATACCTTTACTATTCCTGCGGGACAGACACAAAAAATCAATTTTTACCTACAAGTACCACAAAATGCACGACCGGGAGGTCACTATGCTGCAATAGTTTATGAACCTCAAGAAGTTTTGGGAGTACAAGGAACAGGAACAGGTGTTGAAACTCACGTTGGAACTCTTTTTTATGTCAGGGTCAATGGGGATATAGTCGAAAATGCAACCGTTAAGAAATTTCAACCAGCTCAAAAGATTACTGAATATGGGCCTGTTACCATCGATACGCAAATTGTTAACTACAGTGATTCCCATATCAGACCTCTTGGTACCGTCTCAATAAAAAATCTTTTTGGACAAGTAGTTGCTACACAGACACTTGAAGAACACAATATCTTCCCTGAAGCAACCCGTGACTTTACCAATACTATCGGTAAAAAGTTGATGTTTGGTCCATATACCGCAGAGTTTAAGGCAACATATGGTACGGCAAACAACCTCACTCTTTTTGCAAGTGCCTCATTTTTTGTTTTCCCATGGAAAATCGTAGCTGTAGTCGTACTTGCCATCGTAGTCGCGGTTCTTCTTTTCATCTATTTCAGAAAGAAGAAAAAGCAAAACAAGGTAAATCCTATCCAACCTAACGCTCCACAAATGCCTCCAACACCACAGGTTTAGTATTGCTTGATCAATCTCAAATTACTCCTAATCCTGACAACTAGTAACTAATTTCATTGACAAATAGAACCGATATTGTCTTAAATGGTATAGGATGAAATTTTCGGCAAAAATTATTTTTGTCTTTATTTTATGTGGTTTTTATCTTGCCACAGGAACCGCTTATGCCGATGACTTATCAAATGCAAGCGTAACCCTCTCAACCTCACGACCCTCGGCTTCAAGTCCATTATCCGCAGCCGCCACTTCCTCAGACGGAATAATTTCGGTATTCAATAATGGATCCCGATATTTAGCTTCTGATTCAGCACGGATTATTCAAGGATCAAGTGGTCTTCAAATAGTTGGGGGGCTTCCGGTAGCTTCCCAGTCAGCGTCGCTAACAAGCGTCTATCTAGGTTCAAGTGTGGGAGTCGCAGCAGGTGCTGGATCTGACATATTGCAAGTACCAATAACAGCAATGCACACGGTTACCTTTACAACGATAAGTTCGGTACCCAATGGAGGGAAAATAATAATTACCTACCCAGGCTCGGGCAATAATTCCGCTTCTCCTTCTGCTACAACATTTGCTTTTAACGGTCTTCCAAATTCAACTGCAGCGGTTAAAGCAGCCAACGCTACCGATTGTAACGCTGTGACCGTGAGTGCACCAACAATTACCTGCACGACAAGCGCAATCATCCCAGCGGCGACTCAGGTGACAATTTTTATCGGATGCACAGCTGTTAGTGGATCATGTACTACTCAAGCTCCTTATTTGATAAATCCAACAAAAAGCAATCAATCAGCCGGAACAGCTGATTCTTGGAGAATTCAAGTAAGCACTGCAGATGGCTCCAATAATGTTATTGATTCGCGTACTCTTGCTGTTGGCACAATTGAATCGGTTACTGTCCGTGCAAACGTCGACCCATCCCTCACTTTTACCATTGCGGGTATTAATAATGGTGTTGCGGTCAATACGAATAATACGACGGGGTGCCTGCAGACAGAGCTAACAAGTACTGGTATAAATGCAACTGCAACAGATGTTAATATGGGCACGCTAGCTAACTCACCAAGTGCTACCAATACAACTGTAAGTAATATTTCTGCCCAATTACTAACAGTGACTACAAATGGAGCTACAGGATATGTGGTGACAGCGACATCGTCTGGACACCTGAGAAATCCTTCTACGGGATTTTTCCTGACGGATGCAGCTACCCCACAAGCTTTCCCAGCCTCAGGAGCAAATTTCTATGGATTTCATGCCTGTGGCCTTGATACGTATAGCGCTGGAATAGGTACTACCTTCTGGAATTCAAGTGCCTCAGATACTAATTGCAATACTTATATAACAGGTTCCTCGGGAAATATTTGTAAATATGGATGGCCTACAACTTCTACGCCAATTAATATTGCTTCTGACACAACGGGACCAATAGGAAATGCTGTTGTTGCGGGAAGCGGCTTAACCTCAGTGAGCTATGCAGCTGGTGCTGATCCAGCAGTACCTCCGGGACAATACACGACTGTTGTGACTTACGTAGCAACTCCTTCATTCTAGTTGTCAGTTGTCAGGAACACGAATAGTTAATGAGATTGTAACTAGTTTGCCAGAGATGGTTGTTCTAACTCTTCCTTCTTATGAATAGGAATCGTAAAAAACACAGATGTGCCTTTCCCTATTTCTGAATGCAACCATATCTTACCCTCATGCTCGGAAAGAATAGCACGGGAGATGTACAACCCAAGCCCTGTCCCTTTTTCGCGTCTGGCGAAAGTAACCTGTGAGAATGGCTTAAAAAGACTATCTATTTTATCGCGCTCAATACCTGCTCCTCTATCTTTGACCTCAACCTCAACGTACCCACTCCGTAACCGTGAAAAAACTTCAATGAGCGTGTGTGGCTCACTATATTTTATGGAATTTGACAATAAATTTGCCATTACCTGGCCTATTCTAATGGGGTCGAAATAGAAATTAGGTATGTTATCGTCTAAATGATTTTCTATCAAAATAGACCTATCCTCGATTGCGTAGGACAATTCTTCAGTTGATTTACGGATCACGTCATTAATGTTTGATGGAATCATTGTAACCAGGGGTTTTCCAGCGTCAATCTTGGCGCTATCAAGCATGTCATCGATATCGATTAGTAGTCGTTCTGATGCATTTTTGATGATGAGCTTCATTTTTGTACGATCCTCTTCTTGAGTCTCAGCGCTCAATAATAATTCAGCAGCTCCTTTAATAGCAGTAAGGGGTGCTCTGAGCTCATGTATCATCATGTTCGTAAATCCTTCACGTATCTTTTGCGTCTCATGCTCACGGGTTATATCCTGCATAGTAAGTGCCACACCGATGATCTTATCGCTTTCATACGAAAATACCGGAGTAACATAAATATTAAATTTGAGGTCAGTAACGGCAACATTTCTATAGATTGTACTCTTCTTTAAAATAATAACCTCTTTCATTTCAGAAATTATATTTGGCTTTAGGCTAAAACTTGAAAGAACTTTCAAAAGATCAGGATTGTCTTCCTTTATCCTGAGGAATCTAAGTGCAGCATGATTAATAGTAAACAAGTGTAATGACCCATTCTCAAGGGTAAAAAATATCTCTCCCGTTGACAAACTTTTTACCAAAGACTCTACTTTCCCTTTCTCTGTCTCAATAACATCCTCGAGACGACCAATAGCAAGCTGTGCTTTATTTACAATTTTATATAACATACTCATATCTTCTTCCTGGTAAGCATGAGGGATTTTTGAGGTTATTGTTATGATTCCTGTAAAGCGGTTATTAAGAACAAGCGGAATATTAAAATAACTTGCTGGCATTGCATCGATTTGTACTGATGCATCAACTAACAGTTCTGCTTGAGGATTGATGTGGGATCCGGTTGATTTCTCAATAACGGGAAGCTCCTTAAACTCTGAGTCAATATTATAAAGTCCTTGAAGTATTATTTCTTTCACTCCATGGATGTATGAAGGACCAATATTTTCGTGTGTAACAGTCGTCAAGTCTAAATGGTCAGGTTCAATTATGGCATACGACACAGAACTTACTTGAAATATTTTCTCGGCTGTTGCGGCAATAGTTGAAGCAATATCTTTTGAACTTAGTGAGTATCCTATTTTTTCCGATAATTCTGCAAGAATAGTTAATTCAAAAAGTTTTCTTGCACTTTCTTTATGCTCTTTTTTATATGTTTCCTTGGTATTTTTTAGCTCAAAATAGAGATAAATGGTTGTTAAAAACAAAATCAAAAAACCAAACATGAAAAATGACTGTAGCAGCATACCTTAAGTATAATAATCCAATAACCCAATAATCAAATGTCAAATTATTTAATTTATCTTGATATTGGATTATTTTTAATTTGTATATTAGATTATTTGTATATTGAATCCCCGGGCTTTCGCCCGGGGACGGTGGTGCTCTTTCGAGCATGTTCTCGCAGGTCATGCGTGGCCGGTACTAAGATGCTGCCAGCTCAGATCTTGAGGTGGATCCGATACGATCTCTGTTCCCTCTTCCAAGAGGTTATCAGCTACTCTTGCAAGCAGCTGAAGGGTTCGGCGCCTAGAACTAGGAGCCGCCTTGATGAGCACTTTGGCATACTCACAAACGGCGTCTGCGAGGGCGTCACCCGCGGAGATCTCCTCCCACTCATTTCCACTTGCAATGGCGGCAGCTACCGCTGCCTTATCCAGCGCAAGCAATTCTTTGGTGTAATTTGACCGCCAGTCATGAGGCATGATCATCTCCCTTGCTGGTTTACCAGCTTGTTTGTACCCGCCTACGCGGTTGGGCTTTGCTCATCCGGCCGGAGGGCGCTGAGGCATTCCTGGACGGTGACCTCTCGAAGTCTCTTTCCGCACTTCTTGAGAAGTTCGACCTGGAACTGCTGGATCCAAAGGCACGGGATCTGCTCTAGGTCCCTCGTGATTACTTCTCCCAGTCCGACCTGGAGCACATGAAAGCCTTGTGCCCGCAGAAAGCGGAGTTCCGGGCAATTGTTTGCCAGGCGGGGATCTCCTACCTTTTTGTCGGCAGGAAGGCTCCTGAGCCAGGTCACGAATTCCTCGTCAGTTTCCATGACCCTGGTGATCTCTTCAACTTCAGACATTACTACTCTCCTTGAGTTGTGTACTCGTGATGTGCGTGCCCCACCGCTTGTAAACGGTGTGGCTTGACCTGCGTTGTTAATGTGCTGTTGGAACAGCACCTTCATACGCATGCTGCCGCCAGCTGGCGGCGCGGATTGGAACTGTTCTAACGTTGGGATAATTATATACCTTAGGAAGACTCAAATCAAATTACTCTAGGATACGCTTAATGGAGAATGGCTGATGGTTAAGGACTAATATCTAAACTATTGTCTATTGTCTAGTGTCTTTTGTCTACTTAGTCAAGTTCTCTAATTTGTCAATTGTTCTTTTACTTCCAATTACAATGATATACATACCAATAACAAAGCACGACCCTTTTATCAGAAAAATAACGACAGAATAGACATTGCTATAGCTGATCTGAAAATATGAATTGACTGCATCAATTATGATGCCAAGTGCAAGAAAAAGAACCCCGGTACCAATAGTCTTAAATCCATGAGCAAGAATACCTGATCCGAATTTCTTTGTGACCTGATACATGATTACTGCAGCAGCAATAGCAGCAAAGGCAGCAATGAATGAAATGCCATTAACTATAATGGTCAAAAATTGTACGCTATTAAATTCCATACATATTCATTTTAGACATAAAAAGTTCGGAATGTAAATGATAAAAAGTATGTAGTATGTTGTATGTTGTATATAGCCTCAAATATAGCACAATACAAACCACTATTAAGCCCCTGCTTGCGGTGATCCTGGGGTTTCTGTGCTCAAAGGTGCTTTGGAAAGCTCCTCAAGTGCTTTGTTGAGATCCTGCATCTCTTCTGCAGAGAAATTTGTGGAAGCTTCAGGTGCCTTATCACTCTTTTTTGGATCTATAGCAAGGCTATCAAGGTTCATATCCGCCATAGACGGAGGTTCTGATGGAGCAGCTGAGGCGCCACTCAAAGGGCTCTCTTCAGAGGAATTTACTGTTATATCTGTAGTAATTGGGCTATCAGGAGAAGGTGGATTGACCGGTGTACTCGTCTGGGTAGTCTCAACAGGAGTTGTTGCTGTTGATGCTTGAACCCCAGCACTCATTGATGAGGCCATAGCCATCATTCCAGGATATGAAGTTAGAATAGATTCCATAGTCTTTTTGACGATCATGCCTGAAAGCTCGACAAACTGGTTTATAAGTCCCTGCAATAATTTCTGTGGGTCCCCCTCAATTTTTTGCACGTCACCATTTATATCTACCGTAATGCCGATGACATTTTTTACTTTAGCAAGGGTAATGTCAGGACCCAAAACAAGCATTTGCTTTTTAATTAATTGGGAGAAAAGGGTTTTATAATCAGTATCTGAGGCAGGTTGCATAATAGTTATTAGTTAATAGTCATTAGTTATTAGTTTCTATGTACATTCTCTAAGATGCTTTTTACTTTCTTAAGTAAATCTTCATGTGATATCTGATACTTCAAAATATAATCAATTGCTCCTCTATTGAGCGCTTCCTTTACTAATTCGTCATGAGAAAAATTAGTAAGCATGGCAACTGGTATACCTTTTATAGCCTCGTCTTCCTTTAAAGCCCTCAGAACATCATTTCCACTCATATCAGGCATCATTTGATCCAAAAGTATAAGATCAAATTTTTCCGACTTTGCAGAGGCCAACGCTCCTTGACCGTTATTGGCTATAGTTACCTCATACCCTCCCTGCTTCAAAACAGTCTCAAATACTGTAGCAGTATCAAGCTCGTCATCAACAAGAAGAATTTTCATATTCTAGTTTTTAGTTGTCAGGAATAGGAATAGTTAAATTTTGATAACTGCTCCTCATTCTAATAACTAGTACCTATTTTAGGTTACCCGCTATCCACAAAAAATGCAAGAGGCTTGAATTAATAATTACCCTATAATATTGATCTTTGAGGTAAAATGATGTAAAATAGGGCCCTATGTCAGAACACTTGTCAAATTTTCCCAATCCTGAAAAATTGAAGAAAGTTTTTCCTCCAGAAAAAGCATCAGATGCTTTTATTTTAGGAATTATTGCTATCCACGGAAATGAACCACAGATCATGACTGCTGCTATTGGAGCTGATGTCAACGCTATACTTGGGGAAAATGAGCTTCCTGGAGCTGCTATCGTTCTTCCTAGTATTTATGGGGAGCGTACAAGAGACATTTTACGGGAGGATTTCCCGGATCAAGAAGGAAACATATATCTTTCTGATGGAATGGGTGAAATTTTAAAAAGAACTGAATTCAGCCGAGCCGGATATCAAGCACACATGCGCGAGGTAGCAGCTCATCAGCCTAAAGTGCGTGACGCTCTTTTAGAATATTTAAGTCGCCCATTTCTTGCTACATCTCTTGATGGAAAAACGAGAGAATTTCAACCAGATGGTAAAAGACTTGAAATAAATGCTGGTGCCAATGTAACAGCATCTTTACCTGGTGAAAAAACAACCCATTTTATATTCCCGGTTCTTCTTTCTGAAATGATCGATGCCACCCTAGCCGACCCGCAAATTAGCAATTACTTTGACCATAAAACACTTGAAGAAGCAAGAAAAATAGCTGCAGATTTCGAATCAACATATAAGACTACTCAAATTCCGTATGTTCATACCCTCTACGGACAGGAAGGGTATGATACAACCGGAAAAATTCTTACACCTCCTCTTAAAAAGGGGCGTCCTGTCCCACAGCTGGATCTTCCTGATGATAATGGGATCTATATCATGGCCTCAGGTAGTGAAATCGGGAAAGAAATAGTTGAAGACCAAGCCTTACAGCTGCAAAAACAGGGCCATGAGATATTATTCCCTCCATGGCTGAAATTACCCTTCGGTAAGGCAGCCTTACCCGATTCTGTCTTTCACCCAGGAGTTAAATTTGTAATGGGAAGAATGGGTTGGGGAATTGGCTGGCAAAGCCAAGTAGCAGGAAAACCATTTGTTGCTATGCCTCATCTATGGTTTGATAATCCTGAAATTCACTTCAATCTGACAGCTTTAAAAGAAAGTGGTCTTGGCATGGTATTTCAGGCTGGAGATGATCTTGCAGAAAAAGCACAAACCTTAACTCCAAGAATAAGGGAAATGAATACTAAAATAGCGTACGAACTTGGAATTCCTCAGAATATGGATGGAATACGCTTCGCAGCTGAGCAAATTCTAAAATCTGAGACTTCTATTATTTAGGTTACTCTTCCCTTTTAGGAGGTTCTGTTACAAGAAATGTTGAACCTTCGTGTTCTATTACTTCCATGTCATCAAACCGCCGAGGTATAAAAGAAGGGTTAGGAGGAAATGATGGGGTTAGGGGGTCTGCTCCCATTATCATGTCATCTTCACGCAGTATAGGGTCTACAATTCTAACGTCTTAGTTTAGATATTTTGCCAATAACTGAGCAGATGTGATCGGATCACCACCCTGAAAGCTTCCTCTCCAAAAATAGCGCATATCATTAAATAATGTATCTGCTTTATCTTTCTGGGTGCCTAAATAGAAGATGAGTGAAGTAAAATCAACAAGCTGAAGAGGTTTTGTGCCACGGTCTTTCCTGAACTGATCAAATGACTCTGGAAATATATAGCACTTTGATCCCTTAAACATCGCATCTAATTGAAAAGCGTCTGCATATTTTCCAAGATATTCTTCCAAAGAAGACTCAAAGCTATCCTGAATTTTCTGTGCGTCTTTAAAGGCCTGACTCTGTGAATTTATAGTTGGACTTTCCAAACTGTAAGGAACATTTAACTGATGCTCCATAAAATTTAGTTTTACTTGATCATTGCCTACAGCAAATGCCAGTCGATTTAACTTATCCACCCTACTTCGTTGTTCCCAAGGAATATTTCCTTGTGGTACAGGCTCTTTTTCTTGAGGATCCATACTGTATTATTGCGTTAAACCACCAACTTATCAAGGATTACCGGTCAGTTTTTACCCACCACTTTGTTCCTTCTGCTATTACTTCAACGTCACCCTTCAAAGTATCTTTATACGGGATGTCGTATTGCTTCAAAATATCAATTACTTGAGGTGAAGGATGATGATATCGGTTGTGATATCCATATGAAAAAAAAGCATATTTAGGCACGATATGTTGGAATGTGAACTCATCAACTCCTGTTTTTGAACCATGGTGCGGAGGCTTGAATACATCAATATAGTCCAGTTGGGGCATAATTGAATTGAGATAGGTGGATGGAATATCTCCGGTAAGGAGTGCATGAAACTTCCCATACTTAACCATCTGTACCAATGAGTAGTCATTGGTCTCCTCACTTTTAAGATCCAAAAATCCACTGGTAGGCCAGTATGTGGAAATGACTACGCCATCTTTTGTTTTTAATCCATCTCCCAAAAGTACTAAATGTTTTGGGATTTTTTTCTCTTCCAAAAGACTCATCAATTCTTTATAAACGTCCGTTCCTTTTGGTGCATTAGGTATTCCAAAATACCCTACATTATAGGACTTCACTACTCCGATGAGTCCCGCAAGGTGATCAGCATCCGGATGAGTCAGATATATTACTTCTATTGTCCTATCCCAAAAAGGCAAATGACGTGAAAGGCAATCTGTCATGGAATTTTCATGCGGTCCACCATCAATTATTATGTCAAGACCACGAGGAGTTCGTATCAAAATCCCGTCACCCTGCCCGACATTACAAAAAATAATATGAAATTTATTGTCAGAGAACTGCGTTAAGTGATAGGCCCCCAAAATGCACAGAAAAGACATTGATAACAACCCAAACAGCAAAATTCGCCTCATTTTATGAAATTTTTCCTTTCTTTTAGTCTAATAACTACTACTAAAAGTATCAAATAGTACCCAAAAATGCATGCAATTGGTACTGTATCTATACTTATCTGTAAGTTTATTTTGGAGAATAACTCTACTATAGTCGTAAAATAAGACAGAAAATGATAGCAAAGAAGTATTAAAGGATGTGCTAGAAATGGCAGAAATAAGGAAAGCAATCCAGCAAGCCCTCCAAAAATCATTATGATTGGAATAGTCCAAAGGACTAATATATTTACCGGAAAGGAAAGTAATGAATAAGCTCCAAAGACTGTTATCATGAGAGGAAATGTAGCTATTTGAGCTGAAAGCGTCGTCGTTATATCATCTTTTATAAAACTCAAGAGTTTAAAACGTAATAAAGAATCTAGGATGGGTTTGACCGTTAATATTCCAAAAGTCGACAAAAAAGACAGTTGAAATGAAACGTCAACTATCTCTTCCGGCTGCACAAAAAGCATCGCCCACCCAGTCAGAAAAAGTACATAAATGCTACTTATTTGTCTACCGGTAAATAGTGCAGTAAATGCCAAAATCGCCATAATACTTGCCCTGACAATTGGCGGGTCAAATCCTGCTAGAACTGCATAGACCAACACTCCAAGCGCCGTGAAAAGTAATGCAAGTCTTCTTTTCACGAAGGTGCTAAAGATTACCAAAAGAAGCATTGCAGCTATGCTGACGTTCTGTCCTGAGGCTGCGATAACATGCAGTACTCCTGCATTTTTCAGCTGTTGATAATACTGACTATCTATCTTGTCTCTGACTCCTAAAATTATGCCAAGAAGGAGCCCGCCCTCTCTTGATGGTAAAGTTGTCATGACAGCATCCTCCACTTTTTGTCTTACTGATTTTGAAAAAGACAACAGAAAGTTGTGACTTTTTATCTTTGTGATCTTTGGATTTTCAACAACCAATAATTGCCCTTTTTTAGAATCTTTCTTTAGGATCTTTCCTTCTATCATTACTCTGTCTCCATAGTGAAAGGACGGATATAGTGGTAGTGTGACAAGCAACCCGTCTGTAAAAAAGTATTGAGAAAGCGAATTTTTCTTTGGCTCATGAACAAAGCTATAGGATTTTTTGTATGTTTCGTTTTCTTGATAAATATGACGCTCCTCTATCCAAAAAAACTCTCTTGTTAGTAGCGCTAAAAGTAGTATGCCGATAAATAAGTGTTTCATTGGTACCTACTCTGCCACTATCTCGTCCTTTATCCCTTCGAATGTCTTTTGTCCTAAGATTTTCTTGCTGACTAGCTCGTTTGTATTAGAATATGGACGACCAGCAATAATCTTTCTTGCAGTTACTGGTCCAACTTTCTGAAGAGTATCTAATTCTGATTCACTCGCTGAATTTATATTGATCATTCCATTACTTTCTACTGTTGAGGCTGAGAAGTTACTTATTGTAGTATCATGTGCCTCTACTGGTATATTTGCAGTTTGAGTCTCACCGATAGCTGGAATATAGATTTTGCCTCCATCTACTACTTTTTGAGCCTGGTTAAGATGCTTGCTAACATATACTCTGTCAGCAGATGATGACAAACCACCGGCTGCTATAAGGGCATCTTGAATCCTTGATCCATCTGCAAGTACATATACACCTGGATGCAGCACTTTTCCTTCAACATCAACAGAAATCTTGTTGGTAGTAGATGCCCCTTTTATATCAGTGGTTTGATTTTCACTTGATGTAAATTCAATATCTGAAGTGTCACTTATTGTGGCTAAATATTGGAACACTCCAAGAACCATAAGTAAGACTCCAAGCACAATAAGTCCTACGAAAAGGAGATTTTTCTTGATAAATTCTAAAAGACGTTCTTGGCGGGATTGTGTTTCCTCCACTCCTTATCTTATGGCTGGTTTGAACATAAATACAAGTATTAATTTTGAATGGTTGATTGTACCGCTAAAAATTCCCGTGGTTTAATTTTTTTTGCCTCACTTTTAGTATAATTACAAATGAATACAAGAACTACCCCATCAGGATCTTTCACTACCATTTCAAGCGTACCCCAATAATAATGTATCGGCTGTTTGGAAATTTTTATGTTATTTTTTTTACAAACCTTAATTAATGATGAAAGACTATCAACGCCTATCATCAAGGAGATTTTTGCAGATTCTACTTTATCTTTAAATACCTGAGGCGCTACTGCTCTATGTCCATCTGCTATTTCAAGTCTAGTACCATTAAGCTCAAATACCGTTCCGCTGTAATCTTCTCTTACTGACTTGTTTGGACCATACTCAAACACTTTCTTGAATCCAAGGTGTTGATAAAAGCTTACAGATTTTTTGAAGTCAGCAACTTTAATATGAATTCCGATTGAATTAATCATACATATATCCTAAATACTATATATTATTTTGCTTCAATTACAAGATTATGGGATACATATATATGTATACGATTATTTTATACAGCCTCTTTTTATGGAAAAGCAAAATATCAGGGTTATTATGATCTTGTTCTAAAAGCAATTAAATCTACCGGTGTTGAGCTTATATCTCCTGAGTTTGGAAATTACTTGAGCCTTCTCAAGCTTGAAGACTATTCCAAGGTCAAATCTAAGAAAAAGCTCCATTATGAGGCCATAAGACGCGGAATTATTTGGGCGGATATTGTTATTATGGAGATAAGTCACGAGGACTTTCAGTTAGGACATGAGGCATCACTTGCTATCCAGTACAAAAAACCGGTCCTCTGTGTCTCGATACATGAAGACTTCTCTCAAAAAATAAAGAGCCCCTATTTTTTTGGAGCCAAATACAACGAGTACAACATAGAGGAGCTTATAGAAAATTTTATTGCCAGACATCAAAAAGAAGCACTAAAAGAGAGATTTAATCTTTTTTTAAGTACAAGCCAACTTCACAAACTTGAAACTTCAGCCAAAAGAATGGGATTTAACAACTCGGAATATGTAAGAATGCTGTTAGACAAAAATAGTTAGACAACAAAATTCACGATCTTCCCTGGGATATAGATAACTTTTTTGACCTCAATACCTTCAAGATTTTTGCTGACCGCCTCCCTTGCCAATTTTTCAATCTGTGCACTGTCCCCTGTACCCTGTCCGCTGACTGTTATCTCTCCCCTTCTTTTTCCGTTGATCTGAACCGGAATAATAAGATTAGAACTAATTAAATGGTACTCATCAAACTTCGGCCATTTTTGCATATGGATAGAACTGAACCCTGCGCCCTGTTTTCTGTACCCTAAAGATTGCCATAATTCCTCAGTCATATGAGGAGCAAAAGGAGCAAGAAGCCTTAAATAAACCCCAACCTCTTCCTTACTTAATTCCTGGTTGTTTACTCTTACCTCCTGGTTGAGGGAGTTATACCATTCCATGAGTTTTGCTATTGCAGTGTTGTAGCCAAATTCGGAAATATCTTTAGTGACCCCCTGGATGGTTTTATGCATCATCATCGTCCTTTCATTACTCAATTGTGCTTCATCCTTTGATGATTGGGAAAGAAGTTTCCAGACTTTTCGTAAAAATCTATTCATTCCCTCTATTCCACTGTCCCTAAAGTCTCCACCGTCAGAGTATGGGCCTATGAACATGAGGTAAGTGCGCAACGTATCAGCCCCATATTTACCGATATACTCGTCTGGAACGACCACATTACCCTTGCTTTTACTCATCTTTGCTCCGTCTTTGATAATGAGGCCATGAGCAAAGAATGTTGAGAATGGCTCCTCGAAGTTCAAATACCCCAGATCTTTCAATACCATCGTGACAAAACGTGAATACAAAAGGTGTAGCACACTGTGTTCTGCTCCGCCAATGTACATGTTAACCGGTAGCCACTTTCTAGTTGTTTGTATATCAAAAGGTGCTGTAGATACATCAGTTGAGGGGTATCTAAGGAAATACCAGCTACTGTCAAGGAACGTATCTGATACATCGGTCTCTCGGGTTGCTTCTCCACCACAAGATGGACAGGTAGTCTTGTAAAATTCAGGATGATTGGCAAGTGGAGCTTTTCCTGTCCCCATTGGTTTCCAATCCTCAACATCTGGCAAAAGTATAGGAAGTTGAGCTTCGGGTACGCAAAACCATCCCTCCATACCTTCTACCTCAGCTTTACCATTTTTTTGACAAGAGTCGCAGAAGATCATGGGTATTGGCGGCCCCCAATATCTTTGGCGGGAGATCAACCAATCACGAAGATGATAGGTTGAATGTGTCGTTGCAAAACCCTTGTCCTTGGCAAATGTAATTATTTCTTCTCTAACTTCCCCGGCTCTCCTGCCTTTAAATTCTGAGGGTTCAGCTAGAACTCCATTCACCATATCCGTATAGCAAACTTCAAGGTTTTTTACTTTTTCAGCTTCAACACTATCTTCTGGAAATAAGACCGGCTTTAACCGAATTCCATACTTCTTTGCAAAAGCAAAATCTCTTGTATCGTGAGCAGAACACTTTACTATTCCGGTTCCATAGTCTTTTAAGGCAAAATTTGCCACCCAAATAGGTAAGTCTCCATTCCCAATCGGATCTATGATGTATCTTCCTGTAAAAATTCCTTCAGGCTCTTTTTCTTCCCCTTCTCTCTCAATTGCCCTCTTATTAAGAGTCTCCTTACAAAACGCCTTAATTTCTTCCCTGTTCTCAACCCCCTCAAGTATACTTTCTAAAAATGGGTGATCTGGTGCTATTACTACAAAGGTATCTGCATAAAATGCCTCAAAATGAGCTGAAAAAGTCTTTAGTGTTAGCTTGGTATCCTTTACTGGTGCTTCAAATACTAATCCTTCGCTTTTTCCTATCCAATTCGTTTGGGCAATTTTAACTTTATTTGACCAGTCAAGCCCTTCAATATTTTTAAGTAGTCTGTCTGCATATTTAGTAATTCTAAAAAACCACTGCTCTAGATTTTTCTTCTCGACTTTTTCTCCACAACGCTCACAGCACCCATCTATCACCTGCTCATCAGACAAAACCGTCATGTCTTTTGGACACCAATTTACAAGCGCAGTATCTCTGTAGGCAAGTCCCGCTTTGAAAAGTGTCACAAAAAGCCACTGAGTCCATTTATAGTAATTTGGGTTATAGGTCTCAACAGTTCTTTGCCAGTCAAATGAGTTGCCAATACTTCTCATTTGCCTATAAAAGTTCTTTTCAGCGATTTCTGCCTGTTCTTTGGGGTGTCGACCGACTTTGAGGGCGTAGTTCTCACTATGAATACCAAATCCGTCGAGTCCAATAGGCTCAAGGACATCGTTCCCTTGCATCCGTTGGAACTTTGCGTATACATCAGCACCAGTAAATGCGTACATATTACCCACATGAAGCCCCTCTGCTGATGGATATGGAAACATCATGAGGTTGAAGTATGGATCTTTTGCTGCTTTTATATCAGGGCTAAAAGTCCTGTTACTCTCCCATTTATCCTGCCATTTAGCCTCAATATCTGCTGGGGTATATTTGTTTTCTATTGACTTTTGCTGGTTCATATAGATATCTTCTATTCTATCAAATCCAACCCTAGACTTCACTATTTTTGAAGTGAGCGAATATATCACGAGCAGATAATGCTAGACACAACTTACAGCCAGTCAAGATAGATCACCTCTTAATTGTTATCATAAAAAATAATTAATCCAATACGACTTTACTTCTATTTCTAATGGTAAACCTCCCCTTACCCTTTCCTATGTGCCTTACCTTTCTTTGACTCTTTTTCAAATTTGAGATACCATTAACTTATATGAAAAGTAAACAAATTTTGGAAGGCTCCTCGATCGTTTTGGCAGTATTTACGGTCTTTATTGTGATGTCAACAGCACTTAGCGCTTATTCCACATATTTGCTAGCCATACTAATTATCTTTTCTGCAATATATATAAGTATAAAAAAAAGATCGAAATCAGCTTCAAATTTATTCTCAGGAGGATCTGTTGAGCTGTATGGCCTGATTGCTATTATCACTCTTATGATTAGTTTGACAAATGGCCTCAACTCCCCCCTTTTCTTCTTTACGTATTTTATATTGTTCTTACTCGCATTCTTATGCGAACCAATTACAATACTTGTGTACCTAATATCGGCATTACTTTTCTTTATGCCTCAGGCTACGGCCAACCCCAACACAGACATGTTGATAAAAATGGGCTCATTAATTTTAATCGCACCAATAGCTTATTTTATAGGTCAAGAATTTGAGCGTAGAAAAATATTAGATGAAAAAATAGAAAGCAAAACTGATGAGATCATTCAGGAAGCGCGACTGCTAAAAGAGGATGGAAACCCTAAAGCGCAAGACGAATCTGAGGCTATTGATGAAATAATCGAAGAAGCAAGTTCTCTAAAAAAAGATTCAGAAGAATAAGTACCAATACTGAAATGAATTCTTATTTCGTTAAAAGTGATTTGAAGGCTAAATCACGCAAGTGATTGAACTAAGAAAACATATACAGGAAGACTTCACATAGCGAAGCTCCACACCGAGCGTCACTTTTAAAGATGAGAAGAAGCGACCAGAAAAGGAAATCAACTATGAAAAATTGGCCAATTTTACTACTTTTCTCACCAAAAGGAACTGCAATATTCCTTACGCTTAACTTTGCCCTTTTTTGCTTATTCATAGGTAAGAGTATTTATGCAGAAACGATGTCTAATTCATCGTATAAAATCAGGTTTGGCAACCTCAATTCATTTGCTGGTAAGCCTTCAAATGCCTCATACAGCCTTGGGATAACCGGAGGACAAATAGCCCCAGGTCTATATTCGGGCACAAATTTCAAGGTGAGAGCTGGGTTCCAATACATAAAGTCCATCATTCCATTCACCTTTAGCATTAGCAGCATCTTCATAGACTTTGGGCCCATAACTCCTGGCACGCCTATCACACGCACAAATATACTTACAATTTCAAATGGTTCTGCATATGGCTACACGGTTCTTGCAAGCGAAAATCACCCTCTTTTGATCAACAGTACGGGCATATCAATTCCTGATACTACCTGCGACACGGGAACGTGTAGTGAGTCTGTGCCTGCAGCGTGGGCAAATCCTACAACATTTGGCTTTGGCTATCGTTGTGACAATATTGTCGGCACTGATTGTCAATCTGGTTTTAGTACAGCTACAAATTACCGACAGTTCTCCGCAAGTAATTCAGGAGAGCTGGCCTACCCGGTAATGCGTGGGGTAAATGTAGGACGGAATATTCAAGGACAGATCACCTATAAAGTCAATGTCAGTGCTGCTCAAGCGACAGGCGAATATCAGAATGTCATCTCATTTGTTGCGGTTCCTTCAATATAAATCTAACAGCAAACCTGACAGTAGGTGCATCTTCTCTAAATCATGGTTATCCGAGATAGCTATTTTTCACGGTCATTTTTTTACCTTTGCACATCAATATCTTAATTCGGTGCCTCATAGGTAATTTTAATTATATGTGGATTTATATCATTTGAGTACCGATAGATTCTCTAAAATCCAAACTTTCACCAATTTGTCGATTATACTATGCCCATAGGCTAAAACCCTCTTTTTTAAGCCTATCACTCAGGACTATCAAATGCTGAGATGCAAGTCATTCGCACATAATTTTACCTGATATACTTTGATATACTCTATAGTTTTAACGGCAAAAAATACTATTTCCAAATATATCAAACGTTGCCTATTACCGCGTATTAGAAATATTCTAGAAATTTGAGGTTAAATTTTTTTACCGCAGAAGATGATTCACCGTGAAATAAAGAGTATTCTTTCCTTTTAAAATGATTTGGGATACTATAAATGTATGAAAAGAAAAGCTATTTTTCGCATACTTATCCTTCTTGTATTTCTCTCTATAGCAAAAAGTAACATCTTTGCCCAAGAACAATCCTTAAGTATTTTTCCTCCGGTAATAGAGGTCCAAACCACTCCTCCATCTTCACCTTTAACCCCAATCACTATCCAAAATAATGCAGAAAATGACCTTAAGTTAAAAATTGAACTTATACCGTTCAAAACAAACAACATTACTGGTGAAATAAGACTAGTTCCAAATGATATTTCTAAAGGTTTTTATCCATACTACCGTGACCGTATTCAGTTTTTAGTTGATGGTAAAAAGACAGATACGGTTATTCTAGCACCCCTTGAATCCAAGCAAGTTGAACTCAATATAAATCTAGCAAAAGGCGATCCTCCCGGTGATTACTATTACTCTATTGTTTTTATCAACCAACAAGAGGCTTCTTCAGGCTCAAGTGTGTCTCAAATGCCGGCAGGAATTGCTACAAATCTTCTCCTTTCTATCGGACCAAAAGATCAGTCATCAGGATCAATTTCCCAGTTCAAAACATCATCATTTAAAACAAATGGTCCTGTTGATTTTGAGCTTAAAATTCACAATTCTAGTAAACATCTTATCAACCCTACGGGATCTATTCAGATTAAAAATCTTTTTGGCCAAACGGTAGGCGCTGTTAAAATCTTGCCTCAGTACATACTTGCTGGTTCAGATAGGTTTATGCTTGATGATAAACAAAGCTCGCCTGAGGCTCAACTAGCCTCTCAGCAACTCAACTCTACCCCTAAAGTCATATGGCCGGAAAAATTCTTACTTGGCTGGTACGAGGCAAAGGCTACGATATTACTTGAGGAGGATGGCAGAAAATACACACAATCACTCTACTTCTTTGCCTTTCCACTTTACCTTTTCTTCCCACTGGTTACAGCAATATTTATTGCACTCAGCGTTTACCTCAGAGTGAAAAAGAAAATATAGATCAGCTTAGAGTGCGAAAGAATGCCTAAATAACCCCCATAAATACCTTCAAACCAAAGAAGCCTATTTATATTCCTATAGCGACAGCCCATATGTATAACCGGAGTATAAAAAAATCAATTTAGATTATGAATAATGGATAATTTAAATTTACAATCCTTATCACTCTATGCTTATAAATGATTTTTACTGTCCGATAATTCTCAAGTTAAGATTAAGATTGTTCTCTTTTCTCTGATTAATGTATATCCCAATAGTATATTATTTTCACATGACTATTACTTCTTATCTTTCACGAAAAGCTTCCAAAGGAGGCAATTTTTTTTGTTTGTAACTATCCTAAAGTAATTTTTGAGGCTAATACATCACTTTGATCTACTCTTTTTACCAGATTTTTGTGATTTCAAAAAAAACTTTTTTGTCCTAAAAATGCCTCAAGCAATTGTTGGTATTTAATGTATCCAAATATAACATAATGCATCACAGCCTCAGAACTACTCTTGACAGCGTGGTATAAGATTCTTTACTCTGTTTATACCCATGAAAAATATGGCGTGTAAACTATATAATCGGTATAATTTTGAGGCTAAATACACTACTTGCGGTAATAAATTTTTTTGGTTTTTTGCGTTATTAAATGATAATGAAAATATATCCTCTAGCTTTTCACGATAAATACCCATTCTGCCTATGGAATTACTAGAACTATTCAAAAGACAATTAGCATCTACACCTAACACTTCTTCCAAGAATACGATCAAGAATTATGTCTCCGACGTGCGTCATTTTATCTCCTGGTTTGAGGCTGTTACAGCTTCAAAATTTGAAGCTAGTTCTATCACTCCTGATGTGATTCTTCTCTACCAAAACAGCATGGGAGGCCTCCTTTTGGATGGTCAATTACAAATCAACAGCCAACTTTCAGCGGCGTCCATGAAAAGACACTTATCCTCAATTCGTAAGTTTTTCACAGTGCTTGAGGGAGAAAATATACTCCGTGAAAACCCTTTTAAAAAAATTGTCACGGAAGAGACAGTAGAACCGACCGACTATTGGCACCTAAAGTCATTCAGGGATTATCTGATGATGGGAAAGGCATCAAAGATCACTGTCAAGAATTATCTATCAGACATTTCGGGCTTTGCACGTTGGTATGAAGAAGCGGTTCTTCCAACTGTAGAAAATCCGGTAAGTTCAAATCAGGGATTTTATCTTATTACTCAAGCAATTGTTGAGGATTATAGAAAAAGACTTGTTGAAATCCAAAATGCTGCTCCTAGAACTATCAACAGAAAACTCTCAGCTCTAAGACGTTATTTGGAATTTGCTACAAAAAAAGGTTTTATCACAAATCGGGAGATAAATATAAGCTCGGTTGAAGCTGAAATCGCTCAAGAGGTTCAGGATCTACCGAAAGTTCCCCTATCTGAAATATCCACACAACTAACTCCACAGAAGCGAATGTATTCAAAAATACCACCGGTTCGATTAGTTCAAAAACTATTTGTTAACCCCTATCTTCTCCTCGAAGAAGGTGCTGCCAATGCAATAACTACCTTTCTCATCGGTAAAAAAGTGACAGGCATTGCAAATCTTCCTCAGAAATTATCTGCTCAAATTGTCGCTAAAAATGCTCTTAGGGTTCAAAATCAAGGATTAAGCACTCTTCTTAGCGTAAGAAATATAGAGAAAGAATTCTATGCCCCAGAAAAAATTTCTCTCTCAGGTCTTCCCATACACCAAAAACTGTTCCATCATGTCAGATTTAATAGACCTAATTGGTATAAAAGATATCATAACTATGCATTTGTTCATTACATCCACTTCGCTCTCCTTGTTATTTTTGCATCAGGTGTAGGAGTTGCTTTATATCAAAATTTAGTTGTCCAAAAACAAACACCAACCTTTGCCGCCGCTACTGCTCCACCGAGAATTTTGTCTTTTCAGGGAAGACTTACCGATGCACTCGACAATCCAATTACCTCACCTCAACCAGTGAGGTTCATGATTTATAACAGCCTTGCTGCAACTGGAGCTGCAGAGCTTTGGGAAGAGACAAGGACAATTTCTCCCGACCAGGATGGTATATTTTCTGTACTTTTGGGTAGCGACTCAACTGGTGCTAACGCGTCATCCTGCGGATCATTCCCGCCAGGAAGTCCATATAATACTGCTTGTCTTATCCCTTCAACGGTATTTTCAGACAATAGCCAAATTTGGCTTGGAGTTACTATTGCCAATAGCACTGAGCTTGCACCTCGTCAAAAAATAGCTACCGTCGGATACGCTAGCAATTCAGAATTCCTTCAAGGGTTACCACCAACTTCAGCAGTCAGTAGCTTTGTAAATGCAGTTCTTGCACTTGACAGTACTGGAAGTTTTAACCTAAATGATGGAATTGAACATACATTTCAGGTAAGTAACGGCACCCTCACCCTAAAAGCTCAAACCCTAAATTTAACTACTAGTCTTGGTACAAATGGTAATATAATCTTGAATCCTGAGGGATCAGGTAAGGTCGACATTCAAAAACCTATTATCAACAATTCAAATACCGGCAATCTTGTGCCTGGTGGGGTTGAGATTAATGATAAGTTTGGAGTCCTTGCTACCGAATCAGCAGTAGCTGCTTTTATAGTAAATAACAATACCACAGGTGGTGATATTTTTGCAGCCTCATCTTCAGGTACAACGAGATTCAAAATTGCAAATGATGGATCAATCACCTCAGGCTTTTATACCGGTCAAAATGCAGTGCTCTATGGCACTCAAACAACAGGAGTGATAGGTCAAGTAACTACCGCTTCAACGGGACTTTGCCTTCAATCCGGAGCTTCCCTCCCTACCTGGGGAACATGCGGAACCAGCTACTGGAATCTCACTACTGACAATGGTGCACTAACCCCATTCAGTAGCACACTTGACTTGCTTATTGGCGGTCAATCAACAGCTTCTGCTAAATTTGCTTTCATCAATAATGCTTCAGGGTCACCTACCGCTTCGATATCTGGCAATTTATCAATTGCAGTGCCAACTGGAGCCAATGGGGCAAATCTTTTCAATATCTTTAACGGGGGAAGCCTTAACTTTCAAACCTCAGGAGGTGGTAACGCTGGCCTTACTTCCCGTCTCTTTATAGCAAATGACGGCAGAATCGGCATCGGAACTACGAGCCCATTTAGTAGAAATGCTTTAGATATCAGGGGATTAAGTGGAACATCTTCAACAGCTTCTATCTCTGCTACTTCTTCATATGCAACTCTCGTTGTTGATAATGCAGGCAGTGGGGATCTTATAGCAGCGAGCGCCTCTGGAGTTCCCAACTTTGTAGTCAAAAATAATGGAGACATAATTGTTGGACCTGGTGGTGGAGGAAAAATTACGGCAGCTATCATTGACCCATATCTTATTCAAAATCAAAAAACAACAGGAATCCAAAGCCTCACTTTCCAAACCCTAGGTGCTTCAAATGCTGATTTTGTCTTTCAGAATACAAGCACAACCCTCTCAACACTGACAATGGCAGGTCAATTCCAATTGCCAATAACCGGATCTACTGGTGGAATTGTACTAGGTGGTGATACTCAATTATTTAGGGGGGCTGCTGACAGAATTGACATTGCGGCAAATGACTCTCTTAACTTTCTTTCTGGATCTGGAGGATTACTAACTAATGGAACAACAAGGATAGATGCATCGGGTAATGGGACATTTGCAAATATTAATATTACTGGTACATGCACAGGATGTATAACTACTGGAAATTCTCCTTTCTATGTGTCAGAGGGTACGATTGTCCCAGGTAATACAACTGAAGACTTTATATTGGGAGGAACAGCATCAAGTAGTGCCCGATTTATTGTAAATGGCCTTGCAACAGGAATTGCACCAACTGCATCGATATCTGCTACTAATGGTAACGGAATATATCTTTCAGCACAAAATAGTACAGTCCAAACACTCAGGAATAACACACTGTCAATTGGAGGAAATACAACCGGTGCCGTAGCTATCAATCCACTAGCCACAAATTTTACTGGTGTTGGCACCTCTAACCCGATGGCCTCGCTGGATATCAGAGGTTCGCTCGGCATTATTGGTGGAGGGACACTTGCAGTTGCTTCAATTTCTGGTAGAACATCATATGCAGCACTAGCTATAGACAACTTAAATACCGCAGGTGACCTGTTCACCGCTTCGTCTTCCTCGAATATGCAATTCGTGATCAAAAACAACGGATTTGTTGGCTTTGCAACAGCCGCCCCTACTGCCCGACTTGACGTCAATGGTTCGGCCTCAATTTCTAGTGCGCTAACATTTAGAACTGGCTCCGGAACTATTCAAACTTCAGCTAGCAATTCTCTTACTATAGGGGGCAATACAACTGGTTTTATAACAATCGATTCAGGCTCAGGACTTGTGAATATTTTAGACAATACTAATATATCGGGTGCACTCACCGGCCTTACAGGGCTGACTCTAGCCAGTGGGGGCATAACATTAGGGGGAACAGTTGGTACAGGTACTCAATGTCTCCTTGGTGGTGCAACAGCCTCATGGGGCTCTTGTGGTAGCGGCGGAACCTCTCCCTTCCAATATACTACCTCGCCTACTGGTGCCATAATACCTATTAATTCTACCGTAGATTTTCTCATTGGTGGACAAGCAACCGAAAGTGCAAAATTTTCCATTCTCAATATAGCTGGAGGAACACCTACGGCCTCAATTTCAGCTAATTCAGGTAATAATGCTGTCTATCTAACAGGAGATGGTACACTTGCAACAACAAATAGGCGTACGTTGACTATAGGCAATTCCTCAACATATGACACAACAGGAAATGTCCTGATCAACCCTAACGGAACAGGAAATGTTGGCATAGGCACAAATACATCAACTGTAAAACTAGAAATAGTTGATAATAATGGTACGGGAGGAATATTATTAAACGGACCCGTTAACGATACAGCCAACATTAGGTTTAGAAATACTAATCAGACTCCAAGCGATTTTAATATTGATTATGCAGGAGCAACTCTCAGATTTTTTACTGAAACAGGACTTGGCACTGGTGGAGTTTATAGAGGCGGGATTACGAATAATGGGCTCTTTGGACTTGGAGTATCAGTACCGAGCTCCGAACTTCATGTATCGCGTCTTCTTACCCAACAAACCGCAACTGGTAAGGCCTTAGTACTATTTGATCAAAATGAAAATCAAGATATTTTCACCGCTTCAGCATCAGGCACAACACGCTTTGTAATCCAGAACGATGGAGACGTTGGCATTGGAACCGATAGCCCACTAGCACCCCTTCATTTATCCGGATCTTCCCGTTCTATTTACCTGTCGGATGCTGGTCAATCCATAAGCTCCCAATGGTTCCTTTCTCCTGGTGCCAATAACTACCTTAATGGTACTGCTGCTGGCGATGGAGGAATAAAATTTCATTCAACTACTGGCTCCTTCGTAATAGGCCGAGATACAGGCAGTGTTGAATTTAAAATAACAAACACTGGGAATCTAGGACTCGGAACGTACTATTCCCCCACAGGTGTTAATCCAACAGCAAAATTACAAGTATATTCTCTTGGCACCACCCCAGTAGCCTCAATTTCCGGTAAGACTTCTGGTCCTACTCTACTTCTATCAAATGATGGAACTGGTGATATTCTAGCTGCTTCAGTATCAGGAGTTCAAAAGTTCAGGATCAATGCTGCAGGAGATCTTATTGTTGGAGACGGATCAGGCAAGATATATGGTGGAGGATTTGATCCACTATTCACAATCGATGGCAAGAAATTCTCTACATACGCTTCTGGTATTAACGGTATGAAGGAAGAATATATCGGTAGTGCAAATCTTGCTTATGATGCAGCTGCTGGTGGGTACGCATATACTCTGGACTTCAACAATTTTGAGTACGGCAGTGAATTGTGGACCTTCTCCCGTGTAATTGACCCTGATCTGACGAAAGTCAATGTCCTTCTCACCCCCACCTCACAGGCAAGGACATGGTTCCGCCGTGACCCAGTCAACAGAAAACTCATACTTTATTCCGACCGCCCAACCAGTGTTACATTTAGGTTCACTGCTCCCCGCTTTGACTATGCTCTGTATCCATCTTCAAATCATTCCCATGATATTGCTGGTTTACAAGCACCAGTAGCACCAAACACTATCGGAACTGGCGAGGCTGATCCAATGGATTCTTTCCTTGCTTCCCTCTCAATTCAGTTCAATAATGGTCTATTTGTAGTATTGGATGGATTTGGCAACATGGTTCACCGGGTCGATGGATTCTCAAATCTCATCGCAGCAAATCTTGAAGCTGGTTTTATTCATACAAGAAATCTAGCAGCAGACACTTTGTCAGCTGGAAGTGCTTCACTTGGCAACGCAACCGCAAATACTTTTGCCGTTGCTGCAAATACAATCACAATTGGTGGAAAAGACATCAGACAATTTATCATAGATACTGTCACAGCAGCAGGATTTGGCCAAAATACAATCATTTCACCGTTAGCAGAAGTTGAAACGATAAAAACAAACACCATTCGTCCTCTAGCCGACGGTGGGGATATAACTGTAAAAGGAAAACTCATTACTGAGTCAGATAAATCAGCTACTGATAGTGCTAGTATCTCACTTGACGTGAGAGGATCAGCTTCCATATCAGGCAATCTCACTGTAAACAATATACAAACCAATAATGCAACTCTTGCAGGATCTCTTACAACAACAAATGCCTCAATAAGTGGCACCCTTGCCGCAAGGGATATCAACGTTAATCAGCTTCAAATCCGTGATAATCTTAAGGTAGGCACTGTACGGGCAGATTTTGGAATATTTGAACAAGGAATAACCTCAATGGGGCCTGTAACTGCAAATATCTTAACCGCAACAGACCAATTAGCGGTAGGCAGCAACTTCACCATCTCAAATAATGCGATAAATACCGTAGGAACAGATCTTGCTATCCAGTCTTTGAGGCAAGGAGATATCGCATTTCAAGGTGGGCTTATCCGAATGGACACGGATGGCAATATGACAGTTAATGGTAATTTCAATCTTCTCGGGGAAATTGATGCAGTTCATGGAGTATTTAGCGGTACACTCACTACCCCTGCCTTGGCAACCGACCTTATCTCACCGGTTGCGGATTCAAATATCTCCCTTTCATTCAAAGATTCTAAATTCAATATTCAGAATTCCAAAACTGCTACTGGAAGCGCTGTTCTTTCTATAGACAATAAAGGGAACATCCAGTCATCAGGATCTGCAACATTTGCAAAACTCAACTTCAATCTGGTTGGGAAGGCTGAGGCTACTAGCCTTACCGAAGCTGTTGCAACGGGAAGCGCTGGATTTGCTACGTTAAGAGCGGGACAACCAGAACTAACTATAAAGAACAGGATCATCACACCAAAATCATTGATCTATATCACACCATTTGGAAATACTGACAACAAAGTCCTTTACCTGCTCCGTCAAATACCTGACTCTGACACCGAAGATGGGTCATTTACAATAGGGATTTCTGGCCAAGTTCCAAATCATGATATACAATTTAACTGGTTGGTTGTGAATTAAGAGAAAAGAGCTTGACAAGCACAAAAAAATGGGCGTAATATTAAGATATGGACCCTAATCAATCTGCCAATTCTGTTCCTCCAAGGAAAGTACCACATCTACCCATATCAGAAGCTGAAAGTCACCCGGAGATATATCAAGACGATCTTTCAAGTTCAAAGAATGCCCTTCTCACACTGGCTTCTTTACTAATTCTTGTCGGGATTATCGGAATTACTCTTTGGCTCTATATTCAGAATAAAACTGGAATTCAAGTTACATACCAATCAAAAAAAGAAGATACTAATAAAAGCTCTTCCAATATTCAAAAAAACCAAGCAACTTCTATTAACACCATGAGAAGTAAAGAGCTTATAAATAAGTATGGAACTGTTTGCAAAAGGTTTACAATACTTGAGGATGCCCTTAAAACTCCAGAAATCGTCTGTACGCTAGACTTATCAAATCAGGGTCTCAAAAGCCTAACAAAAGAGATTGGACAGTTCAAACAATTACATACCATAATATTGTCAAACAATAACTTGGAAATCTTTCCAAAAGAACTATACAGTTTATCTTCTTTAATAAGTATAGACTTCAGAAATAATCAACTAACAGAAAATCCGGATTTCAACAAATTTCCAAATCTTCAGTCTATAGAGCTTTCGGGAAATAAAATTTCTGAGAAAATTACAATTAAACGATTCCCTCCTCTAGTCATACAGTATTAAGAAAAAACAGTATCGCTACGCTTTTGACTCTTAAATCTCTTATCTACAAGATTGAGTCCAGAGGCCTTTGTACCCTGGAGTACACTGGTTACCTGTGCTATATACATCACCACTTGAGCCATAAGTACCCCAATTACCACAGCATACTACATTTGCGTTATTTTGATCCCTACATGTATCGTCTGCTGCAACCCCAGCAGAGCTACATGCATCGATAGTTCCAGGATTACTAATACAAGGAACTTGTCCTCCTATTAACATGTAGCTATAGGAAAAGTTCACAAATGAAGAGTTACATACTAAATTACCTCCACTTGCTGCTGGCATACCGTAAGTTAGCCCACCACTACAATCATAATCATAACTTCCATCTCCTCTATCTGTAGAAAAATATAAAGTTTGTCCTGGCTTTGCACTCGAATTAGAATCATAACAGTCATTTGTGCCAGTAACACTAGCTTTGTAATTTAAGGGGAGTACAAGACCAGAACAAACCTGCTGCGAACCAGATGGAGAATAGTTGTCATTATCAACATCTAAATATCCAGTGAGATTTTGCCATAAACTTCCACTATTACTATCACAATCTGTACCTGATGATCCGCTTACACCAGGTCGCAATGAAGCCCCAGAGCAAGCACCTGCTAGTGATGATGGATTAACCCCATCACCATCGTTATCTGGATACCCGGTTGAAAGATTCTGATAATATCCGCTTAGCGTATCATCACAGTCAGTATTATCTGCTGACCAGGCACCTGTGACCGGAGGAGTACACTGAGTTGTAGTTGATGGAGCAAGTCTCTTTATTTCAACCATTATTGATGCGTAGGTAGCAGATGAACTGAAGGTTGATGTCCTAGAGCTTGTTGCACCTGATCCAGTTCTCCACTCGGTAAATCCGGCAACACTATCAATAGAAGTCACTCCTTTTCCATAAAGACTGCTCATGCCAGACGGAATAGTGTATATACCTCCATCTGTTGCAGTACCAACAGCCATTACTAGCATATAATTTCCTGCTGTTGGGGTAATAGTAGAGCCAGTTTGGTTACTACTATTCCCCGTATTTGTGGCTACTGTACCGATAGGGCTTGCTGTTGCGACATTTCCAAAGGAAGTTAGAAACGCATGAGCATCAGATGAAGAACCAGTTACATTCACAGTATATGAGGCAGGTTCAGATCCATTCGCATATTTCCAGAACATTTGTACTCCAACATTTGTACTGTTATTAGCTGTGCCAACAGAATTCCATGCAGCCCCCGCAGCAGTTATAGATACTGTTCTCCCAGTACCTCCTGTGTACTCTATTGTCATGAGCATAAATGATCCACTCACAACATCTGCTGGCTTGGAAACTGTAAAGCTTGTACCGGCATTTACGGAACCGGATGTTGTCACACCTCTTGTAATTGTGCCAGAATTACCATGACCGTCGCCATCATTATCAGAATAGACTGTTGTATTGGAACAGGCTGCAGCTGTAGTTGCATATTGATTTGGTGTTGAATAGGTCCCTGTTCCAGCTGCATTCTTTGCAGCCACTGCATACCCATAAACCGTACTTGGGTTTGCAGAAAAGGTGTGGCTATAAACTGATGTTACATTTGTAAGGGTAGCAGATGGACTACAGCTTCCACCTGTACACCACTTGAGATCAAAACCAGTACCAGCAGGTACTGCTCCACCAGTCTGTGTGCCGCTCCAGGTTATATCGTTTTGGGTTTGGGAAGAAGGATTGTTTACACTTACACTTGAGGGTGCACAGGGAGTCCCATTTGGATCATCCTGACAATCTGTCGCTCCTCCACCTAACGCAGCACCTACCCCCATCCAGATATTAGTATTTGAAATTCCTTTAAAATAATTTCTACCACTAATAACGGATGGAGCACCTACACACTGGGTGGAAGCAGCTGATGAAGTTTTGTATCCATCGTTATCCACGTCAGTGACCATACCAAATAAATTCTGAAAGGTATATGCATTGTTTGGATTGCAGTCGAAGGTTGCAGACCCAGAAGACATTTTCCATGCGTAATTATAGTTTGAGTTGATAAGATTCCTTCTGACAAATTCGTTTGAGGCTGATGCAGTAGATAGCACATACTGAGTTAAATCATCAATAAATCCATCAGCATCTTTATCATGAACAAAAACCCCACCTTTCTTTACTGAACCTCCGCGGGCAATAATAAGTGAAGAATTGGGTTTTTGTAAAATAAAACTCCCGAATGCCACCTGCTGAGAAGGTCCGACCGTCATTTGTGAACCTGGACTAAGGGTAAGCCCTGCAGTATTTGTTGTGCCTGATCCACTGTCTACTCCATTAAAATTTCCATTTAAATTACATGCTGCACCAACTGGAATTGTAAGCGCTCCAGTCGTTGGAGGGTCACAGGGACTTGCTGGACCATCTGACGTTGTGAATGTCACTGCTGAGGCTGCACCCGTTGTACCGCTCGCATTTATTGCGTATGCACAATACCAATACGGAGTATAGGGGTTAAGAAAGGTAGTAGAACTAGCTGGAATTGTAAATGTGAAATTGTGAGAGGTACTATCTGAACCCACAACTAAATCACTCCCCTGTGTCTGAGGATATCTGATACCACCGGTGTCGCTATTACAGTTTCCTGGGTTTGTTGAATAAACCCTGAAATGTCCGGTTGTGGCAAGAGCATTTGGATTGGCCGCTCCGTTAAGTGTTACATAGTAAGAATTAACATTAGTCTGAGCACTAGTTGTGACCCCTGTAGGAGGAGCAGCATCAACTTTTGTACTAATAATCAAACCTAAAAATAGTATAAAAATTAAGCCTACGACTTTTTTGTTCATATGTTTTACCTATTGATTTGCACGAATTGAGCCTGTTTGCGTATTTCCCTGATCATCTGTTCCGACAATATCATACCCATAATGGGTGTATGTATCGGTCACTTGCCATGTTCCGGTCCATGTTCCACTCTGGGCAGTTCCGCCAGTTCTTGAGAGTGTAAATTCACGGGCATCTCCATCAGAATAAAGGATAGCCTTCATAGACGTTATGTTGCCTACAGTGTCATCAGCCAGTACCTGAATTGACTGTGCTAGCCCAATAGTCTGATATAACGGCATGACTGTTACTTGATAGATGTCAGGATTTACGCCTGCATGGTTACCCAAATTATAAGTGACTGATCCTACTGGAGGAGTTGGTGTTGGAGTTGGCGTAGCAGATGGCAATGGCGTAGGTGTAGGCGTTGGACTTATAGACTCCACGCCTCCAGCGATAGAAGAAGCTGAAGCAAGAGCACTACAATTTACAGCACCTGACAGGGTGCATGCCCATACCCCACTGGTATATCCGCTTGGAGTACAATCTGACAATGATGACAGAGGACATACATTGGTCAATGCAGAAGATTTACTGACTTGAGAAAAAATTACATTCCATTGAGGACAAGAGGCAGTGGATTCTGTTCTATACTTATAGCATTCTCCAGTCCCACCATTACATTTTGGATCCTGAGGAACCTTCTTCATATATGTAGTGTCATTCACTTTCCACTCCTGGCCAAATGGGAGCTGAGCCGGATAACATTTTGTATCACTGTAGTAAAGATCAACTGCAGTTTTTATAGCCTGAAGGTCTGCTAGTCTTTGTGTATCTTGCCCTTTATTGATCTGAGCAATTGGATTTAAGGTCAGAAGCACTCCACCGATAAGAGTTGAGAGTATTGTTGCAGCTACCAATACCTCGACGAGAGTAAAACCAAATTTAGGAGATATGAGATGGGAGATGGAAGATGGGAATTCATTTTTTCCCAAACTCCTAACTCCTAACTTCTTTTTGGTAATTAATTTTTGGGCAGTATTCATATTTACTTTATTATTATGATTCCAGTCATTTCAGGTTTTGCTTTGTTCCTATATGTATAGGTACCCGGTGTATTAAATCTAACCTCTTTCATGTCAGAAGGTTCTATCGTACCGATATTTAAGATTTTACTATTTTCATCATTTCCCTCAATTGTTATCGCCTCTCCATCAATATTCAAAAACTCTATAAAACCTTTTTTTGGAATCGTTGCAATAGATGGATTAAATCTTCTTGAATTCACCATAACAGTCGTATTGACTATTGGTGGAATGGTTGGATAGGGAGTATGGGTTGTCATGTTGGTTGGTATTGTTGGTAAATTATTAGTACCTGTTTTTCCGGAATTCCCTTTCCCAAACAATACTATTATGGAAAGGATGAGAAAAACAATTATCCCAGCGACCAATATACCCATGATTACTTTCTCATTTTTATTCATAGTCCTTTTTATTTCATCAGAAAGAAATCCCTCTTGTGATTGGTTTGATTGAGGATGTGCTTTATGTTCATGTCTTCTCTTCAACATATATAAATTCTATACAGAAAAAATCCTTTTCAGGCTTGTATGCCTATTTAGTATAGGTACGTTTTTTTTCCCTTGTCAAGCCCCTCAAATTGGGGCGCAGTGCAGGCATCTTTTGATGCGGGGTGCAAGCACATATTTTGTTCAAAATGTTAGTATTTAACCACTTACAAACTGTGTACATATACTCATATTTACATATAACTATATCTTTTAGTACTTCTTCCTAACAGAATTGTTGTGCATAATCACCTACCTATATATGGGATGCAAAACTGTAGTAGTTTGAATTCTTGACATCCAAATCACTACTTTGCTAATGTGGAGTATACCCTAATTTCTTTTTTCAGCTTTTTTTCAGAAAAAGCATAGTACGCTAAATATATGAGTAAATCTGTCTTATCACTTTTATCATCAGTTGCCACGATTATTACAGCAACAATATTTCTCTTGTTCCCTCTATTCTTTCTTACCATAACTACTGACTTCTTTACATTCCCAAAGCAAATACTAATAGTCATCGGCTCACTTTTGCTCTTGGTTCTTTGGGGGATTAAAGTAGTTGTTGAAAAAAGAATTACTTTTCTTCTCAACCCACTCAATTTACCAATCCTTCTTTTTGGGCTGGTTCTTATTCTTTCGAACTTCTTTTCGCTTTCATCTCAAGATGCAGTCATTCAATCAGTTCCAGTTATTCTTCTTTGCGTACTTTTCGTCACGACAGTCAATTTTATTAGCGAAAAGTCATCTTTTACAATAGTTGTCACATCTCTTATTATAGGAAGTGCTCTTTCTACCCTACTTAGCATCTTTGCTTACTTTAATATTTATCTTCTCCCCTTTGAGGCTATCAAAAATCCTAGTTTTAATACACATGGTTCACCTATCCAGTATGCAGCCTATTTGATCCCACTTCTTATATTATGTGCTGCTTCTCTCCTGGATATCGTTAAAAAAGGAAAGATGAAGTCAATTACAAAAGACTACTCATATATCTTGCAGTTAGTTTCTGCTGTTATTTTTGCGATTGGTCTTGGAATAGTAATCTTCCAAATAGCTACAGCACCTCAAAAACCAATTCTTTTACCCTTCAATCACGGGTTTCAGGTAGCATTTGCAACTATCAGTCAAGATGTTCCCCAAAGACTAGCCCAGTCGTTACTTCTTGGAAGCGGATATGGAACGTTCTCTACCGACTTCACAAGGTATGTATCCCCAGCTTTCAATACTCTTCCCTTCTGGAATCTGACTTTTGCTTTCTCTTCCTCTTATGTTCTGGAACTATTGGCAACTACTGGTATATTAGGACTTTTCACCTTCGCCTTCATATTCCTGAATTTCTTAAGAAGCAAAGCTGCACCATCAAATCCGCTATTCCTTGCGACACTTGCGGTCTTTATCATGACACTGCTTGTACCATTTTCGTATTCATTAGTCTTTCTTCTTTTTGCTCTTTTAAGCTTATTCGTCTGCTATAGAGCAATTGCAAAAGCGAAAGGTTTTGATAGTATAGTTATCAATTTAGTGGCTTTGCGCCAAGGGCTTATCTCTGTCACTGAAGAAGGAACAAAAAAGAATAAAGAGAATCTGGTTTTGCCTACTGTTGTTTTAGCTATTTCAATACTTATTTCTGTTTTTGTGCTTTTCTACCTGACTGGAACGGGGTCAACACCAAGAAAAGGATATCTGTCACTTATTAGCTCTGATATTAAATTTGCAAAATCATTCTCACAAGAAGCTTTAAGGTCTGGTACTCAAACATACAACCTGGAGACACAAGCCATTTCAGAATATCCTTACCGGAGTGACTACTATAGACTTTTCTCACAAATCAATCTTGCTCTTGCAGCTAACATAGTGACTGCCCAACAAGGCAGAAAACCATCAGAAGAAGTACAAAACAACATAATTGCCCTTCTTCAACAAAGCATAAATAGCGCCCGTCAAGCTGTTACCCTCTCACCTCTTTCATCGGTCAATTGGCAAAATCTAGGCCAAATTTACAGAAATCTCATCGGGGTTGGTCAAAATGCAGAACAATTCGCTGTGGCCTCATACAATCAAGCATCAACCCTAAATCCATCAAACCCTGGTCTTAGAATCGAACTTGGAGGTATTTACTATCAATTGAAGCAATGGGATTTGGCCCAAAATCAGTTCAATATTGCGCAGCAATTAAAGAACGACTATCCAAATGCATACTACAATCTAGGTCATGTGTATGAGGAGAAAGGTGATCTCCAAAATGCTCTAGCTCAATACAAGATGGTTGCTCAACTCGTTGCCAATGATAAGCCTAATTTGGATAAAATAAATACCGAAATAAAAGCACTTGAGGACAAAATTGGAGCTGCAGAGGCTCAAAACACAGAGGCAAAACAACCCACAACAGATACTACCCCACTTGGAGTAGACAAACCTCAAACGGAATTTCCTCCAAAAGATCCTAAAGAAACAATTCCGGCTCCTCCAAAAGGTGTTGTGACTCCAAAACCAACAGCTACTGTGTCACCAACCCCTACGGTTGAGGCATCTCCAACCCCAGTTAACTAATAGCTAATATTACTATCACCGATTTTTGGTTATATTGTTTGCATTTCAAGGAAGCGCGCCCGAATTTTTCGAACGAAGTGAAGACGGGGGATTCCTCGCAAATTTGTCGAGGAGGGGGTGAAATCACACACTTCACGAGTGAGAAAAATTAGCGACCCTTGATATGCAAGAGGCTTTGGTACTTTCTCCGGCCAGAAAGTGCAATAAATAAATAGACTAGTTAAGAAACCCAGAGGGTCGTCACTCAATCTACTGAGTCATATATTTAATGAAGGAAGCTTAATGGGTCGTAGAAAGTTCCACCACTTCTCACCTCAAAATGAAGATGTGCACCTGTTGTTCTACCTGTTAGACCTACCCATCCTACTACGGTTGAACCAGCAACAACGCTTTGACCGGAACTAACATTCAACCCACTCATGTGCGCATATAAGGTTTGGTAACCGTTATTACCTGTCACAATAACATGTGTTCCATAACCATAATTCCAACCGCCAGCAACTGCATAACTGACAGTACCACTTGAAGCCGCAACAATCGGTGTTCCAATTGGAGCACCGATATCAATTCCTTGATGATACCAACTATAGTATTGATTCATCGTTCCTTGTATTGGCCATGTAAATCCAGCTCCCGATACGGAAACCGATCCTGAAGGTATAAAAGTACGCCGCGCTATATAAGTTGGAGCAGACTTTGGTGGGACCCCTTCGGGTACGATTAGGGTTTGACCTATGACAAGTGAAAAGGTCTGTGGGTCTGCAAAGTCGTTGAATGGGAAGTCGACTATAGCCTGAGCATTTGAACTATACTTCTTGGCTATAGTGTAAATAGTGTCTCCTGAAGTAACTTTATGCGCTACTCCACTCACAGGCAATATCTGCAATGTATCTCCTACTGTTATATCATCATCAGTTAGATCATTCTGCCAACGTACTGTATCCTCAGATACTGAAAATTTCTTTGCTATACCAGACAATGTGTCACCCTTTTGAACAGTATAAGTAATAATTTCTGAGCGTGGTTTATCAGAAAGCTGAGTATGAAAGACGTCTTGAGGGGCAAGACTCTGCTTTTGCTCAGAGATGTCTTGCGCAAATGAAAGAAGGTTCTTGTCTTTAGAGAAAGGATTTTGGTCTGTTATAAATGGTGAGATAAGAACTCCGAAAGAAAGTACTGCCATAGCTGCTACATGGAGAAAAAATCTATTGCGCTTTCCACGCTTTATCAAAATTGACTTGACGACTGTATTCTTGTTCTTCTCAAAAATATTTGAGAAGAACATCACTTTGTCTTTGGTATAAGTCGAAAGGAATAAAAGAAAACTTCCAAACTCGCTTTTGAGGCCAGAAAGTGCTTTTACAGCATTTTTGAAGAACGAGGGTTTTTTTGCTCCTGTATGAACTTTGCCCAATGAGGGGGCCATCTTGTGACGATTCATGGAAGTCTAAGTGTACCAGAATTGATGATTTGAAGCAAATAGGCTCTATTCCTTGCCTAATCCGCTGAGGAATTCTTCATTGTTTTCAGTTTGTTGTAGCCTCTCGATAAGAATTTGAGTACGCTCATCAGGTCCTAATACATCCATCATACGTCTCATTGTCGCAATCTTCTTGTAATCCTTCTCAGATAACAATAGTTCTTCTTTTCTAGTACCTGATCTTTCAATATTAATTGAAGGGAAGATGCGACGTTCTGCAAGTCTACGGTCAAGATGAAGTTCCATATTTCCGGTTCCCTTGAACTCTTCATAGATAAGATCATCCATTCTGCTTCCGGTATCAACAAGTGCAGTTCCGATAACAGTTAGTGACCCACCCTCTTCGCATTTTCTGGCTGCTCCAAAAAATCTCTTTGCTGGCCATAATGCTGCTGGGTCAAATCCTCCCGTAAGAGTTCTTCCTGAAGGCTCAATTGAAAGATTATATGCTCTTGCAAGACGAGTAATAGAATCAAGTAAAATAACGACATCCGCTCCACCCTCAACGAGTCTTTTGGCGCGATCAAGTGCAATTTCTGCTGCATTGGTTTGAGCCTCAGGTGGTTCGTCGAAATTTGAGGCTACAACCTCACCCTTAACTGATCGCGAAATGTCAGTTACTTCCTCAGGTCTTTCTCCAATAAGACATGCCATAAGATGAACTTTGGGGAAATTTTCAGCAATTCCTGCTGCTAGATCCTTTAGAATAGTAGTTTTTCCTGCTTTAGGTGGGGATACTATCATTCCTCTTTGACCAAACCCAATAGGACTTACGATGTCGATAATGCGAGATGACAATGGCGTTTTGCCGGTAGAAAGAACAAGCTGCTTGATAGGATATATAGGAGTCAGGTCTTCAAAATAAACTCTTTTGACGCCCTCTGCAGCTATTTTTCCGTTAATTTTCTCTATCTTCAAAAGTCCATA
Source organism: uncultured Gammaproteobacteria bacterium (assembly GCA_964504535.1). Lineage (GTDB taxonomy): Bacteria > Patescibacteriota > Microgenomatia > Levybacterales > GWA1-39-11 > JAUSNA01. The sequence continues at coordinate 59,588 of CAZDED010000007.1, forward strand.
ATATCTCTCGTTGTCTTTTGGAGGACGCCCAAGACCTTCTACAGCATCTCCATTACGAAGCCAAAAACGTCTGATTTGGGAAGAAGATATATAAATGTCTTTTTCGGATGGTCTGAATTTTGGACGTAAAAATCCGTGTCCTTCAGGCTTTATATCCAAAATTCCAGCTACTACTTCAGTGGCCTGGTCTCCGCGGGGTCTTCCATACTCTCCTCTGTCTTCAACCACGGAAGATGCCTCCACAGGTTGATTTGCAGATTCATCAATGTCTTCTTGAGATTTCTTTACTGGGCTCATACGTAATTTCGAGGCTTAATTTGTCTGGAAAAATTAACGAAGCGAGAAAATTAAAATCTTCTCGAACGTTATAATTATTAAACCACGCACCCTCAGGAATGTCAACAGACAACATAGGGAACAGAAAACAGCGCACAGAATCCTGTTAATAACTTATAGTAATTGTATACTATCATAACTACAGGATAAACTGAATCCTATTCCCTGTACCCTGCACCCTTTAATTTACATCCCATAGCACTTGACAAACAACTCTTTCTCTGTTACAATCCCAAAATCAATATGAATTTTAAAAGATTTGTCGCAACTTCTTTTGTAACAGCAGCTTTTCTTGCAACAGCAGGAAGTGCTATTGCTTCTGGTACCGGATACGGTACAAGTAACTGCCAAGTAATCTACGGTGGAGGACAAGTATGTCCAACTACTCTACAATTCTCTATAGATAAAAAAGTTCTTGCACCAACAAAAGGTGGAACATTCGTTGACAACCTGGGATTTAATGACGCAAAATTCCAACCAGGTGATCAGGTTTCATTTAAAATAAGCCTTAAAAATACTGGGGACAAGACAATTGATCAAATTACTATTGTTGATACTCTTCCAGCTTATCTTACATTTACATCTGGGCCTGGAACATATGATGCAACTTCAAGAACAGTTACCTATATTATAAAAAATATTGCTGCCAACCAATCAAATGATCAGACAATAGTTGCAACTATTGCAAATGTTGATGCCCTTCCAAAAGATCAAGGAGTTATGTGTCTTACAAACAATGTAAAAGGTAATGACAATCAAAGTGATGTAGCAAATGACAGCTCTGCTTTTTGTATCCAAAAAGAAGCTATGACTCCAAAAGTATTCACAACAGTTCCACCTAAATCTATTCCAAATACTGGACCTGAAATGCTTCCTTTGCTCGGACTTATTCCAGCTGGAATCGCAGGATTTACACTTCGAAAAAAATCAAAACTCGGCTAAGCGTATACTCGTTAGGCTTGAGGTTAGAGAAGGCAGCTTTCATAAATTCTCCCCCAAATTTCCAAAAGCTCTCTTCCCTGATCTTGAAGATTAGGAAAGTAGTATGAAGCAGACTATCCAATAGCTGGATAACTTTGCTTATAAGTACCACTTTGTTCTTTGACAATTGGTATACAGAAAAATTATTTCGGTTGACACTTTGGTGTCGGATTGAGCGTTCCGTTGGCATGAAAGCTGCACAACGGGCCGCTCAACCCGGCACTGTAAGTTACAACCGGAAAAACAACACTAAGGAGAAGAACATATTGGAGGCTCGATCTCCGCCCACCATTCCCCAACCGCAAGGCTGGGTCAAAAGAATGTAAGCGGTATCGTCCGCCTACATTCTTCCACTAAGTCAGAGTTCAGTTCCGGAGGAAAACACCTTGTCCAAGACTTGGATCGCTATCACCTCCATCGTTCTGACGATGGCCGTGATGATCGGTGGAGGCTGGGTTATCGCCCACCTTCCTAGCACGTCCGCCAACGCGGACGGCCCCGACGGAAGCCCCACGGCTTCCGCCACCGCGACCGTCACTGCGACGGCCACCCAGACGCCCACTCCGGGCACCGACAAGAAGGACCAGCCGCCGGTGCCAAGCGCCGTCTGCCGGCTCGACAAGGTGGGCACATTCGCCGAGGTATCCTCGGCTGGCCCACAACGCATCGAAGTTGGCGGGGGGGGAACCCAGCACGTTGACTTCTATCCTGACCGCGGTGTCCCATCCGTTTCCTACATCGTAGGACCCGGTAAGGTCATAGTGGCACATGGATTTGGGAGCATCTGGGAGGGCAACCTTCCGGACTGTGCTCAGTTCAAATGGGTCGCCGATGCGACCGAATACGCTCTCGGCAACGTGGGCAACAATCGGCCGGACCGGCTTACGAAAGGTCACAGCGGCATCGTCATCGACATGAGGAGCAATCCTCCTGAAATCGTTGCGAACGCTCTCGGCCTCAACACGGCGCAGATCGTAAATCTGCTCGCAAAGCACGTGAAGGGAATGGAACTCACCGATAGCCAGAAGCAAATGCTGATGACTATCCGGATGGCCGCCGGCGTCACAACGCCTGCCGCCGGATCCAATACTGCTACGTGCAGCGAAGGTACCCGCGCCGACCACAAGCCGGCCAAGGATACCGCGTGGGACATTACGCCTACAGACTCCTTCCGCGTGGTCAACGTCTGGTCCAACCAGCGTGACCCCAACCTGGGAGACCACAAGCTCCTTCTCAAGCCTGGTGAGAGCGCAAGCCTCATGGGCGGCGGCGGTGCCGCCTGGTCCTTCCCGGCAAGCTGTGGCGACGCTGCCCAGGCCGCCTATGAGGCCAATACGAACCCGGCCATAAGCCTGGCTCAGTACAAGGCCTACGTCGAAAAGGGCACCATGCCCTAGACATGAGTACCTCTGTATACCAAGCTCGGGATGCCCCCTACTGGGGGGCATCCCGGCACAAGAGGGGAGGCGCTAACACCGCCTTCGAAGAACAAACCGGGCTTGCCCGGCAGAATGCTTCGGAGTCGATTGCCTCCCCCCTTTCCCCCTGTACATAAATATTTTGTGTATAGAGCCGAAAGGTATGAAAATTTTACAAATTACAGTAATTGCACTTATAGGAATAGGCCTCATTGGGGTCATATATTTCCTTGGTTCAAAGCATATCCGCAATGAAGCGATTGACAAATGTTTGGCTTCCGGAAAGACGCAATTTGTGAGAGATGGACAAACGCTTACTGGTCCTGATGGATACTGGTACCAGTTCTGCATGAAAGAAAAAAACATTAAATAAGCCGTATGAAAAAACCTTTAATATCAGTCATCATGCCCGTCTACAATGCAGGAAAATACCTAAAACCTGCGATTGATAGTATTTTGGCACAAACATTTCAAGATTTTGAACTGATTCTTATCGATGATGCATCCTCAGATGGTTCACGTGAAATATTGGAACAATATAAAAGACGGTTCCCATTTAGAGTTAAAGTCATAGAATTACGCAAAAACCTGAATTGCGGGGGAGATAGATGTGCCAATGAAGGACTGAAGATTGCAAAAGGAACATTTATCGCCAGAATGGATGCTGACGATGTAGCTCATAAAAGCAGACTTCAAAAACAAGTTGAGTTTCTCAAGAAGAATAAAGATGTTTTCTTGGTGGGTTCAAATGCGTATGTGATTGATAAAAAAGGAAAAATAATTGGTGAAAAAAATGAACCATCAACCCACAAAGAAATATATAATTCCTATTTCTCTTTTCACCCACTTATCCATCCCACGTGCATGATGAGAAGAAATTTCAAGAATAAAAAATTTAGCTACAAACTTTCATACAATGCAAATAACGACTACCTGACTTTCTTTACTCTTATCTGTAGTGGTGCAAAATTTGCCAACCTCAAAGATAAGCTCTTGTACTATAGAATTCATGGAAAGAACGATACATTTGTCCACATGAAGCAAAAATTCGTAAATACCATGAAAATCAGAATAAAAATGATATCAAAACATGGATACAGACCAAGCAAACGAGCTGTTGCTTTGAGTATTCTCCAAACAACCGCATTTTTGTTACTTCCCGAAAAAGTGCTTTTCAATATGTACCTTACGAGCCGCGGGATCATAAAAAGACCGGTATTTAATTTTTCATATAAAAATTTTGTATCAGTGAGACTTAGTGCCTAATATGAATTTAGTTAAGAAAATATGGAAAAACTTCTCATACCCCCTGCTTCTCATAGTCATTGAAGCAGTACTTTTTGCGGCAAACTACACTCCAAAAACATTCCTCATCGGCTGGGACAATGTAATGCCTGAGTTCAATCTGAGGTTAAATTACCTCAGAGCTTTAAGTGCAGTATGGCAAGACTATAGAGGGCTTGGAACATTGGACGGGATGGCACATGCTGCCAATCTCTTCCACGTTATATACATTAACATTCTTAGTTTCTTCCTGCCTCAAAACTTGCTTCGCTACTCATTTATTGACCTTACCCATCTTATTGGTGGAATCGCTTTTTACTTTTTAGCTGTAAAGTTATTTAAAAACAAACATGGAGCATTTTTAGGAGCTCTCTTTTACCTTTTCAATCTTGGGGTTATCCAAATGTACTTTGCACCCCTTGAGGTGTTTACAATGCACTTTGCCGCACTTCCCGTGATGGGTCTTGCGATACTCAACGCATTAAAGAAAAAGTCTAAAACCTCCTTATTTGTTCTTGGAGCGGCAAGCCTACTTACAACTCCGCAGGCTTTTGTTCCAACAGTATTTATCTCCTACTCACTTTTTGTTGCCCTACTTGTGGTTTTTTCATTCAAAAAAACCTTGATCAATAGATTTATTCTAATTTTAGGAATTCTCTTTATTACCAATGCTTTTTGGTTGCTTCCTTTTTCATATACTGCCGTTTTTAAATCGAAAGTCATCCAAAACACAAGGATCAATGAATTCTCATCTGAAGAGATCTATTACCGCAACAAAGCAAAGGGTACTCTAACTGACGTGATGACTCTTAAGGGATTTATGATAGATACTATCGAATATGATTCATTTAAGAAAGGAAATTTTAACTTCATGCAGAAGTGGCTTGACCAAACAAAAACTGTCCCATTTACAGTAATTTCAACAATTATCGCAGGGCTTATGATACTTGGGTCATTTCTTGTCATCCGCTTCAGACTTAGGTCTCTCTACCCTTTTTTGGCTACAAACCTAATCTCACTCGTTCTTCTTGCCAATAATACTCCTGGCTTGACAGTAATTAATGACGGGCTAAGGACAATTTTCCCACTTTTTGGTGAGGCCTTCCGCTTCCCATTTACTAAGTTCATTACAGTTTTTGCATTTACATACGCTATGCTTTTTGGACTTGGTGTGAGTTTTGCCATCAAATTTTTTCTCAACGGCTTTTCTTCAGTCCTTAAACAGGTAGAATTTTTAAAACATAAGGCAATACTTCTATCTTTAATATTCTACATTCTGATTATCGCAATCATCTCTGCCTCAATTGTGTGGTATGCGAAACCAGCATTTACCGGCAACTTCACCTCACCATTCTTAAGGCTTTCAGTGCCTACAGACTATCAAGCCACAATGACATACTTTAATGGCCAAAATCCAGATGGAAGAATTCTAACATTCCCACTCACTAGTTTTTGGAATTGGGAATATCGAAATTGGGGTCACAGAGGTTCAGGCTTTTTGTGGTATGGAATTTCCCAGCCCCTTCTTACTAGAGCATTTGATCCATGGAGTAACTTTAACGAACAACTCTTCAATGAGTTTGCAACGTCTTATTCAAATAAGAATATTGCTTCATTTGATACATTACTTAAGAAATATGATATCTCATACATATTAATCGATAAGACTCTTCTGAACACTATCTCTCCAAAACCAGTTGATTATGGCGAGATTGAGGAATTTTTAGGTAAAAGCTTATTGCTCAAAAAAGATGCTTTATTCGGTTCTCAACTGATATATAAGTCAAAAGTATTACCTTCGAAGGTGTCACAATTGCCACTACGTAGTACGGTCAGTTCGTATCCTGCTGTAACACAACAGTCAATAGATGGTTTAATTTCATCATTAGGTAACTATTATGAATCAACAAACAATCCAGACATCACAACTCCCCTGCCTTCACTATCTACATTGAAACTTCAAAAAGATAACCAATTCAATTGGATATACAAGAACAATGTCTTAACATTTAACTCAAAAAATATTCCCTTCGATTCTAAGGGTAAAAAAATCCTGCTCCCTTCTCTATTTAAGGAAGAATTTTTAATACCTGTTAACGTTTCGGCTGGGGAAAATACAGTTACCATAACACCCATATATCCAAATGTTGTCATAAATGGTAAAAGCTTGACGGTGCCTGTAAAACCCATTGTTATCCATACAGAAAATGTCATCTATCCAACCAAAATAAGTTTTGTAGATACCAACAATACTGTCGAAATTGGTGAAAATATCAATAGTTTTCTTCTGAATAACTTTACCAACACCATAAAAATTAGTGATGGGATCAATGAAGAATATGCGACTATAGATACAACTATTATTGATAAGTCGCCTGTAATCTTTGACCTTCCTACTGACAAAATAACTACATTTGAAATTTCAGTGCCAACTTTTGATACTGAGCTTGGTAAGGCAAATTATGTGAAGAACAAGCAGTACATCATCACAAAAGCATCTGATCAGTCAAAGATCAAAAACAACGCATCAAACTCAAAAACTACGGTTACCAAAAATGGTGTAAGCCTTGAGGCCATAAATGACACGACATCACTTGATATATATCTTGATACTCTATACCACGCGGCATCATATGCTGTGGTTGGCTCCATTAACCACAAAAAGGGTCTCCCTGTAAATTTTTATGTTGATAATCCTAAAGAATCAAAACCAATTCTAGAGACAAAAATGGGATCTGGTCAAAATATTGCGATAGTTGCCGGCACCGATACGTATTCAACAGGATACGGATTTCATTTCGGGGTAAAATCAGTAGGAAGTGAGGAGGCTAACTCACAAATAAATGAGGTAAACATCTTTCCTATACCTCAAAAGACAATTGAATCCGTACGTATTTTTAACCCAGACTCTTATATATTATCCGGTCAAACCTCAGAAAAGGATAGTCTTTCCTATACAAAAACAAGTGATTTCGTATTTGAGACTGTGGCCAGGAATGACTCTATCCTTGTACTATCCGAGTCCTTTGACAGAGGATGGAAAGCTTACGACACAGGAGACAGTGGACAGGAGACAGGAGTTAAAAAAACACTCGCTTCAATATTTCCGTTCATTTTTGGGAAAGAAGTAAAGTCACATGTCTTAGTCAACAACTGGGCAAATGGGTGGATACTGGATAACAAACAACAAACCTCAAACAATAAACTAAATTTAGTCTATTTGCCTCAATATCTTGAGATTTTGGGACTTTTATTTCTTGGGATTCCGTTACTTTTTATTCTCATTTCTTTATATGAAAGATTCATACTACCTATTACTACCAATGTGGATGCATTCTTTGATCTAAAAGCCAACGCGCTTCGCAAGAAAATAAACAAAAGTCTCCATCCTAATTCCTAATTGCTAATTTCTAAATTCGGACTTATTCCCAAGTTATCCACATTAAATCATCTGTGTCAATTTAGCCTATTATATCAGCGTAAATCATATTTCTCACAACTCTAGGTCTACATCATAATATATCACTTTTGTTATAGGTTGAAGAGGTTGACAAGATGTGTTATACTTTTGATAATTATGAAACTTTTTTCATTCACCACCAAAAAACGCTCCAAAAACAATAGAAGTAAAAGGATTTTTGCGGACTATCAACAGGAGTCTATAAACAACTACGGGAAACAACAATTAAAATCACTCATCAGCAAGGGCATTAGTGTCCAGTGGTAAGTAAACTTGAGACCTTCGGTCTTAAGCAAGCATTGCCAAGATTGGTGAGGCAGGATCTTTAAAATCAAGCGCAGTTTGATTTCAAGCTTCGCTTAAAATAACGGGTTTTTGGTTAACAGTTGTCTTTCTTTCTTTGACGAGGAGAAAGAAAAAGAGCATCGCTTTCGCTACTCATAAATAAATTCAAGTACGAAAAGCAATGCTCTTTTAACTGTTAGCTATTAGTCTTTAGGCAGGGTAAGACTATGCTAAGAATCAAATTAGCAAATTCTACTCTGCGTTGTCAAGAAAAAACGATGAAGCGGATTGTGATCATTTAGATTGTTAAATGGACACTTTTCACGAGTCGTGAAAATTTCTTATTAAGGGTATTTGATCGGGAGTGAGTGAGTTGGGCAGGCTTTCTCACTTCCGATTAAGTACCCTTTTATTTTGGGAAACAACAAACTGAGGGCTTCTAGCTTCTAGCTATTATTTTGAGGGGGTAATTACCTTAATTGTGCTGACTCTACCTTCAACCATCCAGTTATCTCCGTATAGAAGAATATAATATTTACTGTCATCAAAAACCTCTATCTTTTTAAGGTAACTTATTGCATTTTTCATATCATCCAGCTTCACAGGTTGGCCTTTTTTAAATATTTTCGGCTGTACAAAAGGGAAAACTCCATAATTTACAGTCAAACTGTCACGAACTTTCTCATTTGGTGCAAAAACAAAAATCGGAGCTTCTGCTCTATATCTTGAAAGCTTCCGGGCTGTCCTACCACCTTCTGTAAAGACCACAAAGCCACCAAAATTGAAGTTTTTCTTACGGAACTGTAGGTATAGGTTGTATGCGGTGTCACAAAGCATTTCTTCAGCATCTACGGTTATGAAATCAAATGTGTTTCGTGTATCTTTAACGAGAACGTTCTTTTCGTTAAAAACGATAGTCTTTTTCATCATAGATACAGCCTCTAAAGGATATTGACCTGCAGCTGATTCTTCTGAAAGCATGACCATGTCGGTCAAATCAAAAGCTGCGTTTGCTATATCTGAGATCTCAGCACGTGTTGGGTATGGCTTTTCTATCATTGAGTGGATCATTTGAGTAGCTGTTATAACTGGAAAACCACGCTCCATACATTTCTTGATCATAATTTTCTGATAGTAAGGCACTTGCTCAATTGGTAGCTCTACTCCCAAATCACCTCGGGCAACCATAATTCCCTCAGATGCATCAATAACCTCATCTAGCGCATCAATTGCTAATTTTGTCTCAATTTTTGAAATGACACGACCGGCAAATCCATTCTTTGCCATAAATTTCTTGAGATCAAAAACATCTTGTGCAGTTCTGACAAATGACAGTGCCACAAAATCAACAGGAGAATCGGCAAATCCCTTTATTGCCTCTTTATCCCGGTCAGTAATTGCAGCTAATGGAAAATATACACCGGGAACGCTCAACGTTTTTCTTGTCTTGAGCGATCCATTAGAATGAGCCACAAGTGTGACAGCGTCTTTCCCTGCCTTTATGACTTCGAATTGGAATTTTCCGTCATCTACAACTACCTTCTGGCCTTTCTCAAGATACGAAAGTACTACATCGTCAGTCAAAGAAAAACTGTCGTTGTCTTTTTGCTGCTTTGTTATGGTTATTTCACTACCCTTAACAATAGCAATCTCAGAACTCTGAGGAGTAACGAGTCTGATTTCTGGTCCTTGAAGGTCAATAAGAACTCCAATTGCCCTATCCATTTTCTTTGCGATTGATTTAACAAGACTGATTTTTTCTTTATGCCATGATAGTTCGTTGTGCTTGAGGTTAAACCGAAAAACGTCAACTCCTTCTTCGATGAGTTTTTTGATCATTTCTTCACTCTCAGAAGCTGGACCAATGGTTGCAATTATTTTTGTATATTCGTGTACGTTCATTTTCTTCATGTTTAAGACCAAAAAAGCGGCATCCATTTGATACCGCAAGAACTCATTTTAATACGGATGAACTCATTTGTAAAGAGATTAGTTGAATAACTACTAATTAATGCTATACTACGAGTCGTTTATTGGTTCTACCTGAAGTTATAAGCTTAACTTCAATAGAAGAGCCAGTAAATAGTCGATTCGGCAATTAAGAAAGGACAAAAAGGCAATGGCTGTTCTTCTCATCCTGACCGCAGGTACAATCCTCGGGGTTGTAGCTGGCGTTCACCTAGTAGAGGCATTCCTTGGAAAGAGGGACCTGCTCATAACCATCATCTGGGCTGCTGTTGCTTCTGCGCTGGTAAGCTTAGGGGTTAGCCTCGAAGCTCAGCAATTGGATGCAGCATTCCATGCAGTCATTGTGATGACTGCACTCCTGGCATCGATTGCGTTGAGTATTGGAATGCTATTTAGAGGAGTGTACTATCTCATTTGCCTCAGGTAATGAATCGCCGAACAACAAGCCCCACCTATTTTTTGGAAGAAGGTGGGGCACCTACCCCCCCAACTATCTTTCCGAAAAATATCCTTCCAACGTCTGTCTGGATCACTCTTGAGATTATTACCTTCACGGTTTCATCAATGAGATCCTCCCCCTCTTCAACAACAACCATAGTTCCATCAGGCAAATACCCTACTCCTTGCCTATCACCTTTTCCTTTTTGAATAACTTTTATAAAAAAGGCTTCTCCCGGAAGGGCTGTCGTTTTTAGGACGTTTGCCATCTCGTACATGTCAATTGCGGTGACTCCCGAGATTTGTCCTTTTTTTGAAAGGTTGAAATCACAGGTGATAATTTTGCCCTTTGTCTTTTTAGCAGCTTCGATGATACGCTCATCTACAGGTTTTTTTATACTAGAATCGTCATACGTCTCAAAAAGAATTCCTTTGCTTTTTCTGAGAATTTCAAGCAGGGTCAACCCTTTTCTCCCCCGCTCTTTTTTCAATTCATCTTTTGAATCGGCAATATGCTTTAACTCATCCAAAACTCCGTCTAAAACAACAAAGGTTCCGGTAAAAACTCCTAAACGAATTAGCTCAAAAACTCGTGCGTCAATAATTGCTGACGTATCTAAAAATAATGGGTTATCGAGTTTTTTTTGTGAATCAGGGGCTGAAGGTGCTCTTTTGAGCCTATTTGAAACCCTCATTGCTACCTCTTCTGCAATTTGACTAACAACGCGCTGTGGAAGTAGGATTCCCTCAAGGATTCTGTTCGCTTCATGTACATGAGGGACTACTGTCCCTTTTGTAGATTTTTTAACAACTTTCTTAGTTGATTTATTATTTTCCTTAGCCATATTTTCTATTAACTGATATTTATATTTATTAATTGTTAGAATTTTACGTATAATAAGCTTAAATTTAACTGAATCCTTACTCCTGTATTCTATTTGTTAGCTGCTAGATTGAGTGCTTTTTTCAAGAATGGAGCTGTTTTAAAAGTAATGACATTTTTATACCCAAACTTAACAGCTTCTTTTTCCCGTTTCTCCAAGTTTATCACGCCTTTCGTTTCACCTAATAGCCCAACTTCTGCAATCGCAACCGTTGAATTTAAAGTAAACCCTTTGATGCTTGAAGCTATCGCTAGACTAATTGCGAGGTCTGATGCGGTCTCGGAAATTTTAAGTCCTCCAACAACATTTACAAAAACATCGTATTTATCAGTACTTATTGTACCATGCCTTTGTAAAACAGCGAGTAAAAGTTCCAATCTTCTATCAGCAATTCCCTGAGCAACCCGTCTCGGAAATGCCAATTGCGAGGGAACGGCAAGCGCCTGGACTTCAACGAGTAAAGGACGGGATCCTTCCATGACTACTGTTATACAAGAACCTGGAACAGTTTTTTCATTCGTACCCAAGAAAAAGTCTTTTACATTTGCGATTTCGGATAATCCTTTCTCCTCCATAATAAAAATTCCTACTTCACTTGTATCCCCAAATCTATTTTTGAGTGCACGTAAAATTCTTGTCCCGGTCAAAGATTCACCTTCAAGATACAAAACGCAGTCAACCATATGAGCAAGAAGTTGAGGACCAGCGATCGTTCCTTCTTTGGTCACATGTCCGATGAAAAAAACAGGTATTTGACTGCTCTTTGCAAAATTAACCAACTTCATTGTTGAATATCGTAGCTGTGGCAATGAGCCTGGAAATCCGGTAGCATCATCTGATGAAACAGTCTGGATAGAATCTATGATCAGAAGGTCTACTTTTTTGTCAGTAGCCGCGGCTACTGCCTGATCAATATCTGTACTTGAAAGTATGAAAAGGTCTTGATTTGATAGTACTTTTTCACTCACTATTCTTTCTGCTCTAATGCGGATTTGCGATTCACTCTCTTCTCCACTAACATATAATACTTTCTTTCCACTACCGGCAATATTTAACGCAATCTGAAGCATTATGGTAGATTTTCCAATCCCAGGATCTCCAGATAGAAGAATTACCTCTCCTGGAACTATCCCCTGGAATTTCTCTTTGCCTCCCAAAACGCGATCAAATTCTGAGATTGTTGTTGTAATACGGGATAATTGTGTACTCTTGATTTGTCCAATTTTCTGTACATTTTGAGGCATAATTGGACTTTTTCGGCTCGCAACTCCTCCCTTTGGTTTTTCTGGAAGGATCATTTCTTGGAATGTATTCCAGCTCTGACAATTAGGACAAAGACCTAACCATTTAGAGGATTCATTGCCGCAGTTGTTGCATACGAATATTCTTTTAGCAGCCATAATGGAAGCGTTTAGTTAATAGCGTTTAGCGTTTAGTTAATTTAAATTTTGAAACTAAACCCTATACCCTAACACCTAAACCCTACGTTAGCGGTATCCAATGACTTTTGTCTTGAGAACTGGGGAAACAAGTATGAGTCTCTTTTTGTCGTCAAAATCAGTTATTTCAACCTCAACCTTGTCATCTTTCTTATATTCTTTGTCCGTAGGGATCTTTGAAGACGAAATAAATGCGGTGACGTTCTCCTCAACTTGAAGTGTAATTCCTTTTGATTTAACATCAACTACTGTTGCTGTTAATGTGTCTTCTTTCTTATATTTCTTCTTAACGTCCTCAAAATTATCTTTCTCAAGCCTCTTTAGCGAAAGATTTACTCTCTTGTTCTCTACATCTACTCCTATTATTTGTGTTTCAAGAGTCTGTCCAATCTTGAATTTACCCTCAAGTCCTTCTACTCTTTGGTGACTGACCTCTGAAATATGGATAAATCCTTCGATCAAAACGCCTTCCCGTGGAGAGACCTCAAGGTAAATCCCGTATGGTGTAACGAGCGTAACTAGTGCTTTTACAACAGTATCTCTCTTTACTTCTTTCTCAATCTCAGAAATATTCATGAGGTAGTGCGTTGCCTTTTGACTAACAATTACTCTCTTTTTCTCGCGGTCAAATTCGATCACCTTTACGTCAACTAAATCCCCTTGCATAAGTCGCGCGTCCAAAAGCTGGGAGTTAGGAAGAAATCCCTTAATTCCCTCTTTAGTTTCGATGAAATATCCGCCACGAGTTACCTCAAGTACATAAGCTTTGAGCGTCGTATCAGCTTTAAATACTCCTTCAAGAGCTCCATATACTTTCTCTTCAAGCATCCTTCTTAATGAAAGAACGGGAAACCCTTCTTCAGATTCAGGCGAAATAACGCTTGCAGTAACAGTATCTCCAACTTTTAGAAGACCTAATAGATTCTCCATGTTTTGTTTGTCGTATTCGATAACTAAAGCGTCAGACTTATAACCGATATCAAGAAGTATCTCTTTTGGAGTTAATTTTTTAACTGTACCTTTAACATTATCCCCTCTCTTTAGAGAATGGAATTGTGGAGATTGACGAGCCATAAGCTCCGCCATAGAAGACGCATTGCCTTTTGTGTTTGAGGTTTGAGCTTTGCTTTGCATAGGCTCTGCCTTGCTAATTGTTTTTGAAGTTGTTGGCATCTGTATATGTTCCTTTCATGTTAGATGAATGAATTTTACCATAATATAAGCCTAAATGTAAAGAAATAATGTGTTGAATACCAATAAACCTATTGCTATACTCAAAAAAATAATCATGAACAAAGAAGCTGAAACTAGAGCGTCTACTCGAGCATCATTTAAAGGAGGACAAACAACTGTTCTTCATGGTGATGAACAGGAACATACTCATGATGATATTGTTGCATTCGGACAGCTCCTACGAGAATCTTATACACCAACCAATGGATTCATCCCACTCATTCTTGACTCGTTCGCAACCCCCCAAAATCCATTAAGTAAAATTGAATTGGCGAATGCATTACATGAAATCTTCCCATCCTTGGAATTCCCGTCGACCAATACCTCCAACCTTTTGAGAATTTCTAGAACATTAGGCCATAATATTGCCATAACTAAAGCTGGCAGAAATTCTAGTTACTATTTGGACAGTATGTCCGAAAATACTGAAATAGCCCCTACTTATAAATCTAGAGCAACCAAAACTGAAACTCTAAGACAACTCATTGAAGAAGGCACACATAGTAACAGTCAAATCATCGATACTTTATTTCCAAATATGAGAACGGAGAGACAATCTAAAAATTTCTCAGTTCACCTCACCGAACTCAGAAACAGATTGAAAGAAGAAGGTGCATATATACCTGATAGGAGATTGTCTCCCGAAGCTAATTTGAGAATACTCCACAATCCCCCAACCCTATTGAAAGAAGGAGCAGAAACGGCTCTAGCATCAGACATACCATCAAATCCCACATCAGATAGAGGTCAAGAAAGAACAGAAAGGACAACAATACCCTCAGATCCCAGAAATGTTAAACAAATCCCTGACGTAATCGAAAAACGCTCTGTCCTAAGAAATGAGAACAACATACCAAGACTTATTAGATATAAAGACCCTGATACACAACTTTTATATGTACAGATAGAGACTCCAGATGGCAAACATACAAAGCCATTACATTTTACTTCTGACGAAATCAACCTCTTCCGCACGATTTTTGAAAATTCTGATATATACTCCCGAGTTAGATTAGAGATCGCTATGGTTGATATTTCAAGAAGTACGACGTATGAAGGAAGTGGAGGTTTTGAGCTTACATTTAATACACTGAATCAGAAATTGCTCAAAGAGTGGAACATTTGCATGACCTTCAATGAAGAAGGACGTGCGGTCTTAGGTAATCCCGATCAACATCAGAACCTGACGATAGATACTAAGCGTAGCATAATAAACCAAAACTCAGAGAGACAGCCTGGACAGGTCCGAAAAAGAATGGCTCCACGCGGTTAAGCCCTCTTTGATGTATACTACAATACTAGAAAAACAATTTGGTATTATATATAAATGGAAGGAATAATAATTGGAATTATAGTGCTGGTTTTTTCAGCAATTCTGCATGAAGTTGCTCATGGGTTTGTGGCTGATAGACTTGGTGATCCAACAGCCCGCCTGGCAGGACGCCTGACTTTAAACCCCCTACCCCATATTGATCCAGTCATGAGTATTGCTGTCCCCCTTCTTCTTATTGTCTCTGGGTCTCCTCTTATTTTTGGCGCAGCTCGACCAGTGCCTATAAATCCTCTTATGCTTCGTGAGGGAAGAAAGGATGTTGCACTCGTAGCCCTAGCTGGGCCTCTTACAAATCTTTTTCTTGCTCTAACGGGAGCGTTATTACTAAAACTTCTTGGAGGATTTGCACCTCAAATCATTCCCTTTCTTAAAATTGTTGTTTTTTATAACCTAGCATTGGGTTTCTTAAATCTCATTCCTATTCCACCGCTTGACGGCTCTAAATTTTTCTCAATAATTCTGCCAGAAAGGGCAGCGCAACAATATTTTGCTCTTGCTCCTTTTGGAATATTTCTTCTATTTCTCCTTCTTCTTGCAACTCCACTTGGCGATATTCTAAACGTCCTTATATTCAATTCCCTTCACGCCCTAGGTATAAGTTCTATCATCAATTAAGTATTGTGTCCTAGAGATTTTCCTGCTATATTCATCGCAACCGAATTTATATATGGTAGAACATCCCTTATCGGCTCGTGATCTTGGAATTGAAGTCTCCCACCATGCTGTTCCCATACCAGTAATAACCGAATTACTTGTATCCACCGGAAAAGTTTTCCCTACAGCAAAAACCCTTGGTCTTGCAGAAGGAAGCATATTCTCTAGAATTTATGATACTTCCAGGATCGCTGAACTAGAAGACAAAGGGTTAGATACTGACGAAATAGCAGCAATTGCGTTTGAGGAAGAAATACGCCTGGGAAAAATAGAATTACCAGTAATATCAAAAAGGGTTAGAACAAATATCACAGTTCAGGGAGTGTTACTACGTGACAAAACAGGTATTGGGTATAAAAATATCCCCACAGAAGGAAGACGCAAGGGCAAATACAGACTTTTTTATGATGTCGAGGGTGAGTTCACTCCACTGCTTAGACGAGGGAGTAAATCAACTGATGAAAACCAACATGATATCACTGGGGTGATTCTTAGCGATCAAGAAGGAGAAGTCCGTAATAGAGAATTATTCTCTCATCCAGAAAATATTGGAGAGGAAGGAAGTCAAGTAAGAATTGTAGCAGATTTACTATTCTCACGCGCACTCACCCACAGAAGCTCGAGCAGAGAACTTTTGCTTGAGGATTTTACTTCACGCTACTTACATTTTCATCCTGGAACCGATACAGTTATGATTCGAAGCGCTTTTGACTATGGACTTGTGTTGCTAGAAAAAAAACTTATCAAAATTGACAGCGCTTTCCAGATACCAAATTCAAAAAGACATCATAAAGATGCAATCGTAAAAATCGGATATAATCCACCTGCACCGATAGAAAAACAAGAGAACAAGATCCAACAAACCCCTGATATAAAGACTCCAGATCCTTCAGAAAAAGAAGGAGAAGAAATAGAGAATCCTATCGATTTATCGGTATTTGGTCAGTCAAAAACTACTCTGCTTCGATATCTATTAAATTCAGGAAAGCCCAGAAGTCTAGAACATATAGCAATGATTCGCAGAAAAGAAGGCAAAACTGGTCCTCTTCAGGCAGATGAACTTGCTGATACAAAGATGGTACTCTCTACCCTTCAACTGGAACTGCCCGAAGGTGTTGAGCTCAGAAATCCTGTCGAAAATAATGGAAAAGTAGATACTACTAAATTTGAACTTTACCCACATGATCTTTCCATCCAACAAGTAATTGAGCTTAAAAAGCAAAAGGTTGAAGCTGCAAGGATTGCAAAAGAGGCAGAACAACAACGGATTATAGAAGAAAATGCTGCACTTGAAACAGAAAGACTCGAACGATTTGAACGCATGAGAACTGAAGCTTTAGCAGCAAAAGCAGAGCGCGAAGCATCAGAAAAACACCCAATTCCCGAGCCTGAAATAGAGACAGAACAAGAAGAGATTTTTCTGGATATCGAAACAATCCTTTTGGACATTTTGAAAGATGAAGGCATCACCCTTAAAAGAGGGGGCGAAAATGACGGGCAGGAAGGAATCGAAGAGGAAAAAAATAATAAACCAGACAAAGAGAATGCACGGCTTACTGAACTTAAAGAAAGTGGAATTTTAGATGTGGTAGAAGCTGCCGCTTCAGCTGATGGTGTTGAACCATCACTGGCAAGCGCGGCAAGAATAATCATCCCTGAAAACCGAAGCAACAGAGATGTCCCTACCCGCCACGTCCAAATGAAACCGGGGACATCTCAAAAGTTAACTCCCAAGAAACCTGAGACACTAAAGGGGTCTGAAATTGTACAAAAGGATGGGAAAATAGAAATGTCCAAAGCCCATCTTGAAATTTTTAGCACTCTTATGAGTATTTCCGAAAGTAATGGAATAAAACCCCGGGATATTGCGCAAATTATAACAAAAGGGAAAGCAAAAGGGGACATTATCCCAGCAACAGAGCGACGGTTGAAAGAACTAATGGAAGCTTTTAAAGGAACCCCAATTAAAATTACTCACCCGATAGATGAATTTGGTGTCGTTGATGACAGAAGATTTATCTTGAATATACCTGAAGGAGTCAATCCCCTTCATTATATCTCGGTTAGGTCTTGAGTTTTTACTTCAAATCCCGTATCATATCTACTCATATGAAAATTACAAATCTTACTGCTCTTGAAATTCTAGACTCAAGAGGC
>CAZDED010000008.1:0-77344 GCA_964504535.1 uncultured Gammaproteobacteria bacterium
AGAACGCCGGTTTGTGGAACCGGAGGTCGCGGGGGCGGCACCCGTCTTCCACCCAAAACATTATTTTTTGCATCTAAAAAGGCACTTTGGCTTGATATTACGGGCAATTCAGTGGGTTCGAGCCGTTTATTATCATTTAACTCCATAGCAACCTCTCGTATATACTCAAATGGTTTTCTGATCTCAATTTCAATTTTTTTGTCTTTTAGAGTTAGGTTCGAGCCAATAACACGAAGTATAGTTTTTCTTTGATCAATAGTTCCATTTGCGAACCTTTCTTTTATATTTTTAACTAGATCAAAAGTCTGTATTGCTAAATTTCCCCACTCGGTAACATGAGTATCAATTTTTTCTAATTCTGTAGATAATCTTTTCTTTTCTAGTTCTAATTCTTGCTTTTTAAGCATACCTTCTTCGGAAGTAAGCATTCCTGAAATCGTCAAATCAACAGTTCTCTCAATTTTTTTAAGTACTTCTTGGTACGCTTTTTCAGTAGTGTCATACTTGGCTTGTCTAAGTTCTGCTTGTTTTCCATGAATAACTTTCAACCATTTTATTGCCCATTCGATAAATAGCGGAGATAGTTGTAGACCATCAAGACAGTCTAATAATTGTCTTTCGAGTTCTTCAGCACGAATATATGGCTGAGTGCATTTTTTACCTTTCCATTTTTTTGTGCAACGATAGTAAACAAATGTCTGAGAAGTTCCGTTTTTATAATGTTTTGTTTTTACTTCACTTGTAATTGCTCGTCCACAATTTCCACAACTCATAATGCCCGTGAGTAGATCTGTATGAATTACACCTCTTGGGTGTGATCGTCCTGAGAGAATTTCTTGAATACGATCAAATTCTGCATCAGTAATCATTCTTTTGTGAATGCCATTTGTATATAACTTTTTTTTATAAATAAACCTTACGCCTGTGTAAAAAGGATTAGTGAGCATTTTATAAAGTTGTGTTCTGCTTATTATTTTTCCTCTATTACTCTGTATCCCTAATTCCTCAGCTTTGTACCACAGTTGCTGTACCGAATAATTGCCAGTAAGAAAAGTATCAAACAACTTTCTTACAAGAACGAATTGTGTCGAATGAGGTTCAATGTCTTTTTCACCTTGTCGTTTCTCTATACAATTACGGTATCCAGGAGGAGCAAGGATAGGTGCTATTCCTCGATCAAGTTTTGACTTTACGCCCCTTGCAGTGTCTTCTGTTAGATCCCTAATAAATCTTTGAGCTTGAGCCCCTTCAACGGCCATAATAAAGTCTGAATCTGCTTCGTAATAAGTCTTTGAAGGCGTTATTATTTCTTCAATCCTTCCATCAGAAAGCCTTTGACGGATTTTCCCTTCATCTTCTGGGTTTCTAAAGAGACGGTTTAGCTTCCAAACAATTACACCTTTAACCCTCCCTTTATCTATTTCCTCAACTAGTCTATTGAATTCTAGCCTTCCTGGTGCTTTTGCTGATCTTGACTCACTAAAAATGTTCTTTTTGTGAAGTTCAATTTTACGCATCTCACTAATTAGGTAAAGCTCTTTAAGTTGATCAGGGATAGATGCAACTTGACGATCTTCAGCTTCTGAAGACTTACGAGCATAGGCTAGATATTCCTTAGACGGATTGTTGATTATTTTTGTTGGCATTTCTAGTTCAATTAGTTTCATTTTATCTTTTTTTATGCTTCTTGTGTTACTAAATCTATAAGTTGAAGTAAGCCTAACGCTTTTTCAGTTGCTTCCTCGTCATTTAGATTAGAATTCATAACTTCTTGATAAATCTTCTTAAATTCTTCAATCGCTTGTGTAAGTTCTTCTGGTGTCATATTAGTGTTTACAGGTATCATTGCTACTTATAGACTTCTCCTTCTTTTCCGCATTTTTATTAAGAATGTAAAATATGCGGCTGGATTCTTAATGGTTTTGCTTCCAGAAGTGTGAAGTTTTATTATTCGTTCAATAACTCTGTTAATCGCTCTGGGATTCCAATTCTGAGCTATATATAGCCAGTGTCCTTCTTTTGAGATGTGGTCTGTAAAAAGTGTTTCTAGTTCGTTCGCAATTTCAATAGGCGGAGTTTTGTAGTTAAAAGTTTTTAACTTTTTGATAGCAGTCTGTTTAGTTTCTGTTTGCTCATTGTTTACATTGTGTTTATAGGTATCACTAACATTCCATTTAACACTAACATTTTCCTTTGTCTTTTCTTTTTCTGTAGTATTTGTTTTATATTGATCTTCTGATAATGATTGACAGATAAATAATTGATCGTCAATTGATAAGCCAGAGTTGGGATCATATTTACCTCCTAATCTTTCAATCTGTTTTATCATTTCATCTAATTGAATATTCATATAATTGGTTGTTCCTATTTGTTCCATAGTTGTGTTTGATCAGATTGGAAATTTGACATTCTGGATTTCAATTCACGAACGCTATTCCATAGCAATTTAGGATTTACTTTTAGTAAATTAGTCCAGTAGTCGGATACGGCTTTTTCTATTTCAGGAGTTTTGGGAAAGACAAATAAGACTTTGTTTTCTGAAGATCTTTCAAACGATGGAATGAAGCCTAAAGATTGTAAAGCGGCGGCTAAAGGAAGTTCCGTTGTTGATATTTTCATTGAATCTAATTGCATTAAGTCAATTAGACCATTTTGAAAATTTGAGAAGTGGACGCTTTATTGCAATTGAACTGTCCTTTTAAGAGTGTGCAGTAATTTCTTTTGTTCTTTTCTTGCTTCTATACAGTATTTTCTTAACAGTATCATCTTTTTTTTCATCACCTAAATAATCTTGGGCAATTTCCGTATTGGAATAGCGAAATGTAGTATTGTCAACTTCCGATGTTCTTTCTCTATTAGAAGCCTCTTTTACTACTTTTAAGTGGGTTTCTAAGTTTTTACTACCCCTATATAGTTTTTTATACTTATTGGGCAAATGATCCAGTATTTGCTTGTTTCTTTTTAGTAATAAGTTAAAAATTTTTAGATCATTTCCTTGGGGTAATTTCCCAAAATGAACTTCTGGCATACGACTTTTACCATCACCTTTTATTTTTTGAGTTATTACTACATTGTGGGCTGGAGCAGACACTAAGTTATGAATGATATAAATTTCAAGTGAGATCTTGAAATGATCGTATAAGTCAAAATCATGTATTATCTTATTCACATATTCATTTAAGATTTGTCTTTCTTCGAATGCTACCGTGTGGTTTAGAATAAGTCCTTCCGAAATATTAAGTTCTGCAACCTTTTGATAGAAGGATTTCTCAGTGTTTGGCTTTCTACCTTTCTTGGGTATATGAAGTTTACTTCTTACCTCCTGAATAATGTTCTGAATTTCAGGGCTTTCTAACATTGAATGCATTATGGCTATATTAGCCTCAAACATTGGCTTGGTAAGTTTCAGATACTTTTTTGTGAATTCCTCGTCTGTTAAAGGATATTTTGTTTTCATTGAATAGAATATAATTGCTTACATTCTATCACTCCTGAAGATGCTTATGAGGCTCAGATTGATTAAGCGGCGTGTGCAGGATCTTGCACAAAATTTGTTATTTTTGGTAGTTCTTCTTCATCGTTGCTATCGTAGATTGCTTGTAATAGTTCGCTAACTTTTTTGCGTTCCATTTCATAACTATCATGAATCTCTGTATTTTCACCCCATTCTTTGGGATATCTTCTTTTCAACACTTCTAATGCTAGCCTTCCGTCTTTTTCAGCACTTATATTTACATTCTTTACTAAAGTATGTTTATATTCCAGAATACTAGCCTCAACACGGCTCTCAAAACTCTCATCTTCTTGTAACCATCTATATAAAGTAGCTTCGCTAATTCCAGACATAACAGCGGCATCTTTTTTAGACATACCTTGCCTAAGGTAGTCATTAAGCATTTTCTTTTTCAGTTCCTTCATTTTATTTTCTTCGTCCATATTGGATATTTATATTTTAACAAATTGATTTTACATTTTTATCAATATAACTGACAAAAAGACAATAATTCTAATTTACTATTACACTTCACTTGTAGTAAACTATTTTTATGGTAACACCTCTATTACCTTATATCAGCGATGAAAGTTTATACGCTATAACGAAGCCTCTCGTTACGCTAATAGAAAGAACAGCTGAAGAAGAAGAACAAAGCATGAATAGAAATACTATTGACCCCTTCTCTGCTTTATTCGATGCCGCAAAACAAAATATAACTCTTACCGATTGGTTGAATCAAGAAAAATCACGGCAAGTTCAAAAAACGCTACAAAATGCCATAGGTACTTTTCATCAAGAAATTTTAGGTGCAATGCCAGGGTGGGAGAGCTTGCCAGTAGGTGGAATAATTGATGTTAAATGTGAAGAAAAGAAGATAGTTGCTGAAATTAAGAATAAACATAACACTACAAATTCATCTTCAGCAGAGGCACTGTATGACCATCTGTCAGGAGTTTTGAATAACCAATATTCCGGATATACTGCTTACCATGTTCAAATTATCCCGAAATCACGAAACGAATATGATAGGTTATATACTCCTTCAGGAAGACCAGCTAATGAGAAGATACGAGTAATTGATGGTAAAAGCTTTTATGCCATGGCTTCTGGACATAAAGATGCTTTGAAAATGCTATATATGGTTTTACCAAAAGTTATTGGGGATATATTGCAGCGATCAACTGACAATGTAACTAAGGATAAGTTGTTTATGCTACTTTTTGAGAGGGCATACTCATAGTGATATATTTATAACCCTTGCATTATGCATTGGTTACTGATATTCTAAGTGTATGGACTCATATTTAACAGTAGCAGACGCAGCAAAGTTTGTAGGTGTTTCGGTAGACACAATTAGAAGATGGGAAAAGAAAGGCTTAATCAAAGGTAAAAGATCACCCCAAAATTACCGCATTTTTAACAAAGACGAGGTAAAAAGAATACATAACAAATTATTCGGGAACAATAAAAAGAATAATTATAAAATCCTTAAAGCAAATAAAAAATCCAAATATACAGCCATAGAATTGTTTGCTGGTGCAGGAGGCACAGCGCTAGGATTGGATTATGCCGGTATTAACCATGTATTTCTGAACGATTTTGATAAGAATTGTGTTCAGACCTTACAGAAAAATAGACCAGAGTGGAATAGCATTTTAGGAGATATTTCAAAAATAGATTTTGATGGAATGCAAGCAGATATTGTTCAGGGAGGTTTTCCCTGCCAGTCATTTAGCTATGCGGGGAAAGGCTTAGGGTTTGGAGATATTCGAGGAACAATGTTTTTTGAGTTTGTTCGATGTGTTAAGGCTGTAAAACCTAAATTAGCTATTGGAGAGAATGTAAAAGGATTGTTGAGGCATGATGATGGAAAAACTCTTGCAACGATGGTTAAGGAGTTGGAAAACGCTGGGTATAAAGTTGCATATAAAGTATTAAGGGCTCAATACCATGATGTTCCACAAAAAAGAGAGCGATTAGTAATAATTGGTATTCGCAATGACTTAGACATACCGTTTATCTTTCCAAAAGAGAATGATTACACAGTTTCTATTAGAGAAGCCCTTGAAAATTGTCCTCCTTCACAAAGTCAAAAGTATCCCGACAAAAAAGCCTCTATTATGAAGCTAATTCCACCCGGAGGATATTGGAGAGATTTACCTATCGAATTACAAAAGGAGTACATGGGTGGAAGTTTCTATCTCGGTGGTGGCAAGACAGGTATGGCAAGAAGGCTAGCGTGGGATGAGCCCAGTCTTACCCTTACCTGTGCTCCAGCACAAAAACAAACTGAACGATGCCACCCAGAGGAAACAAGACCATTAGCAGTAAGAGAATATGCAAGGATACAAACTTTTCCAGATGATTGGGAGTTTGTTGGTTCAATGTCTTCTCAATATAAACAAATTGGTAATGCCGTTCCAGTTAATCTTGGTTATCACATTGGGAGATGTGCAATAGCAATGCTTGATGGCGTTAAGGAGGCTGACGATATGGAAATATTGTGGAAATTTGAACCTGAATTCAAAAATCTTCCTATTCAAGTTCCTTTATTTCTTTCCGCTTCAAACGGAGAATAATTATTATGGTACATAGATTACATGAACCTATTGATGTGGGTGATATAAACCTTTCTTACTTCTGTAGAGGCTGTAAACAGCAGGTTAGAGGAATACCCCTTACTGAGCCTCAATACCATATCAGTGAATTCAACGATGATCCCTGGCTAGTCGTAAGATGCCCTACAAGGCTTTGTGAATTATCTTTTGTTATCTATAACCGTCTTAATGATCGAGTATATACTGTTTATCCACTTCCAAACTCAAATCCAGAAGACTATCATCAAGCAATTCCTGAGAAAATTAGAGAGGATTTAGCAGAGTCTGATCGTTGTTTTAACGCAAATTCCTATAAAGCTGCTGTAGCAATGAATAGAAGAGCCATTCAAAGCATGGTGTTAAATAAAATAGAAGATAAATCTATTAAGAACAAAGACTTGTATAGCCAGATTGACACGCTTTTTACTGAAGGACTCATTACAAAACATCTTAAGGATACAGCACACGAGATAAGACATTTTGGTAACTTTGGAGCACACCCACAAGATGATAATCTTGACAAGACAACAAGAGAAGACGCTGAGGTAGTTGATAGGCTTACTTGGGATCTAATGAGAACGATATACATTACCCCATATGAAACAGATAAATTGAAAGCGAAAAGACAATCAAAATAAAATCTTAGAGAGTAGCGAATGAGGTTCTATAAAACACTAATTCTTGTGCTTTGAGGGTGCTATAATAAGTGCGGACATCATTTGCTAGATGACCCATATGTCAAAAATTCAATTTACCACAAAACTTCTTTCTATAAATTCCTGGACTATTTTGCATTTGCCGCCAGAGGAAAGTGCAAAACTCCCAACTCGAAGCATGCTGGTGGTAGCAGGCAATTTCAATGGAGTTCCTTTCAAAGCACTTCTTGAGCCGGATGGCAAATATGGAAAAGATCTCAAGCCAAGTCATTGGTTCTCTCCAAGTAGATCTATTTTGGCTGGAGCAAAGGTAAAAGCCGGGGATACTGTTGAGGTAGAGCTGGAGCCAACTAAAGAATGGATAGAGCCAGAAGTACCCGAAGACGTTGCCAAGGCTCTTGCGACATCCAAGAAAGCGAAGGACATATGGGACGACATAACGCCTAGTGCTCGCTGGGACTGGATCCGTTGGGTGCGAGCAGTAAAGACTGAAGAGACCCGAAAGCATCACTTAGATGTAATGCTTGACAAGCTAAATAAAGGGATGAGAAGACCTTGTTGCTTTAACCGCAATATGTGTAGTGTACCTGAAGTTTCTAAAAACTGGTCACTTCTTGTATAGTTCTTCAAAATTTTATATTGACTTTTCCTTCTGGTGGTAGAAAATCTAGCTTATGGCAGAAGGATACAGTTCTCCTCTAAAACTCTGGGAAGAAACAGCGGATTTCAAACAAAAAAAAGAAAGAAGCAGAAGCACGGTTTCCACAACTCAAAGCAAAAGCAGATCCGCTACCAATTGGAAATTTTTCTACAGAGGTTGAATTTACAGCAAATGGTATTCCAGTTGTCCATAGAAATTGCACACCCCCTATAGGGGAAATGCCGCATTACCCCGAAGATGCGCTCGAGTTAGCTAAAGAATTTGGTGAAATCGGATGGTTTACAGCTGAAGAGATTGAAGATTATATAAAAGGCAAAGGAGTTTTGGTAGACATGGCAATGGAGGGTCTAGGTTTTAGAAGAGATAAAAAGGATGTGACCAAATGGGCAAGAATGACAACCGATGAGAAGAGAGATTTTCAGTATGGACAACTAACATCCATGATGGCAGACAGAAATTATAGACTTTATGGATCCCCTGTTGTACCCCGGACAAGTATGAGCGTAAAAGACTTATGGACCTTAGGGTTGGCGAAAATGTACTCACAGAACATGGTAGTACGTATTCTCTTGAAACCGGAAGTAGTGGTATGATTTATATGTCAATGGATGCTAATCCATTTTGGTATGACAATTTGACAAGACACCAGTTGGTACGACAAAAAGTTCAGAGGGCGCATATCAACCGAGATCAAGACAGATTTGTAATAGAGGCTTGCAATGTAAAAATAGATTCGGAATCTGTTTACGAACCCGATGGCGTGTATTTACGTGGGCTACTAGGCAACAATATGGTGCATGAGGTTGTATGGCCCATATCAACTCCCGGAGGTGAATTGTTTGATTTCGCAGTAGATTTTAGAAAAAAAGCAGTGGCACAAAATGAACCAAGACATCAGCAAATATAATAAGTCATTATTAACTTCTGAACGCGAAATCTGCGACCTTCTTTATAACGAAATCTCTGAAGTCCTAAAAGAAAGCGAAAACAAAATCTGTCACAAGCATCCTGTTTGGTTTCTAGATGGCAATCCAATAGTCGGGTATAGTAAGCAAAAAGCTGGGATCAAACTCATGTTCTGGAGTGGAAGAAGCTTTAATGAAGAAAAATTGCAACCAGGAAATGGCAGGTTCAAGATGCATCAGCGCTCTATACAACAGCGAAAGACATAAACTCAGAGGATCTTCACCGTTGGCTTAAAAAATCCAGAGAAATCCAATGGGATTATAAAAATATAGTAAAAAGAAAAGGAGTACTGGAAAGACTGAAATAGACTATTTGTTGGCTTGAGGAGAATTTTTGTAAGCCTCAGCAACTCTTTTTGCAATACGTGGTGCAACTGATTTATCAAGCGGGGAGGGTAAAATATTTTCAACTGAAGGATTTTCGACACAATCAGCCAATGCAAAAGCTGCCTCAATTTTCATTTCATTTGTAATGGTGTGCGCTCTTGCTTGAATTGCTCCTAAAAATACTCCTGGAAAAGCCAAAACATTGTTAACCTGATTTGGAAGATCTGATCTTCCGGTGCCAACTATATAAGCTCCAGCCGCCTTTGCCTCGTCTGGCATGATCTCAGGTGTTGGATTTGCCATAGCAAATATGATAGGTTTTTCATTCATCTTTTTTATGGATTCAGGAGTCAAAAGTGCTCCCTTGCTGACTCCAATAAATACATCAGCTTCAGTCATTGCATCATCCAGGC
This sequence comes from uncultured Gammaproteobacteria bacterium, assembly GCA_964504535.1. GTDB lineage: Bacteria > Patescibacteriota > Microgenomatia > Levybacterales > GWA1-39-11 > JAUSNA01. Next base: position 9,116 of record CAZDED010000008.1, read on the forward strand.
TTCCTTCAACCTGATTTCTATTTGTAATGGTAGCAAGCCTCATTTTCCAAGGGTTATCCATAATATCAGGTCTTTTTGTGCTGACAATTCCTTTTGAGTCAACAACAATTATCTCTTTTACCGGCTCACAAACGTCAGGATTGTGACCGACGCAAAGAAGAAGTTGTGCAATTGCAGTTCCAGCAGCTCCGGCTCCATTGATGACAACCCGAAGACTTCTCATATCTTTTCCCGCTAATTTTGCAGAATTGATAAGAGCTGCAAGAAGAACAATAGCCGTGCCATGTTGGTCATCATGAAAAACAGGAATTCCTATGTCTTGGAGGGCCTCTTCAATCTCAAAACATCGTGGAGCTGCGATATCTTCTAGATTTATCCCTGCAAAAACAGGAGCAATATTTTTGACCAGATTAATCACCTCAAAAGAATTCTGGGTAGCAACAGTTATAGGGAATGCATTTATTCCTGCATACTCTTTAAATAGAACAGCCTTCCCTTCCATAACGGGAATCGCTGCATAGGGCCCTATGTTGCCCAATCCCAATACTGCCGATCCATCTGATACAATTGCAACTGTATTGCCTTTAATGGTCAATTCATAGGCCTTGTCGTGGTCTTGGTCAATGATCTTACAGACCTCAGCAACGCCGGGTGTATAAATGAGTGAAAGATCTTTTTTGTTTTTGATTTCCGTTTTGGAGATTACCTCAAGCTTGCCGTTGAGTTTTTTGTGGAGTTGGACTGATTCTTCGTATATATCCATTGAGGACAATTTTTTAGCGTACTTCTGCGGGATAACAACCTTTCGCTTCGTTCAAGAACGTTTCCCGCTCAAAAAGCGAAAATAATTCTTTTTGAGAGGGATAAAATTTGTTCAGAATTTCTCCCTCTCATTTGCCTTCGGCTGAGCAGGATAACAATCATTTGAATACAAATGCTTGTTTCCCGTTCCAAAGCCTTGCTTTGGAGCGGGATAGGAGAATCGAACTCCTTACCTCAGATTGGAAATCTGATGTTTTACCGGTAAACTAATCCCGCTAATTATTTCTAATTATATCATTTCCGCATTTCATAACGCAATTTCATATTGTATAACTGAGCTATGGGTTTTTTGCGTTTTCTTCTTGCAACAAGTGTCATTTTAAGTCACGTAGGGTACATTCTTGGTGTCGGATTCGTAGGAGGGATACTTGCAGTCCAAACTTTTTTTATTATTTCCGGCTTTTATATGACTTTAATCCTGAAGGAGAAGTATGTAAATAGAAATGGAAGTTACCGTCTCTTTATTACAAACAGGTTTTTGAGGATTTACCCAGTTTACTGGTTTATCTTAGTTCTCACTTTCTTAACAGGGCTAATTTTTATACCTAATTATACGCATACGAATACACACTCAATTTTATCCATACTTGTAAATTACATCTATTTACCTATAAAAAATATTTTTCTCTTTACTACAATTGATTTCTTTGTGTTTGAGCCAAGAACTTATGAATTGTATCAAGTTCTTGTTGCGTGGACGCTTGGGTTAGAGCTTATTTTTTATATTATCGCTCCATTTGTTGTTAGATCTAGAAAGATTCTTGTACCGCTTTTTCTATTTAGTATTCTGGCAAGACTAGTCACCGCACATGTGAATGTAATTTATCCGATGCCTTACATCAATCGGTTCTTTTTAACTGAATTATGCTTTTTCTTAGCTGGGGGGGTGTGGGTATTATGTATATAGCTATATAAGAAAAATGAAAATCCAACGCGTTTTTCTCGTAGGTATGTTTGCGGTTTTAATTCTAATGACCACATTTTACAAGCAGGTAACTTTGGCTTTCGGTCACGAGAACTACTTCCAATGGTTGTACATTATTGTAATCGCTCTTTGTATCCCCTTTATTTTTAAGTTAACAAACAAGAGTGGCGTGGACAAGTTTTTTGGAAACCTATCCTACCCAATGTATGTTTCGAATTCTTTGGTTCGCTTAATACTGGTTACTGTATTTGGGTTTTCTGTCTATTCCAAAGAGTATGTTCTTATTCAACTTGGCATTACGATTGTTTTGGCTTTTTTGTTGGATAGATACATTTCCGAGCCCATAAACCGGCTTCGACAGAAGAGGGTAAAGTGACTTTATCTAATATGTCGGGGAAAAAAGGCAGCGATGCTAATAAATTCTGTCGGGGAAAGAGGACTTGAACCTCCGGCCTCACGGTCCCAAACCGCGCGCTCTAGCCAACTGAGCTACTCCCCGGCAGAATTTATTAAACAGTAGTATTAATGTTCGTCTCTTATTTTAAATGTTGACTCACCTAAACACAAGTTCAAAAACTATAACCATATAAAACCCCATAAAACTATATCAGCATATAGTAATTGAGTTCAAATAGTACTTGACAAAAAGAGTTTGAACGTGCATATTAGTAAGGTACGTTCAAAGGTAATAATTTTGAACCTAATTAAGTTCAAAATTCTACTATTTGAGGTACATTCAGTTTAAAATTCTTTAAATTGAAATCTACATAGAAGGAGGTGAATTAAAAATATGAAAATGCAATTCTACGATGTAAAAACTAGAAGCAAAGTTGACGCTGAAGTTACAGAAAAAACCACATACCAAGTAAAGGGACAAACAAAATACGCAGTTAAGGGAAAGACAGCTGATGGAAGAAACTTAACTCGCTTTGTTTCAAAGGATGCATACGATTCAGTTTCTGCATAAGAAACTCGTATGTTCTAACTCAGCGTATATTTCTTAATATACGCTACATATATAATTAACAGGCCTCAATGGCCTGTTAATTTGTTCAAAGCCTCTTGATAAATGCAAATTACTCGCATATAATAAATGAACTATGTCTCACAAAGATACCATTCGAAGCACTGGGTTGCGAATTACCTCAGCCCGCGTTACCGTATTGGACGTTCTCTCAGCATCTTCTAAGCCACTGGATATCGCAACTATCATTACTGAAATTGCCAAAAAAAAAGTTGATGCAGATCAGGCAACAATTTATAGAATCATTGAGAGCTTTATTGAGAACAATTTAATTACCAGACTTCAGTTCCAAGAAAAAAAATTCTTTTACGAAATTAAAGGCGAAGAACATCATCATACGATCTGCACTAATTGTGGGAAAATTGATGATGTATCATTTTGTAACATAAAAAGACTTGAAAAAGAAATTGAGAAAAGCAGTGGATTTCATGTGGCAAAACACTCATTAGAGTTTTATGGGGTTTGTAGAGAATGTCTATGAATATCTTGATTTTAATCCTTATCTTTAACTTGCTCGGAAGCCTTGTTTCGCTTATTGGGGGAGGCCTTTTATTATTCAAAAGAGACTTTGCTTACAATATTTCACATCATTTATCTTCTTTTGCTGCTGGTACGCTTTTGGGTACTGTCTTTTTTGATCTTCTTCCGGAAGCTGTAGGTGAAGCTCAAAATCTAAAAATTGATATCAGCATTGTATTCATCTGGACCCTGGTGGGGGCATTAGCCTTTTTTGTTTTGGAGCGTTTTTTGCATTGGTTCCATCATCATGGATTTGAAGAACATGAGATTGTAGGTAAACCCATTATCCCACTGATAACAATAGGAGACACTGTTCACAATTTTATTGATGGCATTGCAATTGCAGCAACCTTTTTGGTAAACATACCTCTCGGAATAATTACCACATTTGCTGTGGGTGCTCATGAAATTCCTCAAGAAATAGGGGATTTCGGGATAATGCTTAAAATGAAGCTTTCAGTCAAAAAAATTCTGACAATCAACATTGTAAGTGCTTTAGCTTCATTCGTTGGTGCTATTCTGGCATATTACTATGGAGGGCGAGTTGAGGGTCTATCAGTGATTTTCCTTGCTATAACTTCCGGCTTGTTCTTGTATATCTCTTTGTCAGATCTTATTCCTGAAATACATCACGAAAATAAGAAGGGTTTGGCATTTAAAGAAACAGGCTGGCTCATAGCCGGGGTTATCGTAATTTACTTTGCTATGTTTTTTATCAAGAATGTTGTGCACATATCAGCGTAATTGAATCTTTTCAGCTTGTGCACTACAATTTTATCAAGTGAAGAAAATATTAATATTTCTTATAGTTCTTGTTATATCTGCCTCATTCGGACTTCTTTTTAAAGACCCCCTGTATGCGACAACAAAAAGTGTTTTTTACTATTCTCCATGTGACTATCCAATTCCATTTGCTATTGGTGATATAGACTCGAAATTTGATATCACCAGAGAAGAATTGCTAGAGGATACAAAGACTGCTGGTAGCATTTGGAGTGGAACTCAGGGAAAACAACTTTTTGTCTATGATCCGGAATCAGATTTCACAGTAAATATGGTCTACGATTCTAGGCAAGAACTGACAAGCAAAATCACAAAATTAAATGATAACTTGAAAGAGCAGCAGGGCAACATTGACCCAAAGATAGCTGAATTTAAGAAAAATCAAGCAGCATTTGAGGTAAAAGTTGCCGATTTGAACTCAAAAGTATCATATTGGAATTCACATGGGGGTGCTCCAAAAGATGAGTACGATAAGTTAGTAGAAATTCAAAAAACGTTACAAGCTGAAGCCGCCAGCCTCAATGCTACCGCCAGTGAGCTTGGTCAATCTACGCAGCAATACAATCTCTCAGCTAAAGAGCTGAACCAGACAATTGGTGATTATCAAAGCGTTTTGCTCACAAAACCGGAAGAAGGCTTGTATGAACAAGAAGGAAAAACACGAAAAATAAGTATATATATCGATATTGATGAGAAGGAATTTTTGCACACTTTAACTCACGAAATGGGACATGCGTTGGGACTCAGCCACAATGATGATAAGTCGTCAATTATGTACCCTCAAACAACAAATATTCTCAAGCCGTCAAATAAAGATATTATGGATCTGAATGAAATTTGCCGTGAACGTACCGTGTTTGAAGTTGCTTATAACAAAGTTCTGGAAGTAATATTCGCTTTACGTTCGAAATTTAAAGTTTGAAGTTTTCCGTTTAGTTAACTGTCAATTTACCGACCATTCCCATTGTGCGGTGGTTTCCTACGCTGCAGTAAAATTCAAAAGTACCTTTTTTGCTAGCGACGAATGTTAGCTCATCTGTTTGATTCGCCTGAATTGTTTTTGATTTTACATTGAATTCATCGATCACAAAATCATGAAATCCTTGGGTGTTTTTGAATACTATTTTTACCGTGTCGCCTTCATTTACAGTTAGAACGTTTGGTGAGAATTTAAAGTTTGAGCCATCAACTTCGAATGTTCTTACGGCTTCCTCTTTCATTGCTTCGCCGCTTGGTTCTTTGGCTTCCTCATTAACAACAGCCGTTGTTGGTTGTGTCTCAGGGCTTTGTGGGGTTTGGGCTGATTTGTTGCCATTTTTCGTCATCATGTATCCCGCTATTGCAATTACTAAAATGACAACTATGACTCCAATGATAACCATTGGTGACATTCCTTTTTTATTTTCTGGGGATGAAGATGCCTCGTTTTCCATAGTTGTACTATGCCACTGATCATTTATCTTGTCAAGTAGTTTCTGTTTTGGAACTGTGGACCCGAGGAGAATCGAACTCCTTTCTCATCCATGCCATGGATGCATTCTACCGGTGAACTACGGGCCCAACTGCATAATTGTACAAAACTTAGTTCTTGTTTTATAGTGGTACAATGTTTTCATGCAGACAGTTCCTCTGGCAGAGCGGATGCGCCCCACAAATCTTGATGAATATATAGGTCAAGAGCATTTAGTAGGAAAAGACAAAACCATCAGACGAATGATTGAGACCGGCAATATAACGTCAATGATATTCTGGGGACCTCCCGGATGTGGAAAAACGACTCTCGCAACAGTTATAGCAAATTCGATAGATGCAGAATTTATATTCTTCTCAGCTGTAACAAGTGGAGTTGCCGACGTTAGAAATGTTATAAAGCATGCACAGCAGGTAAAAGAGGAGCAAGGCAAAAAAACTATTTTGTTTGTTGATGAGATCCATAGATTTAATAAGGCACAGCAAGACGGTTTTTTACCTCATGTTGAAAATGGAACCATAATTCTTATCGGTGCAACTACTGAAAATCCGGGTTTTCGAATTAATGCTCCACTTCTTTCAAGATCCCAACTTTTTGTATTAAAGACACTTGAAAATAATGACATTGAAAAAGTCGTTATTCGCGCACTAAAACTCTTTCCAAAAATAAAGTCTGAAAAAGAGGCTATTGAGCACATAGTCAGCTACTCACATGGGGATGCCAGATTTGCCATCAATGCGGTGGAGGTTGCTGTCAGCATTTCAAAAAAACTTGACCTCAAAACCGCGGAAGAGGCGATGCAAAAAAGAGCTGTGTATTATGACAAGAAAGGTGACTATCATTACGATACCATCTCAGCATTTATTAAATCTATGCGGGGGTCAGACCCCGATGCAACGCTTCACTATTTGGCACGAATGCTAAAAGCTGGGGAGGACCCGATGTTTATTGCCAGACGAATGGTCATATTTGCCAGTGAAGACATTGGAAATGCCCAGCCAACAGCTTTGGTTGTTGCCACAAGTGCTATGCAAGCTGTTCACATGATAGGTCTTCCTGAAGCACAATTAATCTTGGCCCAAACAGCAACATTTCTTTCTTCAGCTAAAAAATCAATTGCTTCAACAGTAGGAATTTTTGAAGCGTTAAATGATGTTGAGATGGAAAATTTGCCAGCAATCCCATTGCATCTTCGTAATGCTTCAAACAAGGTTATGGAAAGTCTTGATTATGGGAAAGGTCACGTGAGATACGCCTGGAAAGAAGAAAAAGCGGGGAAAAAAATTGAGCAGGATTATTTACCAAAAGAACTAAAAGGAAAGAAATACTTCAAAAAAGACTGGTAACAGTGTACACTTATATTGTGAACACAAAAATGTTGTTTTTTGGGATTATAGCTATCGTTTTACTAGCTGCTATTGCTTATGCCGGCATTACTGCATATATTGCTTATTCTCTCACGATTCTTAAGCCAAGCCCCATCACTATTGACAAGCATACCATCGGAGAAAGAGCCGCAGATGTGGCGTTCCGTTCTACCGACAACACACAACTTGCCGGTTGGTTCTTCCCTGGCACAAATGGAAAGGTTATTATGTTTGTTCCCGGTGCTGGACAGAACAGAACCAACATCGATTATGGCGGAACTGAAATAGCAAAGTATTTCGTTGATGCTGGATACTCTGTTTTACTATTTGACCTTCGGGGAACTGGAGAATCTCAAGTGACCCGTCAAAGTTTTGGACAATATGAAAGAAATGATGTTGCAGGTGCCTACAATTACCTCGTAAAACAAGAATATGATCCCAAAAGCATAGGTATCATAAGTGATTCTTTGGGCGCTATTTCAACGATCATGGCTTCAAGCGAAATTAAAGATGCAGGAGCTATTGTGCTTGATAGTCCAGCAACAGAAGTTATGACCGCCATCTCTCACCTTATGGAAGGGGAGCACAATGTTCCACGATTCCTGCATCCCGGTGTGTATTTTTGGGCAAAAACTCTTTATGGAATAGATGCTGCAAGCGTTAGGCCGATAGATCAGGTTCATTATCTTGAAAATACTCCTTTATTGTTTCTTCACGGAGCCAAGGATGATCTTATCCCTCCATTTAACTCAGAGGAGCTTTTATCCAAAGTCAAAAAAGGTAGTCGTGTTCTTTTTCCTAACTCGGATCACGTTCATACATATAAGAGTGATCACGCTTTATACCTAGACACAGTTACTGAGTTTTTTATGAAGAATTTAGAGTAACTAATGACTACTAACTGCTAACTACTGACTAACAATTAACAGTATGACTGGAAGAACTCACGATTTGGCTGCATTCACTGCATTAAATGTAATAGTTGCTACTCAGCAGATACCTACCATGACCCTGGCAACCGCATTTGTTGCCTTTTCCGCAAATATGATAGGTGGTCTTGCTCCTGACATAGACCAATCGACCGGAGTTGTTTGGAAAAAGGTACGTTTTGGAATATTTCTTGGAAAGCTTCTGTCACCAATATTTGGAGGTCACAGACATATCTCTCATTCTCTTCTTGGCATCGTATTCTTTGCTGTTGTTTCAAAATTTCTGTTACTTCTGATTCGCAATGTTCTCATCGTTGATGTTGATGTTGTTTGGTGGTCATTTATGATTGGAGTTTTGTCACACTTAATAAGTGACACATTCACACACAGTGGAGTGCCATGGTTATTTCCTATTCCCATAAACCTTGGAATACCGCCTATCAAGGCGTTGAGGTTCCATACCGGAAGTTTTGTTGAGAAAGGCATCGTCTTTCCAGGGTTGTTGCTCGTGAATATGTATGTTTTTTACACTTACCACAATCACATCATCGAGTTCCTGAAAAATGGGATTCACTGACTACTAACTACTGACAGATAACTTCTGACTGCTGGCTACTGACTGCTAGCTTGTCGAAGTGTGCCTGAGGCGGGGCGCGGTCGGGCTTTGCCTGCGAGGATCGCCGAAATACAGTTAACACTGAGCTTGTCGAAGTGTGCCTGAGGCGGGACTCGAACCCGCATGACTTGCGCCACACGCTCTTAAGGCGTGCGTGTATACCATTCCACCACTCAGGCCAATTTAATAACAAGATACTAGTAATTAGACACTAGACAATAGGAATTTTACATTAGTTTAGCTTCTCATTCAATCAACCTGCGCCTTTTGTCTCCTGTTTATTGTCTATTTTACCCGTGTGGAGGTGGCACAACCCCCAATGATTTAAGGCTGTAGTCAAGTATTTCCGCCATTTCAGTTCTTCTGCTTTGGCTATTTAAAATAACAGCAATTATTTTGTGTCCTTGGTAATCAAGATACGTCACAAGACAAAGCCCGGCCTCATCTGTAAACCCTGTTTTTACACCTTTTACTCCCGGATAGGTAGTCAATAAATTCGTTTCATTATAGAGTGTATAACCCTTATGTGTTGGTGTAATTTCAATATCGTATTGATAAGTTGCGACAATTTCTGCAAAATCTTTCTTCTGCAGTGCATAATTTGTCATTACAAGCAATTCCTTTGCTGTGCTAAATTGTTCTCCGTCCCCTTGTAGTCCCGTGGGATTTGTAAATCGTGTATTGGAAAGACCCAAATCCTCAGCCTTTTTATTCATAAGATGAATATAGCCACTTCTTTTAAATTTGCTTGCCTGAGCTATCGCTTCAGCTGCATCATTTCCTGACTGAAGAAGCATTCCATATATCAGATCTGAAAGTTTTAGGGTTTCACCTTCTGAGAGACCCATTGAGTCCTCGCCAATAGTCGCTGCCGATTTTGTAATGGTAATATTTTGTTGCAACGACATGTTTTCCAGAGCTATTACTGCGGTCATAATTTTTGTTAATGAGGCCATAGGCAGCCTGGTGTCAATATTTTTTTCATATAACATTGTGTTTGTTTGGGTGTCATAGGCAAGAGCTGCTTTTGCCGTAATTTCTAAGGGTTTTTGAGAAGTTCCCAGTACACCAAGCCGGGGTTGCCAGAAGAATGTTGATTCCGACTGATTGTACATAACATTTGTTAAGAGCTTTGGTATTGGCGAAACAATGTTTGAGAGACTGTTAGATTTGCCAATATTTATATAAGAAATGCTAAAAAGGATAATGTTTCCTGCAATTAAAATTACAAAAAACCAAAATAAAAATTTACCAACAATTTTCATGCAGTATTTAGTATAATTAACACTTATGGCGGAAACAACAAATTATAGAAAGCACGCAAACACAAATCCAATACAAAAGCTTCTTATTAACAACTTCTACAAAACGTTTTTCGATATGGTAAAGCCCCTGAGGGCTAAAAGAATACTTGATGTTGGTTGTGGTGAAGGGTTTACACTCAAAAAATTGGAAGAGAAAAAAATTGGTAAGAAAAATGAAGGTATTGATTACTCAAATGACGCAATTAAAATTGGCAAGAAAATCTATCCTGAGTTAAATCTTAAGAAGGGGGATGTTTATAAATTGGATTACAAAGATAATTCTTTTGATCTTTCTATCTGTACTGAGGTTTTGGAGCACTTGGAAGATCCTGACAAAGCTGTCTCTGAGATTAGACGTGTAACGTCAAAATATATCGTTTTTTCAGTTCCAAATGAACCTTTTTTCATAATGGCAAACTTCATGCGTGGCAAGTATTTAAAAAATTTTGGTAATCATCCAGAACACATCAATCACTGGACTGCGTGGGGATTTGAAAATTTTTTAAAGAAGCAAGGTCTTGTGGTAGTCAAAAGCAAACACCCGTTTGCCTGGAGCCTTGTACTCACAAAAAAGGTTTAGAGAAAAAAACAACCCCGCGAAGCGAGGTTGTAATTTAAGGCAGCCCAAAACTAATTCCATAATAGTGTGTTACTTAATTAGTGTCAACATCCATAAAACTATATACGTACCTTTTTTTGATTTCATGAAAATAAGTCCGCTTCACAAACAATTTTGAAGCTAAATATTGAGTACAAAAAATCCGGCAAAATGGTTAGAGGATATAATTACTTGCATTCTCAAGAAATGTGATACAATACATACAGCTAAGAGGAATTTGAAACCCGCATTTAGCCCCAGAATATCGAAACACATACTATATTTATATCCCACGGACAGGAGGTGAACATTACATGACAAAACTTTATATTGGAAATTTACCATACACAACAACTGAGGATGATCTTAAAACATTATTCGCAGATTACGGAACAGTTCTTTCTGCAACCCTTATCACTGATCGTGACAGCGGACGTAGCAAAGGATTTGGATTCGTAGAGCTTGAAGATGACGCTAAAGCCCAAGAAGCAATTACTGCTCTTGATAAGTCAGCTATGGGAGAGAGAACTATATTCGTATCAGTTGCTCGCCCAAGAGAAGAGAGACCACAAGGCGGAGGCTTTGGAGGTGGATCTAGAGGAGGATTTGACCGAGGCGGAAGCCGTGGCGGAGGAAGAGACGATAGACGCGGAGGTGGAGGCCACGGTGGAGGTTGGAATAGAAACTAAGTTTCTATTTCGAATCTACTTAACCCAATAGAAATACCATTTGTGATAAGATGTTTGTAATATGCTGAACTTGCTTCAGCGTCTACAGATTCTGAAAGTGTTTCAGAATATTATAAACAACCCAAGCAAATGGTATTTTTTTGGCGAAACATTGTGATGACGGTGTGCTCACCGGGCTCTCTTGCTTCAGCGAAACGATTCTGAGGTTTACCAGTATGCGAAGCACCCCAGTGATTCAGGGTAACACTCTATCTTCGGACTTTTCGTAAATTTATATCTTAAGCAGCTCAACTTAGAGCTCTGCCTTGGTCTAAAAGGCGATTCTTGCGGGTAGAGATCCTTTCTTGCATTTCGGTTGCCTTATTAAGTAGCAGCAAGTCATAAGATTGCAACGCGTCCTCAACAAGAGCCGCTGTTGCCTCTATCCCCCAATCCAAAAATGCTACATTTATTGCACCGTCCTCACTTCTACAAGAGCCGGTGAGAGTAAAACCCGCCATATTTACTGCATCCAATGGTAATAATTTTTCCACAAATTCAAAGGCATCCTTCGCAGCATTTCTCAAATTAGCAGCTTCCGTTTCATGTTCTGGGGTGTTTTTTGCCAGCTTAGCTATTCTATGAGTTACATTGATACCTTCAACATAGGCCCTTGCACGAACCCTGTCCGATGCATCAGAGTTAATTACACTTAAGCAATCAGCCTGCCACCGAAGAAGTTCTTCCAAAGTTTTTTTTGGCCTTGTCACAGTATCAGCTAATGCACTTATTGGGCGTCCTACTTCGGGGTGCGGACTGTATCTGCTTGGATTGGTGGCCTCAGGCTTAAACCATCTGCGACTAGCTCTTCCCTCACCTCTCTCTTTTGTCATAAGGGAAATAGTAGCTTAAAATTAAAAAAAGTCAATGTTTAGACACTACGGTATTTTTTTTGCCAAAAAAAATTAGGCAGCTTTTCTTCGGAGTTTTGCGATGTAGACTATTTCTTGGATTGTGCCATCTTCGGCTTCAAAATAGTTTTGTCCAGATGTCGTAGCGTATTCTTGGATGTAATTTGAAAGTTCCTCCCGAGTGTCGGCAAGATTTTCTTTTAATTCATTGAGTTTTTCAACAACATGCTTTACATCCGGTCTTTTAAAGATTTCTTTTTTAGTGTTTGTCTTGATCCTAGAAGCTTCCTTAGCTGCTTCAGCGTGTTGCTTGAATGTCGCATCGTTATCAAGAACAGTATCAACCATTTCTTTGTGCTTTGCCATCTCTTCTTCAATCACTTTAATCTCTTTTAGATTGGCATTTATGAGGTTTGTAAGACTTACTACCAGTTCTGCTGCAGACTGAGGTTCATCACTTACTTCAGTTGAGATTTCGACTTCAGGGGTTATAGAGGCTTCATCCTCGATTTGGCCTTCTACAATATTTTCATCATTTTTCGTTGCGTCATCCATAGAGTATTAATATAACTTAGTAACTAGTTGTTAGTCAATAGATACTAGTTAGTAACTTTTAACTATTAAATATCAGCTGTTATAATATGAATATGAGGGATTTATTGATTCGATTTATTCTATATTATCTTCGTTTTTGGGCACAGTTAGCTTTAAGAATTCACAGACCATACGTCATAGGAGTAGCAGGTTCTGTCGGAAAGTCGTCAACAAGAAATGCTTTGCATGCTGTGCTTAGCCATTACTTCAAAACAGGGGTGGTTAGTGGGAATTCCGAAACAGGAGTCCCTCTTGGAATACTGGGACTATCATTGGACGGATTTAGTAACAAGAATTGGTTCAATATTCTTCTTAAGGCACCACTTTGCATCGGTAACCTTCGGAAATACCAATATCTTGTTGTAGAGATGGGAATAGACGATCCGTATCCGCCCAAAAACATGTCTTATCTATTGACCATCGTAAAACCGGAAATGAGCATAGATCTCAATGCTACAGCAACTCACACAATGCAATTTGAAAAGTTGTTGAAGAAACACACGAAAGATAGCCTGGAGTTCATACTCAATAAAATTGCTGAAGAAGATAGTAAAATCATAACAAATGGATTTACCAGAGTTGGAATTTACAACAATGATGACCTCAGACTGTCTGAAGTGATTCAAAAAAGAACAAAAAAAGAGTCATTAACCCTTCTTACATTTGGTTCAAAAAAACAAAATACAATCATTTTTGATGATTATTCCATCTATAGTAAAAAAACCAAATTTTCCTACAAAGTAACGACAACCAAAGGGGAAAGAGTGATCGAGCTTTCTTTTCCTGGTCTTATTTTACCTCCTGCCTCAAGAGAAAGTTTTGCAGCGGTTATACTTGCTACTCACAGCCTTGGTCTTACTTACACTCAAATTAAAGAAGCGTTAGAAAGCAACTTTACTATACCAAAGGGAAGATCTTCGCTTTTTGCCGGTATCAAGAATTCATTAATTATCGATTCTTCTTACAATTCATCAAAATCAACAGTGTTGTCCTTTATTGAGATGCTCAAAACGCTCAAAGAAAAGACGGGAAGACCGGTTCTATTTCTCATGGGCGACATGCGCGAACTCGGAAATGAGTCAAAGCAAGAACATCAGGAAGTTGCTGATGCACTTTTGAAAGTTGTAGACGAATTATACTGCGTTGGGCCCCAAACTCAGGAATTTGTTGTGCCTATTATCAAGGAAAAAATCGGGAAAAAAGGTCATGTTAAAAAAGTTGAGTGGTACAAAAATGCTATTCAGGCGGGGCTTCATATTAAGGAAGAGATGCCTGAAAACGCGCTTATTCTCGTCAAGGGCTCCCAAAATACTCTCTACCTAGAAGAAGCAATAAAATTTTTGCTGGAAAATCAGAATGATACAAAATCTCTAACAAGACAAGAAGATTATTGGATGAAGATAAAGCAGGACTTTTTCTCTGTTTAGTCAAGTCATCAACCAAAGGTGAAGGCATATACTGACGCGTTGTCGTCAAGAAACTCGAGCCTTAGAATGTGATCTTCCGCTTTTGGTAGTTTGATGAGATGATATAGTCTATTTGATTCAACGACAACTGTCCCTTGTTTCACATCTTCACCCTCAACGCTTGTATCAACAACCTTACCATCAAGGCTCACTTGTATTTCAGAATTTGAAGTAGTATTTATGACTAAATAAACGTCTTTAGCCTGAAAATGATATTCGATTGTGGAGCCTTTGTAGGCTTTTGTTGTCTGCTCACCGATTAGCCAGCTTCCGCCAAAAGCGAAAGTATTTAAGTTTAAAGATGATGGGAGTGTATAGGTTGTTTTAACATCATGAGAAACCTTTTGGTTTGTAGCCAGACCAGCAATTCTTGAATAGCCAAGGTAGGTTTCTGGACTGAGAGAATCAATTGAGTAGGTGGGGTTTGCTATTTTGTCCTTCACGCTGGCGCCGGTTTCCTTTAATAACTTTTGTATCATCTCCTCTGTTTCGTCATATGCTCCTTCTCCAAAATGAGTATCACGAACAGCTCCATTTTTATCAATTAAATAGTGTGCAGGCCAATAATGGTTACTGTAGGCATTCCATGTGGCATAATCATTATCCTGCATGACCGGGTATGTAATTTTAAAATCAGAAACTGCTTTTTGTACATTTTTTAAATTCTTTTCAAATTCAAATTCAGGAGTATGAACACCAACAATTACAAGACCTTTGTCTTTATACTTCTCGTTCCATGATTTGATATAAGGAAGCGTTCTTATACAGTTGATACAAGTGTATGTCCAAAAATCAATGAGTACGACCTTTCCTTTGAGATCTGACAGTGTAAACGGCGTGGTATTGAGCCATTCTCCTCCGGCTATGAGTTCAGGTGCTTGAGGGAAAGAGCCTTCGTTTGGCATCGGCTTTCCAATCAGATTCTTGTCTACTAGTGAGTTATTCTTTTTTAATAAGTTTTTGACAAGATCATTGTCTTCAAGCTTGGTCAACCCAACTCCATACGAGGGAAATTTATCTAAAACCAACACCTGAAATTGCCTATCAAGATTGAAAAAGATGCCTATTGCAACAATAATCATTAGAACTCCAAAACCTTTTTGTATACGAGCTGTGTTTTTAAGTAGCCAGGGGACTTTGTTGAGCAAAGTACGTCCTCCATATGTAATAGCAAACATAGGAATAGCTGTGCCTAAGGAGTAGGCAAATGTTATGAGAATTGCGCTCCCAGTGACAGAGCTTGTAGCAGCAAGCGTGATGACTGATGCAATGATCGGTCCAACACATGGTGTCCATACAAGTCCAAGGCTAATTCCCAAAATCATGCCACTCCAAAAGCCGGTTGCTTGTGTTGAATTCCTGGTCACAAGGGATGAGAGTCTAGTAAAGATCTTCTCTAAAACGACCTGGAAATTTGGCATTAGTAAGCTAACTCCAAATATAAGCACTATTACAACAGAAAAAGTTCTTAAAAGATCCGCAGAAATACCTGTTGTTCTCACAATTGAGGATAGAAATAGTGTGAAAAGAGAAAAACTAAATATAAATCCAGTCACGATCCCTAAAGGACGCCTATGTCCGCCTTGTAAGGAACCTGAAAGAACGATAGGTAGGACAGGCAAGATGCAGGGAGAAAGGACGGTAACAAAACCTGCCAAAAAAGCAAACAATACCAACAAAAGCATAAGTAGAGTATAGCAAACCTTATAAAAACCTACATGAAATAAGTAGACTTTTAGTCACCTCATCCTATAATTGACAACTATATCAAACTATGTTATAAACTACTCATCTTACAGCCCATAGCTATTATCTATGGGTTGTATTTTTATTTTGAGCACAAAAAATAGTAAAGCAACTAATATTAGCGAGTTTCTAACCGTCCATGAAGTGGCGGCATTACTTCGATTGTCTGTTCTCACCATTTACAAATACATAAAGGAAGGCCATCTTGAGGCTGTGGAGTTTGGCGGACACTATCGTGTGTCACACAACTCTCTTAATAAATTTATCAGCATCCATAAAGTAGGAGGTAGCAATGAATAAAAATTTTCAAAAAGAAGTAAGTGTAGTTATACCAACTTTTAACGAAGAGGGTAACATTGAGGAGTTAGTTGCCAAGTTGAATAGTTCACTTTTGGCAGACGGAATAACGTACGAAGTAATTTTTGTTGATGATCATTCGACAGATAACACCCAAAAGAAAATTACTGCGCTTTCAACAATCTATCCAGTAAGGCTTGTTGAGAAGAAGGGAACAAAGGGCAAGTCCTACTCTCTTAGAGAAGGCTTTTCCGAGGCACAATATGCAAACATCGCCATAATCGATGGGGATCTTCAGTACCCTCCTGAGGCGATTGCGCCGATGGTGCTTAAATTGGAAAAATTTGATGTTGTTGTTGCAGACAGACAAAGCTATCACGACACTTTAAGTAGAAGAATATTTAGTAAGACTTTTAAACTGTTTTTTGGCAAGTTCCTTTTTGGTCTAGACCATGATGTTCAGTCAGGACTAAAAGCCTTCAGATCAGAGGTTGCCACCGTTATAAATTTTAAGCCCGCTTCTCCATGGACTTTTGATCTTGAGTTTTTACATCGGGCTCGAGAAGCAGGTTATTCAATTGGAAATTTCTCCATTACCTTTAGCAAAAGAAAGATGGGGACTTCAAAAGTAGGATCATACCGGGCCATATTTGAAATCGGCCTCAATGCGCTGAGAGTAAAGCTTAAGAGGATTCATCCTCAAGTTATGGAGTCACAAGATGGTAGCATGTTGGGTGCTGGGATTGGATACAAAAGAAAACAATTCATAACACACACAACTCTTCCACACACAAAGAGCGCCATTAGAACATTTTTTTTGAGGCAAAAATTATTTATCGGAATGCTTGTTGCACTTGTTGGTATCGGGCTAGTTATAAATTTAATTGGAGCCTTACAAATACTTGTAGCTCTTCTTTCAACTATTTATTTTCTTGACGTAGTATTTAACGCAGGGCTAATATTCAAAAGTTTACGAAATCCCCAAGAAATAGTAATTAAAAAAGAAGAACTAGCAACTCTTTCTGAAAGTCAGTTGCCAATCTATACAATTCTTTGTCCACTATACAAAGAGGCACACATTATTCCTCAATTCTTAGAAGCAATAGCAAAAATTTCGTGGCCAAAAGACAAATTAGACGTAATTTTTCTTTTAGAAGAAGACGATAGAAATTCCATAGAGGTAGCAAAAAACCTTGGTTTACCCACTTACGTTAGAGTTGCTGTTGTTCCTGATTCCCAGCCAAAAACAAAACCAAAGGCATGCAACTATGGCCTTTCTATTGCGAAAGGTGAATACTTGGTTATTTATGACGCTGAGGATATTCCTGATCCTATGCAGTTGAAGAAAGCGTATCTTTCTTTTCAGAAAGCAGGACCCGAAATCAAGTGTCTTCAAGCAAAGCTTAACTATCACAACCCTCATCAAAATCTATTGACACGCTTTTTTACAGCGGAATATTCATTGTGGTTTGACGTTACTTTAACAGGCTATCAATCAATTAATACCTCAATTCCGCTTGGAGGAACCTCAAATCACTTTAAAACAACTGACCTGATAAAGCTTCAGGGGTGGGATCCTTTCAATGTTACTGAGGATGCTGACCTTGGGGTAAGGCTATTTAAGGAAGGCTTTAGGACGGCAATCATAGATTCTACAACACTTGAAGAAGCAAATAGTAAGTGGGGGAACTGGATAAGACAAAGATCGCGCTGGATTAAGGGCTACATGCAAACCTATCTTGTTCACACAAGAGATCCGTACTCGTTCATAAAGAGCAATAAGCAACACTCTCTACTTTTTAACCTTATCTTTGGTGGAAAGATAGCTTTCATATTAATAAATCCGCTCTTATGGCTTGCAACATTGTCGTATTTTACGCTCTATGCGTACGTGGGACCTTCGATTGAGAAGCTGTACCCCTCAGCCATTTTTTACATGGCCGGAACCTCTTTGGTATTTGGAAATTTTCTTTACCTGTATTACTACATGATTGGGTGTATGAAGAGAGAGCAATACTCATTGGTTAAGTATATTTTCTTTGTTCCCTTGTACTGGTTAATGATATCGATTGCAGGATTTTATGCACTATTTCAGTTAATCCTTAAGCCTCATTATTGGGAGAAGACTACGCATGGTCTCAATCTTATTCACTTCAAACAGAAAAGAAAAAAGCGTGATTTAAACATTACGAAAATAATATTAATTCCTGTCAAATACGGAATGTCGTTATTAGCAAATTTCTAATATGAAGTTCTTGAGAAATTATTTTAAGAAAGAATACTTTGGGGGCGCCTTTCTAATTGTGGCTGCAATGGTAGCCAATCTTATCAATTTTGCGTTTAACGCATATCTTGGGCGAAAACTTGAGCTTTCAGAATTTAGTCTTATTAGCCTTTTTGGGAGTTTTTATTCTTTCGCAAACATTGGGTTTGGAGCTTTAGGGTCGGTCATAAATTATCGGGGAGGTTTTTTGATTGAAAGATACGGAGTTGCAGCGTCTGAAGCATTTCTTTTCTATATCCAAAAAAAAGCGCTTATGCTTTCCAGTATTGCAAGCGTCCTGTGGCTTTTGACAATTCCTTTTTTGGCTCAATACTTTCATACAGCAAATTACTTGCTCTTTATTCTTTTTATTCCAATTTGGTTTTTTGGTTTTATTACAGCAGTAAATAGGGGATATATTTCCTCTAAACTTCAGTTTGGGCTTCTTGGTGGAGTAATTATATTAGAGCCAGTTGTGAAGTTTCTCTCGGCCATTTTTTTTGTTGGTAGCAAGGTCCCCTCACTAATATACTTATCGATACCAATTGCCATAATGAGTGTTTTTGTTGCAACTCAGTTTTTGCTTGGAAGGAGAAAGAAAAAAAGTTTATCCAATGTTGAAGCTAAAAATGCTCACATCTTTCCGTTAAAGTATCTACTTACATCTTTATTGGCTGGTCTTGCAACATTGTGCTTCCTCTCATTTGACGTGATACTCGCACGTCATTATTTAACTCCGGTTCAGGCAGGGCAGTATGCTCTTATTTCTCTTATCGGAAAGATGGTTTACTTTATGTCAGGTCTTTCTTCGCAATTCCTTGTACCACTAGTAAGTCACTACGAGGGTGCAAGAAAAGATAGTAAAAAACTTTTTTACAAAATTCTTGGAGTGTCTATCGTAATGACGTTAGCAGCTTTTATTCCGTTGGGTATTCTTTCGCAGTTCTTTGCACCATTAATGTTCGGAGCAAAAGTTTATCCTGTGCTGAAATTTCTTCCAATGTTTTTGTTAGCAATGATGGCATTTAGCATCTCAGGAATATTTGTCGGTTACTATCAGGTTAGAAGAATATATATCTTCCCCATTGTTGCTTTCTTGCTTTCATTTGTTCAGATAGCACTTATCAGTATTTTGCACAGCGGAGTTTCTGAAATAGTTGCTGCAATGGTGATATCTTCAGCTGTTAACTTGTCTGTCATGTTGGTGCTTCATTTCAATGAAAGGCTTGTAAAAGTAATTGAGTTCAACCTTGGAGATTTCGTCGCATTATTCAAAAAACAAACAGTTGCTGATCTTGCCGACAATAAGCTGAACATTTTAATTTTTAACTGGCGTGATACAAAACACAAATGGGGTGGTGGTGCAGAAGCATATCTTCATGAGCTAGGAATGAGATGGGTGGCTGAAGGAAATTCCGTAACTATTTTCTGTGGAAATGATTATGCAAATAAAAGGGATGAGATGGTAAATGGAGTAAGAATTATGAGACGTGGAGGATTTTATACAATGTATGTTTGGGCAACGGTCTATTACGTGTTCAACCTGCGCGGAAAATATGATTTAGTGATAGATTCCGAAAATGGAATTCCTTTTTTTACCCCCTTATTTTGCCGCAAACCAATATTTCTTTTAATTCACCACGTTCATCAAGAAGTATTTACTAAACACTTAAAGTTTCCGTTTTCCCAAATAGCTCGATTAATTGAAGGTAAGCTTATGCCATATGTCTATCGAGAGAAGCAAATTATAACTGTAAGCGAGTCGTCAAAAAAGGAAATAATAAAATTGGGCTTTGTTGATTCATCAGATATAAAAATTGTTAACCCCGGAATTGAGCTCTCGAAATTTGGAAAAGCAAAAAAAACCAAAAATCCGTCTATTGTTTATATCGGAAGGTTAAAGCCATATAAGAATGTTGAAATTGCAATAAAAGCATTTAGAAAAGTTGTAGCTTCTTATCCCCATGCTGTTTTTCATATTGCAGGAGAGGGAGAAAGCAGGGAGAGCCTTGTGGCGCTTTCAACACAGTTGGGATTATCAAAGTCTATCATATTTCATGGCAAGGTAAGCGAGAGAAAAAAAGCAGAGCTTCTAGCAACATCATGGGTTGCCGTTCAGCCGTCAATGATAGAGGGTTGGGGGATTACGGTTATTGAGGCAAATGCATCAGGTACCCCGGTAATAGCATCAAATGTGAACGGGCTTAGAGATTCCATTATAGACAAGAAAACTGGGCTACTTGTTCGAGTTAAAGACGTTAATGAATTTGCGCACGCAATGCTCAGGACCCTAGACTCAAAAAGCTTTAGAGCCAAGATCACAAAATCTGCCTATGCTTGGTCCAAAAATTTTGATTGGAATAAAAGTGCAAACTCTTTCTTTATGGTGATTCAAAACGCAGTAGTATCAGTTGGCCCTAGATCATCAATAAATATAGCAGTAAGAGAAAAAGCACTTCAATGAAAAGTATCAAATACCTCAACAAGCTTATAGCATTGACTTTGAAAGCACAAACGGGTATAATTAACGTCTTATAATAATATGAAAGCAGTAATTTTTGCAGGAGGTTTTGGTACAAGAATAAGTGAAGAAAGTGGAGTTCGGCCAAAACCGATGGTTGAAATAGGTGGTAAACCTATACTATGGCATGTAATGAAAATGTACTCTGCATACGGAATTAACGAATTTATTATTTGTTGCGGGTATAAATCACAAGTTATCAAAGATTATTTTGCTAACTATTCACTCTACAACTCAGATGTTACTTTTGACATGCGAAACAATACAAAAGAAATACACAAAAACGGATCAGAGGAATGGAAAGTAACATTAGCCGAAACCGGACTAAATTCCTCTAAAAGTCAAAGACTTTTGGCCATAAAGGAGTATTTGGGAGACGAAACCTTCTGTCTGACTTACGGAGATGGGGTAAGCGACATAGACATATCTGAGCTTATTAAATTTCACAAAAAAGAAAGTGGACTTGTAACAGTTACGGCCGTTCAGCCTCCCGGACGCTTTGGTGGAATTGTGCTTAAAGAAGGTCAAACCAAAATTACAAGCTTTAAAGAAAAACCTAATGGAGACGGTGCCTGGATCAATGGGGGGCTTATGGTTGTTGAGCCAGAGGCTTTATCCTATATTAAATTTCCTGATCAGGAATGGGAAGACGATGCAATGAAAAATTTAGCTGAGGATGGCAAACTTACCGCATACGTGCATTCAGGATATTGGCAATGCATGGATACTTTAAGAGACAAAAACGTATTAGAGCAGTTATGGCAAAGCGGAAAGGCGCCATGGAAAGTTTGGGAATAAACATATGAATATATTACTAACCGGAGTAGACGGATACATAGGAACTATTCTTGGACAAAAACTTATAAAGGCAGGGCATACAGTTACTGGGCTTGATACAGGGTATTATTCTAGTGCGTGGATGTATGATCTTGAAGACTATGTCGCTCCAAAAGTAATAAAAAAAGATATTAGAAATGTTGTAAAAAATGATTTAATTGGGTTTGATGCGGTGATCCATCTAGCTGAACTTTCAAATGATCCCGTTGGAGAGAATGACCCCAATTTAACTTTCGAAATTAATCATAAGGGCACAAAAAAACTTGCTGCCCTTGCTAAAGAAGCCAACGTTGAGAAATTTATATATTTTTCTTCGTGTAGTGTTTATGGTGCATCAGACAGAGTAGCTGATGAGAATTCAGCAGTAAATCCCTTGACAGCCTATGCAAAATCGAAAGTTTTAAATGAAAATTATTTACTTGAAATTGCCAACGACTCTTTCTCCCCTATTATTTTTAGAAACGCAACTGTATTTGGAGCTTCACCGAGATTAAGGCTTGATTTAGTTGTTAATAATTTGTCGGGACTAGCCTATACAACCGGTGAAATAAAAATGGATAGCGATGGAACACCCTGGAGGCCGTTTGTTCATGTTTTGGACGTTTGTCAAGCAGTTCTGTTAGCGCTAACGACTACAAAAGAATTAACTCACAAGGCAGTAATCAATATTGGTGATACCAATTCCAACTATCAGATTAAGGATATTGCTGAAATTATTAAAAATACATTTCCCGGATGCAGCGTGAGTCTTAATAAAAACGGCGCTGACAAAAGAAACTATAAGGTTAAATTCGACAAAATTAAACAAGTTTTGCCCGGATTCACCTGCCAATACGATATAGCAAAAGGAGCTCATGAGTTGCTGGATATTTTTACAAAAATTAATTTCACTAAAGAAGACTTTGAGTCAAAAGATTACACCAGATTAAAGCAAATTAAATACTTAAGGGAAAGCAAACAAATTGACGACTCGTTTTATTGGAATAACATATGAAATTTAACAAAACCAGCATTAATGATGTGTTTCTTATCGACCTTGACAAAAAAGAAGATGAGCGTGGATTTCTGGCAAGGACCTGGGGTGTTAAAGAGTTTTCTGACGCCGGTATAGACTTTAACCTACAAGAAGGTTACGTGACAAACTCGAAAAACAAAGGAACAATCAGAGGTTTTCATTTTCTAAAGACTTCAGAAAAAAAGCTGACAAGAGTGCTTAGGGGATCGATATATGAGGTAGTAATTGATGTAAACCCTAAGTCACCAACTTTTAAAAAATGGCAAGCATTTACTTTAAAGGCCGAAGATTACAAAATGCTTTATATGGGACCAGGGATTGCACATGCAATACTAACACTTGAAGACAGCACGGAGCTTATGAGCTTGTACTCTCCTGCTTATGCCCCTGGAAATGAAGGCGGTATACGATTTGATGATCCATCATTTGTTATACCTTGGCCAATTAATATTACTTACGTCTCTGAAAAAGACACTTTATGGGAGGATTTTACATAATATGATAATTGTTGATAAAGAGTTAGAAAAGCTAGAAATGGAAAACAAGCCAATTAGGGTTGGCCTTGTTGGGTCCGGATTTGCTGCACGTGGTTTCATGATGCAAATGCTTACCTTTATTAAGGGGATGAGACTTGTGGCTGTATCTAACAGAACAGAATCCTATGCAATTCAGGGGTTTGAGCAAGCAGAATATGAAAATTATAATAAAGTCTCAAGCCTAGAAGAACTTGAAAAAACAATTTCGAATGGCAAAACTGCGCTTTGTGATAATCACTTTTTGCTCACGGATTCCGCACAGATTGATGTTATTGTAGAGGCTACCGGAGAAGTAGAATTTGGCTCACAAGTAATCCTTCGTGCAATAGAAAATAACAAGCATGTCGTTCTTATTAATGCTGAACTTGATTCAACGCTGGGACCAATACTAAAGGTTAAGGCAGACGAAAAGGGAGTTATTTATACTCAAGCTGATGGGGATCAACCCGCAGCTCTAATGAATCTGTATCGACAAGTAAAAGCATGGGGTTTTAAATCGGTTATGGTTGGAAATATAAAGAGCCTTATTGATGTTAGACGTACCCCAGAGACACAAGCCAAGTGGGCAGCAGAGCATTTTCAAAGACCAAAAATGGTTACATCCTTTGCCGATGGAACGAAAATTGGGGCTGAAATGGCAAGCATTGCAAATGCAACTGGATTTCCAGTTTCAAAAAGAGGAATGGAAGGGCCACGATGTGCGCGTGTCGAAGATGCTTACAAGTTATTTGATTTGAACAAACTTACTACAACTGGACTTACAGATTACATTTTGGGTGCGGAACCAAGTTTTGGAGTTTTTGTTTTGGCGACTACTGACAATCCGACACGAAAAATGTATATGAATGTGTACAAAATGGGAGATGGACCACTTTACACATTTTACATTCCTTACCATTTAAGTCCCATAGAAGCTCCGATGAGTGTGGCGCGCGCAGTAATTTTTAAAGATGCAGCTCTTGCACCCCTTGGTGCACCAGTTTGTGATGTTGTAACTTTAGCAAAACGGGATATAAAAAAAGGGGAAATACTTGACGGAATTGGAGGTTTCCTAACCTATGGTGAAATTGAAAACTCTGATGTTTGCTTGAAAGACAATCTTCTGCCGATTGGACTTGCCGATAATTGCATAGCGCTGAGAGACATCTTGATGGATACTCCAATTACATATGACATGGTAGAGCTTCCCAAGAATAGGCTTTCTGACAAATTGCGAAAGGAGCAGAATGACTATTTCTCAAAATAAAAATCTTTTTTCTCTGACAGTTGGTATAACAACATGCTTTGGTGATAGTTCAATCCTTGATACAGTAGAATCAATACGCTCTTCAATAAATGTTCCTACTTTTCGTTTTATTATAATTTCGGATAGAACTTATTTTCAACCTGAAGTTAAAAGAAAGCTTAAGAAATATGGCGTTGAACTTATCGAAAACAAATTTGAAGGAAGTCAGATAGAAAAACAGAAGCAAATATTAAGACTTGTAACAAGTGAGCTAGTAATTCTTACCCAAGATGACGTGTTGTTTGACAAAAAAGCTCTTTCAACGGTGGTTAAAGCATTTAAGAAAGACCAGTCGTTAACTATGGTAAGCATTCTGAATAAGCCTGTTAGCGCAACAAGCAATTTTGAAAAAATACTTAATGCGGGGACAGATATTGCAAATAAAACAGCCATGCACTGGAATGGGGGAGACAACTACCTGTCAGTTGTAGGCAGATTTATGGCTTTTAGAACCCCTTTTATGAAGAAAAAATTTAGGTTACTTGGTAGTGTTGCAACATCTGATGCATATTATTATTTTGAAAATAAAAGAAATAAAGGAACATATAAGTATTTACCACAGACCTTCGTTGAATTTAAGAACCCTCAAAATATGAAAGAACACCTGAGAAAAAGCAGCAGATTCCAGTATTCAAATCAGGAAATGTCAAATTATTTTGACGATATAGAAATTGATTATGAGGTTCCATACTCAGCAACAGGAAGAGCATTGGTTGAGCAGCTGTGCAAGAGTCCTATTGAGACGATTCTCTATTTCGGAATCTTCCTATATACAAGACTTCTAAAATTAAAATCTAACGTGGTTTTGAATCCAATTTGGGAAATTGATCTTTCCACTAAAAAAATAAAGGCAATTATGTAACAACTATATGAAAAAAAATATAAAAATTTGTTTTTTTGGCACCTATGACAAAAAATATTCTTCGAACAAGATTGTATTAGATGGACTTCGAAGAAACAGGATTTCGGTTCTTGAAATTAATAATAATATTCGCATAACGCCTTTGAATGCATCAGGACATTTGAGCCTAATTTCACTTGTAAAGCGAGTTTTGGTTAAATTAAGCCTATTAACACTGATTGTAAAAAAGTTTAAGCTTCTAAGAAGCTGTGATGCAATTTATGTCGGATATCCTGGCCATATCGATCTGCTAATAGCATATGTTGTGGCCAAGATTATGCGTAAAAAATTGATATTTTATCCTCTTATTATTCTTTACATAACATTTACAGAAGACATAAACCTACTTAGCAAGAAATCCATGTACGCCTGGATGCTGAAGCAGTACGAAAAATTTATTTATAAGCTTCCAGATGTGATATTCTCCGATATTCCTTACCAAAAGGACATATTTGTTAAGCAATTTGGGGTAAAATCGACGAAAATTCAAGAAATTCCAATCGGAGCAGATGACAGCATATACAAGTTTTCAGGTATAAAGGGTAAGAAAACAAAGCTTAGAGTCGTCTACTATGGCCTATACAGCCCACTCCACGGGGTGGAACACATAATCAAAGCAGCAAATTTACTTAAAGAAAATACAGATATTGAATTTCTGATGGTTGGCAATGGACAAACTTTTGAAAAAAATTACTCGCTGGCAAAAAAACTTCAACTGAAAAATGTACAATTTTATAAAGATGCAACGGAAAGTAACGCTATTGAGCTACTAAATAAAGGGGACTTATTTCTGGGGCATGCTCAAAATAGTCCTACTGTTTATAGAACTTTACCTAATAAAGTTTATCAAGGGTTGTCGTTGGGTAAAGTTGTGATAACTGCAGACTCTCCTGCTTCAAGGGGTGTATTCAGGCATTTGGAAGAAGCGTACCTTTTCAAGCCTGCAAACCCAAAGAGTCTAGCAAATGGAATTCTTAAACTTAGTAATGACTCAAAACTACTTAAAAAGATTGCCATAAATGGGCATAAAAAGTTTTTGAGAGAATTTACCCCCGATGCGATCGGGAAGCAAATAGTAGATAGTATTTAAAATTCACATGAAAAAATTAACACTCACTATTGGAATACCGGCATACAACGAAGAAGCAAATATTGCCAAATTACTCAGATCAATTTTGCGTCAAAAAGGAGACAACTACCGTTTAGAAAAGATAATTATAGTCTCTGACGGCTCAACAGACAGTACAGCTGATAAGGTAAAAAAAATAAACAGTAAATTGATATATCTTGTTGCAAATAAGAGCAGACTGGGACTTAATCCCTCTCAAAATATTATACTTTCAAAGACTACCACAGATATTCTTGTAATTCTTAATGCTGATGTGCTTCCTGTAGGCACTAAATTTTTAAAGCATTTAATTACGCCCTTTTACAAAAATCCCAAGCTTGGAATAGTCGGTGCTCGCATTAAAGGGGTTCGCCCAAATACTTTTGTAGGTAAAATTCTAGCAAATAGTTCTGATTTAAAAGAGTTACTTGCGCAAAGAATCAATAATTCCAACAATGTGTACCTTTGCCATGGTCAAGCTCGTGCATTTTCAAGATCTTTTTACTCAAAAATAAAATGGCCATATAATTGCCCAGAGGATGCTTATTCTTATTTCTTTTGTGTCGATAGAGGGTTTCATTTTCTCTACGAAGCAAAAGCTACTGTTTTGTTTTCTCCGTCTACGCATTTAAGAGATCATCTCAAGCAAAGTAAAAGGTTTTCGAGTGGAATTAAAATTTTGGAAAAAACATTTACAAAGCGAAAAATTAAAGAGAGTTACAAAATTCCTTTTTTATTGGGGCTAACCTACGTTTTTGTGTTTGCAGCACGACAGCCATTTTTAACACTTGGATACATTTTTATTGTTTTATTTGTCTTTATATTTGTAAAGAGTGGGAAAATAGATCACTCAAAATTTGAAATAGCCAGAAGCTCAAAGCATGTAAAAACCAAAATATGAAAAAACCATCAGTAACCGTGTTTGTTAGCGCATATAATGAAGCTGAAAATATTGAGGCTTTCCTAAATTCTATCTTGGGGCAGAAAGAAGAAAACTTTATACTTAAGAAGATTGTAGTCGTTTCAGATGGCTCAACTGATAGAACGTCGGAAGTGGTCAAGGGTATTCACTCAAGCAAAATACATTTGGTTGATTCTCAAAAACGAATAGGAAAGTCGGAAAGACTTAGTGCTATATACAAAACCTTTCAGACGGATTTTTTGGTTCAATCAGACGCAGACATAGTAATGAAGGATGAGTTTATCATTTCAAGACTTGTAAAGACATTGGTCAGCAACCGCAACATTGGGCTTTGTGGCGGAAACCCTATTGCAGTTGATGGAAAAACATTTACAGAAAAAGCAATTAATATTACTCACCACATGTATCGTAGGTTTCGTTCGGACCTTCGAAAAGGCCATAATGTTTTCTCAGCAGACGGGAGACTATTAGCATTGTCAAAGCCTTTTGCAAGTGGCCTTGTTATTCCTACGGATATGATAGCAAATGACATGTTTGCGTATTTTTCTTGTATTTCAAAAGGGTACCTATATAGGTATGTTCCAGAGGCAGTAGTTTGGTTTCGCTCACCGCAAAATCTAAGAGATCACTTACGTCAAAACTCTCGATTTGAAGCTGGGCCAATTCGTATGGAGAAATATTTTGGCAAAACTCTTATTCAAAAAGAATTAAGTATTCCACCGATAACACTTCTCACATGCATGTTGAAAGAGTTCTTGCAGCATCCTGTGCTTTGTTTGTACATCTTATGCGCAAACACCCTGTGTAGATATGAAGCACACAAAAAGGAGTCCAAAATGACTGCATTATGGGGAATGGCAACGACTACAAAAAGCTTAAGCTTACATTAAAATGAATAAAAAAATTACAATTGGAATACCTACATATGAGGCGGGCGAAAGCCTTCTGGTAACTCTTAAGTCAATATATAACCAATCTGCATATAAGTATATTGAAAAAATAATTTTGGCTGTTGATGGTAATAATGTTCCTCCTCAAATTCTTTCTGAAATACAGAACAATAAGCTTGAGGTTCACAACTTTAGGGTAAGAAAGGGGCAGGCTGGCCGGATTAATGACATTTGCAAGATAGCAAATACCGATTTTTTAATACTTACAAATGATGATGTAATCCTTGATGAATTTGCCGTTGAACGCATGGCCGTGGAATACAACCGCTCAAAGGCAGATCTTATTGCAGGCATTGCAAAACCCCTACACTCATCAACATTTTTTGAAAAAGCTCTTGAAATGGGCACATCTATTAATAATTTAATAGCATCTCGCTGGAATAGGGGAGATAATTATTTATCCGTTAATGGTAGATTTATTGGGGTTTCTAAAAAGCTTTACAAGGAAATTTCTCTACCTGAAAAGCTGTGGAACAATGATGCTTACTTTTACCTGTTTACAAAACTTAGTGGCTTCTCCTTTGCAAGAGCAGTTAGGGCTACCGTCTATTTTAAATCTCCATCAAATCTTGCTGATCATCTAAAGCAAAGCAAAAAGTTTCAAAATTCTTACTTGGAGAATAAGCGCTATTTCAAAAGTGACATAAGTAAGTATTACAAAGTACCAAAAAGAATCCGCATAGGAGTTCTTCCAAGAGTAATGCTTGAGAACCCAAATGCATTTGCTGTGTACATTGCGACTTTTCTATTTACTCGACTTGATAATATAATGAATAAGAAGGTTCTGCCTAAATCAGGGTTTTGGCCAACCGATGTATCCACCAAAATACTACGTATGCTTTAAGTATGAAAAAACTACTGAAATTAACTGGTATTTTATGTATTTCGTTGTTAATTGCTTTTCTGCTTTCTTTTGGAATCAAAGGCCAGAGTAATAATCCAAATTACTACGGGCAGACTAAAAATACTGAAGTCGGAGGTCCTTTTGAGGCGTCAAATAATACCTCTCGTTATGTACTTACCGAGACGATCGTTACCAATGGATCATTTACGTTTGATTCAAGACAGACAAGGTTTGCTGCTCCTGATGTTGTAATTTATCAAGGAAAGGCTTTTAGTATATTTACCCCCGGAGTATCTTTCGTTGGGATACCTTTTTACTATGTTGGCACGTGGCTATCTATTCCTCAAATAGCAACATACATGGCAACAATCCTTTTTGCTTTACTTAACGCAACTTTAATTTATGTTATAGCGAGAAATTTAGGAGCAACAAGACTTGCATCCTTTGTGTCGTTTTGCTTATTTTTGTTTGGTACAAATGCGCTTCCATACATCTTTAGCTTTACTCAACACCATTACAGTCTGTCTATTATTTTGCTAGCAATTCTAAATGCAATTTCAAAAAGAACTGTTTATAGCAATATCTTGCTTGGAGTTTTATTTGGCGCTGGTTTGTTATTTGATATTCCAAATGTAATTATGCTTCTACCAGTTGGACTATACGTTGCGGCTAAACATTTTGAACTCAGTTATACGAGTGAAAAAATAAAAATTAGAGTAAAGACTAGTTTGTTATGGATTATAGGTGGAGCTCTGCCTCTTCTTTTGTTATTTGCAGTATACAATCACCAAATCACCGGCTCGTATACAAAAATAGGTCAGCTTCTTGGAAGAGCTGATTTTTCAGAAAAAGTTGTAGAAAAACCCATACAAAAAAATATTTACGATCAAAAGTTACCTTTTAATCCAAGAAATGAAGTCGAGGGATTATACACTCTACTTATTAGTAACGAAAGAAGCTGGTTGTGGTATTGCCCTGTGGTTCTATTTGGCTTTCTTGGCATGTATATTGGGTACAAAAAGAGAGAAACGCGTATCCTAAGCGTACTTCTTGGGTCGGTAGTTGCAACAAATATAGTGATTTATTCTATGTTTGGTGACCCATGGGGTGGATGGGCGTTTGGTCCACGTTACCTTATTCCATCGGTTGGAATTCTTTCCGCATTTATTGCGTTAACACTTGATAGATATAGAAAAAGGGTATTGTTTGGAATTATATTTCTTTCACTTTTAGGCTATAGCCTTTACATAAGCACACTGGGGATGGTTACCACATCAACGATACCACCAAAACAAGAAGCTGTTGCCTTAAATAACCCAATTCCTTACACATATGAGTACAATCAAAAGCTTGCACAGGCAAATAGCACAAAGTCTTACATCTACAATACATATTTAAAAGAGATGATTGATGTTAACCAATTCGTACTAATTTATGCAGGGACAGTATTTATACTTCTCGCCACCCCATTTGCAATACTTTGGGTTAGAGATAGAAATAAACGTATATGGATTTAACTCTTTCATTTAATAAAAAGTTTTTAGAGAAAGTGACTGCCTTTTTTTCTAAAAATGCGGTTCTTTTTCTCGTTGTTATTCTTGCGGTAATTTCTATAAGTAGTTTTGCTTTTTATCTCAACAATCAGCTTGGACTTGCATACAATGATGCCCGTTCACATTTAGATATTGGGAGACGAGTAGTTGAAGGGCTCAAGCCGGGGCTAGCACAGCTTGGTTCAGTGTGGCTTCCCCTACCTCATCTGTTGATGGTAGCAACCATTTGGAATGATTTTATGTGGCACAGCGGTCTTGCCGGGGCTCTGGAAAGCATGATTTCATTTGTTGCGACAGGCGTTCTAATATATCTATTTTTGAAAAATTTAGGAGTAGGAATGCTTGGCAGATTGACAGGGGTTGCAGTTTTTGTAGCAAATATTAACATTCTATATCTTCAGTCAACAGCAATGACTGAACTTTTGCTTATTGCTACTATGACTGCAGGTGTTTTCGAGCTTTTTATGTGGCAGAAAGAAGGAAAGCTTATACATCTTATCTTTGCTGCCTTTTGGGTGATGTTGGCAACCCTGAATCGATACGATGGGTGGTTTTTGTTCCTGTGGGCAGCTGTATTAGTAATAATACTTACATTCCAAAAAAAGGGATACAAAGCTGCAGAAGCAGCATTTCTATTTTTTATTACACTTGCGGGGTTTGGTATTCTTCTATGGTTTTTATGGAATTTGTTGATTTTTAAAGACCCCCTGTATTTTGCATTTGGTCCGTATTCTGCCCATGCGCAACAACAGCAGCTTGCAAATGCTGGGGTTCTTGCATCAAGTCATAATTTGCCGTTGGCTTCTAAAATTTATTTTTACGCTTTAGCATTTAATAGCTATACATTACCTTTGATTTTGGGTGCAGTTGGTGCTATGGCTTTCTGGTTTAGTCGCAAGATAAAAAACAATATTAAAATTGTTATGTCTGCATTAATGGCTCCCTTGGTTTTTAATATTCTTGCACTTTATCTAGGTTTTTCTGTACTTTTTGTTCAGGGCATATCAGGGGACACTTGGTTTAATGTCCGATATGGGATAATGATGGCTCCAACCATTGCCATATTTATTGGTTTTCTAATACATCGCTTCTCGAATCTAAAATGGGTTTTTATAGGTCTTCTAGCATTTGTGATTTTCTTTGGTTTTGCTAATCAAGACGCTGTAACTATTGATGATGCTCGGGTAGGATCTTCACAAAAGAATGTTAGTGAAGTTTCTGGCTGGCTTAGCAAAAGCGCTAAAGATAAGCCAGGTTTCATTCTTATTTCAGCAGCCTCACATGATGCCATTATTTTTTCATCTGGTCTTCCAATGAAAAAATTTATACATGAGGGAACAGGTAGCTATTGGCTAGCTGCTACTTCTGCTCCTGACAGGTGGGCTCGGTGGATTATTATGAGAACCAACGATGTAAATGATCAAACATTCAAACTGCTTATGAAGAATAAGGCTCTTGGAAAATACAACTTGGTTGGAAAATATCCCTTTGCTGATATTTATGAATTAAAGTCTGAATATGTTGGAAGTCTTAACACAACCCCATCTCTTGGAAATCAAAAATAAAGAAATGTATGCACCAAAAAGATATACTATCCTCAAAAAGAATACAAATAAGCTATAAGGTCTTTTATTTGTGTGGCCTCGCATTGATTACCGTAAGTGTTGTTCTGCTTGCTTTATTTTTATACAACAATAAAAAAGCTTCCCATATTGAGAACAGTAATTTTTGGAAATTCGAAGCAATTGATACCATGAAATACTCAAGGGATCTTGCACGTGAGAAGTTGAACCATCCCCTTTTTAATTTGGTAATTGATCAGCAAGTGCGAGATATAGCTGCAACAGGAGCCACACACATTGCTATTGCAACACCATATGATGATGAATTCTACCCAATGTTAAAACGATGGGTAGAATCTGCTCGAAAATATAGACTAAAAATATGGTTTCGAGGCAATTTCTCAGGCTGGGAAGGCTGGTTTGAATACTCCAAAATCACAAGAGCTGAACACATGGAGTTAACCGAAAAATTTCTAGAGGAGCATCCTGAGATTTTTGAAAATGGAGACGTTTTTACTGCGTGCCCGGAGTGTGAGAATGGGGGACCAGGAAATCCAACGCGTATAGGTGACGTTGAGGGACACAGAAAATTTCTAATAGCAGAATATCAGGTGACAAAGAAGGGATTTCTCAAAATGGGAAAAACTGTTGCCTCAAACTATGACTCTATGAATAAAGATGTTGCCGTTGCTGTTATGGATAAAGAGACGACTGCTGCCCTTGATGGAATTGTGACTATTGATCATTACGTTTCGACCCCAGAGAAATTAGCAAAAGATATAGATGATTTGGCAGAGAAAAGCGGTGGCAAAATTGTTCTCGGAGAATTTGGTGTACCAATACCTGATATCAATGGAGAAATGACTGAAACTCAACAGGCAGACTGGGTTAGAAGGGCTGGACAGTTGATAGTAAATTCAAAAAATCTAGTAGGACTTTCGTATTGGGTAAACCTTGGAGGCTCAACTAAATTGTGGAATGACGACAATACAAAAAGAAAGGTTGTCGACTCCATTTCTTCATTTTACAACCCTAAGCAGCTTTTGGTGATAGTGGATGATGAGGCTGGGCAACCAATTGAAGGTGCAAGAGTTTTAGGTAAGGAGAGATTTGAATTGACACGCAAGGATGGAAAGGCAATGCTCCCTTATTTAGATGAAAATCAAGAAGTTACGATAAGTGCTGACAATTATAAAGATTCAACATATAAACTTAGTCATCTTATAGAGAGCAGACAGGTGATTCTGGAAAGAAATTATGAAAGTTCTATATTTAAGCTCAAAAAGTTTTTTAAAAGAGTTTTTCCCTTCTTGTAAACCAAGCATGCTGGCATTGTGATGTAGGCATAAATACCTGTTGACAGACTTTTAATTAAATTAACTCAATAACAAGTAGTTTGTGCCTAGCATTTACATATTGACAAGCTCATAAGCAAAGCTTGCAAGTCTGTCCGCAATACCTCTTGACAGACTTATAGTTATATACTATACTACGATTTGTTGAATTTATGAAAGATATTTCGCTAACACTTTTATCTCTTTCCGTTGCTGTTGCAATTTTTGCAAAGCCTATTAGTGCTTCAGAGCAAGCATTTACCTCCTGCCTCACACCTACAGGAACAGTTATTGCTGACTATGCGGATGGTACGCATGGCATAGTTGGACAAGGTAGTGCAACCGGACACGACACAGTCTATTCACTCGGAAATGGAAACGTTTTGCAGTGTCTGTGTGGTGCAGATGGAGTAGGTGTTCAAACAAATTGGATGCCAATTGAAGAATTATCAGGTGACCAAATCAAGATCTATGAGAATCAAGGATGGATTTATGTGCCAACAGGTTCTGCCTGGGGGCTTTCAGAGGGGGCATATTTAGCTAAAAACATTAGTTATACTTGCGGTGGAAGCTCAACTACCAACTCAGGTGGCGGATCTGCTGGGGGAGATGGAAGAACTGATGGAAGAACAGACGGACGCTCTGATGGGTTAGGTTCTATCGTACAAGCAGCAAAGGGTAGTGCCGGGCTTGCCTCAACGGGAAATATTACATTTGTACTTTCAATCTTAGGTGCAGGAATTTTCCTGACTCTAGTAGGACTCTTCATGCGCAAAAATACTAAGTAATTAGTACTATGCAAAACCTTTTTTCCAAGTTATTTCTGATAGTAGGAATCTGCTTTTTAGCGTTTGCTGCCTATCTGCTGTACCAAAGAAACTTTACAAATCCTCTGACCTTCAAAACAGAACCTCAGGTAATCCAAAACATCGGCGTACAATTGCCAAAATCAATTGAGATCCCGTCAATTAAGGCAAATTTAGCGATAGTACCTGCAACAATCCGTGGGAAATCTTGGGAAACCACAAGTACTGGCGTTTCTTACCTAAGAACAACACCGTTGCCAGGAAGCAAGGGCAACAGCGTGATATATGGGCATAATTGGAAAAGCATTCTGGGAGATCTTCCTCAAGTCAAACCTGGCCAAAAGATAGTGATCACGATGAATGATGGTGTGAAAAAGGAGTTCAAGGTGGAATATACAGCAACAGTTGACCCGTCACAAACCTACATAATAGATAACACCAAAGACACAAGGATCACTATCTACACCTGCACCGGTTTTTTGGATTCAAAGAGATTCGTAGTTGTAGCATTCCCCGTAAGCTAACAAGAAAGATATTATAAAAATTGTGTGTTGTAGTTTTTGTCAGAACGAGCCAATAAGACTACTTAAGACATAATTGATTTAATTTTAGAACAGGTTTAGTCTTTAGTAGACTATGTATTCGGCAGAAATTCTAGTTTGATCGTTGAACCGACCCTTCGTGGTCGGTTTTTTTCTGTCATGAAAGGGGGTGAAAAATATGAATATAAAAAAAATAATAGTGACATCAGTAACTCTTGGTACAATGTTATTTGCAACTGCGCTGCCTGCATTTGCAGATACAACTGTTACAGTAACACCTCCATCATTAGCTGTGGATATAGCAGATGTTATGGCACATACAACAAAGTGGTTTTTCTATAATGATGAATCCGATACAATTGATAACACTTTAGGTTCTTTTGTAACTGGTCCAGCTATCACACCTGAGGGTATCGGAAGTGCACAAATAAGCGTTACCGGGACTCAAAGAAGAAACATTGCAACATATCAATTTAGTGGAACTCCACTAGCAAGCATTACAGTGCTTAAATTTAGCACCTATAATCCATCATCTGGAAATGCTGGTAGCGCAAACCGTTCAGCATATCTCAATTTCAATGTGGATTTTAATGGATCCGACACTTGGCAAAAGCGTCTTGTCTATGTTCCAAGTCAAAATGGAACAGTAGTACAAAATTCTTGGCAAGATTGGGATGCTATAAATGGTGGAGCAGCAATGTGGGCATATTCTGGAACAACTTGGCCAGGCACGGCTATTTCTGGAACAACTCTTAGAACCTGGAATGATGTTCTTACCTCTTATCCTGGAGTGAGAGTCAGAGTAACTGATTCATGGCTAGGTCTCCGCGTTGGAGAGCCTTATGCAGATGGATATACAGATAATATAGATGCATTTAAATTTGGAACTGCAGCTGGAGTGACTACTTACGATTTTGATCCAGTAGTAGCTTCAGGAGAAATAACATCTCCAACTGATCTTGAACATGTTACAGGAAGTTTGCATCTAGCTGCTAATTATAGTGATGACGATGTTCCAAACGCTGATAATGCTGTACAGTGGGCAGTTAGACAAGGAACATGTGCAGCTGGAACTGGTACAGTTCTTGGAAATGTTGATGGTCACTCAGATGTTGCATCATGGGATGGTAATACATTTTCATTTGACACCGATGTATCCTCATTTACTCCTGGCGCATATTGTTTTGTTTTCAATCCAACGGATGATGCAGGACAACCTGATGTTAGGGAAACAAGGAACTTCTTTATTGATGCTCCTTTGGTTGGACCGCCGACGAGGATCAGCGAGTGTAAAAATAGCGGGTGGAAGACATTTAATAATCCTTCGTTTTCCAATCAAGGTAAATGTGTTTCCTACGTAAGGCAACATGCTCATTCGATACTCGGAAACATTCGGTACAATGCGTACGGCCTTAATAGAACCGCTCAGTTCTTCGCTTCAACTGCAGAAGACGGAGCTTTCCAATATTCTGATGCGCATCATGATTGGTACAGAGTTATTGTGAAGAGCGTTAAGGTAGACGGACACGATGGGTGGTTTGCAGGTCGAGTTTGGCAAGCAAGCAATCATGCGTGGGTTGGTCAATGGCTTTTTGCAAAAGTAAAAGATAGTAGTCCGCATCAAATTTGGGGTAGTTTTACAACTCAATCAGCTGCTTTGAATGGTGTGGCGTCAATGAGTACACCAACGGATGGACCATTTAATACATTAGGAGCACTTGTCGTGCACTAATAAGTATTACTTTAAAAAACAGCCTCGCTAGGTGCGAGGCTGTTTGGGTAGAAAAAAAGAAGCTAGTAGCTAGATTGACGAAACATTAACCTCCCGCTATAATATCTACCTTATGCCTGAAATGGAGCCACACGAAACATTCGACGGAAAGCCAGCTTACGATATTGGCCTTGAGGTTGGTGACCGATTTCCTGCCTTCGAAAATAGATCGATGAAATTTCATATTTTTGATAATGCATTATTTGATGGAATCAATAACGAAGCAAATGAAAGAGTAATGGAAAGAAAGGACTTCCTGCACTCTTGCTTTAGAATAGGAAATGTATTGGCAGTGTTGGAACCAGAGGATCGAATGGCCGTAAGGGATAGTGCAGGGTTAGAAGTTCCTGTCAACTACATGGACGACAGATACTATCAGTCTAGAAACTTGCCAAGCGACATATCCCCAAGTCACAGTTTTAAAATACTATCCCCAGGACTAAATGTGTTGATGGAACAATGTAATAAGTATGGTGTAGGTATTGAGGAAGCTTTTGAAAGAACCCTTAGAATTGGCGTAGAATTATCAGCTACTCTGCGAGAAAAAGGTAATTGGATTCCTATTTATCACAAAGACAAAAAATATCCAATAAGGGCTCACTTCTTTAACTCTCCTGCTGCCAAAAGACAACAGTAATAGTTGTCTTTCCACATTCTCACCTAACAAAAAGACCTGCTGTGACACAGGCCTTTTTGTTTTTTTGGATCATTTTGTTATATAAACAAACTTTTTTACGGTTTGTTTTAACAAAATATTCCTGACTATCGAAATGGTACTTCTCCAGAATCGCCTTCTAGTAGACTCTTCCTTCAATGTACCGTCCTTCCTCAGAATCGGATCCAATCCTTTTGGTTGGACTATATAAAGTTAGAACTTTTTTATATTTTTGTCAAGTTGGGGTCGTGACCAAAATATTTGTAATCTAACCTCAAGAGTACTATAATCGCAAAATGGAACAAAACTTTTTCAGAAAAGACGGGTACCTGGAGTCAGCAATAGCAAATCAACAAGAGCAAAGATTTGCTGTTATTGAAGCAGAATTTTTTGCAGCAGGTATTTTGCTGGAAAGCGAAGGTGTAAGCTGGTGGTCCCCCTATGAGGCTGGCATTAAAGTTAGAGAAATCCGTGCTAATTTTGAAAAAAATACTGAAGTCGAAGACTCAGACATTAGGTCTGGCGTTGGTTACACAGCGCTCAGTCATCTCGTAGCAAAAGAAAAAGTTAAGGGTAAGCCATCTGAAATAAATCCAAACATTACTCTTTATCAAACTGTCCCACAAAGTTAAAACATATAAGCTTTAAAACACTTCAACTCTGGTTCCTACTTGCGCCCAATCATACACCCACTTCGAGTCAGCAACCGACAGATTTACGCATCCATGAGATGCGCGGGACCCAAAAAGGCTATGCCAATAGACTCCGTGGATTGCATAAGCTTGGTAGAAATACATGACATTGGGGACATCTTTTCGAAAATAAGGCTCGTAGGGAGGGTAATTCCCCTTCATATTCTGTTTGTCACGTTTTGATCTTACCTTAAAACTCCCCTTAACAGTCGGTGTATAGCGCATGCCAGTCGACACCCTGAACTCCTGCAGTACTCTCCCTCCTTCCCAGGCATACAACTTTTGCTTTCCGATATCAACAGTTATGAGCTTGTCGGCCGTTGAGATATCTTGTGCACTTGCCTTTGAAGGGATAACAAAGAATAGAATGAGGCATACAAAGATCAGGAATTTGCTTCTCATATATTTAGTATACAAGAAGTGCTACCATATATTAAGATTTAGGAATTTGAAAGGAGGTGAGTAAATATGAAGTGGTTACACATGCTCGCTTTTATTTTAGTAGTAGTGGGAGGTGTCAACTGGGGACTTGTAGGTCTTCTTAATTTCAATTTGGTAACTATGCTTGTCGGCTCTTTGGGAGGCGTAGAAAAAATTGTTTATATCCTAGTTGGACTTTCAGCAGTTTATCTTGCAGCAACTCATATGAGTGACTGTAAGGTTTGTGCAAAAAAATAGTTTCGTAGCTTCAAGTTTGGGATTTTTTTATACTATATACTTTGACTCCATTGTCAAAAAGTATAGTTACACAATCTCCTATCTTGAAGTTTGAAGTTGCTATATTTTTAAACCAGAATCCTGGAATAGCTATGCCTGGACCGTCAATTCCAGCTCCATATGCTATTTGCCAGGATGTGGTATTGTCTTTTCTGACTATTTTACCTGATATTTCGGAAATATGACCGGAAGATTGTTTGATATCAACAGGCGGAAGATAAAGAACACTACCAATGGCAAGTGCCGGTCCTCCTTCATTCAAAGCAATAATTTCAGTTGTTCTGCGCTCGTCCCCTAACTCTTTTTCTGCAACTGACGTTATCGAATCTCCTTCTTTCATGTAATAACTTACGAGATAATCTTTTTTCTGAGATGGCCCCGTTTTATCACAAATCTCAAGTTCAGGCGAAGGGGATGCAATTTGCGTTGGTGTAAGACTGAGCGGTGGGGCAGTCGGAATTTCCTGAAGAGAGGTGGTAGGCACCGGAGAGGGCTTGAGAGAAAGATCTGGGCCTCCTTTCCCCATTCCGTAACTTATTACAGCCACAATACCCAATGTAAATATCCACACGAGTACCCAAAGTATTTTACTATCAAAACCAGAATCATTATGTGATGGGGAACTGCCTTCCACGAATGCAAGGATATATAAAAGTCAGCAAAGAATCAAGAGGTCTTGCGTTTTTTGGGAACTGGCGCTTTGACCGGTGCAGATGGAGCCACCATAGAACTTGCTATAAAGCATATTACCCCAATAGCAACAAAAGTCATGACCCCCAAGATTTCAACCTGCAAGTATTTCTCAGCAAATGCCTTGACAACAATCGTACTTATTGAAGAAATAATGCCTGAAAGCTCTGCATTCTTGACGTCAAATTGAAGGGGTGCTTTGAAAAGACCAAGCGCTATTACTATTGGCAAACAGCAAAAGAATATAGAAGAAATAAAAGTAGCCCCAATCCACTTAAGCCTGCTTCTTACCCCTGAAGAGAGAAGAACAATGAGTCCAAGTAGTACAAAGAGGTAAACTGCTGTTAATGGCAGTGCAAACTTGAAAAAAGTATATACGGATTTTAATGGTTTTAAATTCTCACCAACAGGAATTGAAAAATCGCTCTTCATCATTTTATTGAAATCCATCGTGTCATTTGGAAGTGATTCTCCGCTCATTTCGGCTTGTTGTTGCTGCTGTGCTCTCATCTCCTCAGATGCTTGCTGAAGTTGAATTAAAAGTTCAGGATTTTTTTGTTCAATTGAGTCTCTTAATTCTTTAAATGAAAGGACGGGAGGAGTTTTGGTTTTACCATCTAACCATGAAAAAGTGTCATCGATAAGAGTTTCGCTTTTACCCTGAACATATGACGAGGTAAATTGCTCCCTGATAAAAGGCATTACCATATCCTCTGAGTCTGAAGATTCGGTTGTGAAAGACTCGATTTTAGAGCTTACCGTACCGTAAACGTTACTCTTCACCAATGTGTCTTTAAGAAAAGCCGGAGTAAAGCCACCTATCGCAAATACGAGAAATAGAAAGAGGAATTGGACGGAGAATCCGAAGCTTAATATTAGTAGTATTTTGAGTGCTGCTTTTATAATTTCTCCTGCCTAAAATTATCGTAGCACAGATTACTTCCCTTGAAAAGCAGTTGGAGTGTCTACGGTTAATGTCTCCGAACACGAGTCGTAATTGCCTGTGGCATAATATTCGATCTCTGGTGCTTCATTGGGAGGCACCATCTTATTTTCGAAAGCAAGGTGAACAATCTTCCCGTCAGCACCAATCAGGAGAATACGGTTAGATAACGGTTTCATAAATATCATATTAAGAACTGGTATTTTATTGAGAAAACTAACATTTTGTTCTTCCAGATACGCAAGTTTTTGAATTCTTCC
Organism: uncultured Gammaproteobacteria bacterium; assembly: GCA_964504535.1. GTDB lineage: Bacteria > Patescibacteriota > Microgenomatia > Levybacterales > GWA1-39-11 > JAUSNA01. The sequence continues at coordinate 49,863 of CAZDED010000008.1, forward strand.
AAGTTTTGTCTGTACACCCTTACTACAAAGCGCTTTTGTCCCACCAAAAATCCCGAAAGCACCAAGAGTGAGGACAATGCCTGCAATACCAAGTGAACCTTTTATATCAAAAGTGAAAGCTTTTTGCTTTTTGATCTCTTCAAGGATTTGAGTAATTCGACGCAAAGGATTTCCGATATGAATGTCAATCAAATCATCTTTCTTGGATTTCTTGATAGAAGTATTGTCGTAAATTAAGTCCGAAAGCGGGTCGTGTTCAGTTTGATGTTCCTCCATATTATCCCGCCTGATTTACTATATCCACAATATACATTTGAAGTCAAGAAGGTTATCTAGTTTTATAAAGAATTGTTGTTCCTTCAACTTTATACCTCGTTAATACTTTTGCTTTTTCTACATTTGATAAAGCGTCAAGAAATACAGGTCTGTCAGCCAATAAATGCCTAATGTCCCAATCCTTTGCAATATCAACAATTACATAGTCCGGATGGCCGTACCAAGAAAGCCAATTGCATGTTCTCTTGCCGCACGGGGAAGAGGACTCAAATGTTTTTGTGATTGGGTATAACGTATATATTTTGTCCCTGTGAGAAATATGGGGCGTTATGTTGTTTTGTGAAGCAACTGAAGCAGTTTGAGGTAATGAAGACTCAATAATTTTGTTTATTGTTATAGCAGCCGAAGGAGTTTTCCAAAACCAATTTTTTGTCAGATATGATAGAGGGAGATGAAGTGCGTATTGGACTGTAAAAGCACATATCAATAAATAAATACCAATGTATTTTTTATTAAGGAATTTAAAAGTAGCTATTGTCATAATTGTTGACCAGGTAAGAAGCGGTCCCAATGTCACCCGGTAATGCCCATAAAGACCTTGAGCCCCCGGAAGATCGCTGGCAATCACAAAAAAAGTAGCAAAATGAACCATGATCAGCGGCAATGTGAGTGGGTTTAGGATAGGAATAAACCCTACCGACAAGAAAGAATAAAAAAGAGTAGTTAATTTTTCGGATGAGTTGAAAAGAAATAAGGGATTTATGTTTGAGAACAACCCATCTATATTTTGATACAGGTAAGAAACGTGCATTATATGAGGAAAAAAGACATAGAATATAAACAGTAAATATATTATTGAAAATCCTGCGAAAAACAATACAATCCTCTCTCGTCTTCGAATTAGATAAAGCAGTGCTATCACAAGCGTATAAAGAGCCATGTTCTCTTTTGATGTTATAGTCAGAAAAAAGAATAACACTGACCACCACTTCTTTTTCTTATCCAAGAAATACATGAACCACATAAGAAATGCCGCGCCAAATCCAGAACTATGAACATCAAACCAAACAGCGAACTGCATTCCATAAAACAATAAATACGACAAGGTAAGTGAAAAGCTTAAGAATTCACCTTTTATTCTGTGCTTTGAAAGTAAATATACTGCCAGTCCTCCAGAACACATGACAATGGCAGAAATAATAAAAAGAAATCTTCTTGTTGACCAAAGCCAATAAAACGGAGCAATTAATGCATACACAAATTCAACATGTAGCTCCAATTTTGAGCGTTCGGGAAAGGGAGCTATCGTTGAGATAGGAGACTCAAATCTACTGTACCGCCAAATCGTTTGGTCATTAATACCTAAGTCATACCCATAAGAAGCATAATGAGAGTGCCTAACTATTGAAAGTGTGCTGTAACAGGTAGCAAAAATTCCGCAAATAAGAACGATTGTGAGAACAAAATACTGTCTTTTTTTGAAAAACCAAAAAGGGGATAGCACAAGGTCTATTTTAACATCGGCACGATCTGCTTGTAGCGTCCATTTTAAAACCCTGAACTAAAAGTAAGGCTGTAGGTGCTTTATCTAGCAGCTCGCAAGGCATTAATAATTACAGCAACATCAATTGCTTCCTGGATCAAAGAGCCAGCAAGTGGCGGAATGTAGCCTAACGCAGCAAGGATCATACACAAAATACTAAGTCCGATTCCCCACAAAATGCTTTGCCTGGCTATTGAAATTGTCCTCTTCGCACTAAGAATTGAATATAATACTGAGGAAAAGTTGCCCCCAAGAAGCACAATGTCGGCTGCTTCTGAAGCTGCAGTTTGCTCGTCATTTGCAAAAACCATACCTACATCAGAAAGAGCTAGAGCAGGAGCATCGTTTATCCCATCTCCAACCATAGCAACGGTCCTGCCTTCTCGCTTGAGATCTTCGATACCTTTTTGCTTGTCTTCAGGCTTCAGCCCTGCTTTGACTTCAATTTCTATCCCTATCTTTTTTACTAATTCAACCGCTGTACTCAGCTTGTCTCCTGTAAATATTCTTATAGTCATACTTAAGTTTTTTAAACTCTCAATCGTTTTTTTTGACTCCACCTTTAGTTGATCTTCAAAAACAAATTCTCCTAAAACGGCTTTATTCAAGAAGATGCCAATCCTCATTGCCGTATCTGAGGAATTTATTTTTGCTAATAGATATTTTTTTCCATCAATAACTCCTGAGATACCTTTTCCCACAACCTCCGTTACATCAGAAACTGCTACTGTTGGACCTTTGGCAGTATAGTCAACAATTGCTTTTGCTAAGGGGTGTAATGAATTGCGTTCTATTGATCCCGCTATCGATAAAAGGCGATCTCTATCAATTTTCTCGTGCAACACAAACTTTGCAACGTGTGGTTTTCCTAATGTAAGAGTACCTGTCTTGTCAAAAATTATAGTATCCACTCTGGACAGAGATTCGATGCTAGCAAGTTTTTTAATGATGATTCTTTTTCGAGCTTGCGCGTTCATTCCTCCAATTAATGCGATGGGGGTAGCAAGTATCAATGGGCAGGGAGTCGCAACAACCAACACCGCCAAAATTGCTTCCAAATTAGGATGCAAAAGATAAGCAAAAGCACTTATGATAAGAGTTATCACTGTAAAATAAAGGCTATATTTGTCTGCCAATCTCACGAGAGGTGCTTTCTCACTCTGTGCCCTCTCAACGAGTTGCACTATTTTTTTATAGGTTGAATCTTTTTCAGACTTAGTAACTTTTACACGTATCACGGACTCAAGATTGAGAATTCCTGATCTTAATAAGTCACCACTATATTTGTCTGCTGGAAAAGCCTCACCGGTTAGACTTGACTCATCAACAACAGCAACTGGAGAGAGTAATAAACCATCAAGAGGTATTACTTCCCCTTTTCTCACAACAATTATATCGTTAACGTTTATCGAACTCACAGGCTTACTCTCTACAGTTCCATTATTTTCAACTCCAACATCATGAGGAATTCTTTCAGCCAGACTACTTAGAGACTTTTTTGCAAGTTTGGATGCAAAATCCTCCAAATTTCTTCCGGTTGCAAGCATGAGTCCTAATATGATTCCAACAAGATATTCATGCGTGACAAGGGCAACAACAATTGCCAAAATTGCAATATAGTCGAGACCAAATTGCTTGTTTTTAATATCCTCGATAGACTCTGCAATTAAGGGGTATGATCCTGCTAGAATCGTTACAAAAGCTATAATGATAGAAAGTGTCGTGAGATGTGCTAGATTTAAAATGATATAGATTACTAGACCTATTACCACCACGAAAGGAAGCATAAAGGATAATACATAGGAAAAAATCTTGGGAAAATTCATTGTCAATTTCTGTTATGCAAGAAAATGATATCACAATTTGTATATTGACTGGAATTAAAACAAAAGCTTAGAATGGTGCAATGAAAAAAAGAGCGAATAAAAATAGAAAAAAAATAAAAGACAATTCTTTTTTATACACGTATATAATACTTCTCCCACTGCTGGTGGTTTTTAGCTTTTCAGTATTTTTTTTGTCTCCACAACTGTCTGGTAAGCCTTATTTTATGAATAATCCAAACACGCACCAAACATATTTAAAAAATGCAGATTGGAAGAAGCAGCTTATCAACCACAACAATTTTTTTGTTCAAAAAAAAGGGATCATATTTCATGGCGACAGAAACAAAAAAAAGGTAGCTTTAACATTTGATGCTGATATGACCGAGGGCATGGCACAGATGCTGAGGGGTGGACTGGTAAAAAGTTATTATGACTCGAAAATGATCGAAGTGTTAAGGGCATTTAAAACCCCCGCAACGCTGTTTGTTACTGGAATGTGGGCCGAAGCTTACCCTCAAGAAACAAAGGATCTGGCCAGTGATCCGTTATTTGAAATCGGTAGCCACTCGTATGCCCATAAGGCTTTTACAAATGACTGTTTCGGATTGCCTTCTCTAGAGGATACTGAGAAAATCCAGGATCTTGGAACGTCACAATTCATGCTGCAAAAATTCACAGGTGTTAAGACGAAACTGTTCAGATTTCCGGGAGGTTGCTATAAGATTAAGGACCTTGACCTGCTAAAAAAAGCTGGAATGACTGCCATCCAGTGGGATGTGGTTGCTAATGATGGATTCAATCCAAATCCGGAAATTATAATAAACAATGTCGTAAGCAATACAAGAAATGGTTCAATAATAGTCATGCACATGAACGGTTTTCCAAATGAACCTGTCGACTATATCGCAGTCCCTCAGATAGTTAAGATCCTAAGAGAAAAAGGGTTTGAGTTTGTGACCGTAAGTACATTACTCAATTCATACGATATAATCAATAAGTGAAATTTCTAATTCTTGCTTTCCTATTATTCCTTCTGAACGCTAACCCCTTATATGCGCACACTTCTGGCGGAAAAGAAGAGACAACAGTCCTTATGCATGCAGAACCAGAGGACAGACCGCTAGCAAATCAAAAGACAATTCTGCATTTCCAGATCGATGATGTATCAAAGGAATTTCGCATGAAAGACTGCAATTGTACGGTCTCTGTCTTTAGAGATGGTAAAAAACTAGTAAGCAAACCTGCCGATGAAGTTCACGATCCTAAGAGTTTGTATAGTGCCTCAACAACTGTGACATTTGATCGTGAGGGAAGCTATGAGATCAGATTTGAAGGAGCTCCCATTACCTCAGACCAATTTCATCCTTTTGACACGACTTTTAAGCTTGAGGTCGGTAAAAGTGTCATTGAACCAAAGAATAGTCTTGGTGTTCCAAGCTATGCAACATATACATTTCTTGCATTAATCGGAGGTTCAACGGCTTTTCTAGTGTTAAAAAGGATTAGCTCTTGAGGTTTTGCAGTGCTTTTAATTTGCGAGCAGCTGTGGCTATATCCACCTTTTTCTGTTTTTCTTGCTTAAGTTCGTCTGATTTTTGCTTTTGCTGCTCTAATTTCTCTTCGACTATTTTTTGGCATTCCGGATCAGGACAAATAGTATCCTGATGAATGATTGTTGAGGTTCCAAAGAAGGTAGCTATCTCTTCTTTCCACTTTTTACCTTCGATTCTTTCCTTTCCGCAACGGGTACATGGATTTGATATATGGGATTGCATAGTTTCGCTTTTTGAAGGTATCTTCTTTGCTGTGAGATGTATTATAGCATATTTCGTGCTCAAAAGCAATTGAGTTATGCGCCCGTTTCAACATATCCAGGAAAAAAGTCTGATTTTATCTGTCTTTTTTTAACTCTCAAATCTCTGAGCATTTTTTCAAAATTTTGCACCATCAACTGAGGTCCGGAGATATAAAAAACTCGATTCGAAAAATCCGGTATAGCTTTTTTAATCATTTCCGTATCTATATGTCCTGTCAGTCCTGACCAATCGGATGGAATTTTACTTTTGTCAGTCAAAACATAGAATGTCTTAACACCAAGGTTTCTTGCCCGCTCAAGCTCTTCTTTAAATACGATATCCTCAACTCCTTTATTCGCATAAATTACGCATATATCTACCTGCTGCTTCCTTTCCACAATATCTTCAATCATGCTCCGAAATGGAGTTATCCCAATTCCTCCGGCTATAAAAACCAGAGGAATTTTTGTATTTTTTGGCAAAACGAAATCCCCGGCAAGACCGGTTGCAATTATCTTGTCGCCAGACTGAAGGTTGAAAAGAGCTTTTTTGTAACTACTTGATGGTTCATAAAATTTTACAGCCATCAAAAGGTTCTCCTTTCTTCCAGACGCAATACTGAAATACCTTCTGTTTCCCCGGGTATCAGGAGAGGGATGAGGCAAGGTCCATTCAAAGTATTGCCCGGGAGTAAATTTGAGATTTTTGACTATGCCGAAATCATAGAGATAAGTATCAGTACTCAGTCTGGTTTTATTGTGAAGCGTAAGTGACAGTCTATATTTCGGGTTTACTAAAAATGAAAAAACATTTCCTGCAATTAGAGCCGTTTCCGGAGTAATTACAAAGCCCCCAAATCTTAATAAGGGAGTTGCGTAAAAAACCGCGACAATGGCAGCATATAGACGTTGGAATTTTATTGTAGTAGGAGAGGTGAGTGGCTCAGTTAGCATGATGAAAGCAAAGAAAAATAGCGCTGAGGAAAACAAACTTTGTTTCCATACGGTAAAAATGGAGCTAAAGGATCCACTATTTATAAAACTGCCTATACCACTTACGATAAGAAAAGTGACGATAAAAGTGAGAACAAGCTCTTCTCTTCTTATTTTTCTCATTACCAAAAAACCACCAACAAAAACAGGAATTATAAGTGCATTTGTTCCAATCCACCAAATAGCTGAATAGTCAGGTACAAAATATCCAACTATAAGAACTGCAATAGCTGCTGGATTGAAAAGATGTCTTTTATCAATAGTTAAAAGATATTTAGATGCCATAGTAATTACCGATACTACAGCTAATGGTGCAAGACTTGAAGGGAAAGCTACCGGAAAAATAAGAGTCAGGATAAGTGCAGTCACAAATACGGACTCAATGTTTGTGATTGCTTTAAATATCTTTGAGAAGATGTAATTTGATATATAACAAGAAACAACAGAGACTGCGGCCGTCATTAAAATATCAAACCCTTTATATGGAATATTCCCTAAAAATCCTAACACCGCACCGATCACAACCAAAAGGATAAGAACATATAGAACAAGCCTATACATTGTGATTTTATTAAGAAATAAATCTACGTATTTCATAAATTAAAGATACTTTCGAAATCCTTCAGTCAAATATTCTTTACCATCACGTGAGATCATATATCCCTCCAGTCCATCCATTGTATCTAAAAAATCAATTCCTTTCTTGCCCATAGCATACGCTGCTGTTGCAAGTCTGTCAGCTTCATATACATCCGGACCTATAACAGTAAGACTGGAAACTTCATTTGCCAGCTTCTTCTTTATGGGATCATAAATATGCATTCCGCGTTCGTAGATACCCGAGGTAGCTATCCCCACATTGGTCAAATGCAAAACTCCTTTAGTAGCAGTTGTATCTCTTGGATCCCTTATGCCAACTTTCCATTTCTGCCCATTTTTTAGTCCTCTAATATCAATATCTCCTCCAATCTCGATGTAGAAATTTTTATATCCTTTTTTTGACAGTCTCTTTGAAGCTTCTGAAATGGCATAACCCTTCACAAGACCCGATGGATCTACTATTCCCTCTACATGAATGTCAAAATAGCCGTGTGTAATGCTTCTCGTCTCTTCACAAAGCCTAAAGATTTTTTTTACTTCAGGGCTAGCATCCTCTATACGGAGTTCCTTCCTGTTGATCTTACTGATTTCACTTGTCCTTTTGTAGGTACTGAACATTTCGTCAACTTCGTGGAAATAATCCAATATTTCATCGATGTCTGAACCATCGCACTCGCCAAGCACCTCAATGGCAACACTCATACCCATGATTCCTTCTGTGACCTTCATTTTGCCTTAACTAAAGCTGTTCTTAACGATCTTGCAAAAGCGGGAGCAGAATCAGATGCACCAGTGACTATATCTACGTCAAAACTTTGTTTGTCTATCGCTTCCTGTCTGAGAATAATAAGCGCTTGTTTGTTTATTGCAATTGATGTGTGATTGTCATCAGGATACATCAACTCACTAACATCTGTTATCCTGCCACCCGCAATAACAACTTCCACCTGAAGGTCTCCATAAACTGCATCCTCAATACTTCCATCATATACCCCATCTCTGTATTTTGAGGAACTAACCTGCGCAGTTGGACTTACAGCAACAGTTGTGACCGTTGTTGGAGTAGGAACTTGAACATTTATTTTTTCGTCATCAACTACATCCGGTGTGTTTTTAAAATAGGCGGCAAGAAGGATAATCAAAACAACTATTGATATCTGTAAGTATTTTCGCATATTTGGATTATACTAAGAATCAACTATAGAGAGGTAGACTGAAAAGAGGCTTAATATATGCTTGTTCTATGAAGAACTACTATGTTTATATTGTGGAGTGTAATGACGGAACTTTTTATACCGGCAAAACCGTGGACCTTGTCAAACGGTTGAAGTCACATAACGGCGCGATCTCTGGAGGTGCAAAATACACCTCTGGTAGACGACCGGTTTTTCTGGTCTACTATGAAATGGTAGACAACCAAACAAAAGCGCTTCAACGTGAATATGAATTAAAACAATTGACAAGAAATGAAAAAAGGGCTTTAATCCAGGGTAAATGAAAGAGCAAGTAGATCAAGGTGTTCTGTTTGGGTTCGAACATTTCGTATGTAATCCTACCGACCCACAATTGATAAGGAAGTTTCCTGGTGCTTGGACGAACCTAGCAGAAGAGGAATGCATTGAAGCTGCGTCTCAGTCAGGCATTCAGATGTTAAGTGATGCTTGGGAGGCATTGACTCCAGAAAGTAGAGATGAGACTGTCGTTGCCGACTATGACGTACGGCAAGATGAACAAAGACAACGCTTGTGGGACTATTGGGCTGGAGTAATCTATTTGGCGGTTAGTGATAATAGACCTGAGGGGATATCATACACTTGTGAGAAAATCGAGGAAGATGCTTCCTACAAATATACATTCTCTGTACTCGAAGGCGATTACTATAGTCGTTTTCAGTTTAGATATAGTCCAAAAGGAAACTTTATCGATTGGGCCTTTCACTCCCCCGTGCTTACAGCTGAGTCGAGAAAAGGAATGTATTCAAAAGATCCAGAATATAAATGTGTATTCAGAAAAGGTGACTTTACGACTTTTGAAAAAAAAAGCGCAGTCTTTCATCCTGAAAATCACAATGATCCGCGCATTTCCGGAAGAACAAAAATTTGGAGAACAGAGTCTTTGATTATACAAAGACCTTAATTAGCCTACGAAAGTAAGAGCAGTACCTTTTTTGTTGGCACGACCGGTGCGTCCAATTCTGTGGATATAATCCTCATATGAGGCTGGCATATCATAATTTATAACGTGTGAGACATCGTCAATGTCAAGTCCTCGAGCAGCAACATCAGTTGCCAAAAGAATTGAGATTTCATTTCTCTTAAACATCGTAAGTGTTCTTTGCCTTTGGTTCTGATTCTTATTTCCATGGATTGCTCCAGCTCTAAATCCTCGTCTTACTAATTCATCGGATACTTTCTGGACTCCCCATTTCGTTCTTCCAAAAATAATCACTTTCTCATAGTTCTTCTGGATCAGAAGATCATGCAGTTGATCAATCTTTTTATTTTGACTTTCTACTTTTATGACATCCTGTGAAATAGCGTCCACCGTGTCATGGGTCTTTACTGACACTGTAACTGGGTTTTTGACGAATGCAGCTAATATTTCCTTAACGCTACCATCAATTGTTGCAGAGAAGAAAAGCGACTGACGGTTGTGCGGAAGGAGGGATATGAAGAATTTTACATCATGAATAAACCCAATATCAACCATATGATCTGCTTCATCAAGTACTACACTGTCAAATTGATCAAGACGTAGCTGTTTCTCCTTGATCATATCCTTAACACGTCCCGGAGTTCCAATAACAAAATTAAATTCTCGTCTTAGATCCTGTTTTTGTCTAAAACTCTTAACTCCACCAATAAGAAGCACTGAATACATATTCATTCCGCGACTAAATTCTTCAAATTCATCGCGTATCTGAACAGCAAGCTCTCTTGTTGGGGCAAGTATAATTACTTTTTTACTTCTATTTTTAAGAACTTTATCAATTAAGGGAATAAGAAAAGCTGCAGTCTTTCCCGTACCTGTATTTGCGATTCCAATAACATCTCTTCCCTCAAGCATTGCAGGTATTGCTTGGTCTTGAATCGGAGTTGGGGTAATGTAGTTTTTTGCATTAATGTTTTGTTTTAACCTTACGTCAAGCGCAAAATCAGCAAATTGATGGGTTGGTACGAATACTTCCTGGGGCACAAACTCTTTAGCTTCAGATACGAGATGGGAGGGGTTAAATGTGGACATCTTGCGACCATTGCTTTGTCCGAATTGAGGACGAGGACCATTGTTCCTTCCACCAGAATATCCGCCTCTGCCAGAGTTGTTGTTACTATTCCTTTGTTTTTTGTAGTATGGTCTATTCATATATTTTTATTTAAGAACATGCAGGGAAATATGTAAATAAAACGTGCTTTTCCCTAAAAAACATGTTCCTAAATATTGTTGAAATGTTGGGCAAGATGAGGAAAAAAAATCTTTATTGAAGTCTATCCTCCAGGTTTGACAAATTCAAACCAGTAATGCTTACAAAACTTTATTAATTATACACTATTAGGTCCCAATAAGCAAAAAACTATAGGTTAAGAAGAATATGGCTTCTCGTTTGATGGCGTAGGATTAGGCTGCTTGTCATATTTATTTGTATCTGGATCTGTTGCAATCGAATAGATCATATAGATAAGCCCAACAGCCAGTGCAATAATCTTTATTACCTTATGATTCCAAGATATTTTGTAGCTGGGAAGAGTATCAGATATTCCAGCAAAAAATAAATTCATAGCAAACCCTAACCTTAAACCATCCACTATCAACTCGTGAGTGCTTTCAGGAAAATAGCCTTTAAAAAATACTGAAAAGGAAGACATTACTGACAGGAAGAAGTAGCCGTAATATACTATGCCAAACCAAAGCATGAAGGGAATCATCATGACGAACCTTACAACTATTCCAAGAATTGGAAATGCATATAATCTGTTGGGGGTTGTAGGGAAGGGTATTGTTATTGAAAAATTGTCATTTATTTTTGGGCTAAAACCAGGGTGCTTGTTTGACACTCCCAGAAAATAGAGAGATGTTTTAAGAGAGTACTTATTATAAAAATCACATACCTCAAACGAAAATCTCCAGTACCTCCCTGTAAAAAGGACTACAAATACATTTATGAGTACGGTAACTTGCCAAATGAAACTTAGCACGGAAAGAATAAGGACTGCTGGAATCAAAAGAATTACCTTTATCAAACCCCCCAATAAGGGGAACGCAAAAAACCGAGATGGTCGCATATTACGGGGTACAACAAGCGTAGGATAAATTCTTTTTGAGCCAGAGGGAAACTCCATATTCTTACTGTATCACAAATCCTAACGTTTTCATGATTTTTTTGACAGTTGAGGAATTTTTTGGATCTGGAGCTGCATTCTTTAGCATTGATAGTACATCTGGTGTGTTAAAGTCGTCATTCATATGCATCTCAAATTCCTCGAGTAACTTTAGGTTTTCATCAAAATTTAAATTTGATTCGGTCACTTTTAGGAGATTATCCACGTCAGTTTGAGAATCTCCGATCATATGATCAAAATATTCCCACTCGTACCGGTAATGATGCGACAAAAGCATCCACCGGACAGCATTTTGTGAATTCTTGAAAAGAAGATCTCCTACTAAGATTAGATTGCCCAACGACTTCGACATTTTTTCGTTTTTATAACGTAGCATTCCAGCATGCATCCAGTATCCGACGAAGGGGCTTTTTCCAGTAAAAGACTCACTTTGGGCAATCTCTGATTCATGATGCGGATAAATTAGGTCAAATCCACCTCCGTGGATATCTATCTGTAATCCTAATGTCTTGTGGATCATAGCCGAGCACTCAATGTGCCACCCTGGCCGACCTTTACTCCAGGGGCTATCCCATAAAGGTTCATCAGCAAATGACTTCTGCCAAAGAACAAAATCTAACTTGTTCCTTTTGTTGGGGTCGTCGGGATCTGCACCTCTCTCCTTTGAAAGGACTACCATCTCATCATTTGAATATGAAGAAAGGTTCCCATATTTTCCAAATTTTGTTACATCAAAATATACTGTGCCCTCAACATCATAAGCAAATCCATGTGTCTGAAGATGCGATATGATCTCAATAATCTCAGTTATCGAATCCGTTGCCTTGATGTAATTTGTGGGACTAGAAATATTTAAAGCAATCAGGTCGTTGAGAAATTTTTTGGTCCACATTTCCCCAAGTTGCCTCCAATCAATATTATCTTTTCTGGCACGAGCTAGAAGATCATCATCAATGTCAGTTACATTTTGCGTGTAGTCCACATCATACTTCAGATATTCGAAGTAACGTTTTACCACATCAAAGAACATATATAAGAATGCGTGTCCAAGATGGGTAGTGTCGTATGGAGTAATCCCACATACATATAAAGAAACTTTTTTGCTACTGAGTGGGGTGAAAGTCTTTTTTTGTTTTTCTAAGGAAGAATATATCTGCACAGATATCTATTTTAGCATGTCAGTATCCTAACTGTTGTATGTTTATTTGCTGGTTCAACGTTTTGTTAACGGTATTGATGAATCCAACCGTTGCCCAAATCGTAATAATGGTAGCAAGTATCGTCAGAAAGACCGCCACAAGACCAACGTGTCTTGCTTTATCATTTGGATTTCTAAGTAGTTTAATTCCAGGAAATAGTCCAAGGGGTGGTAGAAAAAAACTCAAGAGGTAAATGCCAATCTGTTTTCCTGTTGAAATCTCGAAAGGTACGTCTTTTAATTTTGCCCCACAGTGAGGACAAAAAATGTAACCCTCAACAATACCGAACTTACAGACTGGACAGAATTGCTGCTCCATACAACAAGCATCTCACAGATCAAACAGGAAATTCAACGGTGAACACAGATCCCTTATTGCTACTTTTGACAGAGATGCTTCCCCCGTGCCTTTGCGTGATCTCCCGTGCTATCGATAGACCAAGCCCATAGCCTGGAACTGAAAGGGAATTTCTGGATTTATCTATCCTATAAAATCTATTGAATATTTTTTCTGCCTCTCCCGAACTTATTCCGATTCCCTGGTCTGAAACTTTTACATACATACTCTCATCCAAAATCCTTGACGTTATTTTTACTTTTCTATCTTCATAACTGTATTTGATAGCATTATCAAGAAGAATTGTAAAAAGTCTCATCAAGCTCTGTTCGTTACCGGAAATCTTCATATTTACGGTTCGATTAACAATTGTTATATTCTTTTCTTTTGCCATTGGCTCAACGTTTTTAATCGCCTGTGATAGAACATCTGAAAGTAATACGTCCTCAAAGGTAGCCCTCAAGGCAGTACTTTCAAATGTTGTTAATTCCATCAAGCTATTAGTAAGACTTTGAAGCCGTGCAACTTCCTCCAGATTACTTTTAAGAATCTCTTTCGCTTCTTTTAATGTTGCTTTTTTGGATCTTAAAAAAACCTCAATCTCAGAGCGGAGAGAAGTAAGCGGAGTTTTTAGCTCGTGTGAGGCATCACCCACAAATCGAGATTGATCATCAAGCATCTCCTTGATTGGCTTGAGTGTCCTACCGGCTAGAAAATATCCGGCAACCCCTGATCCGGCAAGAATGCAGGCGTTAAGAACGATAAGGCTCGCTATAAGCCGTGCTCTGGCTTCCCGTATCAGCTGCATGTCAACAGCAAGACTCATTGGGGGAAGCTTCAATTCACCAAAATCCTCCTTCATCCTTTCTTGCCGAATTTCTTGAAAATTTGCGAATCTTTCTAGCTCACGATTGACATCGATATAAATAACGACGCTAAAAACCATACTAATAAAGACAATGATGAGAAGATACCAAGCAGTTAATTTAAGACGAGTAGAGTGAAACATATGTCAGTTATTAGTCATTAGTTATTAGTTAAATTTAAAGTTATTAAAGCTACTCGATCTTATAGCCGAAGCCCCTGATGGTAGTAATGAGATTTTTGCCTGAGGTAAAAGGTTTATCAATTTTATTCCTGAGATGAGTAATATAAACTTCAACAGAATTGGGAAGAACATCTGCATCATAGCTCCAAACATGATTGATGATCTGGTCTTTTTTGATGATAGTTCCTTTGTGACGCATCAGGTACTCCAAAAGAGCAAACTCCTTATTGGAGAGAGGAATAACAACGCCGCTTCTTTCGACTTTATAGGTTACAGGGTTAAGTATCAGGTCACCAACCTGCAAATGGGATCCGAGTGAGGCCTTTGGCCTTCTGACTAATGCCCTTATCCGAGCAAGCAGTTCTATGAAAGCGAATGGTTTTGGAAGATAGTCATCGGCCCCACTATTGAGACCCTCAACGCGCTCTGAAATTTCTCCACGCGCGGTTAACATGAGTATTGGTGTGTGAATGGAAGCAGAACGCAGTCTCTTACATATAGTAAGACCGTCAAGTCCCGGAAGAAGCCTATCAAGAACTATTGCGTCATATTCCTCAGTTGATGCGTAATCAAAGCCAGTAATTCCATCGTAAGCAACATCTACTGCATATGATTCCTGCTCAAGTCCTTTTTTTATGGAATTTGCTATCTTGTGTTCATCCTCAATAAGAAGTATCCGCATAGAGGCATTATAACCTCACATTGCTTAAATTTCACTGAATAAATTGGAGTTAAAAGCTCACAATCCATGTATCATAGAGCCATTATTATCGATGAAGGACTTAGTTGAATCGGTAAGATTAAGCTCTGCTAGTTCTTTTATAGCAAAAAACTGAAGAGTCTCTCCATTTACCCGGTGCATACTATTAACATTGTCGTCGTTAAGAGAGGCGTGGAAAAAATGCTTATTGTAAGCATCTGTACCAGCATCCAAAAGAAGGGTTGCTCCATCAAGTTTTATTCCTGTCTCTCTTGCGACTTTTGCGATAATAGATGATTTTAAGGTTTTATTTTTTTCGCGTGACACACTTAGAAAACTCCAAACATTCTTTTTTGAATTCGATTGAATACTAAGAGCAAGGGGATCTGTGTTGTGCAACCTTAGTAGAACTTTATTTTTGTAGGTAAGTATTATGAGACTTAAGTCGTTTTTGTTGGTCACACTCTATTTTACCACGAAAGATCCTATTTTTGAACTTGAGTAATGATATTTTTAAGATTTTCGAGGCTATTTTCATCATATATTGATATCGCAAAGACCTTCTTATTAAGCTTTTTTAGTTCTTTAATTTTTGAATCAACGACTCTCTTGTCGACAAGATCAATTTTAGTAAGAAGAATAACCTCTTCTTTCTCAAGTAGACTTTTATCAAATTCCCCAAATTCATCACGAACAGTGTTGTATATTTCAGCAACGTCTTCTTGTGCAACATCTATGCAGTGCAATAGTACTTTTGTTTTTTTAATATGTTTTAGGAATTGTATTCCAAGTCCTTTCCCTTTAGAAGCGCCTTCAATAAGTCCGGGGATATCTGCCAAAATAATATTTCCCAGTGCTCCAAGGTTTGGCTCAAGTGTTGTAAATGGGTAATTGCCGATTTTAGGAACGGCATTTGTAAGCGCTTTTAGCAGTGAACTTTTCCCTGCATTCGGAAGACCAACGAGTCCAATATCTGCGATGAGGTTGAGAACCAAGTGGAGCTTCCGTTCTTCGCCTTTTTCTCCTTCAAATTTGCGACTTTCAAATTTTTTAAGCTCCGGCTTATAATCATGATTTCCCATTCCGCCTTCACCACCATGCGCAACAGCGAAGGGGAGATCGGTCAATATTTCAACCCATTCTCCTGTATCTTCGTCACGTACAGTTGTCCCAAAAGGAACCAAAACTGTCACATCTTCACCCTTAGCTCCATCAAGATCTTTATTGAGCCCATTAACTCCATTTTCTGCCCTAATTTTTTTCATAAATTGGAACTGTGAAAGGTCAGAAACGTTAGTATCGCCTTTAAAATAGACATTTCCACCCCATCCTCCGTTACCTCCATCCGGAGCTGTTTTTTTACTGCCAAACATTTGTTTTTTTGCAGTTCCACCATTACCACCATCTCCAGCTTTAACGGTAATGTGGACGTCATCAATTAATGCCATATCCTATATTATAGCATTTTCTTAAAAAGTGATCACCCCATGCGTGTAGACTCATTCCACCCCGCGGGTGGAAATAGGCTACACCTCGTACCTATTCGCAAATAAGGCTTTTTATTAAATGCAGCTCGCGCGCATAAGAAACGTGATCTTCTACAAATTTTTCGTAAGATTTGTCTCTTAAGAACATAGAATTAATAAGTTCGGTCGAAACCATCGAATTAGGCTGTGGAGTAATATATTCGGTATATGAAGTCCATCTATATGATTTAAGCTTTGTGAGCTCGATTATGCTTGAAACAACCGGATTTAAATGAATATATCTAGAGACGTGAATTAGCTGTTCATCATTCTCTATAAAGACTGCCTTAAACCTCCCCTGGAAAATATGCCCATTTCGTTTATGCTTGGTGTTGTAATATTTTGCGTAGGCGTTGGAAAAATTTGAAATAAATTTTGCAATTCCATTTTCTTTTTCCTGCTGCAACAAGAAATGAAAATGATTTGGCATAATTGCAAAGGCCAAAATTTTAATGGTTTGCTCTTGTTTCTTAATTTTTTCGAGAACATCAGATTGGAGCGCCGGAGAGAGTTGAAGCAAATGCGAAAGTCTCATAGGAAGTTCTTCAAATCTATAGAAATGTGACAACATTAATGCCCGCTCCCGTTCTGTATTGGTCGCAAAAATCTGTTTACCCTCAACTGCTCGATTAAAAATATGGTAAATATATCCGTTTTGAAATACAATTTTCCGTGGATTTGACATATATTAAGCATAGCAAAACACTTTCCTGCATGTGTAGACTCATTCCACCCCGCGGGTGGAAATAGGCTACACCTCGTACCTATATTTTTTATTAAATTAGAAATGAAAGTGATAAACTTTATCTATGGTTACTCTAAAAGTGAAATACCTAAGAACTTTTATGCAAGCGTCTGTGGGGCTTTTACCAGCCGCAAAGGCCTATCCGGTTTTTTTTAAGACAAGATTTGGAATACACACATTTTTTATGAAATTTCCGATAGATATTTTAATCTTAGACAAGAATAATAGAGTAGTGTCACTCAAGAATAACTTAAAACCCTTCAGAATATTGGTTTGGAATCCACGATACAATGAAGTTATCGAGCTACCGGAAGGGACAATAAACAGTCGAGGCATAAGAATCAAAGATATGGTCAAACTGGAAATACAGGGTTAATACTTGTAGTATAGTACAATGAATACTTTAACTCAGGAACAAGAAGATGTGATAGTTTACAAGAGCACAGAGCGTCCTTTTACTGGGGAGTACGATGATTTTTTTAAAGACGGGGTTTTTGTATGCCGTAGGTGTAATGCACCTCTTTTTTCATCAAAAAGTAAATTTGATGCTGGATGTGGATGGCCTGCCTTTGATGAAAATTTTCCAGACGCTGTCAAAAGAATACCGGATGAGGACGGTCAAAGAACTGAAATACGGTGCAGTAATTGCGATGCCCATTTGGGACACGTTTTTGAGGGTGAAGAATTGACTGAAAAAGACACGAGACATTGCGTTAATTCATTATCAATCCGTTTTTATCCTATTGAAGAAAAGCTACCACCTGTACTGCATGACTAGATTTAAGAAAATTTGGAAAATAACAGTTTTAGTAATTGTTGCCATTTTACTATTGTTTGCTGGGTATGATTTTGTAAAAAGCATTTTTGACAAAAGCCCCCTAGAGTACAGCAGCCCTCAAAACGTTATAACTGAAGAAAATCCA
This sequence comes from uncultured Gammaproteobacteria bacterium, assembly GCA_964504535.1. GTDB lineage: Bacteria > Patescibacteriota > Microgenomatia > Levybacterales > GWA1-39-11 > JAUSNA01. The sequence goes on from CAZDED010000008.1 coordinate 67,710, forward strand.
ATTTCGCAAGGAGAAACACCCTTAATCCCATTTTCCTTACCTGATGGGTATACGATTCATACATTCGCAAAAAATTTAGATACCCCTAGAACCCTTCTATTTACCCCCGAAGGTACGCTTCTAGTTTCAAATCCAGCAGATAATAAAGTTACTGCTTTGCCTGATAATAACAATGACGGCGTAGCTGATGAAAACAAAACTATAATAACTTCAGAAAATCACGTTCACGGACTTGCTATGTTCAATGGTGAATTGTTTGTAGCAAACGTTGATAGCGTCGTAAAGTATGGCTGGGACGAAGCACGACTCACAGCAACGCGCGGTCCTGTACTGTTCTCGCTCCCACAAAATAGTAATCACAATAATAGGAGTATCGTTTTTGACAAAGAGGGAAGTATGTTTGTTTCACTTGGTTCAACTTGTAATGTTTGCATAGAACCACCTACAAGGGGCGGGTCTATTTTAGAATCAGATTTTTCAGGCAGAACTCCTACAGTATTTGCAACAGGTCTTCGTAATGCAGCATTTCTGGCAATAAACCCTGCTTCTAACGAATTGTGGGCAACTGAAATGGGTCGTGACAATTTAGGAGACAATGTGCCTGCAGATGAGATAAACATCATAAAAGCAATGTCTGATTATGGTTGGCCTAAATGTTATGGCAATAAGATCCATGACACGAATTTCGATAAGTCGAAATCTGATCCCTGCTCAAAAACAACATCACCAATTTTTGAAATTCCTGCGCACTCAGCACCATTGGGAATTGTATTTATAAATTCTGACCAGTTCCCTAAAGAGTGGCAAGGAGACCTTCTTGTTGCCCTTCATGGATCTTGGAACCGATCAACAGCAATTGGTTATAAAATTGTTCATTTAAAAGTTAACGGGGACAAGATTACCGGATCTGAGGATTTTCTAACAGGATTTAACCCGGGAATTTTCAAAGACACAAGTCTTGGCCGGCCGGTGAGTCTTGCATTTGATGCGAAGGGAAATCTTTTTATTTCCGATGATAAGAGTGGACAGGTCTATATAGTGCAAAAGAAAAAATAATCTACCTCGTAACGGCAATTGAAACGCTTAGCTGCGCATTTGGAGCACTTACAGATATCCTGTTATCCGTTGCGCTCACAGACGCTACATATCCAGTATCATAAGAAGAACAATTCACAATCGGGGCGCTGTTTGTCGCTGAGGGATCAGCTGGTAAAGCTGCCAGATATTTAGGTACAAGACTACTACAAAGATCAGCATTTCCAGCACCACTAGCAATTGTTCTGTTTCCAGCTCCACCAGCAGGCATTCCAACAGGCATGTTGCCTAAATTGTCAACCATATATTGCTGTATTGCATTCAGGATCGCACCAACATCAGAACTTCTTTTTGTGTTATTTGCCAAAGCAAACTGTCTAGCAGGATTTATTGCTACAATTGCAATTGACAAAAGCAAAGCTAGAATCCCCATGACAAGCAATGTCTCAATTAATGTAAATCCATAAGAAAGCTTTTTGGACAGATTTCGCCTCATAAATTATATGATGCGTATAAATCAGAATTTTGTCAAGCGAGGTAACCTAGAATTTTAATGTTAAGGTTTCAAAAATGCTCTTAAAAAAAACTTTAATTTCTTCAATAAACGAATGTTGCTGCTCTTTTATGATCTTTTTTTGCTCGATCAATGCGATTTTTGCAGCGGAAGATGCGTGCGGAGTCGGGATCAGTACATCATCTTTGTCATCGTCGATTTCCGTATTTTTGTTTGACGAATTATTGTTGACGTTAACGGTCGATGATCCATCGTCAGATTCCATATGAGTACAATCATCTCCATTTTTTGTATCACATTCTTTAACAACTCCATTTGTTTCTATCCTAATATGAGTGTTTCCAGTAACAACAGAGTTTGAATTGCTTGACGAGTTAGTAATTGACTGCACAGAAACAGTCGATTCAGAAGCATAGGAAAAGAAAGGATTTGCGAGTACTAATATCGGAATAATAAGAAAAATCTGCCTAAAATTTTTCATACCCCATACTAGCAGACTCATGGAAGTGAGTCAAATTCAGCCAACTTGGTGATATACTCAAGCATAACAATGCCAAAAAACAAACAAAAAAAATTGTTATGGGTTGATGTAATGAGAGTTGTTGCGATTTACTTTGTGATTGCGATCCATACGTCATTACCTCCTGCAAATCTTCTCGACATTAAAAGCTCTTTTTTCTTTCTTGCATCATTCACCGTAATAAAAGTTTGTGTTCCTCTTTTTGTAATGCTTAGCGGTGCCTTGCTTCTGGGGAAACATGAATCAATCTCTTTCTTTTTATCAAAAAGGGTTTCAAAGGTTCTTGTGCCGTGGTTCTTGTGGACTCTCATTTACATGGTGTGGAATTACAGCGCTCATTCGTATCATCCTGCAAATCCTTCGCAATGGAAATATTTTTTCGAACTTACTTTTTTCTCACAGTTGTGGTTCTTACCACTTATTTTTTCTTTATATCTCATAACTCCTATCTTCAGGTTGTTTGTCCCTCATCTTTCAAAAAATAACAGACTTTATCTTATGACACTATGGTTTTTATTCGTAATTATTATTCCATTTTTTCATACAGGCACCACTTTTCCCCGTGCTGAAGAATCCGGATTGGTACCTGTTACCTTTTACTACTCGGGTTATTTTATTCTTGGTTATTTTCTTAGCACAATGAAATTACCAAAAAATATGGTTCAACGGTCAATTGGGCTACTTCTTATTGGTATTGCTATTACTTTTATTGAACTGGGGCTTGGAAAAGGAGCTCATCTGTTCGATTATTTTTCCCCCGCAGTTACAGTGTCATCCATTGCGGTTTTTTTGTTAATCTTTTCCGTGTGTAAAAGATATTCAGGAAATACTACGAAGGACAAACTTATCTCCTCAATAGGTAGCGCCAGCCTGGGTATCTACATCATACACAGCTTGATTGCAGAGGTCCTGAAGCCAATAGTTCCATTCCTATCTAATACCGGTTATATTTACGCCCTGGTGTTGTTTGGGATTTCCTATCTTCTTGTCATTACACTCAGAAAAATACCTGCTGGTAAGATTCTTGTTCCTTGATCAAATAAAATACTTAAGGATCTCAAAAATGCCATTTTGATCTACATGAGGTGCAATGAGGTAATTACCTTCTCCTTTTGTTTTGACTAATTCTTTTATGGTTTCATCCGCATTCTCCATAGTGGCCACATACTTGCAATGTTTCATGAAATTCCAATCTGAGGAAGCATCACCAATCCCAAGCATCTCATCGAATGACAATGAAAGGCTCTCTATTGTTTCTTTTATCGCATTTTCTTTCGAAACGTTTGGTGCAGTTATAACTCCTGACTTTATTCCTGGAAGAAAAGGGTGGGTAGACCAAATGAAATTTACTCTTTTGCCAAGTGACCTGGCAATATCTGAAAGAATTTCTACCTCATGGTCTTCACGAGCAAAACACAAAACTTTTATGATATCTTTCTGCCCTGCAATTTGCGAAAGAGACTCTACAATTGTTGGATCTTTTTGCAGTATTTCAATTCTCTTTTTTGTAAATTCAGATACCTGGCTGCGATCCATAAAATACGCATCCGGAATATATATTTCAATATATATATTTTTGCTGAGGCACTGCGCGATTAAATCCAAAAGATCGTCTTTTTCAATGACATGCTCGCTGATTATTTGACCCTCAAGTGGATTTATTACCAAAGCTCCACCGTCAGTTACGTGAGGGTTATTGAGGTTTGCTTTCTCTATTATTTCTATAATTGCATACCCGAATTTAGCAGTACAAAGAATAATCGGCATTCCTTTTGCATGAAGCTTGAAAAGTGCACTTATAACATCCGTGTTTGGGTAGGGGAAATTTAAACCCGGCTTGTCACCGACTATCACTCCGTCTACATCTAAAATTATTCCCTTAACCATCTACTGATTATAACAACAAAGAGAAATATATATAGCTAGAATCTGTTAGAATACAAACATGTCTCCTATAGAAGAGAAAGTTTTTGCTTTTTTCCTACTACATAAGAAGCAGAAATATAAAAAAGGTGAGCTTTTGATCAGGGCAGACGATCAACCGTCCGGAATATTCTATCTAAGAAGTGGCACAGTAAAAGTTTATGCAATATCTAAGAAGGGTGACGAATTGGTTGTCAATTTATTTAAGCCAAAAGCTTTTTTCCCCATGTCGTGGGCAATAAGCAATACTACCAATTCACATTTTTATGAAGCGGTTACAGACCTTGAAGTATTCCGCTGTCCCAAACAAGATGTTGTAGAATTTGTCAAAAACAATCCTGATGTTTTATATGATCTTCTCTTAAGAGTTTATCTAGGTATAGAGGGACTTCTTAATAGAATAACTTATTTGATGGCAGGAAACGCTAGTACGCGGCTTGTTTCTGAACTAACAACACTTGCCAGAAGATTTGGCACTCCAACTGCTAATGGAATACAAATACTGATTTCAGAGAAAGACATTGCCTCCCAGACCGGTATGACAAGAGAAACAATCAGCAGGGAGTTAAAAATACTCAAAAGTAAAAAACTAGTCAACGTCGAAAGGAATAAAATTATAATTCTTGATACTGAGAAATTTCAAGATGAGCTTTCTGAAGGAATTTAGACAGTAGACTTTGTAATAATCTCACTTGTCGGAATGATTCTACTCCTTTTTTTTGAAATCAGTGGCAACCCGGTCGGAAGAAGATAGCCTTGCCACAAACCATTTCCAACAAAAAATTCTAAATGCAGGAGGTCTGTTAGATCAACTTCATCTTTTACATTGTAAAGCCTGTAATTACCAGATGAAATCACATTTTTTACCCTATGAGACAGAGAGGTAAGAACAAGCATCTCACCTATTTTTGGCGCTAAAAGCCAAACATACTTCTCCCTATCTAATTCAAGAACCCTGTTGTTATGCTTAGTCTCGTACAAACGGTAATTTCCGTTTTTAACAGTTTGGATCATGGCCATACATTAGCTGAAATATTAAATATTTGCTATGATATATATCACACAATTTTTTGATCAATATCATTTTTCTGAAAAATTGTATATTATTTAATTAGATAGTCAGAAATTCTTATGGATAAATCGCAAAAATTTATACTCTGGTTTGATGAAGTAAATAAAGACGATATTCCTCTTGTTGGGGGTAAAAATGCCAATCTTGGGGAAATGTATCAGAATCTGACCAACGCCACCAGCCAACTATTTCCAGACGAGCACGTAAAGGTTCCTTTTGGATTTGCGGTTACAGCGTATTCATACAAATATTTCATTGAAAAGAATCAGCTGGATGCAAGAATTCGAGAACTGTTACAAAATCTAAACACTTCAGATATAAAACAATTAGAAGATGTTGGAAGTAAAATCAGAGACCTCATTATTTCGTCTCCATTTCCAGACGATCTTCAGAAAGAGATCAATGATGCTTATCATCAACTCCCACAAAAGCTTGGACAAGGAAGTGAAGACTGCGATGTGGCTGTCAGATCTTCTGCAACTGCTGAAGATCTGCCTGACGCCTCGTTTGCCGGACAACAAGAATCATACCTCAATATCAAAGGAGAGCACGCGTTGTCAGACGCCATAAAGAAAGCTTTTGCCTCACTTTTTACAAATAGAGCAATTTCCTACAGAGTTGATCAAAACTTTGACCATTTCAAAGTTGCACTCTCTGTTGCAGTCCAAAAAATGGTGCGATCTGACAGAGGGTGTAGTGGTGTAATGTTTACGCTAGACTCAGATAGTGGATTTCGCGATGTTGTTCTGATCAATGGATCGTGGGGACTTGGTGAATATATCGTAAAAGGGATAGTCACTCCAGATGAATTTATGGTTCACAAACCAACGCTCATCAAAGGCTTTTCCTCCATAATAAGTAAAAGACTGGGTTCCAAAGAAAAGAAGCTTATCTATTCAACAGAAGGCACAAATCCGACAAAAGATGTTGCAGTTGCTCCTAACGAAAGGCAAACATATGTCTTGAATGAAGAGCAAATCTTGCAGCTTTCCCGATGGGGAATAATTATTGAAGATCATTACCAAAAGCCAATGGATATCGAATGGGCCTATGACGGTGAACAAAATACTTTGTATATTGTTCAGGCAAGACCAGAAACAGTTCAGGCACGCAAAGACGGCATGTCGCTTGAAGAATATGTACTGGAAGAACATGCTACCGTTCTTGCGCAAGGGGCCTCTGTTGGACGTAAAATCGGAACCGGAACTGCACATTTCATTAAAGATCCATCCCAATTGTCTGAGTTTAAGCAAGGTGAGGTTCTTCTTGCCGAGATCACCGATCCAGACTGGGAGCCAATCATGAAAATAGCAGGTGCAATTGTAACCAATTCAGGTGGTCGGACATCCCACGCAGCAATTGTGTCTCGGGAGCTTGGTATACCGGCAATAGTAGGAACTGGTAATGCAACAAATGTCATCCCAAATGGGAAAGAGATAACAGTCAGCTGCTCTGAGGGTGAAGTTGGAAAGGTGTATGAAGGAATTCTCAAATACAGAATAGACAAGACCGACCTGACTGGATTTGAGCTTCCAAAAACAGCGGTGAAAATGATAATAGCTGACCCCGAATTGGTTTTCAGCACTTCTTTTATTCCGAATATGGGAGTAGGGCTAGCGCGTGAAGAATTTATTATTTCAAACTATATTAAGATCCACCCAAATGCACTTTTAGACTATGGTTCTTTGACCGATATGGATGTAAAAAGACAAATTGATGAGCTAACTGTTGGCTATCCTAATAAAGTTGATTACTACGTAGACAAGCTAGCTTATGGAATAGCGATACTTGCATCAGCTTTCTATCCACACGAAGTACTCTTGCGTTTTAGTGACTTCAAGTCAAACGAATACGCTGGGCTTATCGGAGGCAAATTGTATGAGCCCCATGAGGAAAACCCTATGATAGGGTGGCGTGGTGCTTCGCGATATACAGATGAAAAATTCTCGCGAGCTTTTGCCCTTGAATGCCAAGCAGTCAACAAAGTAAGAACCCAGATGGGACTATACAATCTTCAAGTTATGATCCCATTCTGTAGAACCCCTGAAGAAGGCAGAAAAGTAATAGAAGAAATGGGCAAAAATGGCCTGTATCATGATAAAGGTAAAAATCTTCAATCCACAGGCGAACTGGACGAGAATTTACACATATGGGTAATGGCAGAAATTCCATCAAATATTATTTTGGTTGAGGAATTTGCAGATATATTTGACGGGTTCTCTATAGGCTCAAATGATCTTACTCAATTAACGCTTGGACTTGACCGGGATTCAAAGCTCATTGCTCACATCGCCAATGAAAATAACCCTGCTGTTCACTCATTGATAAGCACTCTTATAAAGAAAGCTCATGAGAAGGGACTAAAAGTAGGTATATGTGGACAGGGTCCATCGGACTTTCCTGAGCTAGCAGAATTTTTGGTCCGCGAAGGAGTCGATTCTATCTCACTTAATCCAGACACCGTACTAAAGACCGCACTGAAGATAAAGGAAGTAGAAAATAGCATCCAATCTTCTTGATCTAAATCACATCTCAAAATTATTTTACCTCACCGACTTCTTGTCTTTTGAGACGTATAGTGACACTAGTATATGTTCATTGAAGATATTAAAAAAATAACAAAAGAAAATTCCAACTTTAGAGAGGTTATCCATACCGGCAAATTTGGGCAAATCGTTGTCATGAGTATTCCAATTGGCGGTGAAATTGGTGAAGAAGTCCATAAAGGAATGGATCAAATGCTATTTATTGTTAAGGGGAACGGGATGGGTTTTTTGGCTAAAGAAAAAAGGGCAGTAGTTGAGCATGATGTCATGTATGTACATGCTGGAACAAAACACAATCTTGTAAATATTGGCTCGACAGACCTAAAGATATTTACAATTTATGCACCACCTGGACACGCAGACGGAACAATACACAAAACGAAAGAGGATGCAGAAAAAGAGGAGGTGTGAACGTAGCAATGAAGATGTATTTAATTATACTAGTGGACAGACAACGGGGAAGAATGTTCACATTTGGGGAAGGGGAAATTGTCAGAAGTCTTGAACTCATAAATGATGATGCTCCTCAGAAGGTTAAAAATGGAGAAAATACATGGGATGCACAAGACAAGATTTTTAGACACATAGAGGATCATTTGCATCGCCATTTAGTAAAAGTTACTGAGGCTGCACGAGAATTTGTAAAAAAAGAAAAAATAAGAGGAGTAATAATAGGTGGCCACAAACCTCTTTTTTCAAAAATTGAATCTGAGATGCGGTATCCTTTATCAAAAAAAGTGTTAGGAAAATTCGTGACAGAACTTAAAGTACCTACAAAAGAAATTGTTGCTCGGGTAAAGGAAGCAATATCAGAAATAGAAGCTTTGGAAACTGAAAATATGCTTCAACAATCTCTCAGGTAGGGTAAAAGGAGGGATCCAATGAAGAGTATAAACGAAGTCTTGGTTTATCTTATTCTTATACATGGATTGATGCATCTTTTGGGATTTGCAAAATCAGCGAAAATAGTGGAGCTGGATCAATTTTCTTCAGATGTTCCTTCATGGTATGGTTTTTTATGGCTAATATCATCAATTATGTTTATCACCGCTGCTGTTTTTATCATCCTGAATTTTAGATATTGGGAAATATGTGTTATAAGCTCGCTTTTAATATCTCAGCTTCTTATTTTAAAATTCTGGGCAGATGCTAAGGTTGGAACTATTGCTAATTTCGTTATACTAATTGCCTTCTTAATATCCATAAGCGTAAAATAGTGTAGAACATATCTCCTATGGCAAGTCTTGACTATAAAGAAAAAATGATGGGAACTAAAAAAGAGAATGGCACCCATCAAATTGTTGTCACCCATTTGACGATCCGTCAAAGTATTTTTTTCCTACACTTAAGATTGGTAACTATTGAGGTTTTGGCAGCTTTGGGTCTTGTTCTATTTCTAACAATTTTCTTCTCTCCTCAAGTCAGTCAACGACTGGGGGAGAATATATTGGTCTTAAATATCCCGATATTTATCACCATGCTAACTATTAAGTCATTTCTTACAATTTATGTGATTGTTTCATGGCTCAACCAATACTACGAAATAAAACCAAAAGAAATCGTTCTTAAAAAAGGTCTCATCTTCAAGCAGGAAGAGCGTTTTATGCTCATGCATATCGGGTCAGTAGAGCTAGATCAGGGAATATTTGGAAGAATGTTCAATTTTGGGACATTAAAGCTTTTCAATTGGACATCTGAAAAATACGAATATCTGTACCTTATCCATAATCCATTTAAATACCAGAAAATATTGGAAGAACTTTTGCCTGACGCAGATAAATCGGAAAATATAGTGAGAAAGCACCTCATCGAGACAGATAACGAATCTGCATAGGCTAACAATTTTTAGATTTCAAGGAATGGACAACTCCTGCTTAAAGGTTCTTCAGGGCTTGATGATTTTAGAAGCTGAAACTATTAAAAAGATGCCTATCGCATTGAGAATAAATGAAACTAATAAAAATTTGTAAGTTTTCATTTTCGATATCCCCATAAGACTTACTCCAATTTCGTCAGGGAAGGGAG
>CAZDED010000009.1:0-63289 GCA_964504535.1 uncultured Gammaproteobacteria bacterium
TCCAGGAATTTATAGAAAGAAGTTTTGTGGTAAATTGAATTTTTGACATATGGGTGGAAGACGGGTGCCGCCCCCGCGACCTCCGGTTCCACAAACCGGCGTTCTACTGTTGAACTACATCCACCATGTTTGCTTCGCAAATGTGGTGGATGCAAGCAAGCGTAGCGCGCGCCACATCCATCAAACGAAGCTTAATTATTGCCTTTTCTTTCTCTGCGCCCTCGGCGGGACTCGAACCCACAACCTAATCGTTAGAACCGATGTGCTCTATCCATTGAGCTACGAAGGCGTACTTTCAGCCTATATTTTACTATACCATGGGTTACTAACACAACTGAGGGTTTAGAAAGAGAATTTAATGAATGTACAGTTATTTGCGTCTTGTCCTGTTTCTACATTTTTGGCAGGCGTGAATGTCTGAAGTTGAAGATTTTTCTTTTGTTGTGCTGTCAGAGTTGGGGTTGGCGTCGACACTGCTACTTGATTTGTTCCACCACCAAATAGTCCTACGAAAAATGATGCCATCCTATCCCACAAACTCGGTGTTTTTGTACTAGTCCCCAAAACAACACTATGTGAAGCAAAATAAGCCGCAGCTGTTTTTCTTGAACAATCTGGATGCGCCTGAATCCGGTAGGTTTGTGACTTATCAAGACCAGAATCGAGATTCAGAGTCCAAACAGCTTGGTATCTTGTCTTTTCAGCACTGTCTTCGACAACTGTCGTATTAACTTTTTCAGGGGCTTTTACTTGCGTTACAATAGTTCCATTTCCTTTGTAAAATGTGAATGTAAAGGTAGGTATTTTTGCATAATTTTTATTGGTTCCCATGACTTTCCCATAAGCAGTTACATGAAAGGGATTACCCAACACAATAGGTTCCAATGGTTGCTTTATATTGTCACACTGACACATCGAATTATTGAAAGGAAAAGGAGTTGGTGTTGGTGTGGGGGTAGCCGTGGGAGATGGTGAAGGAGTTGGAGTAGCGGTTGGAATAGGTGTAGGAGTAGCACTTGGTGTTGGAGTTGCGGTTGGAATAGGTGTAGGAGTAGGCGTATTTGAAGGTGTTGGTGACACTGTAGGAGTCGGAGTTGCTGTAGGGGTTGGCGGGGGTGGTGAACATTTTTTATTAATACAGACAGTACAACCATCTTTCGCTCCCTGACAAGCATAATTTCCAGAACACGAAGACCCACAAGAGGGGGGTATTGTAGGAGTTGGTGTTGGAGCTGAACCACAAACATTTCTTCCTGCCCCATTTGGGTTACAAACAGGACATTCTAATGGACAAGTTGATTCTGCAGGTGAACATGGTCCACCACAGGACACAATCGGTGGAGTAACCGGCGGCAAGCAGGACGACTCGTCTATCTCGTAGGCTGTGCAGTAAAGAGCACCGTTTGTGCATCCGGTCGGCTCAACATTTTTGCAGATATTGTGGCACAACTGTCCACTAGAATTTGTCGTATAGGTATTGTATGCCTCGGTCCCTGAGGGTGGAGTAGCTGCCAATAGTCGCCTGGTTAATACTACGCAACCAATAAAAACAAGAAAGATAAATAAAATTATATTGATTTTTTTTGTCATAACGTGCTATTCAAATAAATCAGATAATTCGTGTAAGCAGTGTCTGATATTAATATCATATTAGTGGAAGGATTTGTAGACTTAGATTTAGAATAAAATGTTGTTCCACCTTCGCCAAATAGGATTTTGTTATCAGCAGTATCGTAAAAATGAATCAAAAAATCCGTAAGCAACTTTCGTGCAGTATCCTTGTAACCTGCATTTTCCAAATACTTTCCTCCCAACATAAACGTTTCGATACATGGATGAATATGAACAGGATTATCAAATTCGACAATCGCATTCATTCGATTATTGATCCTTAAATATTCCAAAGCATTAATAACAGAGATCTCATCGTTCTCGGCGATTGCAATTTCCACCTGAGCCAAAGTGACCCAGCAGGCATATTTGGGCAAAACTACTTTGGGACCGAATGGATTCAGATACTGTTTTTGCACTTCATCCTGAGCCAAAGCAAGTCTAGATTTTGCTTTTACTAGGAGAGATGAATCAGCAAAAAATTTCGAAAGCAAAGCTAATTCTCTGGCTTCTATTGAGAGAAGCATAAGGTCTGTCGAAGGCTTCTGAGCAACTAGTGCTACAGATTCCTTCTTGAGAAATGTCACCATATTTTCATCCTTAAGGTCAGAGCTCATGATAATAGGTTGAGCAATCAGATAGGTACAGTCTTCTATTCTTGGCTTGCACCAATCATAGAGTACAGCCAAATCTCTCTTAGTCTTCCCCAGTGCACTCATGTCTCCAATAGCTTTATATGCAGAATAGTGCCCTAATGCGGTCCAAGAATTAACCGGCAGTGAATTATTTATTTCATAGAAACACTTTTTTTTACCATTAATTTCAGGGCAAGTTACTTCCTCATGCGACTGATACTTATATGTGGTGTCATCATTTCTTTGTGTTTCTAGATATCTAGAAATCCTTGATGTATTCTCACCCGAATCGTCATCGGAAATAGCTTTATCTATAAAACTTTTCTCTGAAATAACCCTTTTAGTATTATCTATAGATACTTTTCGGCTTAAAAAGAGAATCATAAAAACGAGGATTAGACCAAATACAAAAAAGGCAGCAATAAAAATCTTTACCCTGCTTTTTCTTGGAACAAGATCAGCTGGTGCTTTTTCAGTCTCGTTAGATATAACGTTACTTTCTTCATTCATAATAAATTTATAGCGCGAGAAGAACGATGCCGCCAACAATAGCCAATAATATTCCTCCTGCAAGAATTACTGTCTGCCCTATTCCACCCGGAGGTTCAATTGTTGGAGTAGCCGTTGGGGGAATAGGAGTTGCAGTTGGTGCAACAGAAGGTGTAATTAAAGCATCGACTTGACAGAGCAATTGATCGGAAGTAGCAGCTGCCAAGCCTCCGCAAGCACTCACCGCAACTACATCACATTTGTATGTCTTGCCCTGCGTAATTGCAAAAAGAATTTTGGTTGTTGAAGCTGATTGTGACTCGTTATTCTTAAGTATTGTTCCTGATTCTACTTCTGTTACTGTGACGTTAAATGACGCAGCATCCGCCTGAGAACTCCAAGAACAGCTTGCTTGTGTAAGATCGCATGAGGTTCCTGTACAGCCAGGGAACTCAACAACAACTCCACTAGCTGGAGCTGGAGCTGCGCATGCCTGAGCATGAGCCTTAGGTGCGTTAAACAAACCGAAAACTGACAAACTGAAAATAGCAAAAAGGAGAATGAAATTTTGTAATGCAAGCCATGCAAAATGCTCTTTTTGCCTGAAAACTTTTTGAGAGGCAAAAATAAATACTTTTTTTATCATAACTACAGAATCACCAGCACGTGTGGTTCTTCTAATATACGCATAGAATTACCCGCAGGTCAAGAGGGGGAGGAGGATGGGTTTAGCTTGGTAGGGTTAAGGGTTTAGAAAACGTAAGTATTGTGAGCGGCCAGGGACTCGAACCCTGAACCGATTCCTTAAGAGGGAATTGCTCTACCATTGAGCTAGCCGCCCGACTCACAATTTCTAAATCTTTCTGCGCGCTCGAAGGGACTCGAACCCCCAACCCCATGGTCCGAAGCCACGTACTCTATCCATTGAGCTACGAGCGCAAAGACAATTGATCAGATGATGTATTTTATCAGATAATGAGCTTGTTTCAAAACTCTTTGGGTTCTTTTCGGTTTGTTTCATGTATTTTTAAGCGTAACTTTGCTATAATTGAACCACACAATGAACCCAAAATATTCTGTCGTTATCCCTATTCTCAACGAGGAAGAAAGCATTGACGAGCTTCTGTCACAAATAGATACTGCATTTTCCAAGCTGAAGGAAAAATACGAAATCATATTCGTTGATGATGGTTCGACCGATTCCACGCTTGAAAAGCTCAAAAAATATGCACAAAAAAATTCCTCCATCCATATTTATTCCTTCAGAAGAAATTTAGGAAAATCTACTGCTTTAACTTTAGCTTTCCAAAAAGTTAAAGGAGAATTCGTGATCACAATGGACGCTGATCTTCAAGATGATCTTGCAAATCTACCTGCAATAATCAAAACCCAAAAAGAAGGCAACTATGATCTAGTATCCGGATGGAGAAAAAATAGGAAAGATTCTTTACTTAAGATTATCAATTCACGCTTCTTTAACAGCTTTATTATCCCCATGCTGTTTCAGGTAAATTTTAAAGACATGAATTCAGGACTAAAACTGTACCGCTCAGAATTGGCAAAGGAAATAAAAATATATGGAGGAATGCACAGATTCATTCCTATTCTGGCAAAAGAGATGGGATTTAAAGTGAAAGAAGAAGTTATCACTCACAAAAAGCGGAAATACGGGGTTTCTAAATATAAATCAACAAAAATATTTACCGATATTCCAGATCTTATGACAATGTATTTTTTAGTCAAATATACAAGGCGCCCTCTGCACTTTTTCTCCAAATTAGGCGGTATGCTTTTGGCAGCCGGAACACTGATCCTCCTATACCTTATTGTCATAAAACTTTTAGGACATTCTATCGGTACCAGACCCCTTTTAACTTTCGGCGTACTATTTGAAATTGCGGGCATCCAAACAATATTTACAGGACTTCTTGCTGATCTTATGGTTAATTTCAACCGAGTCAACAGAGAAGAAGATCTTCCCATTAAGTATAAGTCTTAATTTCCATGAAAAGCTTCAAAAAATTCGTAAGATTTTTTCTTGGAATTCCAGTAACGATATTAGCCTTTGTATTTATAGGTAAAGTCTTTTTCGATAACAGAAATGTCATCGTCAACTCCCTTCTGACACTAAATCCTCTTCTTTTTCTTTTGGGGTTATTATTCTTCGCGATATTCTTTATGATCAAGTCCTTTGTGTGGATCGAGATTCTCAAAAAAAGAGGCTATGTCCCACCAAAACGGTCTACCATATATCTTTACTCAATTTCAGAAGTAAAAAGATATATACCGGGAAGTATTTTTGCATTTATCGGACGCGCAAACTCTTTGTCTGAACATATTCCTGGAAAAGAGACACTGAAGAGTATTGGAATTGAAGCGATACTATTAGTGCTGTCTGCCCTTGTTCTTTGCATTCCAGCTGCCTTTTTCCCCTTTCATAAAGCACAACAACAGGGATTTTCAGTTCCTGGTTATTTAGCGGCCGCTTTAATAGTACTTGGTATTGTTGCAGTTACTTTCGTTTATTTGAAATTCAAGCGCATAGTTCTTTCTTATCTTGACAGTTTTCTTCTTTTTGTTCTCGCTTGGTTTTTCTATGCACTCGGTTGTTTTTTCATAGCAATTTCCATAACGTACATTTATCCCTTCAATATTACTTTTATCCTTTCTTTTTTTGTTCTTTCATGGCTTAGCGGGTATCTTCTTTTTATTACGCCAATGGGACTTGGTATACGGGAAGTTATTGCAACAGCAAGTCTTTCTTTTTTCTTACCGGTACCTATCGCGTCAACCATAGCTATCCTTACAAGAGTTGGTATGGTTTTGGGTGAGATACTGTATCTTGCAGTCACGTATATATTTCACAAACTAAAAATTAATTCGAGAATTTTACGACTCAATCCATGTCTTCTTATTGTTTGTTTTTGTGCCATTGTTTATTTTGCGTTCTTTTCAACTTACACAACAACAAGGCATGACATATACATCTCCGGCAGATTTGATCTCGGAAACATGACGCAAACAGTATGGAACACTTCACATGGAAACTTTTTTTCTTTGACTAATCCTGATGGCGTTGAGCAGATTTCCAGGTTGGCAGACCATTCGGATATCATTTTGGTCTTATTTGCTCCACTCTACCTTATCTGGTCTGACCCAAAAGTACTACTTATCATCCAATCGCTTATTATTGCACTTGGAGGAATTGTGGTCTTTCTCCTTGCGAAAGAGGTTTTGAAAAATCAACGCATAAGCCTCGCTCTGGCACTATCATTTTATTTGAATTTCTGGGTACATGAACAAAATATATTTGATTTCCATGCAGTCTCAATCGGCACAACATTACTTCTTACGACATTCTACTTCCTGATCAAAAAAAGATATGTTCTGTTCTCCCTCTTTTTATTACTATCTGTTATGACAAAGGAAAATGTTTTTCTCGTAGCAAGTTTTTTCGGCTTGTATCTTTTTTTCAAAGAAAAAAAATGGATTATAGGAACTTTACTTACAATAATTCCGACTATAATTTTTTTCTATCTTGTATCAAAAGCAATTCCCGATGCTCGCGGAAATGCACATTTTGCACTGTCATATTATTCCTATCTTGGAGGAACCACGCAAGAAATAGTCCAGAATCTTATCTTCAAGCCACAGATCGCTTTTGGTCACCTTTTTAGCCTTTCGACATTTGACTATCTTCATCAATTGCTTATACCAACCGGATATTTGGCGCTCCTTTCGCCTTTTTATCTGATATTCACACTACCCGAACTTGCAATCTACCTATTGTCTGCTAACCCTGGGTTGAGATCGTATCAATACCATTATGGCGCTATAATCCTCCCTTTCATTTATATTTCAACAATTTATGGAGTTAAAAGGTTTTTTGCAAAATTTGGGAATCAAAATTCTGAAAAAATTGTTTTTTATTACATACTTTTTTCAGCATTAGTTTCTCTCTATATCTATTCACCTCTACCGGGCATGAGGAATGCTGACTATTCGCCTTATACTACTACCAGTAGCAAAACTATAGATACTTACTTGTCTATAATACCCGAAGATGCTTCAGTAAGTGCATCAAATAACATAGGGGCACATTTGTCACACAGGCGTGAAATATTTGTCGTACCTTTTGCGATTGATACGGCTGACTATGTAGTTCTTTACATGGAGAGTAAGATCATGAAGGGGAATATTAATCTTCACAAATATCAAACAGTTATAGCAGACAGTAAAAATAATTTTTATCTCTATAGAATAAAACCTATTGTCCCCTGTCCATCATGCAAACCCTAAGACTTACTTTTGGATAAATTGTATTCTTTAGGGAAGTAATAGAACGAAGCAGGCGCATCATCAGTCAGATATTTCTGGAAATCAGCATATATCTTTTTTCTCTTTTCCAAATCAGAAATAGACCTTCCATCTTCCAAAAGTTTGTCTATCCTGAGGTTTTTATAGTGAGTAATGTTATTCCTTTGATCTGAATGCCAAAGGACATATTGGTCTGGATCTTGCGGTAGCTTTACACGGTATATAAAAATCTGAAAATCAGAAGGCACATCCTGGACAATTTTAATCTTGGTTTTTATCCCTATTTGCTCCCAAGCTTTTTGGACATTTTGTGCAACTCTTTGATATTCATCAGTTGTCGAAATTTCAATTGGATCTTTTATCGGTTCTTTTACCGAAAATAGTAATGTTTTTGCAAGTTCTATGTCAGTGATCTTATAAGTAGGAGGTTGGCTAAAGAAAATTGAATTCGGTGGTATTGGCCCAAATGCCCGCTCACCGACTGACACTTTTTCAGGTAGAGAATAATTGAGAGCTTGGCGTATCTTCTTGTTGTTAAGAACCGAATCGTTATTGTTATAAAATATCGCAACAAGACCAGTATAGTTTGTGTAATTTTCTGTACGCACTTTTTTCCATTGTGATAGGTCTATCTTTTCAACTGTAGGCGTTATCGCACCATAAATTTTTGATACTTCACCAAGCATGAAAGCAACCTTTAACGCCCGCTGAGTTGGGTAGAAATATATTTTTTTCTTTTGATTTTTTAATTTTTTGTTGGACAAAGTTATTGATCTGACAAATCCTCCATTTATATCTACGTTCTCAACCTTGTACCTTCCAATCCCTGCCAATTTCTTTCCAAAAATAGGACGCGCAACCGTTGAAAGAAAAGGAGAGTAAGGATTGGCAAGAATGTATTGGATAGTATATTTGTCGATTACTTTTTCAGTCACATTCTCGAAATTGAAATTCACATTTTTACTGGTAAGCTCCTGACCGTTATGAAACTTAATGCCATGCTTTAACTTGAAAGTATAGATTTTCTCATTCTGAACTGTCCAGCTTTCTGCAGCACCAGATGTTATTTGGCCATCCGAGGCCACTTTCGTCAAACCATAACTTACCTCATCTAAAATTTCCGGAGGCAGCGTTGCAAGAGTATAAGAACCTGCGTATCCAACATTCTCTGTTGTTTTAAAAATTAACGGACGGAAATAATAGTTAAGAAGCCCTACAATCGCAAAAAATACCAGTATTCCCAATACGAGTGAACTTATAATCGTTCTACTCATTTTCTTGAAATACGCTTTGATAAGCCAAACGTAATATCGTCTCTTGAGACTGGCCATACAGATCTATTGTAATACGAGAGTTAAGATGGAGTTTGCAGCGAAAAGAACAGCCAAAATAATCGTAGCGTAGAAAAGGAACCTTTCAAGACCACGCTTACTCCGAAAACTTTCAGTACCTCCACCAAAAGCTATTCCTGCCTCACTACCTCTTTGCTGCAAAATAATAACAACTACTAAAAGGAGAGACAAAACAACTTGTATGACTGCGAAAATATTCATTTTTACTTACCAAAAAGCCAGTTAATTGCCTTCGTGATGAGGTATATTGTAACAGAAATCAGGCAATAAGACAAAAGAAGTGACACATAAAACTTGTGTATTTCGATTCCCCAAAACGACAGACCATAAAAAGTAAAAGCTTTGACATCAATAGAAGGATAGATCAGTGTAATGAGAAACAAAATGAATGCTGTTATAAATATGCTAAATAAACCCAGACTTAACATATTAAATGGAAGAGATATAACTGACAAAATTGGTTTTATCACCTTAAATCCAATTGCCAAGAGGATTCCGCCGATAACAAGGGTTCTAATTCCTCCATGTAGCACCAGCCCTGAAAAGAGCATTTGAGTTATGTACAAAGCGAATGCGTACAGTAATACGTTTCGTAAAATCCCACGCATATCTTTAAGAATACCACAAGTTAGAAGCTAGAAGCTAGACAAGCATTGCTTTCTTTCTGAGGAGACGGTGATACGTTATTGCAAAGCGGTGAGCCTCATCTCTAATCCTTCGTAATAAATTAATACCGGGAGTTGAGTGAGAGAGCTTGATCTCTTCAAAAGAGATGCCGGATTGTTGTTTTACCGGTACAACAATAATCTCCTCGCGTTTTGCAAGACCAATGATTGGAATTCTTTTACCTAAATTTGCGAGCGCTTTTAAGGAAGCTCCAACTTGTCCCTTGCCACCGTCAATGACAAGAAGATCTGGCGAAGGCCATGAAGTGTTATCAAGTCTTCTCGAGAGCATCTCTTTCATCATCGCAAAATCATCTGGAGTATCTTTTATCCGTATCCTAAATCTTCTATACTCTTTACCTGCCTTGTCTCCATTCTCAAAAACTACCATGGATCCTGTCGCGTTTTTTCCGGAAATATTTGAGATATCATAGCACTCGATTCTTTTAAGACTTGATAGCTGGTAGTATGGTTTTAAAATCTCAGCCAGTGATGCTACTTCTTTCTCAATTCTCTCAAAATAGAAGTCGGGCTTATCAATATAATGAAACGGGTCATATGTATCTGAGGTTATTAGATTGATTCTGTTAATCCGCTCCTGAATCATTGCGGAATTCTCATAATTCTCAGCTTTGGTGTATTCGTCCCTTTGCTTGATCAACTCTTTTATTACTACTTCTTTTTTTCCATCGAGAAAATTTCCTATATTTTTTAGATTTTTACTATATTCATTTTTATTGTCAGTATTTACAAGTACGCAGGGGCACAAACCAAGATGGTAATAGAGGCATTTCCTTTTTGGGTGATTTTTTACCGATTGATACGGAAAAATTTTCCTTAAGAGTTTGAGTACGGCTTTAAGAGCCGTTACGTCTGAATATGGTCCGTAATATGTAGAACCTAAGTCAATTTTTTTTCTAGTTATTGTGACAGAAGGATTTAACCCGGAGGTTATTTCAATCATAGGATAAGACTTATCATCGATAAGCTTGATATTGTAGAAAGGCTTGTGTCTTTTTATGAGAGAAGACTCCAGAAGAAAAGCTTCAATCTCTGACCCAACTCGGATGTGCTCAATTGTTGAAACTAACGAGACTAATTTTAGCGTCTTGGCATCAAGTGCCTTGTGGGAGAAGTAAGAGGAAACGCGCTTTTTCAAATCTTTTGCCTTTCCCACGTAAAGAAGTTTACCGTTTGCGTCTTTGAAGAAGTACACTCCCGGTGTGGAAGGTAATTGCTGCAATAATAGTTGATCCACCGATAATTCCTCCAATAAGAAGCAACAACTGTAAGTCAGGGATAAATGAAATCCTTATTTTCTTTGAGTATGTAGCATCCTTTACCTGAATTGTAAGCAGATATTTCCCGTTTGTCAAAAAAGGGGCATCATCAAATGAGGTTGTAATTTTTTCAAGACCACCAGGTGGAATATAGTCTATCAAGAACTGTTTTGTCGTACCCCTGCTCGTTTTGACATATGCAGTAGCATTTTCAAGCGCTGCGTTTCCGGAATTTTTAACTATAAAACTACCCTGTATCTTAAATTTGGGAAAGGAAAATGTGGGGAATGTGTCTGTAATCACAATCTTTGAATTAGGTTTGAATGAACTACTCTCTGCAAATTTTACCTCGACGTCTTTGGATTCATTGTCGAATTTATAGCCACCGGCAGGTATAGGATATTGGCTGTCTACCCCTTTGATGGCAAATGCTATGTGGGCAAAGTCAAGAGTATTGAAATAATCCATACCCTTGGTTGTATTACCCCATGTCGGATCTACCATGATCCATTTTTTAGAAGAAGCATCATAATACTCAGGCCATGCATGCAAAATATCATTAACCAATGACAGCGGTCTTAATTTTGAATTTTGTGTGTATGCATATCCCTCAACAGAACGTGCCGGAATCCCTTTGGCCCGCGCCAGTGTTACGAAAAGATCGGTAAATTCAAGGCACACACTGTTTTTTGGATCAGAGAGAGCACCACTACCTCCAAGACGTAGATTGTCAGTAGCTACTTTTGAGTAATTGTAGGAGAGATTTTTAACAACATAATCATAAATTTCTTGAGGCGTTTTAATATCTTTCGTTGCTTTTTGTATGGAGGGTGAATTAATATCCCAATGTTTCTCCGACGAGATATATTCTTTGTAAAGAGCGCTTGGGAGTTCTTCCTTGTTGGGTGAGGGCACGAGTTGCACCACTCCCTTTACCACTACTTGCTGCTTTTGTTGTGGTAAAAGCCTGTATTCAGCAATCCAATTCCCATCCTTATCCCGCGTTACATTTAGGGGGTCTATCGAAAATGAGTTGATGAGAACATCTTGATAATTAGTTTTTGGAGGCAAGGCTATCTCAGTCCTTACAGGAAAAAGATTTGGGTTTGAAATATTGTATTTTACTGAAAAATTATAGTATTGCCGGTCTCCATACAAAATGTACACGCCTGATTTACCAACATCCTCCTTAGACAAGGTTAATGATTTGTCTTTTTGAGGATCTTTCTGTGGCTTTACAATTGTTGGTAATCCGAAAGATGGAGGAACAATGATGTTAGAAGTATAAGAGCTAAAATCACCAGGAGAGGCAATTCCCGGTATGCTGACTTCCCACACACTCCCTTGTTTTTTTGCTATGTCTTTAGTATCAAATTTTAAAGTAAAGGTATTAACGTCAGACACCCCCGTGTACCGTTTTGGGAATGTTAATTTTATACTTTTATTTGAAGGTTTTTTGTCGTTAAGAGTCGTTGCTATTGTTCCATCTGCATTGTAAGCTTCAATATTTTGAATATCTGAAAATCCCACAGACACCGTATATGTCGGTGTGTAGTAAAATTCCGTTTTATTTTTTATATGAATAGTTTGAGAAATTGTCGTAAGGCCATTCTCTGAAATTTTGTACTTAGAGTCTACTGAAATGTCAAAATTGGAGTCAGCGGCATTGGCCTGTGGCAAAGTAAAACCTAAAACTTCAAACGTTAAACTTAAAACTATGACAAGGAAAAGGGGAAGGAAAACTTTTTTAAACATACTAAGACGCCATTTCGCGCTTCAAATACTGTCCGGTGTAGGAGCCGGGAACCTTTGCAATATCCATAGGTTTCCCTGTAGCAACGACAGTGCCACCAAGACCTCCCCCTTCCGGTCCAAGATCAATGATATAGTCTGCATTTTTAATTAGATCCAAATTGTGCTCTATAACAACAACCGTGTTACCTTTATCAACAAGGCGTCTTAAAACGAGAATCAATTTTTCAAGGTCTGCGAAATGTAGCCCTGTTGTAGGTTCGTCCAAAACGTACAGTGATCCCCCTCCACCTTTTTTACTCAACTCTGATGCGAGTTTGATTCTTTGTGCTTCTCCACCTGACAATGTTGTTGCAGGTTGGCCTAGTCTGATATAAGAAAGGCCCACTTCTTTAAGCGTTGTCAGTCTGGACGAAAGTGGCTCATGGAATGAGAAAAACGGTATAGCCTCTTCGACAGACATGCTGAGGACTTCGGCAATATTTTTCCCGTCAAACTGAATCTCAAGTGTATCCTGCGTATATCGTGTACCGTTGCAAGACTCGCACTTGACATAAACGTCAGGCAAAAATTGCATCTCTATTTTTATTTGTCCTTCCCCTTCGCACGTTTCACATCTTCCTCCCTTTACATTAAAAGAAAATCTACCCGGAGCATATCCTCTCATTTTTGCATCTCTGGAATTTGCAAAGATGTCCCTGATATATGTGAAAGCTCCTGTGTATGTTGCGGGATTGCTTCTCGGGGTTCTTCCAATCGGAGACTGGTCTATCATAAATATTCTTTTTATTTCATCATAGCCACTTATTTCTGAAAATTTTCCAGCCTTTTCTTTATGGAATGGGTTTTTATAGTGCGCAATTGCATGATAGAAGACATCATTGATAAGTGTTGATTTTCCACTACCAGAAACTCCGGTAACACATATAAATTTTCCAAGGGGGAATTGGACATCTATATTTTTCAAGTTGTGCTCACTAACCCCTTTAAGTGAAATATTTCTTGGATTGTCTTCAACTCCTATTTGTTTTTCTTTCTTAATCTTAATGACTGCCTTACCAGACAAGTACTTTCCTGTTATAGAATTTTCATCAACTAAAATTTGTTTTGGAGTTCCATGTGCAATTATTTTACCTCCATGCTCCCCAGCTCCGGGCCCAAAATCAAAAATATAATCAGATTCCATCATCATTTCCTTATCATGCTCTACAACTATCACACTGTTGCCTATATCCCTCAAGTGCTTCAAAGTCCCTATAAGCTTTGTGTTGTCTCTTGGATGAAGTCCGATTGAGGGTTCGTCAAGAACATACAAGACACCGGAAAGACCACTTCCTATTTGCGAGGCAAGCCGTATTCTTTGTGCTTCTCCCCCAGCGAGGCTATCGGCGGTGCGGGATAGCGTCAGATAGGAAAGCCCGACATCAAACAAAAATTTAAGACGGGCATTTATCTCTTTGAGAATAATGGTGGCAATAGCTGTTTCTTTGGGGCTCAATTTCTCAAGAAGTTTTAACGAGAAATCATAACAATCCTCTATAGACATGTCAGAGACATCAACAATTGATTTATCTACAATCGTAATCGCTAGTGCTTCCGGCTTGAGACGTGCTCCAAGACAGCTGTCACACACTTTTGAAGTCATGAATTTCTGGATTTCCTTTTTGATAAGTTCGCTGTCTGTCTCAAGAAAACGGGCTTGTAAATAACCTACAACTCCATGATATGGCTCAAAAATCGAAGTGGATTCACCAAAGCGGTTTTTTCCCTTGACTTTGTATACTCTTTCACCGGTACCATAGAGCACTATTTTCTTTTGCTCAGGTGTCAAAGTCATGATAAGTTCTGTCATGGGGATGTCATTCTCATCAAATGCAGTTTTTAATGTTCTAGTAAGCCATGTCTCTCTGTCATACAAATTGGCAAAGGCCAAAATCCCACCCTCAGCAATTGTAAGATGAGGATTTAAAACAAGATCCTCGTCAACAGTCATGATATTCCCAAGCCCATTACATTCGGGACAGGCCCCAAACGGTGAATTAAAGGAAAAAAGACGGGGCTCAATCTTTGGCATAGGTGTCCCGTCATATGGGCACGCAAATTTTTCAGAGTAGAAAGTGTCTTCCATTTCCTCTGGAATTTCTGGAAAAGTAAAACTTTTGTCAGTGACAAGAGAAAGTATCAACTCCCCACTACCCAATGATAAAGCTTGCTCTACGCTATCCAAAACCCTTTGTCTCTCGAAATTTTTATCCAGTATTAGTTTGTCTACAACTGCCTCAATGGTATGCTTGTTAGTCTTGATGAGGGTGATGTCTGAATTAAGATTGATAACCTTGCCATCAATTCTTACTTGTTGAAAGGATCTTTTTCTCAAATCTTTAAAAAGATCTAAATATTCTCCTTTGCGTCCACTCACTATTGGAGCCAAAATCATTACTTTCTTAGGAATGGACCCAACAAATTTCGAAATGATCTCTTCAACTATCTTTTCTTTTGTTGTGCGAGTAATTTCTCGTCCGCATTTTGGACAATGGGGATGACCTATTCGGGCAAATAGAAGCCTCATATAATCGTATATCTCGGTAACAGTACCTACAGTCGAACGGGGATTATGAGAGGTTGTCTTTTGATCAATGGAGATAGCAGGAGACAGACCTTCAATAAAATCCACGTTAGGCTTTTTCATAATACCCAAGAACTGGCGAGCATACGAGGAAAGAGACTCGACATACCGTCTTTGTCCCTCAGCATAAATAGTGTCAAAGGCAAGGGATGACTTTCCACTACCTGACAGTCCCGTAAAAACGACGAGTTGATCTTTTGGGATTTCAACATCTACATTTTTGAGATTGTGCTCCCGTGCACCTTTAACTACTATTTTTCTATCCATAAAATTTCAATTTTGCATACAAACTCTGTGAATAATACGAATTCACAATACTATGTTTGCCTATACTTATCGATACTTATAACCTTTCTGGCATCTGCCGTGGGTAGTCTCACAGGCTCATTTGCAGTATCAAACATTTCACTTACCAGAGGCATAACCATTTCGCCATATAAGATTTCCTCCTGTGATATTTCCTGACCATCAGAGTTTCTCCCAAAGATTTCGTATCCTTTTTCGCTTGCTTGTTCAAATAAACCATGCCTATGTGCGGCAAATACTAAATATGAAGGCACATCCATTTCAAGCTTCTCAGCTTCAAAAGAGACTACTGCCATTTGCTCGGGAGTAAAACTTACTACCACATTGATTTTACTTTCTTTTGTCATATGCTAGTTGTGAATTGTGAACCCTCAACCTACTGAGTGGCTACAAAGTTAACCATTGTACACCTAAAAGGGGATATTATTCAAGCAATTAAGCAGGTATTACTTCCAAACATTGTGACTGAAATCCAATCCTTTTTTCCCTAAGTTTAACCAATGCTCATTCTCCTCTGAGTTGTTTTTCTTGGCATTCTTCTCAAGAACTGCACCAAGGTAATTCATACTGTGGGCAAGTTTGATAAATAGAGGGAGAGCCTCAAGGTCTTCTTTAGTAAGCTTTATATATTTTTGGTATTCAGAAGTTAGTAAGTCAAAATACTTCTGAACAGTTACTTTGCCGGCGGGGTCAAACATAATATCAGACATAATAACAGCAAGCTCTACGATACGCGGATAATAATTTGCGGAGGAAAAATCCACAAAATACATTTTCTCTTTTCCTTTTATTATGTTTGTTCCTATCAAATCTCCGTGAACCAACGAATGGGATAGGGATTTAATATTTACTTTCTCGAATTGGGCGAGAAGATTGTCAAAAACCTTTTTTTCATTATCTGATACATATTTTCTGGCTTTTTTGTACTCTGTAGGGAAATTGACCGTTGCCCATGGGTCATACAGATCTGCGGTTTTGTAGTCGATTCCATTAATAGTCGCGGCCATTTTGATAATTTCCTTGAGTTCTGAAGTCGTTGGATTTCTTTTTAGCTCGTAAAAGGTTTTGCCTTCAATAAACTCAAACACTGCAAGGCGGATATTGAATTGCTCATATTGATTTCTAAAAATATATCCAACATCCCTTTTCAAAAATTCAGGATGGGAAACTCCGTTGTCGGTACACATCTTTACGATGTTGATCAGACGTAAGCACTCTGCATTGTCTCTTTTTTCATTGAAAATCTTAACGAAATACTTGCCTTTTGTTGTTATGAGTTTTAGATTTAGATCCTCGATCCCCAGAAGCATCGGTTCAAATGAAACATATGAACCAAGTTCGTAAGAATTCGTAACATCAGTCAGTAGTTCTTCAAACTCACCCTGATAATTGATGCGTTTGCGGAGCGTTTGGGGTATATTCACACTCTATTCTAACAGATTTGAATTTATTTTGCTTCAAAATACATTTTTGCTTTAAAAAATGCGGCGATTGTCCCTGAAAGTGTTATCTCGTTTTTCCTTATAAGGTCCTCTACTTCATCAAGTGAATATTTCCGGACTTCAATAGTGGGCTCTCCTTCTTTCACTTTTTTACAATTTAGTGCTAAAAATAGATAGAAAGGGGATTTTACTATCATAGTCAAGGGATTTACCACTCCAAGATCTATCCAAGCATTTGATTCGTATCCTATTTCTTCCAACAATTCCCTTTTTGCGGCCTCAAGAGGGTTTTCGCCAGCGTCCACCCCTCCAGCAGGGAAAAGGAGGTCGTACCGCTCAATAGCATACATATACTCTCTGATGACAATCACTTTTCCGTCATTATCAATTGCCATAATGTGCGCTCCAGGCGCATAGTCGACAACTCCAAAAATGCCATCCTTCCCGTCAGGTCTTTTAACACTATCCTCCCTGACTTTTATCCAAGGGTTTTCATAAATCACCTTACTGTCAATTACCTCAAATGGTCCTTTTTTCATTAGTTTTGTTGAAGATATCTTACTTTGTCTCTTATCAGTGCTGCAGTTTCAAAGTCCAAATCTTTTGCTGCAGCCTGCATCTCGCGTCTTAGACTTTTTATCAACTTTTCTTTTTCATCTGGCAGGAGTACATCTTTTTCTATAAGAGGCTTTAGATCTTCCAATACCTTTTCCCGCTCGATGAGTTTTGCCCGTATCTCCTTTTCTACTGTCTTTGCAGTAATTCCATGATCCTTGTTATATTTCAATTGATACGCTCTTCTTCTGTTGACTTCAGATATTGCCTCTTCCATAGATCCAGTAGTGTTGTCAGCATACAAAATAACATGTGAATCAACACGTCGTGCTCCCCTACCCATAATTTGAATCAAAGAACTTCTCGATCTCAAAAAACCTTCCTTATCGGCGTCAAGGATGGCCACAAGCCCAACTTCCGGCAGATCAAGTCCTTCCCGAAGTAAATTTATTCCAACTAAAACATCGTAAACACCCGAACGAAGGTCATCTAGAATATCTTGCCTCGATAATGTATCGACATCCGAGTGAAGGTAATTGACCTTTATTCCTTTTTCTTCAAGAAATGTAGTAAGGTCTTCCGACATTCTTTTTGTTAATGTGTTGACCAAAACCCTTTCACCTTTTTTGATTATCTTCTCAATTTCTCCTATTAGATTTTGAATTTGTCCTTCAGTTGGACGGATCTCAATTTCAGGGTCTACAACACCGGTAGGTCTTATCAACTGCTCGGCAATATTTTCTTTGCCTGATTTTTCTATTTCATAATCACTTGGAGTTGCCGACATGTAGATAGTGCGCCGTATTTTCGTCAAAAACTCCTCAAATTTAAGAGGCCTATTATCATATGATGCCGGGAGACGAAAACCGTAATCGATAAGCGTTGATTTTCGTGATCTATCCCCGTTGTACATTCCCCGTATTTGAGGCAAGGTCATGTGAGACTCGTCAAGCACCAACAACCAATCTTTACTGACATGATTGAAAAATTCCAATAGCGAATAAGGTGGATCCCCCGGATTTCTTCCATCAAAGTATCGCGAGTAATTTTCTATACCATTCACATATCCCAGTTCCTTTATCATCTTGAGGTCATATTCTGTCCGTTGCCGTATCCGTTGCGCCTCCACAAGCTTTCCTTCTTTTTCAAATTTTTCAACTTGAGCTGCCAGATCTGCACGAATCTGATCAAAAACTTTCTCGTACGTCGAAACATCCGTCATGTAATGTTTTGCCGGATATACAACCAGAAATTTACGCTCTTCAATTACCTCTCCCGTAAGTGGATCTACTTGCTCAATATTTGATACATAATCTCCGTTAAATGATATTCTGTAAGACTTGTCTTCATATCCCGGGAGCACCTCGACAACATCTCCCCTAACCCGGAACGTACTTCTTGTAAAGTTGTAGTCATTTCGCTGATACATAAGATCCAAAAGTCTATCCATGACAGACCCCCGCGAAACTTTTTCACCTTTTGCGATTTCTAGAACATATTTTCCGTATTCAGTCGGAGACCCAAGGTTGTATATGCAAGAAACCGATGAAACTACGATCGTATCCGGCCTTGTCAATAAATTTGTAGTTGCAGCTAGTCTTAGCCTGTCTATTTCATCATTTATCTCAGTCTCTTTTGCTATATACGTATCGGTTGTCGGGATATATGCTTCAGGTTGGTAGTAGTCGTAATAACTGACAAAGTAGCTCACTGCGTTGTTGGGAAAAAAATCACGAAGCTCCTGATATAACTGCGCTGCAAGGGTCTTGTTGTGGGAAAGAACAAGCGTAGGTCTTCCATAGTTCTTTATTACGTTTGCTATCGTATACGTTTTTCCACTACCGGTCACTCCAAGAAGCACTTGGTCAGGCTTGTTATTCTTCAGACCGTCAGTAAGCTTTTTTATTGCTGTGGGTTGGTCTCCGGTAGGTTGATATTTTGATACTAATTCAAACATGACTAACTAGTATAACATATCTTTGAGGCCGAAACCCAAAATTGACGTAGTTTGTTACAAATTGTACTGTTGACATACTTCTACTTTTTTTCGTATATTTTTAGTATAGTTTTATAGAATAATTCTAGATACTTTCTAACTTCTAGCTATTAACTTCTAACTACTATTTTATATGACCGCAGTACTTTACCGACGAGAAAGAGAACTTTTAACATTTATCTGGCAGTTCCAGGAAAGAAATGGATATTCACCTACCCTTCGCGAGATGGCTGATGCAATGAACCGCAAAGCTCCATCAACTATTCATTCATTGATACGGGGACTTGTAGAGAAAGGGTACGTCCAAAAAGTTGATGGTAACATGAGGACGCTAAAGATTCTCAAAAAGGAACAGCTAGGAGCACTCATTGGAGAAAAGATGAAGGGGATGGGAACAACCATCGCTTTGCCGCTCATGGGTTTTATTGCGGCCGGTGCTCCACTCGAGCCACATACTGATCCTGAGGCATCTCTTGATGTGGCTTCTTCCATGATATCGGGAAAAAGAACTTCTTATGCATTGCAAGTCAAAGGAAATTCAATGATTGAGGATGGAATTTTTGACGGTGATTTTGTTGTTGTCGAAAAAACCGATATCTGCAATGAAGGAGATATCGTTGTTGCTTTGGTTGATGATAGCCTGGCAACGCTGAAGCGTTTTTACAGGCAAAATGGACGCATAGTACTGATGCCATCAAATAGTGAAATGGATCCTATTTACCCTACTGAATGCAGGATACAAGGAGTTGTGACGGGGTTAGTTAGAAAATTTGGAGCGCTTAACTAATCTTTTTTCATTACTGTCTTTATTTCTTTATATGAGACTGATTCTTCTTCCTTTCTCTTTCTTTTTTGCATGTTGTGCTTAATAAATTCAAAGATCATTGGAGTAAGTGATAAGAGGATAATAATGTAAATCGCGTACTCAAAATTATCTTTGATAATTGGAAGATTTCCGAAGAAATATCCGGCAAGCACTAGACTTGTCACCCAGACAAAACCCCCAATTATGTTATAGAGAATAAATACACTGTATCGCATGCTCCCTATCCCTGCTACAAAAGGGGCAAAGGTTCTTATAATAGGTACAAATCTGGCTATGATGATTGTTTTGCCACCATATTTTTCATAAAATTCTTCAGTCTTTCGAAGGTATTTTTTGTTAAATATTTTTGAATTTTCTTTACTAAATACTTTTGCGCCCAGTTTGTGCCCAAGCCAGTAGTTGACTGTGTCTCCTAGTATTGCCGCTGCTAGAAGTACGATGTATACAACTATGATATTGAGGTGTCCTATAGCTGCAAAAGCGCCAACAATAAAAATCAGAGAATCACCTGGCAAAAAAGGCGTGACTACAAATCCGGTTTCGGCAAAAATCACAAGAAACAGTATTGCATACGTCCAGTAGCCAAAGACTTCAATAATTTTTGCTAAATAATCTCCTAGATGCAGAAGGACGCTAACGATATCCATCCCAAAATTTTATCAGTAATAACTGGCAAATAGCAATCACATAAACTACAATACAAAAATGGATGGCAAAGGAACTTTGAGTGCTAAAGGTAATTTGTATGTGGTGGCTACACCAATTGGCAACTTGCAGGATATAACGCTTAGAGCTATTGAGACGCTTAAAAAAGTTGACGTAATTGTTTGCGAAGACACGCGGGTAACTTCAACGCTTTTAAAGAAATATGAGCTAAAAAAGCCGATGATTGCTGTCAACGAATTTAATGAAGAACAAATCGTTTATCAGATCATACAACAACTTGAATTAGGCAATGTAGCGCTTGTATCCGATGCCGGTACTCCCTTGATCTCAGATCCTGGATTTAGACTGGTTAATACAGCACGAAAGAAAGGTTTTCAGGTCATACCTATTCCTGGACCGTCAGCTCTTGTTGCAGCGCTTTCTGCATCAGGACTTCCTACGGATAAATTCGTCTTCCTCGGATTCCTTTCAAAATCTGAAGCAAAAGCTGAAAAAAGCCTGGAAACAGTGAAAGAACTTCAAGCAACCGTTCTTCTGTACGAATCTCCTCATAGAATTATTCAAACTCTTGTTGTTATACAAAAAGTTTTTGGAGATATTGAAATTACTGTTGCTAGAGAACTGACCAAAATATATGAAGAGATTTACACTAAAAAAATTTCAGACCTGCTTGTGGATTTGGAAACAAAGCAGCCAAAAGGCGAATTCGTCCTTCTCTTCTCAACTAAGTGACTGGATCCCTGGTCAGGCCAGGGATGATAATTGACGTCAACTCAGCTTGCTCTTACTTAATTCCTGCTCGATAGCCAGTAATCTGTTGTATTTTATTATCCTTTCGCGAGAGGGAGCTCCGAACTTCACGTAATCAGCATCAATAGCTACCGCAAAATCAGCAATAAAATCGTCTTCAGTTTCGCCACTTCTACTACTTACAACAATCTTTAACTGCTTAAATTTGGCAATTTCAGCTACCGCTAATGCTTCAGTTACCGTGCCTATCTGGTTTGGTTTTAGAACTATTGCATTAAGAACGTTATTGTTGAGAGCTGATTGAAGCCGATACGGATTTGTACTGGTGATATCATCCCCTGCAATAAGGGTTTTTGCGGCAAATGATGAAAACATTTTTTTCCAACCTTCCCAGTCGTCTTCTGCAAATGGGTCTTCAATGTATACCAATGAGAAATCATTGATCAGAGTTTGGTACAACTCAATAAGGTCATCCTGATCTAGCTGTCCATTTTTATCCTTGATAACATATTTTTTGTTTGAAAGAATAGCGTTTGCAGCAATATCAACTCCCATAAATACATCCCTCAGAAAAGCGTAGCGTGTTCCTTCAATTACAGCCTTTAATGTCCTGAAGGCATCAACATTTCCAGCATAAGAAGGCGCAAATCCTCCCTCTTCAGCGCTCAGAACAGACTGATTATTGTCTTTTAAGTACTCACGTAATTTTTTGTGAATTGTCACTCCAATTTCTAGAGATTCCGATAATGTATGCGAGGAGGCGGGAATGACAAGAAATTCCTGATAGTTCAGGGTGTTTTCAACATGCTTTCCTCCTTCGATAAGATTAAACATTGGACTTGGTATTCTGTGCTCTTGGCCGCTTTTTGAGGTAAACTGTCGTATATATAAAGCAAGGGGAAGTAAAGAACTTCTTGCAGCTGCTTTACAAACTGCTTGACTGACTGAGAGAATGCTATTTGCCCCCAGTTTCATCTTATTTTGGGTGCCATCCATTTCAATCAGAAGTTTGTCTACAATCTGCTGCTCTGATGCCTCCATACCAATGACTTTCGGAGCGATAATCGTATTTACAATATCGACCGCTTTTAATACCCCCATTCCAAAATATCTACTCGCATCCTCATCGCGCAGTTGTTGGGCTTCATAGGTTCCTCTGGATGACCCGGTAGGAACAGATGATCTCGCAACAGTACCATCTGACAATGAAACGGTAGTTTCTATAGTTGGAAATCCCCTTGTATCCAAAATTTCCCGTGCTAATATTTGTTCAATTTTTGCCATAATGCTTTTTCTGTGGAAAAAGAAATCCGAAATTCGAAATTCTAAATCCGGAATCTGTTTAATTCTTAATTTTCAATCTTTGAAGTTTGAAACATTTTGATTTGTTTCGAGCTTCGATATTAGTGCTTAGTGTTTATTCTCATGATACTAACATACTTCCTCTTTTTATCTCCCCTGTTGTTGCATTCAGACTAATCACATCCCCCGTAGAATAGAGCATCTGATTTTTTTTGCGAATGACGGTTGGTATTCCAAAATTCTTCAATAAAAAAGCTACTTCAGGATGTGGTTCTTCTTCTATAATAAGCCCTTTTGCTTTTTTTAGTGCAGATAGCATTGATCTATCTAGTTTTTTTAGCATGATGATCTCGTCCTTTACCAGAAGCCCTGCTTTATCTTTTTCGTCAATTACTTTCAGTCTACCAATTGTGATCCCGGGATGCACTGAAAGATTTTTTGTGAGTGAAGAATATGTATCATGATAAGAAATCTGATCACTCAACGGGCCAACATGTGAAACCATAAACGCATCATCCTTTTTCCCCCACAAAAGAATTTGAGGAAGATAGAGAGCTTTCTCAGTCAGTGTCGCATAATGGAGCAAGATTTTGATATCTTTTGGCGACAGTGCATCTTTTTTCCCACCGGGAAGAATATTACCTTCCAAAAGTTGTCGTGCGTGCTTGTTGTAGGTAAATTTCACCATAGAATGAGCTTCAATCTCGTACTCACTTTTCGTTTTTCCGATAGTGGTAATTGATCCGGTAAGTTTGAATTCATATTCAGGTAGGATGGATAGGCATACTGAAAAAGTGTGATGATTGTTGTTGTGAATAGTGTGTTTTTTAAGATATTCCGGAGAATATAGATTTGCCCAGGCCAATCGTAGATTTTCTACCAAAACCGCTTCGCCTGAAATATTATTCCACGAATTTTTCCCTATCAATTTACTTCCTTGAAAATAGTATGCGTAAAGTGTTATAGATTTTGTATCTTGTTTTTTTAGCTTGTCAAACAAAGACTCTGCTAATTTTGCTGGAAAGACTCCTTTTTCAACAAGTTTTCTAATATAGGATGATGTCTGAGCAAGTGAATCGTGCCGTTCCGGATTAGTACTACCCAATAAATGTTTTATTTGCAAAGAAAGGTTATTGCCGGTAATAAATGCAGAGAAAGCATACGGAGTAACAATAATTGAGGGCATAATAGCTACACCCTGTCTTGAGATTTCTCCGAGTGAAGCAAGCTCAGCGCCTACCTCGCTCTTGTCTTCAAGTGTTAGATCTTTATTCCACACCACAAAATCTGTTTGGGCCAACATATACTTCCATTGTGGGGAATTGGTTAAAAAAATGCAAGATTACTTCGCCAACTCTTCTTTGAACCAGTCTACCCAGGGATTAACGGCAGGATTCTGCTCATGGATAAGTCCCAAAAATAGTGTGAGATATGAACCATATGATAAAGTAAGGATGAAATCCTCATATACATTTTCTCCCCCGAAATTTAGCTCGGCTACTTCAAACATGTTCTTCTCAACAACATCTGTCGTCAACTGTACTCTTTTCGTGATCTTCTCTGAAAAATTTGTTGAGTTGAGAATAATAAATTTGAGAACATGGTGCTTTGGGAATGCAAGACCTTCCATGAGGTGATGGTTGAGATCCGGGATAAGAAAGCATGAGGAAAATGATTTACTTGTTTCATTGAATTGATTTCTCAAAATCTGCGCGTTGCCTGACAGATGTTCCGAGGCAAAAATGACTGGTATATACCCTTCGTATTCTACTGCATCAGCCATTGCCTGCTTTTTAATCTCTGGTGCATCATTTTTCAGTCTATTTATTGCCCCCATTAATTGCTCTTTATTTACTTCAAAAATACCAGCTTTATCCAGTAACCCTAAAAGCCCAATAATTGTATACCCATTACCAAGTCGTGGAACACCAGCCGGGTTGAGAGTACCATCGAAAATATAAGCAGGAATATTATTGGTTTTGGAAAATGCTGAAAGCGGCCCACCTTTGGTAAGTATAAGCATCTTTGCTCCCATATCTTTTGCTTCACGGGCACAAGAAAGTACCTCTTCAGTCGTTCCCGAATAGCTAGTCAGGACAACTAGGGTGTTGGCGTTCACAAATTTAGGAAGGTGATAATCCGAAACATATTCGGTAGGATAACGGTTATTTTCACCGGCAAGAGCTTTAAATACCAATGCTCCGTAAATAGAAGCACCCATCCCACAGAAAACGATGTTTCCCACATCTTTATAGTCCGGTGGTACCTGAACCTCTTGAACCTGAGCCCAGGCGGCCTCCATTTGATGCGCCAACATTTCTGTAGATCCTAAAGTATCCTGAGGATCAAGTCTTTTTATTTCTTCAATATTATTTAAATCAATCATGATTACATCTGTCCGCGTTCCAATTTTCTCTGCGCATCTGTCTCGTCAGGCCTCTCATAATCATCTTGTATCCTCCACGTTTTGCCACGTTCCGGGGTTGATACTTCGAATACCTCACAGTCCGTTGCGCCTTGTTGCCTGTGTCTTTGTCCTACATTTGTAGTATATCCTTTATCATATTCCAATTGGAATGTTATCAACTCGCGGTTGGAATTTTCTATGATCATATTGCAGGTTCCTGAAAGCATCCAATAACTCTCTGTTTTTATTCTGTGAGCTTTTTCAGAAAGCCTGTCACCCTCATTAATGTGCAGTATTTTAGCCATAAGAGGATTACCCTCCTGACCAAAATGTAGCTCATAACCCCATGGCTTTCCGATACGGGCAACGTACTCTTGAGACTGAAAATTTTCCCGAAGCACATCCCCTTCATCCGGACTTGCCATAGCGGCTTCCAATATTCTAGAGACGTTATCTGCATGAATACTATACCGTTGACCCTTTTCTATGCAATATCCCAGATCAGTCTCCATCTGCTTTGTCACCATATTCCCCGCCTCATCCTCTATCTGAATAGTTGCCCTGCCGTCTCTAAATACAAATATCCTAAATCTATCGCTTATCTGCTCGCCTGTTTCTTTTCCTTCTTCAAAACGGAGCTCTGCACCCATATAAGGAAGCCCTTGTGGCGTCCAGACTGCTCTTGTACCCCAACTGGTACTCGTAGTCTCAACAAATGGTTGCGTAATAAATGTTGCCGCTTCAAAATACTTAGCTGCATCAGCATATTTCAGATTGTCGATATTAATTTCTTCCGTGTTTGTATTTTGGGGATGTGAATTGTCGTCCATTTTTTAGTATTTATATTTGTACCATCTATTAAAATCAATTACAAATTTAATAGATGTCGAGCGTCTTCTTGGCGCGTCTCATCTATTCAAACCCGTTACAACGGCGTGAATTCCGGATTGCCAAAAAGCACTCTTATTTCATCTTGAACAGAAGGCATTGCACAAACAATAAATTCTTTGCTCTGATCTTTGTACTTACCTACACTAATACCGGCTTCGAGAAAAAGCCCGAGTCGCGGCATGGTATCCATAATCTTTGCCGATTGATTGAGAAGCAGGCATGCATCGACACCACCGGTAAGTAAGCCTAGACTAAAAGTAGCTGCTGTAACTCTCATTCTGTATGCATTCCGAGCGATAATATTTAAAAAATTCAATTTCCATTCGATATCATCACTTCTTCCTCCAAATTCAAAATCTACAATACAATCCTTTAACTCAGTACGGGGAGTTGGTGACAATTTTATATTATTGAGATAAACACCTGAACCCTTTGATGATGAAAAGAGCTGACGGGAAACAGGATTGTAGACAACTGAAACAACCGGAAGATTATTATGAACAAGGGCTACCTGAACAAAGTACAGAGGGATATTGCCAACATAATTTTTGGTTTGATCGATAGGATCTATGACCCAGTTGAATTCGTGCTTTTCAGTACTTTTACCCTCTTCCAGAAGAAATCCGACCCCCGGCAGGACATCAAAAAGGGCATCGGTCAGCATTTTTTCAGCTTCAATATCTACCGAAGTAACCATGTCACGGCCATCTTTGTAGTGAATCGTTCCTTGATTCTCCCGGGACTTGTATACAAATTCACCAACAGTTCTGACAATTTCTTGCGCCTTTTCCCGAATCTCTGAAAGATCTTGTTGCGTTGGAGGATTAGAATACATCGACTTTTATGGTTGATAATATCTCTTCAAATGTTGCAGCTATGGATTTTTCAAGAATTTCGGCTTCCTGCATAATCTCCGCTTTTGATTTTTCCTGAAGTCTTCCTTTTACATTCGTGTAGTATTTCATCTTCGGCTCTGTCCCTGATGGCCGTGCGTGTATCACGGTTCTTTCATCCTCTGTAAAGAAGAATGAGATCATGTCCCCCTTGTCCCATGCTCGAGTTTCTAACAACTCCCCTGTTTGGGCATCACGGAGCTCTCCAGTTAGTCTGTCTAGTACCTTTAGGACTTTTCTTTCCCCAATTTCCTTTGGCAGATCTTGCCTCAGCTTTTTCATAGCCAAATTCATTTGATCAAATGCTCCAAAACCTTCAATGAGTTTGTAATACAACCGTTCTGCATAATAACCGAACTTTTCGTAGATAGACTCAAGCATTTCGCCAGGAGTTGTATTGTTATCTCTGCAATAAGCAGCCATCTCTGCAGCAATAACTGCTGGTGTTTCAGCTCCTTTATCCCTGTAAGCGGTACCGAAAAGATATCCTACGCTCTCCTCTGCAGCAAAAATGAAGTTCTTGTCGGAAGGCAAATGCTCTATCCTATCCCCGATGAATTTGAATCCAACCAAAAGATCCCCAATAACCTCAACACCATAACTTTCGCCAATATCTCGAAAAAGTTCAGTTGTAACAGATGTCTTTACCATAACAGGATTTTGGGGGAGTTTGCCTGCTTTAGACATAGATTCTAAGATAAAGTATTCCATCAGAACCGCCCCCTGGTTACCGTCTAAATTCTTCCAGTTACCATCCTTGTCAGGAACAGCCATCCCGAGTCTGTCAGCGTCAGGATCACTGACCAGAATAATGTTGGCATCTGTCTTTTTGGCAAGTTCTATTGCCATGTCATAGCATTCTGCAAATTCAGGGTTTGGGAAATGACCGGTCACATTTGGGAAATCGCCATTCAACTCCATCTGTTCCTCAACAACCTCGATATTGGTAAACCCCAGTGCTTTAAGAACTGGCAGAACTGACTGTGATCCTACTCCATGGAGAGGCGAAAACACAATTTTTACATCCCTACTGTCGTAAATAGATGCTTTTTTAGCAGACTCTGCAAATGCTGTATCAACTTCCTTTGAGATATATTTGATAAGACCTTTCTCAACTGCCTCATCAAAATTCATTTTCGTAATTTCAGAAACCTTGTTAAATTCTTCTTCTATCTGAAGTCCGACATTTGGAAGAACCTGTATTCCATTTTCGTCATAGACTTTATATCCATTGAATTGTGGGGGATTGTGGCTTGCAGTAAGCACTATCCCACCCGCGCAGTGAAGATACCGGACGGTAAATGATAGTTGAGGGGTAGCTTTGTAATAATCGTATATGTGAACAGGTATACCATTTGCTGCTAGAACGCGCGCGGTCTCCTTCATAAACTGCTCAGAGTTATGCCTACTGTCATAAGCGATTGCAACACCCTTTTGTACAATTTCTGATTTATGCTTGAGCAAATACTGCGCGTAAGCTTGAGAGGCCCATCGGACCATATAATTATTTATCCTATTGGTGCCAATATCCATTACCCCCCTGATTCCCCCAGTTCCAAAGATAAGTACTCTATAAAAAGAATCCATCAGGTCTTCCCATTTTTCATCCTTAATTCTTTGAGAAAGTGCAGGTACAAATTCTGAAAATTCTTCATCGCTTAGCCATTTGGTTATTTCACCAAACGCCTTTTCGTTGAGTTTTTTTTCGTCGAGGGCTTTTTGAAGTAATGATTTTAATTCTTCCAGCATGGATAGATACTTTTGTTGACTAACCTACTCATATTAGTTGAGTAAGGATCAGTATGTCAAGATGTTTTGATAGACCTACGGGCAATTTTCCTGATTTCATTTTTATCTCTGTTTCTTGCAGTTTTTTATAGAAAAAAAGTAAAGTATCCTTCTTCCACAAACGCAACTGGCTCTGAAGCTTTCCAACTTGCCAGGGCGCCATCTTTGAAAGGTCTGAGACAGTACTTCCATTTGAAAGAACCACAAGTAGTCGAATGCGCTTTAGTAGTGAATAAAAAATCAGCTCTTCACTGGTCGTTTTGAGTAGTTCATGATACATTGCAAAAAGTCTTTTTCCATTCCCGGGAGCGTATGAGTCGAGGAACAAGAAGTAATTTTGAGGCAATAAAAAGTCCCTTACCGTCCCATTTTTTAAATTGCCATATGAAGTTTTAGGAAGTTTTTTATCTTCCCACAATATTAACAAGACTTGACTGTTACTCGCATTGAGAAAGTTAACAAAATCTTTTTTCTTGGCATTTCTTGATAAAAGGTTTTCAACAATAACCGCTTTTTTTTCTTCAAAAAGAGACGTTGATGTTAATTTCTCTTCAAGGTCTTTTAGAGAAAGGGTTTTTCCATCTAACATGGTGACCTGAAACCCCTCAGTCAGATCTGAATAGAATTTTCTTGAGGCAGAGATATCATCTCCATGAAGAACGTATAACATGTGTCAATTATTATCAAAAATCAAAAGAAAAAGCGAACGTAATCTATCAAAAGTTCTTTTGCACTATATAGCTGTTGCTTCTCCGGGGTCACTACCAGCTGTTTAAATTTAGTTATTTGCTTTATCGCAATCCCTTTAACTGCCTGGATAAGCGGCTGTCCTTTTGTTTTTTCCATTTTTTCCGATGTTGCATAGTATTCTGTGAACTGTCCATTTTTGACAAACGAAAATATATCAAACGCTCCTCCTTGAGAGTTGAGAAGAAACGGGGTTATTGCAACAATTTTGTCTTTATCCTTACCCCAAAAATCGTCATAGGCTATTTCGAAATACTTTGCAACGACACTACCTGGCAACTTACTGCTGTCCCATCCGGTTTCTGTAATAAATGCCGGAACTTTTTTACCACTGTGAGCGTTTATAAGCTCGTATTCGTATTGATATGTAGTTATTCCTTCCAATTTTTTAGGCAATGGAGGTGCTACAAACCCTGGATTGGGGTAAGAATGCGATGCAAATCCATCAATCTTAGTGAAAATCTCTGGGTCATGGGCTAGCATTTTATTGAGATAAACAAAATTATCCATATATTTTTTACCGTCATTTGGCGCAGCATTATCAAGTCCACTCATGATGACATAGAAATTTTGACTTCTCTCTTTGAAAGTATCGTACGCATATCTTAAAAGACCAGCGTACTCTATGGGGCTTGGTGCCTCTCCTCCCCATTCATCCGACCTATTAACTTCATTAAATACGATTATGTATCGGTTCTCGATAGGCCAATTTAGGCTATTTAAGAAATTTGCAAAATCCAAAATATCAGTGGCAGTCGGCTTGCTCCATGACGCGGTATTGAAAGGGTCACCCTGCGTTGCAAGTCTTAATATTGGAATCAATTTTAAATTTTTTGCCGAATCCATGAAGTTTTGCCATTTCTCAATATCTTTATCCCCTGCTTGTATTGGAATAGTTACATATCCCCACTCACCTGTTTTTGAATTTACAAGATTTGCGGCATCGGGAAGTTCTGATGGGAATAAAATGTGAATACCATAGAAATTGTTGGGGCGGGACAAAGGATCAAAAAACGCAGATGTTTTGACTGGAAAGACGCATATTAAAAGACACAATATGACAACGGCAAGAATCTTTTTCATGGTGTATACAATATTAAAGAGTTTAGCTCAAAAGTCAAATGAAATGAGTAAAACTATTTCTTTTTTCGTGAAGAGGCTTTTGAAGGAAGATACCAAAGAATAACACCGCCGACTGCAAAAAGTGCACCTGTAATCTGACTACCATCTGACGCAAATTGGGAAAATTGTGGATAAAAGTAAATGATGACTCCTACTACTACTAGAACGAGGGCAAGATTTCTTTTGTTCATGAAACTAGCGTATCACCCTTAAAAATAACTTGTCAAGGGGCAAAAAAGGGGTTAAGGATAAAGAATCAAGAATTAAGGAATTATGGATTATAATATTAAGATGAAATTTAGTTGGAAAACTTTGCCAAAGCCTTTTTTTGTACTCGCACCCATGGAGGGAGTAACTGATACTGTTTTTCGTCAAGTCGTAGGAAGTCTTGCCGCACCCGACGTATATTTTACCGAATTTACTAATTGTGAGGGAATGATGTCAAAGGGAAGGGAGAAAGTCGGCAGACGACTTATATATAGTGGACATGAAAAACCACTTATTGCACAGCTCTGGGGACTTGATCCTAATGCATTCTTTGAGGTTTCGAGAATGGTTGTTGAGATGGGATTTGAGGGTGTAGATCTTAACATGGGGTGCCCGGTCAGTGCTGTAGTTGCTAGGGGCTCATGCTCTGGCCTTATTGGCAACCCTACCCGTGCAAAAGAAATGATAGAAGCAACAAAAAAAGGAGTCCAGTCCGCCGGCTGGGGGATTCCTGTGAGTGTCAAAACAAGAATTGGACTTAAAAGTATTACTACAGAGGAATGGATAGGATTTTTATTAGAACAAAACCTGGATGCACTTACCATCCACCTTCGTACCCAAAAAGAAATGTCAAATGTTCCCGCTCATTTTGAAGAACTTGAAAAAATTGTAGCTTTAAGAAATAAGATTTCACCAAATACTGTACTTATTGCCAATGGCGATATCATGTCTAAATCACAGGGAAAAGAATTGGTTGAAAAATACGGCATTGATGGGGCAATGATAGGACGAGGAGTATTTCATAATCCATTTGTCTTTGATGAGTCCGTAAACTACGTACTACAAACTAAAGACCAGAGAATTGAACTTCTTAAACTTCATATAGATATGTTTGAGAAAGTGTGGACTCATGACCACCCTCTCTCTGAAAAAGAGATAGCAAAACTTTTCCCACCTCTCAAAAGATTTTTTAAGATTTATATCAGTGGATTTGAAGGAGCCGCAGAACTGAGAGAAAAATTGATGTCAACAAAAAGCATTGACGAGACAAAGAAAGTGCTTGGGGGATTATATAACATTTCAATTCCTGAAGCTAATGCGACAAATTAAGAAGAGAAAACTACTCCAACTTTTCCTTGACTACCTGTTATCAAATCATAAAATTCTACCGGAACGACTGAGTTTTCTACCCTCCTCCACATACCGATGTGGCCATGGTCGTAGGCAATAGTCCTGTCCTCATTTAAACTAACAGCCACTCCCAGAACTAGCTCATTCCTATAAAGAACCTGTTCCTCTCGTATCCCGGCCACCTCTTGCAGTGCCTCGCGAAGCTTCGTCGCTTCAGCATTCTGATAAAATTCGTACTTTGAAGTACCCTTCCTGTTATCAGCTACAATTCCTATCTCAACGGTAGTGCAGCTTGTTATCTTCCCCATTACGCGAGCGGTGGCAGGATCGATGGGATGAATGTATTCTAATCTTTTCATACCTCTACCTAAGTGATCCGGCAGAGATTCGAACTCTGAACCCAAAGCTTAAAAGGCTTTTGCTCTACCATTGAGCTACCGGACCAACGGCTCAACATCAGCTTTGTTCCACATAACTTCAATTGAACCGACCCTAATTTTACCAAATTCACCCTCATATAAGCAAATGGATTGTCAATTTGACAAAAACTGCAATATTTTTCATACTGTGAAGGGAGGGGAGGTGAGAAAATGGACAGTGTAAACAATGTTTTAATAAGTACATTGAATGGAAGTGTATCAACTATCTTCTCTTTTATCCCACGCTTCTTGTCCGGTTTTATAATCCTTCTGATTGGAATAATAATCGCTACTTTTTTAAGGCAACTTGTACAAGAAGTTCTCAAATTCGTTAAATTTGAGGTATTTCTGAAAAAGTACGGCGTTCCTGAATCAAAAGAGAATGCACAGTGGAGTGTAATTATTGCTGAGATAGTCAGGTGGTTTGTTATCATTGTATTTTTAGTACCAACAGCTGATGTCTGGGGACTTGGTAAATTTGTAGATGTTCTCAACAATTTACTTCTTTTCCTTCCAAACGTTTTCATAGCAGTACTGCTGCTTTTAGTCGGATTTGTCGTCTCAAAATTGGTCTATGATTTACTCTTGGCTTCGGTGAGAGGACTCTCAAAAGATAGCGCAAGGACAATTGCTATGGTGGGAAGATGGTCAGTGCTCACCTTTGTGTTCTTGGTAGTTCTCAATCAACTAGGGATTGCAAGTGATCTCATACGGATTCTCTTTTCGGGCATAGTGGCAATGCTAGCTCTTGCTGGTGGACTGGCTTTTGGTCTTGGAGGAAAGGATGCGGCAAAGGATATCATAGACAAACTTCGTAAAAAGATCTAGTTTGTTGCATTTTGCTATACTCGAGCTGTAATTAGATGACAGATGAAGCTCTCGCATAACCGAGCACTTTATTACTAGGCATGATTCGGTTATAATATAAGGCTGGTAAATCACATACGGCCCGTTCTTCTATCGGTTAGGAAACAGGGTTTTCATCCCTGTAGGGTGGGTTCGACTCCCACACGGGTCACTAAATGGGACGACACCGTCGTCAAATGAACGAATACATTGATATAGCGGGCTAATCTGGCGGTTCGAAATGCCCGGATAGCTCCACACCAGTTTTTTAGCAAATATCGAACCAAGAAGGATGCGTTTTATAGTTAGGTTGGAATTGAGGTACGTTTGACCTAAATTTTCAAAATAGATTTTTACAGTTTCCACAATTTCTTCAAGATTATATTGCTGAATTAGCATTCCGCTCCTATTCATCTGACAGGAGGCAATCTTATCTTCTATGACAGCATTTTGTTCTCTGAATATTTGGTCTGAATAAGTTCCGCTTAGATTTTTCTCAATTAACGCTTGTCGTAAAGCATAAAGTTTTGTGATTTCTACCTCTGCCATTTCTTTCCTCTTTTGAATATTAGAAAGCCTTTTCATATATTCCCTTCGAAGAACGGAGATAAATAGAGCTAAACACTTTTCGGTTGGTGTTATTTCTTGTAATGTACCAACTAAAGTTTGTTCCAATTTTTCAATCGGTACAGATGGAGCACCACACCTCTCTCGACAAAAATAATACCCATACCTACAACTTCTACCCTTACTCCATGCGCCTGTAAAAACTGCCCCGCATTTGCCGCAGTTAATTATTCTTCGTAAGGGAAAGTCTGTATTATCTTTATTCTTTCTGGCTAGTGGGACAGCAATATTCGTGTTTCTTCCGTCAAGAATAGATTGAACCTTATAAAATTGTTCTTCGGTAACCATCGGCGGATGTTGACCCTTAACTTCTTCCGGATGTGCACTAGAAGTTAGAATCCCCATGTAAAACTTATTCTTAAAAATCCTTTGCACAACGCTTTTTCCAAGAGGATATCTCTTTCCCTTATAAGTTTGGTACAACCCCCAATAATTCATTATGTTAACAATTTCCCTTAAGGACTTGCTGCCAGTTGTCATCAAGTCCCATGCTTCTTTTACTTTGTTAAAGGCTTGAGGGTCTTTTATCACATATCCGTTCTGGTTTAGGTATCCTAAAGGAACATAACCTGTATGAAGGCCTGATAAAAACCGCGCACGCATACCATTTCTTGTTCTTTCCGATCTTACGTCATTATCAAGCTGTGCAAACCCGGCAAGCATAGTCTCAACAAGCTTTTCCGTAGGGCTGTTTCCGGTAGGCTCTGTAGCAGAAATTAACGTAATTTCACATTCTGCTAACTTTTTTCTTATAGCTAGATAATCAGATGTTTGACGGGAAATTCTGTCTAATCGGTATATAAAAACAGCGCTTAAATTCCTTTTGTTTCTCCTGCAATACTCAAGCATTTCAATAAGTATTGGCCGTCCAAGAATAGTTTTTGCGGATTTTCCTTCTTCACGAAACACTTCTACAATCTCAAAACCCTTGCGCATCGCCTCTTTCCTACATAGCTCTTCTTGAGTTCCAAGAGAGAAGTTGTCAACCTGTTCTTCGGTTGAGACACGAAGATAAATGACTGCTTTTTTTGGCTTTACGTTCTCTGTATATATA
Organism: uncultured Gammaproteobacteria bacterium; assembly: GCA_964504535.1. Lineage (GTDB taxonomy): Bacteria > Patescibacteriota > Microgenomatia > Levybacterales > GWA1-39-11 > JAUSNA01. Next base: position 34,703 of record CAZDED010000009.1, read on the forward strand.
CCCATATTTATAATGTTTGTAATATTTCACCTAATGTTTTTCCTCCGTAAGTTTGTCGTTCGAAAATATCAAGCCAACTACAAGCCAAAAACTCAAAATCCGATACTAGATTCGTAAGTTGTTCGTCTGTAAATTCCCTTGATGCTTCTCCAATAACTCCTCTTGCTCGCTCCGACTTTGTAAGTTCCTGTGATGTAGGGAAAATAGCACTTAAAGCTTTTTCTATGCTTGTCGTTTGTATTGGAGTAGGCAAGTAGTTTTCTTTTGCATAATCAGTAACATTCTGAGAATTCAATTCAGGACTATCAAGCTTAAATAGTGGTAATTCTGAGGTTTGCATACTATCAATATATGGATAGTATATATCCAAATAGGGATAGTTGTCAAGCACTAACTTGCTTCAAAATTATGTGATATACTACGCTTAATCTGCTCATCTGCCCATTAAGGGTATGATGGATTATCAGTCATTAAGAGCTGACCATATAATCGGAGCATTTATCTCCAATCTTCCCCATATAGTTGGGAATTTTAACAGGGGTTTTCAGGTAGTCATTTTCATCTTTCTTTCGGTGTTCTTAGTTTTTCTTCTTGGATTTTCCTTACTAATGCTTATAAGGCTCTATTTCTTCGTAAGATCTTTAAAGAAAGAAGAAGTATACTTGGAATTAACCCCTCCTTCAATAACCGAACAAAGCGCATATTCTACAGAACAGCTTTTCCTACTTATCCATACCTTAGGGAACCAAAAATCTTTTCTTGAAAGATTATTAAATTTAAAACCGAGATTTTCACTAGAAATTGTATCAACAAAGAGCGAAGGTATCCGTTATTTACTAAAGACTAATAAGAAAGAGGCGGGAGCACTTAAGAAAAGCATCCTTTCATATCTACCCCAGGTAAAGATACAAAAAGTTAATGATTATTTAATAATGGAACCGAGTTTTAGTAAGTTTAAAATTGTCGAGTTTAAATTATCAAATCATTTTGCCTACCCCCTAAAGAGCCAACAAACACTAGGGTTGCACGATCCGATTTCATATATAACGGGCATGATGACAAAGCTTGAAAAGGATGAGTTGGTAGCCCTTCAGATTGTTTTAACTTCAACCAAAAATAAAAAGATAAATGAAATTTCAAACTTAATCCTTCGAAATTACGATGTCCTAGATTTTCTTAAAAATGACAAGGACTTTGGTCTGCTAACTCCGATTATTGCTCTTGGTAAAATTCTTATTTCCTTTGTATTTATTGTTTTCTCAATTCCATTTTGGATTCTTTCAAATATAACAACGAACGGAAAAGCACCTTTCCCAAAATTACCGTTTCAAAAACCCGGAACTCTTTATATACCCTCAATCCACGAGCAGGAAATTATAAGTTCCGTTAAATCAAAAATAGAACAAGGTTTATTTGAAACCTCAATTAGGCTTTTACTCGCAATTAATGACAGAGATGATGCAAAAGAGCGTATAAGAGGCTTTAAATCATCATTCGCATCCTTTAATAGTCCTGAACATCAAAGTGTAGTATCGGTTAAGGACTCAAGGTTTAAATTCTTAAAACAGTACCGACTTTTTATTTTTAAGAATAGATTATTATCCTTTTTTAACAAATCCATCTTCTCGGTTTCCGAGATTTCAAGCATTTACCACTTCCCTTATACCTCAAACACAAAAACAGAAAATATTGTCAAAACCTACAGCAAAGAGCTTCCGGCACCACTTTCTTTAAAAGGTGAACGGGAATTGGATGTTGTGTTTGCCAAAAACACTTACGGTGGAACATCTACTCTAATCGGTTTGTCGGAAGAGGAAAGGGAAAAGCACATGTATATTATCGGAGCAACAGGATCGGGAAAAACAACCATGATTACGTCTATGGTTTCCCAAGACATTAAAAACGGAAAAGGGGTGGCTATAATTGATCCTCATGGAGATCTGGCAGAAACACTTTTAACTTGTATTCCGGACTCTAGAATTGACGATCTGATTTATGTTAATCCTGACGACTTAAAGTATCCTATCGGAATAAATCTACTTGAAATTACACCCGGACTTGATGAGGATGATTTGCTTAGGGAAAAGGAATTTATTACAGAAAGTGTAATTTCTCTTTTTAGAAAAGTTTTCTCGGAATCAATGGCAGGTCATGCTCACAGAATTGAATACATTTTAAGAAACACTATCCAAACCGCATTAACTCTTGAGAACCCAACCCTTTTTACAATTTATGAGCTATTAAATAACCCTCCTTTTCAAAAGCAGGCAACAAAGAATTTGGAGGATGAAAATTTAAAAAACTTTTGGAAGTATGAGTATGGGAAAGCCGGTGACTACCAGAAAGTTAAGATGATTTCACCGGTTGCAGCACGTATCGGAAGATTTTTATTCTCCCCTTCTGCAAAGCGAATGCTTGAGCAGAAAAAATCTACCATTAATTTCGATGAGATTCTAGAAAAACAGAAAATACTAATTTGCAATCTTGCAAAAGGAAAATTAGGTGAGGACACATCGGAAGTTTTAGGAATTATGGTTATCGCAAAGCTACAGCTTGCCTCCCTCAGACGCGCCAGGATAAGCGAAAAGAAGAGAAAACCGTTCTATCTATACGTTGATGAGTTTCAAAACTTTGCAACTGTATCGTTTATCCAAATGTTATCGGAAGCAAGAAAATACAAGACATATTTAGTCATGGCCGAACAGTCAACTTCCCAGCAAAAAGATAAAAATTTGGTAAATGTTATTTTGGCAAATGTGGGAACAGTTGTTTCTTTCAGAAGTGCAAACCCCGATGATGAAAGACTTATGCTTCCGCAGTTTTCCCCTTTTATTGAGAAGGGGGACATTGCAAATTTACCCCGTTATAACTTTTATATAAAGATTTCTGCAGTTAATCCCGAAGAATCCTTCTCTGGAACAACAATGCCTGTTGAAATTACTTTTAGTAAAGACCGTATTGAGAAGTTGATTCAAGCCTCACGTTTACAAAACGCAATAGTATATAAGAAGCCGATTGTTAAATCTTACCACAACGTAAAAACCGCGACTGATACGCAAAATAATATCAATCCCAAAGACGTTTCTGTACTTTAAAACTGTGTAAGCTGATTTACACTGTTTTTTCATTATTTTAAGGCTAAATAGATAACAAGTTCTATATCTATACCCTTATATAAATATAAGGGGAATAAAAATAATTTTAAACCTAAAAATAAACTTTATGATAACTCCTACAGAATTAAAACTAAAAGATAAACAAACAGAGATACTCCTTAACCTATATCGCTTTCGCTTCTTAAACAGAAACCAAATCCAACGACTACTTAACCACAAGAAACACAACAGAATAATTAAATGGCTAAACGAACTAACAAAAGAAAAATATGTTATTCAGGAATTCGAAAGAAAAATAGGAGCCATACCTTCTGTGTATTGTCTTGGAACGAAAGCAAGAAAAGAACTTAAAAAGAGAAAGGAAATTAACGAAAAATTACTTGAACGGGTATACCAAGAAAAAAACTCTTCTCTGGAATTCAAAGCTCACAATATGGCAATAGCCGATATCTATCTATCGTTAATCGATTTAACAAAAAAACATGATGCAAAACTAACCTTCTATACAGCAGTTGATTTAACAGATATGAAATATCTTGTTCTGCCACATCCGGACGCTTACTTTTCTATTCAACAAAAAGAAATGACAAAGAGATATTTTCTTGATGTTTTTAATCTCAATGCATCTGAAAAATGGTTATTCAAAAGAGTAAAGCAATATTTTAATTACTACGAAGAAGAGTATTGGCAAGACCACAACAAAAACCCATTTCCTGAAATTATTCTTGTTTGCTTTGATGAAAAAACCAAAAAGAATCTTATAAAAAATATAAAGAAAGGTTTGGAGGATGAAGAAAACCTCAGCTTTTCCTTAACAACTATGAAGGATATTAAAAACAAGGGAATAAGTAAAGAAATTTTGCTTAAGGTTGATTAAAACTTTCAACATTTTCTATTCTTTCCCTTTTTGTTCATTAATTATTTTATACCCATCATTCATAATCTTATTAACAAGTACTGTCACTATCCCCTGTAAATCGCTTCTCGTGTACTTGTCTTGATTATCGATAAGTTCCAAAATCTCATTTTCGTACTCATTTGTAAGTAGCGGATTTATCATATTTTTTAACCTCCTTTCCCTATTTTAGTTCTTGCTGCTTACCTCTACAATAAGTAAAGGCAAGCTGTAAAAACTAAACTTGTTCGTGTAGTTTTTTAACTTCCGTTAATAAACAGGGAGTAAAATACAAATCTCTCTCAACCCCTGCACCATATGGTCCCTCTATCTCTTTTAGTTCTTTTAATGAAAAATAGCCGAGTTCCGGAAAATCACCCACAACGTAGCCGAAAAAAGTATCTTTTCCGTCGAACTCTAACGCATACCATGTCCATTTGGTGAACGGTAGAAAGAATTTACATAAAACTTTTGGGTCTTTCTTGTTTTCGACAGAGTAAAGAGGAGGTAGTTTCTTCTCCACATAAGAAGGCATAAGCATCATATACTTTTCACCTCCTTTCTTTTCACTTTTTAGAATTTGTTTTCCTGAAAGCATGCTCATGCTTTCAGATATGAAGAGCACTTAAGCGGGGTGAATTTTGCAAGGGCGAATGTAATGAGTGCACTTTACCCTTGTCAAAAGAGGGGTGCAACCCCTAAAGATATACTTTAACTTTTTATCTACTTGCCTTTATTCTTTTTGTTATATAGTCCGTTTGTTTTCTATAGGAACACAAGAACATAACCAAAAGTAAACTAATTAATATATAAGGACTCCAGCTTTCAAGTAGTTGAAGTTTTAATTCAATAAATTCATAAAATTTTAACAAAAACAATAGTACCAACATTGAACAAAATGTTCGATACATATTATTCGTCTCGGAAAGAAGATCAATCATTGAATCTTTTTTTGAAGCAAAAATAAATTCCTTGTAGTCTGTGAACTTTAAGAACGAAACCTTTCTCAATAGTGGTTCAATGACTAACGACCCAAATCTACTAATCACTAATCCTATGAAATAGTATGTAAAAGCCGCAATAATAAGATTGTCCTGCACTAAGGAAAAGATTGTAAACTTATCGAGAACAATTATAAATATTGTGCCGGGTAACAAATAGTTAAAAAGATTGTATGATGATATCTTGTCTAAAATTTCCTTCATGATTCAATCTATTAAAAAGCTTCGGTAGGTTCTACTTCCATCAAGGTCAAAACTTACCCATAAATGTCCATCGCTACGCGTAGTAAGGACTTTTCTTAGTGGTCCAATGCCATTAAGACTTACTCCCGTGGTTACATGTTGTGCATATCTACTTGCCATACCACCCTGTGTATCATACATAATGTCTCTATCTGAAATGACTATACAATCTACATTAGAGCAATGCAAGAAAATATTTTCATGATAGCCGTTATCGTGACCATGATGTGATGCAACATAAACATTTGTGGAATTAAGATGACTCTGTATTTCTGGATTCTGTAAAAGTTTCTCCCAGGAAGGTGTTTTTTCAAGATCTCCACCAATACAGATTTTTGATCCGCCATATTCAACAAATACTAATTGACTCAAATGATTTGTGTTGATTTCGTATGAATTGAGATCGCTCCTATTTAGCGAGTATATATATTTATTATACGGTGGCATATGATAGGGAACCGGCGTGGTATAAGTGTCTTTAAGGTAACAAATATGCCTCAATGCCTCGGTAATTTCGGGCTTAATACTTTTTAATTCGCTTGATGAAATATTTTGAGCCAATGAAACGGTTTGAATATGCATTTTTTGTCTAATACTGGGAAGCCCAAAAAAATGATCATGGTCATAATTTGTGATCGTAAGATTTCCGAGCACATGCCTTGTTCCATCATGATGGATTAGATTTTGTTTTACTAAAAAATCAATTGGATCATAATTTTCTCCGGAAGCACAATCAACAAGCATCCCGTATTCTGGATGACTTCGTGGATAAAAAAAGATGCATTGTGCTTGTCCAACATTGAATATCAAAATCTCTAAATTATTGCTGTTCATATAAATTCCATTTCACGTTAATCTTCCACTTTGTCGTGAAATGGTTCTTCTTGTGCCACAGACCAATCCGGTCGTTCAGGAGCCTCGTGATGATGATGCAAAATATTTTTTCTATTAACATATACTCTTGTTCCTTGTTTCTTGAGCGCATTTGTAATTTTTTTTGCAGGATGCTTTGGATTGTCTCCAGAAGCAGAAATGAATGCGGTTTCAGCTTTAATTCTTGATAGCACCTTACTACTAAGATTTCTCTTACTTCCATGGTGGGGTACGTCTAAAAACCGAAGGTCGTTAAGTATTAGTCCTTGGCTGTCAGCATAATCCGATGCAAGTGTTAATCCAGTTTTTCCTGCATCTCCGGTAAATAAAAGCTTGTAACCATCGATGTTAAACAAAATAATTGTACTAGTATTATTTTCGGGCGAAGTTGTGTCTTCGTCGTTATTTATTAAGTCTATACCAGTATTATCCTCCAGCCAATTAATAGCCTCTTCAGCCATTTTTTGAATCGGTGCAAATAATTGACTGAGTGTCTCAATCGGAGAAGGAGTTGACCGAAATAACGGTATTTGAGTTTCATAGTATTCCTTTGAGGGGCCTAAAATGTGCATTTTCCCACTGTATCCAGTTGTCCCTTGAAAAGGTTCAATAATTGTAATTCCTTTGCTGGTTGCAAGTTCCTCTAGCTCGTTCGCATTTTGGATCGATTTCTCAAGTCTTTCCTTCAATCCAGAAAAGGTAATATTTTTATTTTTAAAAAAGTTTTTTATTTCTTGGGAATGTTCCCACGGTTTATGCATAAGTAAGGCACCAACCCTTAACTTATCTAATACGATAAGGAGCCCAGAAATATGGTCGATATCTGGATGTGTTGAAATTACTAGGTCAACATAGTCAGTATTGTAATATTGGCTAATATGTTGAACAATTAGTTCACCTGCCTCGCTAAAACCCCCATCGATTACAATGATAAATTGCTCGTCGCGCGTCCCGGTTAAATTACCAAAACGCAATATAATAGCGTCACCACTTTTTTTACCATTACCAACCGGTATGTAATCTACTTCATATGCCATATTTAATGTTTTTTATCTTTGGGTGGATTAGGATCGTGTCCGGGGGGAACAGTGTCACTGTCCCGAATTTTCCCGTCAATCCCATGAATTCTGACCTCTCCACCACCAGAGTTAGCTGAAAAGTGTTTTGCATTTGCTTCAGCTTGTCTTTGAGTACTACTGTTTGAACTTGCTCGAGAAGCATTATCTCGCTTGGAATCCCATCCGCCATTTGGATTTTTTACTACATGATAATTTGCCATTTTTATCGACCTCCTTTCTTGATTACGTCTGACACAACTCCTTGTATTGAAAAGTCTTCAAAAAGATAAATTGGTTTGTTTGCTGGATTTGTAGATTCGGGCTCTAATCGATAACCTTCTTCACCTTTTGTTAATTTTTTAATAGTTGCTTCCTCGCCAATTAAAGCCACAATTCTACTACCAAAATCTGCTGTAGACTGTTTTTTGATAAGTACATAATCCCCATCATCAATAGTTTTTCCTGCAACACTTGTATCATTCATACTGTCACCAACTGCACGCAAAAAGAAATAATCTTGTTGGGTTCCACGAATTCTCGAAGCATCATATGGGATATATGCTTCTATATTCTCGGTTGCCAAGAGGGGCATACCGCAAGCCACATTTCCAACTAAGGGGATTTGTATTTTTTCCGAAGAAACGGGAAGCGACAAGCCACGAGATTTATCAATATATCCTTTTTCTTTCAAAGCATCTGTGTGACGTTGTACTGAACTTATTTGAGTGTAATTGAGGGCAATTCGTAATTCCTCAAGTTTAGGGGGAGAGCCCTTTTTATGAGTTAAATCATTAATAGTAGAAAGAACAATTTTTTGTTTTGACGTAAGAGGATTCCGCATGCGTACTATTATACGCGAAATAGCGTAATTATGCAAGGGGTTTACGAAGCAACGAATGATTTTTGCATCAAAGCCTGAAATTGTATATCTAAATCTCCTGATTGTTTGAGCATTTTTTGTTTAAGTGATTCTGTTTTCTGAACTACATCAGAAAATTTTTTTTGTAAAACGATCGGAATGTTTGGTATTGTTAAGTCTCTTATTGCATCTTTTCTTATAGTTTTTGTAACTGCTCCCTTTACCTTCTTTTGAATTATATCTTCACCATATTTAGAACGAAGAAGATAATACATAAATTGAGTATCAGTATATTCGTTGAATCTTAATAAGAAAGCGTTCATACCAAGTGAAACCGGCCTATTAAGTTTTGGCATCAAATAAACTTTGCCTGCACTTCCAATTTTGTTAATAATCATTTCACCCCCGTATACTTTTGATTTGTCTAAAAAATTATATGCGTGCTGGTCGATATATTTAACATCTTTAATAAAGTTATTGCTTTCTAGGTCTGAGGTTCTAACCATAAGTGCATAATCGGGTTCTGAAAGCAATGTCACGTTTTTCTTAAGAGTTTCGTAACTACCGTTTGCGTGGTAGTCAGTCAAATTTAGAATGAACTTTCCTAAGTTTGAATATGTCCAATTCTTGTCATTTTTATGTAAGTCTCCGAACATATCTAAAAAAACAGATCTTAAGTAATCATCTAGTAGGTTAAGTGATTCTTTTCGTTTTTGACGAATATAATCAACCTTATCAAACACTTCTACAATTCGTTTTTGATCATCAAGAGTCAACTTCGGAATGTCAATATTGTCTATGAATCCTTTTGAAATATGTTTCAGTCCAGCTCCTTTGAATCCTTGTTCTAAAATCCATATATTACCAGACAGATAATAATAAATAAATTTTATATCGAATTTTTGAAAAAAATCAGACCTTAATTGCGCTACCAAGCAATCTGTTGAGACTGAAAAAGGATTTTCGCATAGATGAATGCTTGCGTTACCACCAGTTCCAAAAATTAGACTCGGCATGTTGAATTGGAAGGAATTGGAATATTTTGAAAGAGTTGGACTTGACGTAAAGAATGGATATGACCCTTCAGTTAATCCGTCCCCTGCTTTTATGTGCGATTTTTCTTGAAATTTCAGTATCTGCGAGAATTTTATGGAATCCATATCTATGATTTTTTTAAATCACTAAGACCTGCAACAATTTCTCGTTCCAAAAGTTCAATTTTTTCTAAAATTAATTTTGGATCTTCATATTCCTCTTCAGTATGATCAGTCACTTTATAATGATTAATACTCAAATCAAGATTATCATTTTCAATCTCCTTTTTTTCAACATAGAAAAACTTACCCGAACGATCATTATTCTTCTGTTCTTTTCTATGTTTCCATTTCTCAACAATATCTGGAATGTCATTTTCTTTTATTCTGCTTCGTTTGTCATCCAAACTATATCCATCTGCCTTCATGTCATAAAACCAAACTTTTTCTGTTTCTCCACCTTTAACAAAAATAAGAATCGCTGTGCTGACGCCCGCATAAGGCTTAAATACTCCACTAGGTAAGGATATAACTCCTTGAAGTTCACAATCATCTAACAACATTTTCCTTGCATGTCTATGAGCGTTACTTGAACCAAAAAGAACACCATCAGGGACAATTACGCCTGCGCGCCCTCCGATTTTAAGTGATTTGATAATTCTATTTATAAAAAGAAGCTCGGTTTTGGTTGTCGCAAGTGAAAGTGACTCATTGATATCTCCCTTATCAATACTTCCTTTAAAAGGCGGGTTTGCCATAATGACATCAAAATGATTATCATCTTCATGCTTTTTAGAGAGAGTGTCCTTTTGTTCGATGTTTGGGCTGGATATTCCGTGCATCATTAAATTCATGAGTCCAATTCGCACCATGCTGTCATCCATATCGTACCCGTAAAATGTTTTTTCTTTTAGTTGTTTCCATTGTCTTTCATCGGTAAGTTTATCTCCTACCAACCCTCGAGTAAGTCCGTTTTCATCAATTTGTTGGTGCTCTTTACTTGTATGTTGAGTAAGAATGTGTTGGTAGGCTCCAAGCAAGAATCCTCCCGTTCCACACGCTGGATCACAAATCGTATCACCAAGTTTTGGATCAACTAATTCGCAAATGAGCTGAATTATGTGTCTGGGAGTACGAAATTGACCAAGTTTTCCGGCACTCGTTATCTCTGAAAGTAGATACTCGTATAAATCTCCTTGTGTATCTTGAAAGCCTTGACCTGCAGATTCTTGCTTTGATATTTCTTCAAAAATTTCATCAATGATGTTTACTGCTTCAACTAATAGGGAAGGCTTTGAAATAATAAAAACAGCGTTACCCATATGCTTTGCAAAATGGCTTTCCTCATCTCCCAATGTTTTTAAGAAAGGGAAAACTTTGGTTTGAATATGTGTCAACATCTCTCCACCTTCCATATGGCGGAAATGACTCCATCTCAAAGCATCATTTTCTCCATTAAATATTGACTTATAAGCCTCTCCTGTAAATTTGGCATCTTGTCTTTTTTTAATATCAAATTGATCAAGCCTTTTCATAAAAAGAAGATATGATATTTGCTCAATTGCTGTTAGAGGGTTTGATATGCCACCGCTCCAGAATTTATCCCAAAGACGGTCGATTGATGATTTAATTTTTGTATTAAGCATATTGGAATATATGGTCTGTAAATTGAAGTATTTCTTTTTGCATAGGCGAATCAAATAAACCTAAGAAACCGTTTGCATGAAGCTTTGTAAATGGTTCTTGAACCAAGTCCTTTTTCGTAAGCTCACCGTTTTCAACAATAAAGGTTTGTAGGGTATGCAAAAACTGTATTTGCTTTGCTGAAAGAGTGTTGTGTGTTGCAATAAACTCAGCAAAAGCCTCAGACACTTTCTCAGGAAAAGTGATCAAACCCCCAATTCCCATTATGTGCCTAATAAGATCTAGAAAACTTACCTTACGCGCATCATAAGCCTTTTGAAGATTTTCTTCAGTTGGGTAGGGCTCATATTCCTGTAAAGTAGTTGCAAGTTCCTCAACCTCTTCGCTTGTTATGCTTTCCCCTTGCTTTATCTTCTGTAAAATTTCATTTTCATCTTCAAGCTTTTTTATGAGAGCTTCAACTTTTTCTCTGTATTTTTGAATTGTTATACGCTCATTTGCAGGACCGAACTTAATATATTCTTTTTCTAAGGTTAAATCTCTCAAGTTGAGTGAGTCCTGGTCAGGCTTGATACCTTCCTCACGGTATTTCATTAAAGGCGCAATCCTTTCTATCAAAATGTCTAAATCTTTCTCATCGGCAATTGTTAAATAGCCACTATGTAATACTGCTTCGATAAGATCCTTTTCTTTAGCAACTACATTAACCGTTAATGGAAGATCTGAAACCATTTCAATAATAACCTCTTCGAGAGTCTGAACTTTCTTATCCTGTTTTTCAGTATCTGAAAGTTTTGCGATAGAATACTGAAGAACCTTTAGTTCAAAACTCATCGCTTTATAATCCTCACCAGTTCTAGTTCTCATTAGTGGTGCAATCTCTTTTTGAAGATATTGCTTTTTTTCATCATTTAGTTTTTGCCAGAAGGTATCGTTTACAACTTCTAATTTAGTCTTTGCATCTAAAATTACCACGTTATTTTGTGGAAGCTTTTCTATATCACTTTTAAGTTTTTTAATTGTATTTTGAACAACAAATTCATTGCCAACAGTTTCTGCAGAGTTCAGTTTTTCTAACTTTACTTCAAAAAGTCTTACCGGTATTGGTTTTGTAGGTCTTTCTGTTTTTCCCGTAGGATTCATTTCGAAATACTCAAAATTATCCCAACAATCCATGATTAAAAACTTATCTTTTTCTTTACACCAGGGTTTCATTTTCTTAGGTTCCAGAAGTCTTGTTCCTCGACCAATCATTTGCCAGAATTTTGTATACGAAAATACGGGCTTCGCAAAAACTAGATTTACAACCTCACGCACATCAATACCTGTATCAAGCATGTCAACGCTTATGGCAACTCTTGGAAAATCATTATTAATAAACTGATCTAACAACCCTCCTTTTCCATAAACACGAGGGTCATCCGAAACAATAACTTTAGCAAGATTACCTTTGTGTTCTGGATACAGATCATCAAATACTTCCTGCAAGCGTCTTGCATGTTTCATTGTCATTGCAAAAAATATGGTTTTTCCGGGCAAAGTTCCGCTCTCATCCTTAATGCATTCTTCCATAAATTCTTGGACAATTAATGCGTTTGTCCCTTTATTGGTAACCTTCTTTTCAAGATCAGTTCCTTCGTAATTTATCTCTTCGGGCTCTTTCCCGTCGGCTAAAAGCTTTTGTTGCTCAGCAAGAGAAATATTTTGCTTATGAATTCCTTCTTTTTGGAATTTAGTTTTAATTCTTAAGACTTCATAATCACAAAGATAGGGTGGTTTGTGATTTATTGCTTCCTCATAAGAATAGGCATACGTTGGAAGACCATCTTCGCATTCAAACAAGCTAAATGTATTATGCTCAACAACATCTTTTGGAGTTGCAGTAAGACCTAATTGAACACAATCAAAATAATCAAAAATGTTTTTATAAACGTTATAAATTGATCTATGACTTTCATCTGCAACGATCATGTCAAAGAAGTGAGGGCTTATAGGACAATCTTTATTCTCAATAATATTTAGCATCGTTGGGTAAGTAGTTACATAAACACGTCTGTCTGTAGCTATTTCTGTTTCTCCAATTTTTGGCCACACAGGGGCGTTTGGTAAAAATTCTTTAAACGCATCTAGGGCTTGGTTTCTTAGGGCTATTCTATCTACTAAAAATAACACTCTTTGCACTCTGTTGGTTCTCATAAGCACATCAAGCATCGATACGCAGGTTCTTGTTTTTCCAGTACCCGTAGCCATTACAACCAACGCTTTTCTGTGTCCTTTTTCAAGACTTTCTAGAACTGATCTGATTGCCTCAATTTGGTAAGGTCTGCCGGAAATATCACGATCAATAAGTTCTTGTGAAATTGGTTTTGCATTTTTTCTAAGGAAAAGGAGTCTTTCTAAATCTTTTCTTGTTGGGAATCCATAAACTTTTCGTGGAGGAGTTTTCTCGGTGTCCCAAAAATAAATATCGTGTCCATTTGTATAGAATACAAACGGCATGTCTTTACCTGAGTTTTTTTGAATGTTTTCTGCGTATTGTCTTGCTTGTTCTTGACCTATGCGAGCGTCTTTGGATGTCTTTTTAGCTTCAACAACCGCTAACGGATAACCATCTTCACCCAAAAGTGCATAATCAGCATATTGAAAACCTTGATGTTCATGTTCTGGTTCCTTAACTCCTTCCGGTAATCCAATCCATATATCTAACTCTGAAGTAACCTGAGAGGGATCGTTTACATTCCAGCCAGCTTTTAATAGGCGAAGGTCTATTATTTCCTGACGTGTTGATGCTTCGCTTTGACTCATAATTTAACTATTTTAGCACAAAGCCAGCAATATTGATAATAGTTTGAGGCTAGTTCGATTTTTTCGTTTTTTCCTTCTGTTCCTTATCTTCAAGTTTTTTTGAGAGTTCTTCTAGTTGGTCTCTGGTTATAAGTACTTTGCTTGGCACAGACCCGACATAAGGCTCTATTATTCCATTTTCAGAGAGAGCTTCCATAAGTCTCATTGCTCTATTAAAACCGATCTGCATTCTTCGTTGAAGTAATGACGCTGATACACGATCATGTTGCAAGGTAATCGTTACTGCTTTGTCATACAATTCGTCTTGGCTACCATCAATATTTGCTTCTTCAAATGCTTCTTCGAAAGACTGTTGATTGGTTAAAAAATTTTCAATAATTTTAATACGCTTTTCAAGCTCTTTTATTTTTTTTAATAACTCATCATTACTCATATTGAAATTGTACCACCAAAAAAATAAATAAGGGTATAATTTATCTGTGATACGAAAACTTAAGAATTTATTTACTGATATTATTAGCGACTTTACCTCCTGTAAAAACAGGGCTGTATATCTTCTATCATTTTCTCCAATCAACAAGAAGTTTCTTTTTGCTACATTAATTGCCATATTCTTATTTACCATCTTCCGGTCTTCAAGCAAATATGAATTTTATCTTTATTTTTTAGAAATTATGTTTGTTAGTCTTATTACATTCATTATTTTTGTACAGTCTGATACTTACTGGTTTTTAAGAAAGAAGGCGTGGAGTTTTAAGCTTGTCGTTAAAAACAGGAAGAGCATACAAACCACAATCAAAAAAATTAAAGAACTTAAACTTGAGAAAGAGAAAAATCCAAGCGGTGCAATATATGTTACTGCATATAACGATTTGGTAGGATATAAACCTCATGCACGAAGACTTGAAATAGAAATTATAATTTTACTTGCAATTCTTTTTTTCACTTTCCCACCATTCTTTATTTTCAATCTTGCCCTTTTCTGCATGATGTTTTTTTATGTAACGTTTTATGAAAGCCAAGCCCCAACCTATGTATGGCAAGATATAATGACTCTGACAAATAGCGTTAAGTCTTTATATGAAGATGATCCAGAAAACTGCAGAAAATTTATCCTTGAAAATGATTCACTATATGTTCGCGAGCTTGGCAATATTTATAGAACTGTAAGAAATTATAAAAGCAATATCTTTAATCATTAATTTACGTTTCTAGCATTGTTAATATTGCTTCTTTTCTGTCTTTAAGCATGAATCCCATTTTTTTATGTAATTTCATCGAGTTCGGATTATCGGTATTAATAAGTGCCTCTATTTTTTCAACTTTTTTTTGTTTAGCAATTGAAATTAATTTCTCATAGAGCAATTGCCCTATGCCTTGGCCCTGAAATTCCGGATCAATTGCAATATGGTTTACATAAATAGAATCTTTAAAGGGAGAGTTTTCATAAGCAAAAAGAAATCCAACAATATTATTCTCAACATAGGCAACCAACGAGAATCCAGAATCCACGTACGCTTTAAAATCTTCTTTTCTCGAAACCAAACATTCCGTTTTTTTCTTGGATGAAAGATTCTTCCATTTTTTACCTAAATATTGTATTTGAGTCAATTCATCCACTTCATGTACACCCTTATAATCCTCTTGTTGAACGGGCTTGACCTTAATTTGTTGCATAAAGCGATTATACATCAACTCGTTCCGAAACAAGAAATAATTGTTATAATGACTGGATGAACGGAAAGTTTTACGACAAAGTAGCAAGAAAATTTGGAAGCTATTCAAGGTCAATTGCAACCCTTGATGAATATTCAACTCAAGATCCTGAGAAAGTGTTTAAGGAAATGTTAATTAAAATAGGCGGAAAAAATAAAAATGCTCTTGATATAGGGTGTGCTGACGGTAATTTTACAATAAAGGTATCAAAATATTTTAAAAACATTACGGGAATTGACATATCTAAAGAAATGTTGAAAGTTGCTCGTAAAAATCAAGAAACGGCAGGAAATCATAATGTAACATTCCTAAAACAGAGTGTTTTTAGGAACAATTTACAGCCTGAATCATTCGATATAATTTATAACCGTCGAGGGCCCACAAATTATCCTTCATTTTATTCATTGCTTAAAACAGGTGGTTATTATCTTGAAATCGGAATTGGGGAAAACGATTGCAGGAAAATAAAGGAAATTTTTGGAAGAGGCCAAGGTTATAAAAAATGGGGCAGAAGTACTTTACAAAAGGATATAAAAGAGTTAAAAAAAATTGGCTTTAAGATCGTTATGTCGGAGGACTATTTTTATAATGAATATTACCCTTCTTATAATGAGCTCGACGTTTTTTTACAGGGGGTACCAATTTTTGAAGATTTTGATTCTTCAAAAGATAAGAAATTTTTACAGCAATATCAAATAAAGTTCCAGGATAAAAAGGGGATTAAATTACCACGTCATAGAATCGTTATTCTTGCAAAAAAAGTATAAATTTATCTATCTTTTCCTCTTAATACAAGCGAAAGAGTTCTTAGCTCTGAATTATTTAACTTATCAAACGGTTTTCCAAGTATATCGGAGGGGATTCCAAACCCGTCAACAATAGCTCTTTCCCCAACTCTCAAAAGGCGCGCCCTACTGTTTGAACGATCGTCATTTACCTCAATTCTACCAAATTCGTTGTATTCTCTTGCAGCCTGTTTTAAATCGAAATTTGCGCTTCTTCTTATTACCTTGCGCCTTTCTTTTTTAGTGCGTGTACCTAAATTTTGCTGTTCAGTAAATTCTGTTAAACCTTCTTTCATACAATTTCTAACAAGCGGGCTTTTATTTGAAGTTAAAAAAAGTTTTCTCAATAAGAAGTCTCTCATATTGGGAGGCCCTTCCTTAGGGGAAAGACGAATTATAGATGATTCTGTTCTTGGAGGAGGAAGAAAACTGTCTCTTCCTAATTCCATTAGAACATCTATATCAAAGAATGATTGAGCAAGGAGTGTTAATTTTCCAAAGCCAAGACTGTCTTCGTTTTGTGCTTGAATTGATTCGGCTAATTTTCTTCCTACAACCATTGTTGCACTTTCAATATCAAGTTCCGCTATGCGACGCATAAACGGTTCGGTTATGTGATAAGGGATACTGGCAATAATCTGTGTATCATTTTCGTCTTCTTTTGCAACAAAATCTTGCAATCTAAGTGCAAGAGCATCCCCATAAACCACATGTAAATTTGAATATCGATTTGAAATTTCAGATAAAATAGGTTCATATCTTCTGTCTATTTCTATTGCAACAACTTTAGTTGCGTTTTTAGCTAATGCTTCCGTTAATTGTCCGATTCCGGCACCGACTTCAAGAACTTTATTTCCGGGACTTATTGAATGGGTTAGCAAATTTATGGCTTTGTCATCAATTAAAAAATGCTGTCCTAGATTTTCATTTGGTACAATGTCTAACGATTCAATACGACCCAGAACTACTTGTTTCAGCAGCATTGAATTATCCGGCGTCTGTTGGTTTAAGCTTTCTATTCTATTCATGGTAAAATTTATTTTCTAAAAATAAATAGGCCTATATTATACTATTCGTGAGTAAATAACGCAATTATAAAAGAGGGGTATCAAATATAGTTTTTTCTATATGGTTGTTACGGTTTAATTAAATTAAAACAAACAGATTAATCGGTTAAATTGGTTGAAGATTAATTATGGAATCAGACGCTTCTTCGAGTGCCTTTATCTCATCACTCCATTTTTCATTCATAGCCATCCGATTAAAAAGTAGATCAAATACCATGTCTAAAATTGGATTATTTTGATGTGTTTTTGAAAAATCCATTATTGATGTTTTATTAAAAGTAAACATTTTGTTTAGAAGATCCAATTTAATTAAATTACCGTTTTTTAGATAAACAAAAATTTCTCGTCTTGGTTTTCCGTACTCAACATTAACTTGCCATGGAATTTTTCTTTCAAACAGATAAAACCATAAGTCTATATCGTGTATCCCCAAATCAAATTTCGGATTGATCGAATAATCTCTTTGTGGTTTCAAACCAAACCGATAGCTTTTAATCTTTTTAATTTCGTGCGTTTTGATGTTTCTTTTTAAAAACTGGACTATTGGATTATATCTTTCGAGGGTAGATTGATATAAGATTAATTTTCTTTTCTGTGCTAAGTTTTCAAGTATCTTTGCTTCATTCGATGAAAAACAAAGAGGTTTTTCGCATAGAACATTATAATCATTCATTAACAATTTCTTTACAATTTCATAATGATTCTGGATTGGAGTAGAAACAATAACCAAATCAACGGGTTGTCGGTAATCTATAAATTCATCAACATTGCTAAAATATATTCTGTTCATGACCGGATTAACGTCCACAATATATTTCCCATTTAATAAACTGTCATAAATTTTCCCCATCTTTCCGAATCCGATAATTGCAATATCCATATCATTTCTCTACAAAATACAAAAGCTTTTTTGATAATTCTTGCCAAGATAAGTCTTTTGCCAACTTTATATTGCTTTTTTTTGCAATATATTTGAGCTTTAATGCGCTTTTTATTCCCTCCTTCCAGGAAAATACATTACCGTCAACCATTCGGCCTGTCTTTCCATCCTTTAGGAGCCATTCCATTCTTCCTTTACCCATTACAATTGGTGATCCAATTGCTAAATATTCACTTATAACTATCGGGCTACAGTCAACTTCAACCGGAAAAACAAATACGTCCGCTATATTCATATAGTCAGGGACTTTTTCTATAGGAATCATGCCGCATTTAATGATGTTTTTTCTATTTGGAATTTCCTTTAAAAGAGGGCCATCTCCAACTACGAAAAACACTTGCCTATCGTCTATTGCTTCGCTAATTACTTTTAAATTATCGTACCATTTTCCAACTTTCCCACAATACATTATTATCTCTTTTCCCATTAAGTCAACGTTGTATTTTTTCTCAAAATACTTTTTTAACAATGCTATTTTCGCAGATGAATAAGGATAGAAAAGAGATCTGTCATATCCATTCGGAATAATTATAGTATCTTTCGTTTTTAGACCCCAATTTTTCATTGCTTCGAGAATTACCGGTGACTGTGCAATAACCTTAGATGCTCTTTGCAAAATATCCAAATAGCTATATCGTAGAAGGTAATACTGTTGATTTACGCCAAATTCCTTTAAATACATTTCATCATACCAGTCTATACAATCAAATATAATTGGAGTTTTAATTTCCTTGCCGATAATTAGGTTGCTAAGCGGATTGTCAATCATCAAATAATCAAAACTGCGATTAGAAAGAAACTTTTTTAATCTTTCTCGCTCCTTCGTAACAACATCAATATCTTTCAAAATTTTATGTTTAAAGAAATCAAATTCGATTTCTTTTGAATACTTTAATAAATATTGCTCCCTTTGCGGGAATCCTACTAGATATGATTTAGCGAAGTGTTGAAGGCTTTGGGTGTATGTTTTATCTCCAATTTTTAAAACTTTTTTCATATAAAAAATTCTTCAAGAGCCTTTCTTATTGTTGAAATTTCATTCATGGTTAAATTCCATCTGCATGGAATTGAAACAATTGAAGAAGTGATATCTTCATACTCATCCCTTACCGAAACGGGAAGCACATCATTATCGTAATAAACTTTAGTTTCAATTCCTTTATTTTTCATATGTTTTATAAATTTGTCTCTATTATTCAAAATAATATTAAAAGTTGAAAATATGTGCCTGCTTCCTTCCTGTTCTTCCAAAAAAGGTTGACTACCGGGAATTAGGGGAATAAGTTCTTTTGCAATATCTCTTTGAATATCCGTTCTCTTGTCATAATCTTTAAGCTCGTCTAAAAGAAACTCTGCCTTAACTTCATCAAATCGAAGATTTAGCGCTACATTTTCGGTTAGTTTTCCGCCGTTTCTACCTGATTCAATAAATACTTTTAATTTTTCGTAATAATCTTTATTATCGGTAACAACGGCTCCTCCGTGGCCACAAGTGTGGAGCGTTTTGGTCGGATAAAAACTATAACAACCCAATAATCCAAATGTTCCCACTTTTTTCCTGTTTAATTCCGCACCAAACGATTGGCATGCATCTTCGATAAGAACACTTTTATTAATTGTTTTAACTAATTCATTTGGTTGACCGTATAGATGTGTTATTGTATAAAGTTCATTTTTCGTTGTTGCAAGATGCTTTAAGAAAAGCATGCGTTTGAAATTTATTTCATAATTTAACAAACGAGCGGGTTGGTAAGTTGCCGGAAAAGTATACGGATCAACGGAAAGCTTGCGATATTTATCCCTCAATACCCAATAGCATGCAAGAAGCGCTGAGGTTCCGCTGTTTGTTAATATCACATATTTTACACCAAGATATTCTTTTATCTTTTCCTCGAGCTCTTTTATTTTTATTCCATCAATCCAATCTCCGCTATTGTATCTCGTACTTTTATGTTGAGATGCAAGTTTATAAAGAGGGATTTTAATCATATAACGTACCTACATTATTTCTGAAGCAATTTTTAATGCTTTAGGAGTCAATGGAGAATAATTGTTTATTATGAAAGCTTCTCCATATTCGCCATTGATGGAAGCGCCCCTAATACTTGCTACGGATCTTAATCTTCTTTCAATCCAATCTTGGTTCATACTATGCTCATCTTTTACTGATGTGTAAAAATTAAACGCTTCAATTTTTCGATTTATATTTTCTTTCGTAAGTAAGGATACAACCGAATAATCAAATGGTGTGGTCATCTCCAAATCAACTTCTCCTTGCAAGAGTAGGGGAGCTCTTGATTTTGTAATGCCCCCCACAACGGCACAGCCGCTTTGAAAATTTGCTTCCGGTACTATCCTTCCCAGCGTTCTGTGGTCAATATGTTTATCTTGAGAATAGTGAGTGAAAATTACGTCTGGATTAATTTTTCTAATTTCTTTAATTGTTTGCTGTAAAAGAACGCCCTCATTTTTTCCGACCTCCATGTCATGAAAGGGAAGAAAATTAATTTTATATCCAAGGACATCGGAACTTTTATTTGCTTCTATTAGGGAACGCTTTTTTCTTTTTGCTTGTGTTTCTTTATAGAAGTAGCCTTGACAATTTTGTGTGTAAAATGTAACGAATACTTCATGCCCCTTTTTGATCAGCTTATCTATAGTTGCTCCACACATAATAATTTCATCGTCCGGATGCGCAACGAGTATTAATATTTTCATATATTTTCTTTAATCTCTGCGATGTTTTTCTCTCTTTCCTTACAATTGGCACATTCATGGCATGAGGATATCTTCCCGTCGTTGTATTGGGCATTCCAACACGAAACCGTTAAATCAAGCATTCCTGCATCGGAAAGTCTTTTTAACAAGGCTTTTTTCGTGAGAGATCTTATTGGGAGGAACACCTCCATAGGCCGCAAGAAGGATTTTGATAGGATGTCTTCAACTCCTTTGTGGTGAAAATAATCGTTATCTCCAAATACAAAATTGTCGTCTAACATATAACCTATTGCTATACCGTCCCCATCGATTTGCTCGGCATATATTCCTGCAATTACCATAAAAAGAGTATTTCTTCCCGGAACCCAAGCATCGGAATCGTCTTTGGACTCTTCACCAAGTAGTTTACTTCTGGTTAATTTCTTAAGAAGGTCTGTTTCGATAACTTGCGTTGGTTGAAATCCAAGTTGGACCGGTACGTTTTCTACCAGTTGTCTTTCTGCCGTAGCAGAAGATTGTCCGTAATCAATAAAAAGAGGGTACACATCTTTTCCTTGTTCTTGAAGAATTAATCCGGCTACCGTACTATCAACACCACCCGAATACATTAAAACGACTCTTCCGGTATTTTCCCTCTGAAGACCTCTCAGCAGATCTTCGTTCATTTTTGTTTTTATAGGTTCTAATTCCATTTATTAATTTAGTTGTATTAATGAAAAAAACTTTTCAAGATTTAATTTCTTTATTCTCTCAGATGATAAATCATTATAAATACTATAACGTAAATGATGCATTTTAACATAACCTTGCATTTCATTCAAAGCTTTTAATACTATTGGTCTGTTTAGTCCTTCTAAAACATATTTAATACCAACAGAATCCATGAATGATTTTATTTCTATAATGTCCTGTCCCTGAATAAATGCTGTTAACAAAACGCTAAAAGCTATCATTTCTCCATGCAAAAATTTTTTTAATTTATTTTCCATAGCATATGTAAAGAAGTGTTCCCCTCCCTCTTCAGGCCTACTATTTCCATAAAAATTACATAGCTGGACTTCCATAGCGAGAAACTGCACAAGGTAAATTAACCCCTTTTTTGAAACTTTTCTAATTTCACTTGATTCCGTGAGTAATCCTCTAAATATTGATTCTGCCATTAAGGCTACGCTTTCGGAATATTTTTCATCTTCTGCTGCCTTTTTTCTATTGTTTGCATATTTCCAATCAAACAACCCGGTATATATTGAAAGAACGTCACCGCAACCGCTTAGATGAAATCTTTTTGGACTTTTTTTAAGTAAATTATAATCTAGCAAAACCAAATCTGCTTTTTTTGATGGGAAATAGGTGACACACCCCTTATCTCTTAATCCGGTGCAATCAACTAGAAAAGCATCTGTTGAAATAATAGTTGGAACACATATTATTTCAAGGTTCCAATTATAGGCGATAAAACGGCCCAAATCACATACTCTTCCACCACCCAATGCATAAATAACCTTTCCTACATGTTTTTCTTTTACTAATTTTTTAGCATATTCTTTTTCTGCGGATTTAATATAAATTGTTTGAACAATATTTAGATTTTTTATTATATTTTTGCTTTTCTTTAATGATGCAGGGCTTGTTATTAGAATTACGGGACGGGAATCAAATAGTGTATCTATACTTCCCCATTTTATTTTCGGTAGATTTGAAATATATCTCATGATTAATTAGTAGATAGAATAAAAGGATGGAATAGGTCCATGTTTCTGAAAGCCAAATGAAAATATAATTCGGATGCAAATTTATCTATAACTTTTGATGGGTCTGGATATCTTGAAGGGTCGAGTGAATGTTGAAAATTTGCAATCATTTGTTGCAAGGTTTCTCTTTTAGATTTTTCTCCTTCATTTGTGCGTTTTAAGAAAACCTGCAGGTTGGCATTCATAGTTTCATTACCATCTGCAAGCTCAGCTTCTAATTCACCCAATAAAGGCAACATATCGTTAAAACCTGCAGCAAATTCAGGATGAGTAAATGCCTGATACCCATAAAAGCTAAGCAACTCAGGGGGAACGTCCAATAGCCTTCCTTTTCTCTTAAACTCATGATAAAGAGGAGTATTCGGTTGCATTTCAAGATTGGCAATAATGTATCCACTTGAGCCCAGATCCTTAAGAAGCTTTACTTCTTCGCGAATGTTTTTTCTGTTCTGCCAGTCCAATCCGACTATGTATGTTGAAACAACATTAATTCCAGCATCTTGCAATCGTGCATTAACAGCTTTCAAGTCAACTCCTTCATTTTTTTTATATCCTTTAATTAAAGATTCGACTCCAATATTTACGGTACTGAGCCTTAACGCACCTTTTGTTAACTCATCTATATCATACTTATCAATTACCTTTGAAGATGTTGTGCTGACCAGTTCACATTGAAATGGCAGATCCCTACAAAGTCTAAGAACGTCTTTCCACAATTTCACATTGCCCATCCCTTGAGGTTCTGCAATACTTACGGTAAAGGTCTCACTTTCGGGAGCAATCGTGTCATGTGCAGAAATTATTGCATCTTTAATCTCGTCAGCGGCAAATGGCGCCCTATATTCCTGTCCGTACTGTGCTGTTGAAGGGCAGAAATCACACCCATACATACATCCCAAACTACTGACCAAAAGACCATAACTTCCTCTCTTTGTAATTCCGTTAAAACGGGTTTCGGTGTCTGAACGAATTGTTGCGACTTTTAATGGATCATTGGTAGGTTGGCCAATTATTTTTCTTAAATCGGTAACCTGATCTCCTCTTAATCTATAGTCAGATAAATTTACCGACTCTTCAAGAAGAGCGCCAACAGAAGAGGCAATTACCTTAACCTCCGGATGTTTATCTCTTACGAATTGTGCAATTTCTCTAAATGTACTGTATCCGCTTAAATATGTTGAAATAACAATATGTCCATACCTACCGGTATCAAGCTCTTCCCTTGCTCTTTCAAGAGTTATTGGTTCTGGAATTACCGTATTTGGAAGGTTTATATTTGCGCTCATCCATTCACCGGGAGCATTTTGTGGATACCAATCAAATGAAAACGTGTCTTCTCTTCCTTGAGTTTTGGTTTGTTGAATATAATCGGCAAGAAATTGAGAATCATAATATTTATCAAATCCTTTTCTTTGTAATCCTTCTAATTTTTCAGTGGGATTTGTTGTGTTGTATGACGGATCTTGAGCTATAGTAAATAGTACTTCTTTACTCATAATTAGTTTTAATACCTCGTACTAAGCTTTTATTTAAAGAGTTTATGAAATTATTAACGGAATCGGGTAGGTGTTCTAGATTATATCCACCCTCAAAAACCACACAACTTGGAATATTAAGTCCTCCAATTTTATAACCCAAATAGCCATAATCATCTGCGGTAAGTCCTGCTAACGGTGTTCTTCCAGGTGGATGATCTTCCTCATGTCCATCGAATCCCGCGCTTACTACTAATACATCTGGATTATAACTATCTATAGTTTTAATTGCTCTTCCAAATTTTTCTTTATATCTATCTGTAGAAACACCGATATCAACAGGGATATTAACAATTAAGCCTTTTCCCAGTCCCTCACCAATCTCTTCTGGAAAACCTGTGAATGGAAATGCTATGCTAGGGTCTGCATGGACAGAAACAAACAGCGCCTCTCCAGAATTAAAAAAAATATCCTGTGTCCCATCTCCATGGTGAATATCAAAATCTAATACTGCAACTTTAGCACCAGCATTTCGTAGGTTACGAGTAGCTAATGCTGCATTATTAATAAAACAAAAACCATGATAAAAATCATGCCCCGCGTGATGTCCAGGGGGACGCGAGAGTGAAAAAACCAATTTAGTTTTCTTTTGAATTAGTAGCTCTGAAGAATGAATACTATTACTTGCAGCTAGAACTGCCTGATCATAGGTACCCTTTAATATTGGTGTTGAATACGCGGTGTCACTACAAAACTTAGTAAACGCTTCATCCCCCACTTTAAGTAACTCGCTGTATCTTTGAAGCAACTCAATCATTTCAGGTGAGTGGGTCTCTTTTATTAAGGGGTGTTCATATATATTCGGTGCTTCAACTTTTATGTTAAGCCCGCTCCCAAGAAGAGCATTTTTTACCAATTCTACCCTTTCAGCAATTTCACATGGATCATCTTTACGCGTTTTGTGTTGCGCATGTTTTTCATCGTAAACTAAAAATACATCATGCTCTATTTCCATAAATCTGTATTAACTTGTCCTGTTTCAAATAACTTGCCCATTAATTCATTTGATGGAATTGCTCGAGAAGCATTTTCTAGAAAAGTCCTAATATCATCCAAATACATACTTGTTTGTAATCGGGAATCTCGTTGTCGAATTGTCACAGAATCATTTTTTACACCCTCTTCATCTGCTGTAAATACATATGGCACACCGATACCATCTGCCTTTCTATATCTACTACCAATAGAGCCCGTTTCTAGAATTGGTGTTCGAATACCGTATTCTTTTAATAGTTCACTTACGAGTATGGACATATTGTGCAACTCAGGTGTTTTCTTAAGGGGAAAAACCATTCCCTGCACGGGAGCCAATCTTTCGGGTAAATGTAGAACGACTCTATCTCCAATTTTCTCCAATGCTTGTCCCAATGCTATATAGAAAGGTCTGTCGCTTGAAAAAGAAATCTCAAAAACCTCGGGATATTTACCGTTCACTTCCAGTTTTGTTCCTGTCGCAAGACTATGTCTTTTAAAATCGTAGGATGAGCGGTATTGAATTCCGAGCAATTCCATTTCATTTCCGTCCTCGTCCGGTACATATAAACCAAATGCTTTGTTGGCATAAAATGGTTTATCAGATTCAATCTTTTCTCTAAAATTCATACTACCTTCTTTAATACCAACACTATTCATTAATACATAAGATAAATGCTGTAGGTAATCGACTGTAGCGGCAACATCTACATCTTTTGTCTGCATAAATATATGTCCTTCGTGTCCTGTATATTGTCTTGTTCTCGTTTGCCATTCAGTTTGTCTATCATTAGGCAATACGATTCCCGACTGAAAAACTCTAAATGGTAAATTTCCCCTATAATATTCGAGCAGTCTTCTAAAAAGAGGGTATATGGTTGTAGCGAGTTCACCTCTACCCATCAGCGCTTGACCGTCTGAAGTTTGTGTTTGGAACATCTCGTCATTAAATTTCTGTAAATGTCCACTTGCTTCCCAGGCTTTTCGGGGATAAAGGACCGGTGTCTCAATCTCATCAAAGCCTTCATCGATAAAAACTTCCCTGAATTGTTGTTCCATATTGGTTTTAAGGGCTTTACCCATAGGACCATATGTCATAAAACCAGCCACGCCGTATGGACTGTGCTCCGGCCCCCATAAAAATCCGTTTGAAACTAAATGTTCTTTTAACATAATCTATATTCCTCTTTTGTCTCCCCAAAGCAATACATGCAAACGAGGGGTCAATCGCCATCCTCGCTCCTTTACTCCTTCAACAACTTCTAGTGCATGTGTTTTAATATCATCATCTGTTGTCCCTTCAGGCATGATAATAATTTTTGACGGATCAAGACTGCAATCTTCAACCAATTGAGAAATTTCATCCAGATCTCTTTCGCTTTTTACAACAAATTTAAAAGTTGTATTGGGTAGCTCATTAAACTGAGATAGCACTTCCGGTTTATATCTCCTGTTAAGCGCATTACCTGAATTTTCCAGCTTAGGAGAAACATTAAATTGACATTTATCTGCCAGTGTTTGAGTAGGAGGAATAGTTCCGTTTGTTTCAATTTCAATATCCCAGCTCGGTATCAAATCGACAAATTTACTAATTCTTTCTTGTTGTATCAATGGTTCACCACCTGTTATGACTAATCTTTTTACAGGGTATCTCTCGATTTCTGAAAGTGTTTTTTGGTAATCCCAGTTCTCGGCATCTTGCCAAAATTCTTTGGACTTTCTATCCCAGGTATATTTCGTATCGCACCAACCACATTGTAAATTACAAAAATTAAGGCGAAGAAAAACTGCCGGCTTTCCTATGCTTTGACCCTCGCCTTGGATTGTAAAAAACACACCATCTCCGGATACCTTAAACTCATCAGCATTCATTCTCATCGATTCACGCTCTGATATTGTTGGTGTATATATTTCTGTCATTCTTTGCTTTCTTTGCCTGGTCCTTGAAAGGCAACAAAACTGCTTGGAGTTTCCCAAAGCTTAATTTCGTACAGTGGCATATCTCCTTCTAACTGCTCCCATATCCACATAGCTATATTTTCTGCTGTCGGTTGCTTAATAATTTTATTAATAAAAGCGTGGTCAAGTTTTTGGAGCACCTTTTTATTAACAGAATTTTTTATTTCGGTAAAATCCATGACCATTCCGTTTTTTTGGACAACGCCTTTTAAAATAACTTGTAGTTTATAGGTATGCCCATGTAAATTAGCGCAAGGACCATTATAGTTACGTAACCTGTGGGCAGAATCGAAAGTAAACTGTTTAGCAATAAACATAATTAATTGTGTTTAACATCGTCAATACTTGTATATCGAGCGTAGGCATTATGGTTATGTATTGATTCGAAACTTTCACACTCTACAGTGAACGAAAGAATGTTTTTGTTCTTTTTTATCGAAAGAGCAGTATCTCTAACCGCATCTTCAACAAATTTAGGATTTTCATAGGATTTTTCGGTTACATATTTTTCAT
This sequence comes from uncultured Gammaproteobacteria bacterium, assembly GCA_964504535.1. Taxonomy (GTDB): domain Bacteria; phylum Patescibacteriota; class Microgenomatia; order Levybacterales; family GWA1-39-11; genus JAUSNA01. The sequence goes on from CAZDED010000009.1 coordinate 62,187, forward strand.
CAGGCCTTTTTAGTACAGGGTATATCTCACAACTACCGTTTTTTTCAATCGTTTTTATTAATTCATCTATCAATAAGTCCCCTTTTAGAAGTGCGTCTACCGTTATAATCGATCTTTGGTTGTGAGCATTAAATTTACTTATTGCTTTACTGCACGGGCACAAAAGCATAACAGGAACTTTCACTATTATCCTTTGTTCCGAATCTCCGGAATTAACCCTTGAATATATTTTGCATTCATAATCAACGAAACTACTTTTTCTGGAAACAGGAGCCTCTTTTTTCAGGAAATATATAAAAGAAATTTCAAGATAAGCATTGTCTGCCTGTAATTCCTTTTTTGCTTCACTCGCTATTGATTTCAATTTTTCAAACGTTAGAATATTTTCCCGATTCCTAAAAAGTATTTCTACAAACCTACTCATATGATGTCCTTTTAATGAATGGCGTAAGTCTGCAAAGAAATTAACAGATGCCGTAACCTGTTGGGTATCTTTTTTGTGGGGGATTAACAAAGGAAGCGATATCTTGGTAATACCAACCCTATCTAGTCGAAGTCCTCTTTTATCTTTTAGTTTTTGTATGTCTTTCATGCTATAAAAAAACGAGCGTACCCGCTCGTTCTATATAACTATATATCAATATTGGTAGGTATAACCTAAATGCGGGTCGCCCTTTCCACTATTGTTTGCAACTTGAATCTAATTGAACTCGATTATACCATAATAATTAGAAAAAGCAAAAAATCAATTCTAAAAGAGATTTTACCTCAAATAGTGCTTGACTTCACTGAGACGGTCTGATATATATTGATACAATAATTTAATTGTTCGGTTTTATGGAAACTGCTCTCCGGGGCAGTTTTTTTGTATTTACCGCTTTTTAGAAAGGGGGTGAAGGCATGAAAAAACTAATAACATTACAATCAATTATTTTAACTTCATTAATAGTCGCTACTCCTGTGTTTGCACAAGCTGCAGATGTTACAAAAGTCCAAAGCTTTATAGAAAATATTATCCAGATTCTAACGACCATGGCAGGATTACTAGCGTCCGGCTTTTTTGTATGGGGTGGAGTCAGATACATAACATCAAGTGGAAATCC
>CAZDED010000010.1:0-51057 GCA_964504535.1 uncultured Gammaproteobacteria bacterium
GTTTTCATTTTCGATATCCCCATAAGACTTACTCCAATTTCGTCAGGGAAGGGAGAAGCGACTATTATTGCTCCAATTACAGGCACGCTCCAACTAAAATATTTTGAATGAAAAACTCTTCGTATGTGATGGTCTCCGTCGATATGGTTATAAATAGATTCAACTTCATCAGCAAGATTATCCTTCACGAAACGGAAAATAACAAAGTCTCCAAATACAGCTCCTAAGCCTGCAATAATACCTATTTCTATTGGAGATAAGCGCTCTGCCAAAACAAGCAGTATGATTGCCCCAGTTGCAACTGTAAAAGTTGACACAAATAATACTCCGGCAACGAATGCTCCGATATACCCAAACTCACCAAGTCTTAGCAAAAATTCGTGGAACGGCTCGTAACGGGATAAGAAAATTGCAGCAATAATCGAAATTACAAGAAAAGTGAGATTCTGATATTTCCACCTATGGAAGTAGGCCATTTATAAAGTATAACAAAGCTGGTGATGGATTTTGCGAATCAAAATACACATCAGTTGCGGGATCATTAGACGACCGAAGGTTTAGTGCTTTGCTGACAGACATAGACGTTATCCGAACTTTTGGCTGTCTTCAGAGGGGCAATTTTATATTCCGAATTACCATGCTTGCGTTTGTTAACTACGTAAACAACTATACTATATCTTCGGTTTTGACATCTCCCGCACGTTTGTAATAGCCAAAGAAAGTACCACTCGAAGTAACTTGGGATTTATATAGTTTGAAGGCAGCAGGTATTGTACCTTTTTCAAACAATCGTTTTCCTGTCCCAAGTGTAATGGGAAATATTTTTAGCCAAAGTTCATCTACCAAATCATTCTTCATTAATGATTGAATTAGATTGCTACTTCCGTACACTTGTAAGTCAGGACCGGTTGATTTCTTTAGCTCTTTTAATGCATTAATATCTTTTAACACTTCTGTGTTTTCCCAGGTCGGATTTTCTAAGGTTTTGGACATTACATATTTTGGAATTTTGTTTATTTGTGGCCAGCCTTCTTTTTCTGTAGCATGATGCGGCCAAAATCCCGAAAAGATTTCATATGTTATTCGTCCCAGGAGTAATCCTGCGGTCGCCTTCATTTGTTCTCCCATTTCTTTTCCACCTTCTTCATCAAAGTAAGGGCCCATCCATCCGCCAAATTTGAAGCCCTCTGCAGTATCTTCTTTAGAGCCACCTGGAGCTTGCATAACACCGTCAAGCGTAATAAATTCAACAACAATAATTTTTCTCATGAAACAATTCTACCACATTGATTTATTAGTAATATTAGTTCGAATCTAAATCTGCAAAGATATAGTGTGATATAGATGGCTAAGGCTAATTTTCTTTGCTGGGACGCTTGGATTCGAACCAAAATACACAGCTCCAAAGGCTGCGGTCCTACCATTAGACGACATCCCAGTATTCAGATGTCTTTAATGGCGAACTCATTAGAAGACATCCCAATATCGATTTAAAACTTTACAATTATATCTTAAGTGAGGATTAGCTTCAACAAAATTACTTATGTTGCTCGGCTCTCAAGATCTTTTCCATGGTTTTTCCTTGAGCCAGTTCGTCTATCAACTTGTCTAAATAGCGAATCTCGCGCATTGTAGGCTCTTTAATATCCTCAACCCTAACACCGCAAACAACACCTTTTACTAATTTGCGAAGGGGATTCATTTTGGGAGCTTTTGAAAAGAAATTCTCAAAGTCAGTCTGCATCTCCAACTGCTTCTCAAACTCCTTAGGACTGTATCCGGTAAGCCAAAAAATTATTTGATCTACTTCTTCTTTAGTACGTCCTTTTCTTTCTGCTTTGTTAATGTATGCGGGGTATACACTGGCAAAACTCATAGTATAAATTCTGTGTTTTTGCATATAGTTATTTTAGCATGAAGTTAGGTTTCGGTCTCGCCCTCTAATAATAAAGCTGCAACAAACTTTTACATTCATTCCGATTTCCACTAAGATGGTAATATGGCCAATTCTACACCTTTAGATCAAAAGCCTTACGAAGAGCTTTTTTATACAAAATCCACAGACGAGATTGTAAAGCATTTCCAGAGCGATTTAGAAAAGGGTTTGACTGAGATGGAGGCAAAAATTCGAATTGAGATGAGCGGAGAAAATCGTCTACCTGAGCCTAAAAAAGTCTCAGCAATTCGCATGTTCTTCAAGCAATTTGCGAATTTCATGATTTATATCTTGCTTGGCGCAACCATTTTATCGCTTATCCTAGGAGACGTAAAGGACGCAATTTTGATAGGAATTGTTCTTGTCATCAATGCTATTATCGGCTTTTACCAAGAGTACAAGGCTGAAAAAACCCTTGCTTCGTTAAAGAAAATGGCAAGCCCCACGGCAAAAGTTCTGCGCGAAGGCCAAATCAGGGAAATTGCTACTCACAGACTTGTAACAGGAGATATTGTCATTCTTGAAGAAGGAGATATTATTCCTGCCGACCTACGTTTGACAGAATCTATTGGATTGGAAATCAACGAAGCAATACTCACCGGCGAATCTGTTCCCTCCCAGAAAGACGCGGAAGACATTATTGAAAATAAAGTAGCTGTTGGAGACCAGCTAAATATGGCTTTCATGGGTACTGTAATTACGGCAGGAAATGGACATGGAATAGTCGTTGCCACAAGTGCTTTAACGCAAATAGGAAAAATAGCGCAAACGCTTGCTATCCCATACGAGAAACCTACGCCTCTTCAGCGCAATTTAAATACTCTTGGAAAATATATTGTTGCCGCAGCAGTAGTTATTGCAGTTCTGATTTTTATTGTCGGAATATTACAAGGAAGAGACTTTCAGGAGCAATTATTTACTGTTATTAGCCTTGCTGTCGCTGTAATTCCAGAGGGGCTCGTTGCAGTTGTTACGGTAACAATGGCAATTGGCGTCCAGCGGATGGCGAAGAGAAATGCAATAGTCAGAAGCCTTCCGGCAGTTGAAACGTTGGGAGCTGTTAACGTGATCTGCTCTGACAAAACAGGCACTCTCACAGAGGGGAAAATGGTAGTTAGTGATTTGTGGGTAGGCAACAGGTCGTATTCAGTAACCGGTACCGGGACTAGACCTGAAGGGGCTCTTTATTTTGACGAGCAAGAAGTACGTGTGCTTCCTCCTGATGTTCATCAAGCTCTTGTCGTTGCTTCGCTTTGCAATGATGCTATCCTTCAGCAGAATGCAGATGGCACCTGGGATGCTGTTGGGGACACAACAGAGATTGCGCTACAGGTACTGGCTCACAAATTGAATATCAAAAAAGACGAACTAGAACGGCGGTGGAATTTTTTAGAAGGATTGCCTTTTGACAGTGACAGAAAAAGAATGAGCGTTATTTATAAGAACCCTACAAATGAAATAGTAGTTCTAACCAAAGGGGCACCGGAAGAAATTGCATCTGTCTGCACTAAAATTATTGATGGCAGTGAAACAAAACCCCTTGATGAAAGTGCCCGTGAAAATTTCAAGAAAATGAATATTGAAATGGCTGCTCGAGGACTACGAGTATTGGCACTAGCAACAAGAACGATCCCTGAAATGCTTACGGACATTGAACCCGAAACGCTCGAAAAGGACCTCACTCTCCTTGGAATGGTTGGAGTTCTCGATCCGGCACGCCCCGAGGCAAAAAAAGCTGTGGAGGAGTGCAAAAAGGCCGGAATAAAAGTCATGATGATAACAGGTGATCATCCTGCCACAGCTGCAAATATTGCTACAAGTCTTGGTATTTTTGACGCTAGAACCGACAAAGTTATGACCGGAGACGAGCTTGATCAACTTACCGAAGAGGAATTGATGAAGATTGAACAATTTCCAAAAGTATTTGCCCGGGTAAGCCCTGAAAACAAGCTTATGCTTATAGCAGTTCTTCGTAAAATGAATTATGTCGTGGCGATGACTGGAGATGGAGTCAATGATGCTGCTGCTATAAAGCACTCAAATGTTGGGGTGGCTATGGGCAAAGAAGGGACTGATGTCACGAGACAAGCGGCTGATATTATTCTTTCTGATGATAATTTCGCAACAATAGTCAATGCAGTGGAGGAGGGTAGAAGAATATTTACAAATATTAGAAAGTTTATAAGGTATCTTTTGTCTTGCAATGTAAGCAATGTACTTTCAATATTATTTGCAACACTTCTTGGCATTCCACTTCCCTTTACCCCAATCCAGATTCTCTGGTTGAACCTTGTGACAGATACTCCCCCCGCATTAGCATTAGGGTTTGACGGCATCGAAAAGAATACAATGGCAAGACCTCCACGAGATACTAGTAAGGGTATCTTTAGAAAGGCCGATATTGTATTTATCCTCTATCATGGGCTACTTATGTCACTTCTTATGCTTATCGTATTTTTGTTAGAAGTTTATGTTGCAAATGCACCATTGGAAAAAGCGAGAACAATGGCATTTGCCATGCTTGTATTGGTACAACTCACTCAAGCGTTCAACGCAAAATCCACGGAATCGACCCTTTTCAGAAAAGATATATTCAACAATAGGGGGCTTGTAGTTGGCGTTGGAGTTTCAGCGATGTTGCTTGTTATCGGTATTTATTTCCCTGTTCTGAGTGGAGTTTTTGAACAAGTTAGCCTTAACATTTTCGACTGGCTCAAACTGCTGATGGGAATTATGACTTTTATAATATTTTCCGAGCTATTCAAATTATTTAGAAGAAAATACAATTCAAAGAATCCCAATACGTACCTTAATTCCCAAAAGTAAGACCGGTGAATTTGAATGTTGTTACTGCATGTTGGAATAATTTTGAGTCATTTACCTTTGAGTTTCCCGCATTAGTGTCTAGTGTTAACTCATATACATTATTTAGATGCTCTATAGCTAGCGTATTTGCACTTAAAACTCCCTTATTTTCACCTAATTGTATTCCCTGATAACCCTCAACTTTACCGATGTTTGCCATCCTGGCTTGAAAATCTTTATAGTAGTCAGGGTCGGTCTTTTCGTTATAAATCCTCACGGAATAATAACCATTATGGAAATATGAGCAAGTAGGACAGGGGAGCTTTTCGGGCCCAAATGCAACGACAAAACTACCTGTCGGGGGTGGGGCAGGGTATTCTTCCTGATACCATTTCTCAGGAACATCAATTGAAAAATTATACGAGAGGTTGGAATAAGTTCTCCAGGTGGTGACAATGGGCTCGGTGCTTACCGTATCTGCTTGTTTTGTGGGGTTGAGATCAAATGTCGATTCAGGCTTTATGGTATCGTTTTTCTGATAGACTATCCCAAGAATAATAAGAATAACCCCAAGTCCTAATAAAGTGGCTATCAGATTCTGCCGCATACCCATAACTCATACATTTTACACCAATAAATTACTCACGAGTATAAAGACCAACAAGTTCCGCTTCTTCGATGATATGTCCATGCATTGCTTTTCCGATTTCCTCCCGAGTTACATCTTCGGTCTCATCAAGGATAATGTCTAGAGCGTATATCTTAAAATAATACCTGTGAGTTCCATTGGATGGGCATGGACCTCCGTATCCACTTCTACCAAAATCATTGACTCCCTGGGTGGCCCTTGCTGGGACACCTCTCTCCTGAATAAATGTTGTAGCAGGGGTAATATTGAACAAAATCCAATGTATCCAGGTTTTACCGACCGAATCAGGATCTTCTACAATGAGCGCGAGACTTTTTGTGTCGTGCGGAATATTGTCGATAGCCAAGGGAGGATTTATATCACCTCCATCACACGTATATTTTGAAGGTATTAACCCTCTATCTTCAAATGCGGGACTTGTGATGGTTAGGTGGTTCATAACGATGTTAGCTCAGTCTATCAAAATTCATAGACACAATTCAAATATTCTGTTAAAATATTGAACTAGAACTGAGAGGTTTGGGCTTGTGGTGAAATGGTATACACGCAGTCTTGAGGTGGCTGTGCCGTAAGGTGTGGAGGTTCAAGTCCTCTCAAGCCCACAGAAAAAACTGTGAATAAGGTTTGGGTTTGAATCCGCAGGTTGATCCCCTTCGGGTGTGGATTGTGCTACGCACTGCTGCGCAGAACAAGTCCTCTCAAGCCCACAGAAAAAACTGTGAATAAGGTTTGGGTTTGAATCCGCAGGTTGATCCCCTTCGGGTGTGGATTGTGCTACGCACTGCTGCGCAGAACAAGTCCTCTCAAGCCCACAGAAAACCAAATTTCATACCAGGGCGGTTAGCTCAGCTGGTAAGCATAGCTTGCCAACGGAGCCAACAAGCTATAAATAAGTTAGGGCGGTTAGCTCAGCTGGTAAGCATAGCTTGCCAACGGAGCCAACAAGCTATAAATAAGTTAGGGCGGTTAGCTCAGCTGGTAGAGCGTCGCATTTACACTGCGAATGTCAGGGGTTCGATCCCTCTACCGCCCACACTTCAGCAAGCTCAGAATTTGCTGGATTGGTGAAGTTTTGACCATGCCAAGATTGCCAAGTTGGTCAAGGCGCGTGTCTGAAGAACACGTTATGCGGGTTCGATTCCTGCTCTTGGCACAAGAACTTAACGCTTCGCAAAAGCGGGGGTGGCGGAAAACAGTAGTTTTCCTTCCCCCCGCTCGCGAAACTCGCGGGGGTAGTTCAGTGGTAGAACGCTTCCTTGCCAAGGAAGAGGTCGCCGGTTCGAACCCGGTTCCCCGCTCATGGAAATATTTTTCCCGATAGTACTTACAGTAGTCGGACTTAGCCTCTTTGAGATCATTACAAGCATTGATAACGCCATTATCAACGCTGAGGTTCTTTCGACCATGAAGGAAAAGGCTCGAAGGTGGTTTCTAGTATGGGGTATGTTTTTTGCTGTATTTGTAGTGAGAGGTCTTTTACCACTTCTGATTGTCTGGCTATCAACGCCTGGAATTGGAATTATGGGAGCTCTGACTGCAACTTTTAGCAATGACCCTAAAGTGATTGATGCGATTGAAGCCTCATCTCCGTTATTGTTGATGGGTGGAGGAACATTTCTTATCTTCTTGTTCTTTCACTGGTTATTTCTTGAACCAAAAAATTTCGGACTTTTTGGTGAGAAATTCTTTCAGACAAAGGGAGTATGGTTTTTTGCAGTAACCTCAATTCTTTTAAGTTTGATCGTCTGGTTTTCCCTTCAGGTCAACATGTATCTTGCATTTAGTGCGGTTATTGGATCAACAGCCTTTTTTATAATACATGGATTTAGGGAACAAGCAGAAAAGCAAGAACAAAAGTTGGTAAAAAACACTTCCGGACTTTCAGATGTCAGCAAAATTATGTACCTTGAGGTTTTGGATGCTACTTTTTCAATCGATGGTGTAGTTGGCGCTTTCGCTTTCACATTTTCAGTTCCGCTCATTTTAATTGGGAATGGAATCGGAGCTATAGTTCTAAGACAACTTACTATTAGCAATATTGATAGGATAAAAAGATACAAATATCTAAAGAACGGTGCCATGTACTCAATTTTAGTACTTGGGGTGATTATGCTTCTTGATAGCTTTGGATTTCACATCCCCCATTGGATCAGCCCGGTCATAACAATCCTAACCGTAGTATACTTTTTCCAAAAATCTAAGATAGATTTAAGTAAAATACAGCTGACTACGGCTTCTTCCACCGTAACGAAAACTCGAAAAACCAAATAATTTTAGGCCCAAACCCCAAAAATTGCACCTGCTACTCCAAGAAAGACCAGGTAATATCCGCACTCAATATAGAACAATTCCCAAGACTTTTTTACAAAAAGTACTTCCGAAAACTTTACTGCAACGATAAAACCTAACCAAAGCCAAAAAGCAGCCGTAAGACCGGTAGAAATCGATCTCATCGGAGCCATACTAATAGTTACAGATAACACGTATGACGTCACAAGCGAGCCAACAAACATCATTCCATAAGTTTTTGGCATGTCCTTTTTGCCTTTATCCATATCTTCTTTTGTCATTTTGACAAGTTTCATCCATCGCTTACCAAAAAGTGGACCATACCAAACAGTACCAATTACCATACTCAAAATTGCGGAAACAATAACTGCAAGTAGATTTACATTCATCATATATATTCACCCCCTTCCAAGCCAGAAGCTAATCTAAGTTTATCCCTAACAACTATTAACTATCAACTATTAACTTTACAGAGGTTCGGTGCCCGAGAGAGGAGTCGAACCAGCATGTTTACAAAACAGCAAAACATGAGGTTCGGTGCCCGAGAGAGGAGTCGAACCTCCACACCATTGCTGATACAGCGTTCTGAACACTGCACGTCTACCATTCCGTCACTCGGGCAATCTCAAGAATTAAGTATATAGTATGAAGTATTAAGTATAAAGTCTGATCATATTTAATACGCTTGACACAAATATTTTCACGTGTTTAAGTAGTCTCATGGATGAGCAACAATCCCGCAAAACGCCACTAGCAAACCCACCTTTACCTCAAAAAGCCGCAAAAAAAGGGCCGTCACGAAAGCTAATGTTTCTTACTTTTTATCTTGGAGCTATACCTACATTCCTTTTATTCCTCATTCTTTTTTCTCTCTCAATAAAGTACGAAGGAAATGGCTACATTTCACGACAAGCCCACAAACCTCAATTCCAGGCTCTTCCTACTGACAATGATACGAGTTCTGTTGATGTAGAAAGTGTGGATGGAAGAGTAAAAGCATTGGAGTCATTTTTTGCAAAATACAACTCACCACTCATGGGACATGCCAAATTTATCGTCGATGAAGCAGACAGTCACGACATAGACTATAGACTCATTCCCGCTATTGCAATGCAGGAAAGTACCCTATGCAAACGCGTCATAAAAGACTCCCATAATTGCTGGGGCTTTGGTATTTATGGAGGGAAAGTAACCAGATTTGCCAGTTACGACGAGGCTATTTCTAAAGTAACCTCAACTCTGGCTAAAAAATACGTTCAAAAGGGATATGTTAGCCCTGAAGAGATAGTGCAAAAGTACACCCCTGGAGACACTGGACGCTGGCCTGAGGTCGTAAATCTCATGATGCAGCATATCGACGACGCACTTTAACCTCAAAAATACTCTAAAACGCATGAAAAATGCCCCATGAGACAGGCTTATGACTCAAAAATTTCATTTTTGAGGCTGTGTTTGTCAAATCCCATAGTATGGGTCTTGACAAACCCATAGTTAACTGATATACTTTGACATAGATCCTAAGGTAGCCCAAAACTACTTTAGGATTTTTTTTGCCTCAATCACATCAATATGTGATTCGGTTTAAACCTCATTAAGCCGCATATCTAGGACAACTACAAAAATAGTTGCCCCAAATATGAAAAAGATCATCACAACAATATTACTTATAACTTTATTTGCTTTCGTTACTCCTGTAGCTCGCGCTTCAGAACCGACGAATAAGGCAGTAGTTATGGCTATGCAAAACTCAGACATGAGAATAGTAGCCCTGAGAAACGTGCTTGAAAAGTACGACTCACCTCTTGCTCCATATGCAGAGTCATACATTAAAAATGCCGATAAGTATGGAATAGAATGGGAACTTTTACCGGCAATTGCCGGGCTTGAGTCTTCATTTGGAAAGCACCAGCTTCCAAGCTCATATAACTCGTATGGATGGGGTGGAGGAAGACTTTACTTTGATTCTGTTGATGATGGTATAGAAACGGTCCTTTCAGCCCTTAAGAATAAATATATGGCTCGTGGTGCCACAACTGTGGAAACAATAGCTCCTATATACTCTGAGAGTGCAACGTGGGCACCTCGTGTCAGACACTTCATGAACGAAATTGATCGTGAATATGCCAGACTTGGCATGCACACCCTTGACCTTACGATCTAATAGTGGCCTCAAACCGTTCCGTAAACTGTCTAAACTCTAAACTGAGGTTAGTAGCTCCAGACTTACTTTTAATGGTCCTCGAGTCTTGCCAAAATGTGTGCCTACTTGTACCTTAATTAAACTTTCATCGTTCTTTTTTATCTCATTTTCAAGATAAATTCTAATATCTTTAAAAAGTCTTGTAATATCAATTGTTACAATTCTATAAGACTTTGTTTGATCCAAATCCACCCTGTGTCCAGCGCCATTAATACTGATTGACCATGCAATAGATTTATTTTTATAAACACCGAATCTTAATTCTTCACTGTGTAGGAGAGAGTTTCGATATAGTTCCCAAACCAAATACCCGTGAGGCACCTTCAGAACATCTTGTAGAAATCTTCGACTAGATATTCCACAAATCGCCGACATAGCCTCTATTGCAGGAAATATTAAGCGAACTAATGACCAGTAACCGATGGCTATTTCTTGAGTATTGTTACGATCTTTTATAAGGCTGAGTATCACTTCATACTCATCAATGTATCGTGAATAAATTGCCCTAAGATAATCTACTTTCTTATATTCTCTGTCTATTCTATTAAGAACGTCCATGAGTGCCCGAGAGAGGACTTGAACCTCCACACCATCACTGGTACTAGTTCCTAAAACTAGCGTGTATACCATTTCACCACTCGGGCAAATATTCCCCGAGTGTAGCGATCACTCGGGCTTAGACAATAATTATAACCTATATTCCTTTACTTTTCAGCCTAAGTTCGCTATAATTTACCTTCATGTCGGACGAAGCAACAAAAAAAACACCTAAAAAAGCCCCTACAGAAGGGTACACAAGACAACCTGACGGAACTCTTGAAATTACGGTAATTGTACCCTGGAACGAGGCTAAAAAAGCCCAAGAAGAGATAGAGAACGACCTCATAAAACATGTCAAAATCGCTGGTTTTAGACCGGGTGCTGCCCCTAAAAACGTTGCAAAAGCAAAACTAAATCCTGAGCTTGTAAAAGAAGAGGTCCTCAAAAAGGTTGTAGGCAAAGCCTATAATGACGCGCTGACAAAGCACGACCTAAAGCCTCTTATTACCCCACATGTTCATATTGAAGTGTTTACTGAGGGTACTGACATCGTATTTACAGCCGAAACATGTGAAGAACCAGTAATTGAGCTTGGAAAATACAAAGATGAGATCAAGAAAGTGACAGCAAAAAACAAGATAGTCGTTCCCGGTAAGGAAGAGAAAAAACCAGGAGACTCAATTGATGAAATACTTGATGTTGCTCTAAAAACTGCAAAAATTACTGTTCCCCACGTACTTATAGAAAATGAATCAGGAAGACTTCTAACTCAACTTCTCGAAGAGTTAAAAAAACTTGGTCTTACCCTTGATCAATATCTCAATTCACGAAATGTCACTCCTGAACAATTGAAAGAAGAATACAATGCTAAAGCGGAAAATGACCTCAAATTAGAGTTTTTCTTAAGAAAAGTTGCAGATGAGGAAAAAATCACAGTCGAAAAAGAAGATATTGAACGCGCTCTTGGCACAATCGAAAATCCAAAAGAACGTGAAGAAATAATGAAAAACCCATACTTAGTAGCATCGATCATAAGACAGCAGAAAACCGTGACCTTTTTGTCTGAGTTATAACAACAAAAAGGCAAGGTTCTGAACGAAGTGAAGGTTCTTACCTTCCTGAGTGAGCTTTAATACAAATCTGTTTTTCCCCTTTAATTTCTCTACAAAAGTGATACAATTTTTCTGATAGGATTGCTAATTTTGAACCTGCGTGGTAAAATGCACATATGAAAAAGCAGGGTACGACTACAAAATTTACTGGAGAAGAAAGGATACATTCTGACGCGAGCGCAATATTCAAAAAATTCTTTGAAAGTGCCCGCAAACCCTCTATTATCAACGCTGACGCAGTCAAATCAGCCCACAAAGCAGTTGCCTCAGAAGTACAAAGTGAGTTCAAGGTGGCTCTGGGTCAAATATTTGGCGTAGAGCTAAAGGCTGGAAAATCCCACTCTTTATCCCAAAAAGCAGAATCCCACAAAACTGAGGAGAAATCTTCAGAAAAGGCAGCCATAACAGCAGAGCATATGGCATATTTTTCAGAATTTAAGAGAGAAACTGAGAGTAAAAAGGTAGACGAGGCTTCAATAAGTATAAAGCAGCAATTAGACCAAATTTTGGCAGAACTTCGTAACCTCAAAGACAGCTCTGACGAGTTGGAGAATGTATTTAAAGACGTAGTGGTTGATGAAGTACCGGAAAAACCAGGAATTTATCATCTAACTTTCTACGAAGGATTTTTAAAGCTTGTACTTAAAATGAAGGACAAAGTAGAGGATGGAGTAGTATTTGCAAAACTTTTCAGAAGCCGAAAACAAGAAAGAAGTTACTCATCCATGGCCAAAAAGGGTGGTACAAGTTTTACTCTCCATCACGATAGGGCAGTTGCAACACAGACGGGATAGTAACTTGAAAAAAGAATTAAGATAGCATAAAATAAAATTATGAACAGAAATTTTTCTATCACACTTACTCTCACCCTTCTCAAGGGTTAGGATTTGTGTGGGAGAAAAGTTAATATGCCTCCCCACAACGGGAGGTTTTTTTGTACAAAATTATGGAAACATTAGACTTAATAACATTAAAAGCAGATATTGCAACAGAAGTTGATCGCGCAATTGATAGGAGATTTAGGATATTTGGAGAACCAAAATCACCAAACGCATTTAACTTTGAACCGAGAAACATATCTGATTTTGCATTTGTACCAACTGACGGATTGACTATCGACTCATTCTCAGAAACAAATGTCGAGATTGATAGCGTTCGTGGCGAATTGGCTGGTATTATGGCTGAGGATACTGTTTCTGATGGTATTGAGGCTGGTTTTGAAGTTGAGAGTACTGATGGCGGCGAATATGAATAATTTTAAAACACAAAAAATAAATAGACTAAATCTCCTACTTAGCGTGCGATAGGGGAGGGTTTTTGTGTCTTTACAACCTCCCCAAAAGGGAGGTTTTTTTGTGGAAAAATATGAAAGGAGGTGTTAATTATGAGTGGAAGAAAAGCTATTGAAGGATTTGGATTATATGGCCACGAGGATATTGACATGGTCTATGGTCGACATTCAAAAATTGCAAACGGTGCTTTTGAAGAATGTAAAGCAATGCCAAAAGGCAATGATGTTGTCAATGTGGATCCTGAGAAATCGTCTGAAGAAACAGTCGCTTCTGAAGACGTGCCTGAGATGCAAACTATTGAACAATCAAGCAGATTTCCTGTTACTACCGGGAACGAAATGTTTAGTAATACTGATTTCCCTTTATTAATTTAACGTTTGAAAACTGGGGGTTATATCAAAAACCCCCAGAAGTTTCAAAAAAGTGTTGACAACAAAGCCTAAAATTAATAAAATGATTGTAATATGCAAATAACCAACCAAAGATACCACAAGTGGTTTATTACCTTCGTGTAGCGAGGGTTGGTTTTTTGATTTAAAACTAACAGAAAGAATAGCAACCTTCGCACGCTTTTACCAAAAAGCAAACACGCGAAGGTTTTTTTGTGTTTTTTTTTAAAGAAAGAGAGGTGAAAATATATGAAAGAACCATATTTACCAATGGAAGCAGAATTTCAACGTTATAGCGTAAAAGAATTGCTAATGTATTATAATCCTGAAACGCTAAACGAATATCCCCAATTCCGTCAAATGGATGAGGGTGAAGCCTGCTTTATTTTACAAGTTCAAAATTATGCCCAGGAAATACAGGGAATGGAAGTAGTCTCTGGTGCTGACCCTAGTGTCAACGGTGGAGAATTATTTGTGTAAGAAAGGAGGTTGTTATGTTAAATACAGAAAACGAATTATTCCAAACAAATACTGCAAAAGAACTCATGAAGGGCAGGGCAACAATGCCTTGTGTAGGCTTGGCTATTGTTGACAATATTGAATCCATTGTTAAAAAATGTGAGTTGTTTGATTTAACTGATGGATGTGCAAAAAACCTGCTATTCACCGATAGGGCTGTTTCTTGCCCAGAAGGACTTGGCACTATTAGAATTTTAGGGATTTCTACAGATGATCTTATAGACTTAACTGTAGTAGAGGTGGCAAGTCCAAAACTAACATAAATTGCCAATTCAAAGTCCGTTTGTTAAAATGAGGTTCATAATGAAGTTATGATCTGCTTAATGCTGCCTAACTTCATTTTGTGTGGAGCTATAAGCAAAGCTTGTATCTCCATAATTACATGGAGCTATAGCTCAGCTGGTTAGAGCGTTGCATTGACATTGCAAAGGTCAGAGATTCGAATTCTCTTAGCTCCACAATTCAAATACATTAAACGTGTGTCTAAAGCACCCCTCTGTACCCTGTCCTCTGCACCCTGTATACTAGTTTCATGACCCGCCCAGAGGCTCTACAAACTCTACAGGTATACACAAAATCGCCAAGTCTTGTTAGGCACCATTTAGCAGTTGAGATAGCTATGAGGGCTATTTGCAGAGTCTTTGGCGCAAAAACACATGCATATGTGAAAGAGGAGGATTGGGCACTAGCAGGCCTCCTACACGACGCTGATTATGAAATAACTCGAAATACCCCAAATAGACACACCATCTATCTTGAAGAAAAAATAGGCTCTGTCCTTCCAAAAGAGGTTATGTATGCTATCAAGGCTCACAATTACGCATACACAAGCGTTGTCCCACAAACAGCCATGGATTG
Organism: uncultured Gammaproteobacteria bacterium; assembly: GCA_964504535.1. Taxonomy (GTDB): domain Bacteria; phylum Patescibacteriota; class Microgenomatia; order Levybacterales; family GWA1-39-11; genus JAUSNA01. The sequence goes on from CAZDED010000010.1 coordinate 14,590, forward strand.
GGCACTATACACGTGTGACGAACTAACTGGATTTGTAATATCATGTGCTCTTACCCAGAAAAAAAAGCTTCTGTCTACTGTAACTGTTGAAATGATTCTTCGAAAAATGCAGGACACCTCATTTGCAAAATCCGTTGATAGGGCTCAGATTGTTGCCTGTGAAGAAAAATTGGGTTTTCCACTCAAAGAGTACATCGGAATCGTATTGGGAGCAATGCAGGCTATTGCAAAAGATTTAGGTTTTGAATCATAATCTGATTATGGAAGGTAATGAAAAGGTATACAGAAGCAAGAAAAAAATAATATTCGATAATTTCCTTGGGGGTATTTCATGGTCATTTGGGGTTTGGTTAGGAACCACTGTCATTCTTATCTTAACCGTCTTTGTTCTTTCAAAGGTAAATTTAGTACCTATTATCGGGGACTTTGTATCTGAAGTTACTAAATACGTAGCTGCACACAATTCTCCTTTCCATTTCTAGGCTAATTACGATATATTTCGTTGCACTCATATAGCAAAACAGCTATAATCACCTCATGGATAAGCAAAGCTTGTCCACAAGGTACCCTTATGGACGAACTAGCGGCAAATGACCACAAAAAACTCGGAAAAGAGCTGGGTCTTTTTACCTTTTCAGATACTGTCGGAAAAGGCTTACCTCTTTTTACACCAAAGGGGTCAGTTATCAGACGTGAATTAGAACGATTCATCGTTGATGAAGAGTTAAAAAGAGGCTATCTACATGTTTATACCCCTGATATCGCAAAGATAGAGCTCTATAAAAAATCAGGTCATTATCCATATTACAAAGACTCCATGTACGCTCCTATACAAATTGAAGACGAAGAATTTATGCTCAGACCCATGACATGTCCCCATCACTTTGAGCTGTATCTTTCTGTCCCTCATAGCTACCGAGAACTACCCATGAGGATTGCTGAGCTTGCAAAATTGTACCGGTTTGAACAATCGGGGGAGCTTATGGGCCTTCAACGGGTAAGGACATTTTGTCTTGCTGACGCACACATCATAACTCAAGTAGAAAATGCTGAAAAAGAAATTGGCGACGTATTGGATCTGATTGAGTTCATAGCTGCAACTTTCAAATTGGAACAGGGAAAAGAGTATCATTACCGCCTATCACTCGGTGATAGAACAGACACAAAAAAATATTTCAAAGATGACAGCTCATGGGATAAAGCAGAAGAAACACTAAGAACAGTCCTAAAAAAGAGAAATGCGCACTTTGTTGAGGCACCAAATGAAGCAGCATTTTATGGCCCAAAAATTGATGTTCAGATGCAAAATACGAATGGAAAAGAGGATACTGCTTTTACCGTCCAGTACGATTTTGTCATGCCAAAAAGGTTTGACCTTACATACATAAATGAGAAGAATGAGCCGGAACAGCCAATCGTTATTCATAGATCATCAATAGGCGCAATTGAGCGTGTAATGGCTTTTTTGATAGAGCATTATGCCGGCGCATTCCCCCTGTGGCTTTCTCCACTTCAGGTCACAATTCTTCCTGTTTCCGATAAATTTGAGAAGTACGCAAATGAGGTTTTACAGACTTTCAAAACAGCAAATATAAGAGTTGAAATGGATAACTCAAATAACACGCTGGGGAACAAAATTCGTGAGGCTACTTTACAAAAAGTACCCTACATGTGTATAATAGGCGGTCAGGAAGAAGAAAAGAGCAAGGATGGATCTCAGATAGTTACGGTAAGAGGAAGAGGAGGTAAAGATCTCGGACAACTTGAGGTCAAAGAATTTATTTCACAAATTCAAAAAGAAATTGAGACAAAACAATAAATTTACACAAAACGTTTTTTACCGGAAGAATTACCAAATCCGTGCATCTGAGGTCAGAGTCCTTAACGATCAAGGTGAAATGATTGGCATAATGCCTATTAAAGAGGCGTTAGCCAAAGCTGAAGAACTGGGAATTGATCTGGTAGAAGTAGCTCCGTTGGCCAAGCCACCGGTTGCAAAACTAATAGATTATTCAAAATTTCTTTACCAGTTAAAAAAGAAGAAGCAAGAAGAAAAAAAGGGTTCAAAAGGATCTGAAACAAAACAAATCAGATTTGGACCATTTATAGGGGAACACGACCTTGACATCAAACTAAATAGAGCAAAGGAATTTTTGACGGAGGGAAATAAAGTTAAATTCTCAGTCAGATTTACCGGGAGACAGATGGGACATCAAGACATTGGAAGGCAGAAACTACAGCTGGTCATCGAAAAATTAGGTGAACTGGCCAAAGTTGAACGAGAAATGAAAATGGAAGGAAGACAGATGACCATGATGGTCACCAGAAACAAGTAAATAAATACGAAGCACTAAAATCGGAGCACGAAACAAATCTAAATGTTTCAAACTTCAAAAATTGAAAACTAACTGACAGAACTATTTCGGATTTAGAATTTCGAATTTCGAATTTCTTTTTCCAAAGGAAAAAGCAATATGTACAAACTAAAAACAAAAAGATCGGTTAAAAGAAGATTTAAGGTTACCAAAAGTGGGAAAGTACTTCGTGGCGCTCAGATGAGAAGCCATTTAAGAACTCACAAATCAAAAAGAGCGAACAGAGCACAGAAAGAACAAAAATTCGTACAAGCAGGATTTGCCAAAAAAATTAAACAATTATTAGGCGAAGCATGATATGAGTAGAGTAAAGCGCGGGATGGTATCCCGAAGAAAACACAATAAAATATTTGACCTTGCAAAAGGGTACCGTGGAACACGTTCACGACTGATAAAAACAGCTACAGAGGCTGTGCTTCATGCTGATCAATACGCATATCATGGTCGAAAAAGGAAGAAGAGAGATTTTAGAAGACTATGGATTGCAAGAATCGGTGAAGCCGTAAAAGAAGAAGGATACTCATATAGCAGATTCATTCAAGCGCTGAAAGAGACAAACATTGAACTTGACAGAAAAATATTGGCAAACCTTATTACTGATAATCGTGAAGCGTTTACCAGTGTTGTGAAGGAAGCCTTTGGCGGTAAAAAATAATACCTCCAAAAAATCCTTCACAAAGTAAGCCTCCAATTGGAGGCTTTTTTTATGACTATGAAATCTATTAACGTTGCTGTAGCGGTAATAATAAATGAGAAGGGAGAAGTTCTTTTAACTCAAAGGAATCAGCCCAAAGACCCGTCTGTCCATCTCTGTTGGCAACTTCCCGGTGGAGGGGTAGAGGATGGCGAGTCTGTCATAAGCGCCTGTATTCGTGAGGCATACGAAGAGACAGGTTTTAAAATCAAACTTCTTTCAAAAAACCCTCATGTGATTGTAAGCCGCTATGAAAACAGGGATTACTTATTAAATGGATTTAAGGCTCAAGTAATTTCTGGTACAATTAACACTGAATTAGACCAAGAAACAGCTGATGCCAAATGGTTCAAAATAAATGAAATTTCCGGCCTTCGAACCCTGGCGGATACAGACACCATGGTGCTAGCCTGCATATAGTAAGATGCAAGAAACTCTTTCAATACATAAAAGAACCCGCATGGCACTTTTAGCAATTTCTCAAGGAAGAGAAGATGATATACCCAACGATTTGCTAAGATTTGCAGCTTTTTCAGTGTTGTCTGCTCGAGCAATAGACAATGTAGTACGCTTAAATTCGAATGCCAGCGACACTCACCCAACGCTGTCAGGAGCTGAAATACCTTCTGACTTTCAATTTCTCGTTGCTGAAAACGCGAGGGTTGTTACTCATCAACTTGAAGAATCTGTTGAATATGAAGTGGCAAAAGCTAAAAAAAATGCCGACTCCCCGCAGGCAAAGCTTGTTGGAATAGTTGAAAGAGGACAAAATCAGCAAGCATCCTCAATTCTGATTAGAGGGGCTAACACAGAAATTGTCCTTACTCACGGAATTTTATCAGCACTTCCAAAGGCATTTGAGGATAGCGAAGTGCAAACTTCACTTTCAGCGCGCAGTGTTGTTGCGGCCACTCGAAATAGTTTTCCCAGAATTAATGTTCCTGTGTCGAGAAATTCTCCTGAGGATGCACGGCATTTTCTATATAATGCAGTGCGCTTTATTGATATACAAGAATTTCACAAACCGGTTCCGATAGGACTTGTCGCGGATAAATTTGAGCTTATAGACTCACCACAAGGATATTCCCTTTCGCCAAAAGACGGAGTTATTTTGGATTCACCTCGCACATCACTAGGTTGTCCAACACGTGTTGCAAGTTCTGTTGTTGCCCCCTATCTGAATAGGGAGCCATTTTACCAAAATGCACTCAGTGGCTTATTCAATACTGAATTGGGAATGATTGCTCAAATGCTGTAAATCGGGCTTTTATTCCGTATAATATAATATATGCAAGAAACATTAATACAAATAAAAAACGAGGCAATGTCTCTTATTGTTGGGTCAGAACCCCAAGATATCGAACAAATTTACATCGATTTTCTCGGAAAAAAAGGCAAACTCACCCTTGCCATGCGCGATATACCTCAACTTGATATCGAAGAAAGAGCAGAAATAGGTAAACTTGCCAATGAAATCAAAGATATTTTAGAAGACCAAATAAACGACAAAAGGAAAGAATTCAAAAATTCTCCAAAACCTTCGATCCACCGTTCTTCCGGAAAACAGCAATTCGAAGATATCGACGTGACACTTCCGGGTTCAAAACCACCATTAGGCTCATTACACCTTGTAACTCAAGCAATTGAAGAAATCACGTCTATTTTTGAAAAGATTGGATTTTCCCGTGTCCGTTATCCGGAGGTTGAATTTGACTGGTATGCTTTTGGGGCATTAAATTTTCCAGACAATCATCCAGCCCGTGACGACTGGGAGACTTTCTTTATAGATCAAAAGCCAGATCCCGAGATGGGTTCGGTTCTTCTGACACCACATACCTCATCCGGTCAAGTACGAGAGATGCTGAAGGGAAAGCTTCCTATCAAAATGCTTAACATTGCAAAATGTTACCGAAGGCAATCTGACGTTTCCCACACCCAGATGTTCCATCAATTTGAGGGACTTGTTGTTGGGGAAGGCATCAACATTTCGCATCTCAAAGGCGTCCTCGAATTTTTCGTGAAATCATATTTTGGGGAAAACAGAACATTTAGGATCCGTCCGTACCATTTCCAATTTACAGAACCTTCTTTCGAGATAGATATTACCTGTGGAGTTTGCAATGGCGCAGGTTGCCGTCTTTGCAAAGAAGGATGGTTGGAGATGGGAGGAAGCGGCATGGTTCATCCAAATGTACTCAAGGCTGGAAAAATAGATCCGTCAAAATACACTGGCTTTGCATTCGGTTGGGGAGTAGAGCGGGTATTGATGATGAAAGAAGGAATATCAATTGATGACCTAAGACTACTTTACTCAAATGACTTGGATTTTCTAGAACAATTTTAACATGAACATATTAATTCCAAATAGCTGGCTGAAAGATTATCTGGACACCAACGCGACTCCAAAGCAATTTGCTCAAGCAATGAGTCTGACGTCTGTCTCAATAGAAAGGATCGAGAAGGTAGACGATGATTTTGTTTTTGATATCGAAGTTACAACAAATAGACCCGATTTGATGAGCGTTGAGGGAATAGCCCGTGAGGCATCAGCTGTTCTTCCTGAGCAAGGATACACAGCAGTTTTTAAACCACATAAAAATTCTACCTCGTTACCAACGGTAACCAAAAGTCACCTCCTAAATATCCAGAATGATAAAACCCTCGTCAACAGAATTCTTGCTGTTGTTATGGATGTAGAGCTAGGGTCCTCGCCCGATGTTGTTTCAAAACGATTGGAACGGACTGGCATCAGAAGCATCAACAGTGTTGTCGATGTCACAAATTATATAATGCGCGAGAAAGGACATCCGTCGCATGTATTTGATTATGATAGGCTAACCAACCACACTCTGATCATTAGGAAATCTAAAAAAGGCGAAAAAATAGTTACACTTGATGATAAGGAATATGAATTACCGGGAGATGATATTGTTGCGGATGATGGAAGTGGCACAATTATTGATCTTCTTGGAATTATGGGGACTGCAAATAGTGTGGTTACGGATAACACTAAGCGGATAGTTCTGTTCTTGGATAACAACAACCCGGATTTACTGAGAAAGTCCTCAATGAATCTAGGCATTAGGACAGAAGCAGCAGTTCTCAATGAAAAAGGAGTAGATCCGGAACTTGCCCTCCCAACATTGCTCCGTGGAATCGAATTGTTGCAACAAAATGCTCATGCGAAAATCGTCTCGCCGATCATTGACATATACCCCAACAAACCTTCAACAAAAAAAGTCTATGTGAGCCGTGAAAGAATACAAAGCGTAATAGGTACCGACGTTTCTGATGAGACTAGTGCAAAAATTTTGAAACATCTAGGATTTGATGTTTCAAAAGAAAAGAACGAATTCCATGTAGTTGTTCCGACTTCCCGCGCTGATGATGTTTCAATTCCAGAAGACATTATTGAGGAAATTGCCCGTGTATATGGATATCATAAAATCCCCAACAATTTACCGACAATTCCAGAGCAAAATTACTACCACCAGGATCAAAATGAATTCTACTGGATCGGAAAAATTAAGGAGGCTTTCCGTTTTTGGGGATTTAACGAAATCTATAGTTACTCTATGGTGTCTGAAGAACTACTTGATGGACCAGTAGAGAATGCCGTCAAATTAAAAAACCCATTAACAAATGATCACGCATACCTTCGACGAACCATAATTCCCAGTCTTTTACAAGTTTCTCAAGAAAATAAAAGACGTGATACACAAAACTTATTTGAAATTGCCAACGTATACTTGAAGAAGAAATCCGGACTCCCTGACGAAAAGCTACATCTCGCTGGACTCATGAAAGGGCAAGAAGCAACGTTCATGAAAGGGAAGGGAATAGTAGAACAGTTATTTAAAACTCTTGGGATAACGAAATTTGGGTTTGAGAAAAAAAATGATGGCATCGAAGGTGCGACAATATCAATCAAAGGAAGTGCGGTTGGTAGTATCGAGGTAGGGGAAGAAATAACCTTTGAACTTGACATAGCACAATTACTTTCACATGCATCCGCAAAAAAGACATACAAAGAACCAGCAAAATTTCCTCCTATCATCGAAGACGTGCGAATTGAGATCCCGGCCCACTATGGATTTACAAGAATAGTAAAGACAATAAAAGAAGTAAATGAATTAGTGCACGATGTATCCTTGCTTGACGTATATGGCAATAAAAAAACGTTTCGAATCACCTATCTCAATAGAACTGCAAATCTTACAAATGAAGACATAGCTCCAATACGTGATGCTATCAATAGCGTCCTCACCACTCAATTCAAAGCAAAAATCGGTTAGTTTTTTGCACAAAAAACCATCCAAAAAAGGGGTACTATTTAAAAAGATGGTACAATCGATTATGTTGTTATGATAGTCTATTTTTGCTACTTGACGAGTATTTGGATTTATGATTATATGGTTTATAACCCATATGAAAAATCAACTTGGTGGTCTTATTGATAACGCTATTAGTTTTCTCCTTCTTGCAGTTATTGGCTTAACACCGGTATTGTTCTTCAATCAAACAACAGAATTTTATGAAATGCCTAAATTGGCTTTTCTTGTCATCAGCACTATAGTTCTTCTTGGACTCTGGATCTTCTCGTGGATAGTAAAAGGGAAAGTACAAATAACCCGTACCCCTCTGGATATCCCACTTCTTATATTATTAGGTACGGTTATTGTCTCCACTTATTTCAGTATTTCCCGATATCAAGCTATTTACGGTAACTTCCCGAGAGTGCATGGATCAGCTATTGCTTGGACAACATACATATTGCTTTACTTTGTAATTGTTTCGAATATTAAGAGTTTAGCACGCCTCAAAACCCTTCTTTACGTATTCTATGCAAGTGCTGGTGTTGTTGCTTTAGTTAGTGTTCTTTCATTCTTTGGTCTTTTTCTTCCTATTGATTTTGCACGGGCTATCAATTTCACGCCAACAGGTTCTTCTTTTGCAACTGTTGCACTCTTGATTCTTTTAATGCCATTACCAGTTTTGTCACTCGTAAATCCAAACAAATATATGCCAATGCCTTTAGCTCTTGGGCTTTCAATACTATTTGGCGTAACAGTAGCATTACTAGGGTCTATCCCCTCATATATAGCATTAGGTTTGGTGTTTGTTGTATGTTTCCTTGTTGCAAAGCCGCACAAAGCTAATAAATACAAAAAAGCGCTACCTATGTTTCTAACGCCAATTGTAGTTGTAGGACTTGCGCTTGCACTTGCGTATCTACCATTTCCTGGAAACAAATTGCAACAGATTGAGGCAACTTTTCCAAAAGAAATCCAGCTTCCTTTTGCTATTTCATGGAAGATATCTGCTTCTGCATTCCGCGATGCACCACTTCTTGGAACCGGACCATCAACTTACCTATTTAACTTTGCTAGCTACAAACCATTAGAATTTAACCTTCTTGATTACTGGAACTTTACCTTTGATTCAGCACACAATGAGTTCCTTCAGATTTGGGCAACTCTCGGACTATTGGGTCTTCTCTCTGTAGGACTTATTGTATTAGTTGTTCTTAATAGCAGCAGAAAATACTTCTCTATGCATTCTAATTCCCAATCAGACACTTCACCTATTATATTGCCATCGCTAGCCGTGAGTGGAGTTGCCGCAATAATTCTTCTAGGAATTCACTCAACGACTCTTGTGACGCTTGTAGGAACGATTGTCGTATTTGCAGCACTTATGGTTGGCCAGAAAGGCATCCGTGAGAAAGTCATGAATGTTTCCATGGGTCTCAAGGCTTCAACTGCTGATGATAGACAATTTGATCTTTTGCCTGTAATTCTATTCGTGGTATTTCTTGCAGGCGGAGGTTATGTGTTGTACCGTTCTTACAATATAATTTTGGCTGACTATTATCATCGTCAGGCGCTTTCACAAGCAACAAAGAGTGGCACGGCTACATATACCATGCTTCAAAAAGCAGAAACACTTAATCCATACGTCGATCTATATAGAGTAGATATGGCCCAGACAAATTTCGCACTCGCAAACGCATTGGCTATCAAAAAAGGTCCGACGGCTACTGATCCAAAAGGTTCATTAACAGATCAAGACAAGAAGACCATTCAAACATTATTGTCTCAAGCTATCAACGAGGGAAGAATCAGCGTAGCCTTAAGCCCTCTTTCATCAAGAAACTGGGTAGTACTTGCAGCAATATATAGAAACATCAGCGGAGTTGCACAAAATGCACTTACATTTTCTCTCGATGCATACGGAAGAGCAATTCAAAGAGACCCGCTAAATCCTGACTTGAGACTTAATGTCGGAGGAGTGTATTACACAGCAAAGAATTATGATCTTGCTATTAGATTCTTTACAGATGCAGCAAACCTCAAACCAAATAATGCTAATGCATACTTCAATCTTGCTATAGCTTTGAGAGACAAAGGCGATCTTCAAAATGCTAAATTAGTCGCCGATCAAGCTGTCACACTACTTGCAAAAAATCCAAACACTAACGACTATAAGATCGCAACAGCACTTGTGAAGGAACTTACAGACAAAATTGCCTCTGACAATAAAGCAGAGGGTGGAACCGGACTTCAGGGGGCAGGAGCTGCAGGCGCCAACCTACCAGAGGTAGATGTTGATGGACTCAATAATCCACCAAATCCAGCAACACCAGCAGCAGTTAAAAAGAATCCTAACGCGAATATCCCTGCGCTAACTCCTACTGCAGCCCCAAGGCAGTAGTTCCTTATTCCTTATTCCTTATTCCTTATTCCTTATTCCTTATTAACAAAACTAGTATAGTAGTTTGTAGTTTTTTGTTTTACAAGTTGCTTGCTGGGAAGAGTTAGGGTCTTTGTAATTTAAACTTAATTAAGTGGCTTCCTAAAGCCTTCTAGGGGATTGTTCTCCTGTCTCCTGTCTAGTTGTTCGTGTGCGTTCCTCCGTTGATTTCAGATCCACCCTGGATGACTACGTCATCTTGAGCTGCGGTATTTATCTGGGGGTAAAGATCAATTTGAAGTACCAGGTCATTGCTTCTGGCTACTCGAAAACAGTATGACTGGGCTGTTCTGTCAAAGGGCGTGTTATCTATCAGAGAAAAGTCCCATATTCCGACCTGATTACCTACCATATTTGTTCTTGAATTTGTGAAGTTATTTGATTTTTGAAAATCCTGATACTGTGTGAGAAGACCTTGATAAGAGGGGTCAGCCGAATTCGTAGCTATATTATCTCCACTATTTAAAGAACCGCTACTGGCAAATGATATTGTTGATCCTCCACTCGTTGGAACGTCAGTGTATGTTGCGGGAGTTCCGCCGGTTGGTGCCGCGCAGGTTCCTGACCCAGGATCTACATATTGCAACTTATACTGTCGCCCTGCAGAAGTTAGGAGAGAATCCGGATAGTACAAAAGTAACCTGAGCCTGAATTGCTGGTTGGCTGAAGTCAAAGTATAGGGAGAATTCTGGTCGCTAAGTGCGGTAAGTCCTGCACCGGTATCATTATTGACGTTATTGAACCATTTATAGGCCACCAACGTCTCCAAATTACGGTCAAATCCAAATCCATACGCTTCACATGTCTCCCCGGTTCCCTGAATATTGGCAAATAGTGCAGTAGTTGGCTTTCCAGACCAGGTAGCACCATCCCATTCCCTATCCCATAAATCCCCCAAAGAATCAACGTATAGAGCCATCATGCTGGTCGTATTAAGGTCGCTTGTCAGCTGAACAGATTCAAGAAGGGCAGTTCCATTAGTGCCAAGCTCTGGACGAAGTTGAGTAAATCCTCCAGCGGGGTTCGAACTTTTCCAAGTCAACCAGGACATTTGACCTGCAGCAGTTGCCACATTTAAAATCCACATAGCTTTCCCGCCGGTATTTTCAAATGCAACGTCAATAAGCCTTTGAACTGTTGCGCTCCTACACGGGTACGAATTACCATTTATTACCATAGAAGAGCCATCCCAGATTCCCATTTTGCACGTCGGAGTAGTGACCTCCTGAGTGCCAATTGCTATGGTATTACTGTTATCGTCCGGATCCGATGCAGCCACAACCCACGCAATATCATTTGTAAATCCAGTTGCCGCTGTCGTTTCAGCAGTCCAAGAGCTTCCCGAAAACTCCCTATATATTAAATTATTGGAGGTTGTCCCCCAAAATACCACGGCATTTCCGCTCAACGTCTCCCACCCAGCATCAAAAGATCTCACAGGACGTGCACCACTCGTAGGAGTTGCCGAGCCTCCATCCTCAGCAAATTGATTCCCAAAAGTGTTAGATGCTCCATCCCAAATCATAGCTCCAATATGTCGACTATTGTTCTGGTAAGCTACAAGGATAGAATCAGATCCAAATTGAGGTTTTAACCTCAACCATCTTTTGTATGCTTCAAAAGGTGCACCAGCACTTGCTGAAGCGCTCCATGTACCTGTAGCTCTTGTATAGTACCTATACCAAAGTTGTGGTCTAAATCCATCACTGTAAACAAACAGCGCATCTCCCGATAACTCTTCGTAGGCAATATCTAATGCCTCTGAGGTATTAAGTGTTGTTACTCCGGTCAGGACAATACGCAGATCCTGCACCCACGCAGATCCAGTCCATCGGTAAACATAATTGACATCGGTAGTATCAGAATCAAGAACGGCCACCAACTTTTCACCAGTTTTAGGGCTACTGACCTCACGAAACCACTTACTGTTTGTAGGAGTACTTGCACCTGAGGAAATACTTGCTTGTGTTCCATATGCAGTACCAGACCACAGCCTGTAAAATGTGTTTTGGGTTCCATTATCCTCATACGTAACAAGTCCTGAGGTCGAATTTATTGCATCAGATGCAATTTGCCACTGTCTGGCTTCCTGGAACGTCCCTATCTTTAACGGTCCTACAAGATAAAACTCGGGGGATATTTTCGGGAAATTAATAAAGTAGGAAATAGACGTAGGAACCCCAGCTTTTAGTTTCAAGCGCCAAACAATCCTGGCAAAATCCCCTTCCTTCCGAAGAATTCCACTATCACTTATGTGCTCTATACCAAAACTTGCAGGCACAATGTCCACAACATCCCCTTCATAGTCTTCCTTTGACGTTATTGTTAAAGAAACCGGATATATGCCATACGGGTAGATACGAGTCGGAAAACTATTGCGCTCCACATCAAATGGAACATCGGGATCTACTTTGAAATAATCTGTAATTGATCGTGCCGACCCTCTGACGGTTGCGGAAATTGTCATCTGATAGATCCCGGAGCCATTTGTCTTATATACTGCCTGAAAGTCAGCAACATTTGTAATAGTTTTTGGTCCACACTCCTTGCTTCCCGTTATTTTGCCGTCTTTTAAGGAATACTCTGACGTTGCGCCCGTTGGATCTGTAATAGTCATAGAGATTGCATCTACGCGGTCAAATCCTGTCTGACATTGCGTCTCACCCTTATCATTAAGAACTCCAATTCCTATTTTTGCAGTCTCACCGGGGGCATAAATGGATTTATTTGTGTTCACTGCAATTACCCCCCAGGTAAAATCTTGCTCAATGTTGACTATCCCTTCAATCGTACGAAGACCAAGACTGAGACGGTATACACCTGGTTTGAAATTAGGTATATCCTCAGGTCTCACATGCAATTCCTTCTTATCATAATCAACACTTACCTCTGTTTTTAAGGAATCTTGGGCATAGGCAGAACGCACTATGGTAGCCTTTGCTATATTTCTAATTTGATCTGTTGAGGAACTCAGGATTGACTTGAATCTCTTATCTGCAAGGTTCAAAACAAATTCTGGCAATTTGCTGGCAGAAATACTCGGCGGAGCATTACCGGGAGTTAGCGAAAGTGGAAACTGTATTGTTTGCCTTCTGACCTCAGATGGGAACGGTACATTTTTTTTATCCTCTGGTGATAGCTTATACGTACGATTAGACAAATAAACGACACCAAAAATTATCACAATCAAAAGAAACATCGAACCGAAAATGGCTTTAGTATTCATGAGGAATTACTATTTTTAGTATACCTCTATTGCGGTTTTCTGACAACAATACCAGCCTCGTTGTCTACATAAACCAGCTCCCACGAACCCTTCACTATAAGAGCTGACAATTCATCGTAAAGTGGGCTTCTATCAAGAGGCATAAAAACAACATTGTACGGGGAAGTTTCGATAGATTTCTTATTCTCTACATATTGATCATAATCAACCAAAGCACTGTATCCATTGTTGTCACGCCACAGATGCATTCTGCCATCAATACTTGGCTTTATGGACGGAAAATTCCAGATCATCCATCCACCCCAATCGTAGGAGGTGAATAAATTTTTTCCTAGCTTGTGGTCGACTAAATATTTCCCTGCTTTCTGCGAACAGGGTACTTCCTGCATGCGGCAATATGTATTCCAAGTGAACTCATGCTTAAAAAAATCAGTAGTAACATATACATACGAAAAGCTAATAATAAAAACAAGAACACTGCACGCTTTCAAGATTTCTTTAGATATCTTTATAGTATGTGTACTTAGCAAGGGGAGCAAGAGAATAATCATATAGTAAAATGGCCACGCGTAGCGCTTGACTGCCAATGACATACAGAGCATCAAAAATAATCCCGACACAACAGGCAAATTCTTAACTAGCGTTTTTTTTGAGACAGAAAACACAATCACAAAAAACGAGAATGCTATTGCTATTAATTCATTCCACCACGTTCTGGTTAACGTAAGGAAAGGAATATATTCATTTATTTTTCCAAGTAGTGGATCGTTAACATGAGACAATGCAACTTGATGAATACCATATCCAAAGGGGTTGATAATTGTTATGAAAAAAGCTGCTACAAGGCTTGTTGCTACCGGAATTACATTTTTCTTAAATGAACCTACGATCGCAATCCCCAATGCCCAAACAGTAAATAAAGCCAGTCCCAAAAAACTTTCTTCATGCATATTAACCCACAACAGAAACAAAAGAGGTAGGGAAAAAATTATTTTGGGATGATCCTTGTATTTAGATAACAAAAAGAAGAAAATCCCGAGAAACAACAAGCTTATTTGCTGTCCGCGAAATGAAGAGCTATTTATTGGATAAAGTAAATATACAAAAATTGGAAAATAAAACATCTCTTGGAGAACTGTGAGACGAGCGGCTTTCGAAAAAAAGAAAAATGTAGAAGCCACAATAATTGCACCTGCAACTGAAAGCGCTAAAAATCCTCCCCAAGTAAACAATATGTATGTCAAAACATCTGTACCCCATGACCCATTTGCCCACTGGTATCCTGGCATCATGGACGAAAAAATGTTCTCTCGTAACACATGTCCGTGATTGACAAAATATTGCCCATATCGCAGGTGCCATCCGAGATCCGGATCTTTGGGAAAATATAATGAAGAAAATACAACAAAAAGATACGGAATAACGGATACAAGAAAATATTTTTTATGGGTTATAAATTCTCTCACACTCTGATTTTACCAGAACAATTTATTTAGCGAGTTGTATTAGTAATTCAGAATCAGAGAAAGCAGTTCCAACCGATATTCCATTCAGTATATCAAGTGGAGCATCAGGGGTTATCCCACCATTAGTCTTCAGATAATATCGCTTTCCGGCTTTAAGGTTTCTAAATCCTTTTGCCTTTCCGCCGATGACAATAGTTACCGTTGATCCTTTTGATGCATTCTTTACAGCAATCCCCACAACATTGGCTTTTTCGGTAAATGTTGAGTCGGCCTTCTTTACGATTCCATCATCAGAAATATAGAGCGCGTCTTGCGACTTAATATTCTCACCGGCTGTCGCAGTAATGGTGATTGCCCCTTCAACATTCAAATCACCTTCAACTTTTATGTTACCCGTTGTCTTAAATGTTCCATCTTTATCAATAGTAATTGCTCCATTGAATAGATCAATTCCTCCAGACAATGGACCGTTCTGAAGGAACAGTGTGTCTTCCTTCACGTTAATGGAGTTTGATGAAACTGTCAGTGAATCCCCACCGACAGTTATTTCACCGAGCACGCTTGCGTCATTTAGGAAGGATTGTCCTGATACTGTAATGTCTCCGGATATTGTCGTGTTACCAAGGTAAGAAAGTCCAAAAGAGTGGAGCGTATCATTGATTGATAGATCACCAACGGTCGCATCCCCGGTCAACTGTGCTGTTGAAGTAGAGTAGACAGATGGTGCAACTGCAGATTGGGATGATATAAGAGTAGATGGAGATGTTAACCCAAGACTACCAACAACTGCATCGTATGAAGCAGAGTTTGTTCCAGAAGATGTAGTGCTTGAAGCCGTTGCTGTAGTGCCACTTTGAGTTGCTGTTGTAGTTGCAGAATTTGTGGCAGCATTTACACGAGCCATTAATTCTTCGATCCTTCTCGTCAATTCAGTTATACCAGCGGCTGTCGTTGATACTTTCTCATCAAGTGCCCCCGTGTTTTGGATGGTCCTGGCTAGCTCAGAGGAGATTGATGCTTGACGCTCCTCTAAGCTTCCAAGCCTTGAGTCAAGAGTGTTTGCCTTTGTTGAAAGTCCCAACACGTCAGTCTTTAACGAATTGATACTGTCGTTGGTTGATGTAATTGTATTGCTGATAGCAATCAATGCGTTATCAAGTGAACCGTTGACCTCGTGCCCACCGATTTGAAGACCAGCCGGAATCTGAACAGATGCGGAACTTACGGCTGACACTATAATCTTTCCGTCACCATCGATTGCGATATTCTCAAGAGTCTTTTTAGGATCTGCATACGAAACATTAACAAATGCCAATACTTTTCCAGTAGTACCTGTGAAGTCTTCCATAGCTTTTCCAACAATTTGTCCAGGTTTTGTAGCTTTCATTGCAACTCCCCTGACTGATGAGGAGGTAAGATAATCTCCCTTGTGGATTGGTCCATTCTCATTATTAACCTTAACCGGTACACGGCCGGCCAGAGCGACTGGAACAGAACTGTCACCATCAATTAGGTCATGGAGTTGCGACAATCTAAATCCTGGTTTTTCAGAGTAAATACCCATGATTGTACTGTCATATGAACCTCGTGATTTTTCGACCCGTCCCTCATTTGCTGGATCTACCGAAAGAACATCACCGGCTTCAAGGGATGAGTCTTTCGTTGGATAATCTTCAGCCAAGTCATAATTGCCGCCTGAGGTTGTGAGCGTTCCCGTAATTGCAGCATTTCCATTGCTATCGACTGCAAATACCTCAGTTCCGGCAGCATTTTTGAATGAGAATTTGGTTGGATTGCTGCTTCCATTAATATCTGATGAAAGCTGAGTAACTAGGTTGCCATCCTGATCTGAACCCATTGTTCCGTTTGGTAGGTTGAATGCAGTCGCACTTATTGATGCTGTAGTTGTGATCCCTCCAATATCATCAATTGATAATTGAGCTGTTGATCCGAATTTAGCACTATTAGCAGAAAGCTCTCCGCTAACCTTGAAGTTGCCTGTTGTCGTAAGTGTCCCATTTCCATCAACAGTCATATTGTCTAGCAAGTTGTTTGGATCTGCATATGAAACATTAACATATGCTTCAACACTTCCTGATGAACCATCATAATCATTCAAAGCTCGCCCAATAACGGTTCCGGCTTTGATGGCTTTTTGAGCAACACCATCTGTTGTTGACATGGTCAATAGATCACCTGCATGGATTGTTCCATTTCCATTGGTGACATTTACTGGAAGTTGCCCAACAAGACCGACGATTACATAATTTGGATCATCTCCATGATCATTTCCAATAACTATTGATCTTTCTGAAATTACACCAACCGGTTTTGAGTTTGTAGCGCTACATGCTGTTACTCCACCGGTAGGTCCGAGACAGACAAGTTGCCCAGGAGTAAGGGTCTCATTGATATTCTCTTTTCTGAAGTACTCTCCATAGTCAGCTCCGTTTGATGTATATGCAACAGCACCGGTACCGCTACCCTGGAATTTACCAACGGTAAGACCATCACCTCTCATAAACTGAAGGAATCTGTTTCCACTATTTGGATTTTGAGCGTTATTCGGTTGACCCATCTTGATGATAAGGCCGATCGAACATTTTATAGTATTGCTACAGGTTGAAGTCTGTCCAATTTGTGCAGTATTCTCGATCATAGCTGAAGCGGTAGCAGGGGCATAATCACTTACGTAAAACTTGTATGGAGCAAGAGCTGCTGACTGGGTCCCAATGTTTACATTTCCATTGTTTTTGATAACAAATCTGTTAAGACCTGATGAGGATGCAGTAAAGATGTCTCCCAATTTTCCTGCGTTATCTGCAACGAGCGTAGCAAATGAAGTGGTTCCTGAAATTGAGGCGACAGCCAATGTTCCTTGTGATCCAAGAACACTGAAATTGCTTCCGGTTAACCTTAACAAACCTGATGTATCATTGTCCAAAATTGCTGAATTCTGGAAAACGATGTCATTTGTAATATCAGTTGCACCTGACATATTTAGCCCATTTGTAATTGCAGCTGCGAGATTTGCGCCAGTAATTCTTATTGCAGAACCTACAGCTGCTGCTGAATTCTCAGAATTTGCAAGACACAAGAGACAGTCAACAAGTCCCGTTCCGTTTGCCGCTGTTGCTGATGTTGCGGCAAGATTAATATTAAGTCCGTTTAAATGCCCATTGTTTGAGCTTTGGATAAGATTGATTCTTTGAGCATACAGGTTGTCAGATCCTGAGGCTCCACCACCGCTTGTGTAGTCTAGCGAAAATCCGGTTGTTAGATTGGTTGTAGAATCGACGTTAAGATCAAGGGCTCCATCTGTGATACTTGCCAAGACACTTGCAGCAGCAGTAACTTTTACATTAGAGCTGGCACCCTGAGTAAAGTCTGTGTCTCCAGTGTGGGAGAATACAACAAAGTTGGTTCCGCTCTTGGATATATTGATGTCGCCTGTTCCTGACCCACTCTTTGCAAGCAAGAAGTTGATCTGATTTCCTCCGGTACCGGGATCAATGGTGATATTTCCTGTTCCGCTTCCGATATATGTAGTTCCTGCTGGTGCTTGAAGCGTTACGTTACCACTCGAATCAGAGGATAGAGTCGCCTTTGTTAAGTTCCCACTATTACCAAGAGATAATATTCCATTGGTTGTTCCATTAAGACCAACAGTTAGGGTTGGTGTTCCGGTACCAATTGCATTTGCAAATGAGAACCGTGCTGATGAAGTAGATGTTCCACCAAGGAATAGATCATCGGTTATATTTGAAGGGTAGAGGGCTCCAAGATTTCTCTGGAAGTATCCGACAATACCACTCGTCGCACAAGTTGAGCCCGAGAGACAAAGCGTGCCCGTTGCATCCGGGAATGTAATAGTTCTTGCAGCAGTTGCGAGCGATGTTAATGTCGTAATCGAATTTGTAGCACCGGCAAATTGTATATTACCCGTGTTTGTGATGGAGAATTTTGTCACTCCGGATGCAGATGCATTAAATATATCTCCATTGTTGATTTGGTTAACAACAAGCGCCCCATTATTTCCATTACCACCTGATATTGAAAGTATAGCTGCGGTAGTTGCGGTCGGACCGACTCTCAATGCGTTTGAGATGTAACCAATACCTGTTGAGAGGAATTTTGTTGCAAATGCTGAGTTGACCGAAGGAACAGATCCACCCGTACCGCCCGTACCGGTATCAAGCAGAGTGTTTGCTGTTGTTGAGAAATAGATGTTTTGGCCATTTGATGAGGTGCCACGGTAAACCCGGTATGAAGATGCTCCAGGAACTGCTGTCCAGTTGACACGGATTGACGAGCTTCCACCTACAGCCTGGCTGTTTTCTGGACTTGGACCTGTTTCATTCCCAAGGACATCAAGTGCAGTAACTTTGTAGTAATAAGTGTTGGCTGTCAAAGATCCTGCACCAGTTTGGAATGTGAGTGAACCTGGAGCTGGTAAATTACCGCCGAAATTGTGACCCTCTCCAATGACAAGCTTTTCGGTTGGAGCAAGAGTTCCGATACCAACATTTCCACCTGCTGTTGGAACCAATAGTGCGTAATTGTTGGTTGCACCTGAGGCTGAGAAGTAACCGGCAATATTATTTGATGTCGTTCCGGTATTTGTTACCTGTGATCTTACGCCATAGGCTGTGTGTGATGAATTTGAATTAGTACCCGATCTTGAAAGATCAAGAAGGAATGAATTGCCGCTTGCGGCACCGCCCTGTGAAGTTGATGAAATCGACTCTACAGTGCCTGATGAGAAGGTGTTATTTGTTCCAGTATCAAGTGTTAATAAGCTCCCTGTTGTGATCGCTGCTGATGTAACATAGATTGAATTTCCGGAATTTAGATTTGGCGTGTTGAAGTAGAAAGCTGAATTTACACCGGTTGTCGTTGTGTTTGATGAAGTAAATGTTTGAGTAGCATTTGCACCAGACGTGTAACTGATAGAAGCTCCAGCGCTATTGTTGCCAATAGCAGTATTTCCGGATGTCGTATTGAGATTGAGTGGCGCACCGTTAAGTGCAAATGTTCCGGCAGACGTTATTGTTGCGGTAGTTAGCCCTGTTGAATTAATGCTACCTGAGGTAGATGTAAGACTGAGCGCACCTGTCGACTGAGTAAATCCATTTGAAGCAGTCAATGTCTGAGTAGATGTAAGAGCGCCGTTATTTGTAGTCGTCTTACCGGTTCTTCCGATACTAATGGATTGTGCATTTGTAGTACCTATTGAGATTGTTCCATTGCCATTGGTGTTTGTTCCCGTTCCTGCATCAATCGTGACAGAACCTCCTGTCGAAGTAGCGCCTGACTCATTTCCTGCCTGAAGAACCAAAGCTCCTCCAGTACCTGAAATTGTGCTATTAACCAAAGGTTGGATATTAAGATCAGCTCCACCAGTAAGAGTAGTAAGTGCATTTGAGCTTCCACCGGTAAGAGAAATTGCTCCGAGTTCTGAGATAGTGAGCGTTGGGGTTGATGCTGATTGGATCTGGAATGGAGTACCGGTTGTTCCAGCAGCTGTATCGTTGTATAAAATACCGGTTGCAGTTCCTGCATTGGTGATTGTAAATGATGTTGGTGTTCCAAGTGAACCTGCAAGGGTAAATACGATATTTCTAGCGGTTGTTGTCGTTATCGTATTTCCAAGATCATATGAAGTCTGCAACCCTCCACATTTATACAGATTATTCGAACCATCAATACAAATTTGATTACTCAATGTTCCGCTTGTACCAAGTCCTGTAAGAACGATGCTACCTGAAGAGGTTATACCGGTTGCGCCTGCAATCGTACCGGTATTTGTGATTCCCCCAGTGTTATTGTCAATTCCACCTGTGATATTTGCTCCACCTGCGCTAACCGTTAATCCACCAGTTGATACTGTCAAAAGACCACCGATTGTTTGAGCGGTTGTGAAGTTATTGTTTTGGCCTTTGTAGGCAACGTTTGTGAGCGTTCCTGTTGTGTTAATGTTCGTTCCACCAACCTGAAGCGCTGAAGTAGCGTTAACACTTCCGGTTGTCAGAGTCCCATCAGTTCCATTGTCAACAAGAGTTAACAAGGTATTTGGTGATCCTTCAGCATCATTTATAGTTAATGTCCCATTATTTCCAACCGTTGCAAGAGTTATTATTGGTGAGACATTAGACAATGTAAGTGGAGTTGCGCTTGACAGTGTGACAAGTCCTGAAGCGCCGATTGTGGTTGCACTTCCGATTGCTCCTGTGTTCGTGATTCCACCATTTTGATTATTAATTCCTCCAGTAATTGATGCTCCACCTGATGATACTGTCAAAAGACCACCGATTGTTTGAGCAGTTGAGAAGTTGTTGTTCTGGCCTTTATAGGCAACGTTTGTGAGCGTTCCTGTTGTGTTAATATCAGCACCACCGATCTGAAGAGCAGATGTTCCATTGATTGTGTTGACAGTTAGTGTCCCAACAGTTCCATTGTCAGTAAGGGTCAACAAAGTATTTGGAGAGCTTTCAGCGTCTTTAATTGTCAGAACTCCATTTGTTCCGAGTGTTGCAAGCGTTATATTTTCAGTTGACCCTGACAATATCAGAGGGGAAGCGTTTGAGAGAGTAACCGTTCCTGATGCATTGATTGTTGTTGCCCCGGCAATTGAACCTGCATTTGTGATACCACCCGATTGGTTGTTGAGTCCACCGGTGATTGATGCTCCACCTGATGATACCGTCAAAAGACCGCCGATAGTCTGAGCAGCAGTGAAGTTATTGTTTTGTCCTTTGTATGCAACATTTGAAAGGGTACCTGTTGTGTTGATGCTTGTTCCTCCAATTTGAAGAGCGGTGGTTGCATTAAGTGAACCGGTTACTGAGAAGTTGCCTGCTGTACCCGTATCTGTAAGCGTAGCAAGTGCGTTTGCATCTCCATCTGCAAATGTAAGTGCACTATCAACTCCTGCCGCTCCGATTGTAAGAGTTGATGCAGCATTCGTAAGCGTTAGTGGAGAAGCACTTGACAATGTTACAGTGCCTGAGGCATCAATTGTACTTGCTCCAGCAATAGCCCCCGTGCTTGTAATTCCACCTGAATTATTATTGATTCCACCGGTAATATTTGCTCCACCTGCACTAATTGTTATTCCACCCGTTGATACCGTCAAAAGGCCACCGATAGTCTGAGCAGTTGTGAAGTTATTGTTTTGTCCCTTATATGCAACGTTCGTGAGGGTTCCTGTGGTGTTGATATTGGTTCCGTTCAGTTGGATAGCGGTTGTCCCATTAAGAGTTCCTCCCTGAATTGTTCCTGATGCAGTGATACTTGTTGCACCGGCAATTGAACCTGCATTTGTTATACCACCTGAATTGTTGTTGATCCCGCCGGTAACGTCAATTCCACCAGCCTGAACAAGAAGTCCACCGGTAGATATAGTCTGTTGTGCAGTAAATACATTTGCGGCATTGAGTAACGCATAGTTGGAGAAGTCAACATTTACACCGTTAATCTGCAGGTTTGTTAATGCATTGATTGTGTCAACGGTAAGGGTTCCAACAGTCCCATTATCAACTAATGAAAGGAGTGTGTTTGGTGATCCCTCAGCGTCTTTTATAGTAAGGGTTCCATTAACGCCCGCTGTAGCAAGTGTTACATTTGGTGTCCCATTTGAAAGTGTAAGAGGTGAGGCACCAGACAAAGTGACTACGCCTGAAGCATTGATGGTTGAAACCCCGGCAATTGAACCTGCATTTGTTATACCACCTGAATTGTTGTTGATCCCGCCGGTGATTGATGCTCCACCGGTTGACACAGTCAAAAGGCCAGCAATTGATTGTGCGGTGGTGAAGTTATTATTCTGGCCTTTGTATGCTACGTTTGTGAGGGTATTTGTCGTATTGATATTCGTTCCATTCAGAAGCAATCCTGACGTTGCATTAACAGTGCCTGTTACGGATAACGTTCCTGTTGTTCCAGCGTCAGTAAGTGTTAATAATGTATTTGCGTCCCCATCCTTAAATGTAAGCGTACTATCAACTCCTGCCGCGCCAACTGTTAGGGTCGATGCTGCATTTGTAAGCGTTAGTGGAGAAGCACTTGACAATGTTACAGTGCCTGAGGCATCAATTGTACTTGCTCCAGCAATTGCTCCCGTGTTTGTAATTCCGCCTGAGTTATTGTTGATTCCACCGGTAATTGATGCTCCACCGGCACTGACAGTAAGAGCACCAGCAGATGTTATCGTTCCAGTTCCTGTAGTTGCGATGTTACCGGAAGTAGATATAGTGCCTAACTCTGAAATACTTAATTTCGTGCTTCCATTTTGTTGAACAAGAAGAGCGCTTCCGGTTGACCCAGTGACGATATCGTTTATGACAAATGCATTTCCGGTACCTCCATTTGTAAGAGTGAATGACGTCTGTGAGGCAAGACTTGACCCCAACGTAAAGTCAATATTCCTGCCAGTAGTTGTAGTGATGGTGTTACCGGTGTCATATGCCTGCTGTAGTGAAACGTTGAAAGCGCCGGCTCCGCAGGTAGACAATTGATTTGAAAGATTTCGACAGACAAGTGTCGTTCCGGAAGATCCAAGCGTTGGAATCTGAACGAGATCGTTAAGAATAATTTCGCCAGAGCCATTAGCAAGAAGAGTGAGGTCTTCATTTGAAGCCGTTGTAATATCAGTTGAAGCTCCTGAAATTGTTACAGACCCTCCAATTGTTTGACCAGTCGTAAAGTTATTGTCTTGACCCTTGTAAGCAACGTTTGAAAGAGTTCCTGCAGTATTTATATCAGTTCCATTAAGCTGGAGAGCAGTTGTTGCATTTACAACTGGAGCAGTAAGACTTGATGAAGCAGTTGCATATGTTATTTGAGTGATAGCTCCTGCATTTGTTATTCCGCCATTATTGTTATTTATTCCACCGGTAACTGAAGCTCCGCCGGCACTTATTGTTAATCCTCCACTTGAGATTGTTTGAGCAGCGCTGAAATTGTTCGTTTGGTTCTTGTAAGCGACATTTGTAAGAGTTCCAGCTGTATTGATGTCTGCACCACCTACTTGAAGAGCAGTTGAACCGTTGATGGTTGCAGCGGTCAAAGTGCCCGTTGTTCCATTATCAACTAAAGTCAAAAGTGTATTTGGAGAGCCGGCTGAGTCCTTAATAGTAAGTGTTCCATTAGCGTTTGCTGCTCCAAGCGTTATGATTGGTGTTGTATTTGAGAACGTTAACGGTGAAGAGGCTGAAAGAGTAACTGTGCTTGAGGCCGCAATTGTTGTTGCACCTGCAATTGCGCCGGTGTTTGTTATTCCCCCCGTAGTGTTATCAATACCACCGTTTATTGTCGCTCCCCCTGAAGATACCGTTAAGAGTCCTGCAATAGTTTGGGCAGTTGTGAAGTTGTTGTTTTGACCTTTGTAAGCAACGTTTGAAAGGGTACCAGTTGTATTAATATCAGCTCCGCCAACCTGCAGCGCAGCTGTTGCATTGATTGTTCCGACGCTAAGAGTGCCCTCGGTACCGTTGTCTGTAAGAGTTAACAAGGTATTTGGTGATCCTTCAGCATCTTTGATTGTGAGAACTCCATCAACACCTGCTGTTGCGAGGGAAATATTTGGCGAGGCATTAGTCAAAGACAATGGTGATGCACTTGAAAGGGTAACAGTGCCTGATGCTCCGATGGTTGTAGCACTAGCAATTGCTCCAGTGTTTGTTATTCCACCGTTATTGTTATTAAGTCCTCCATTAATTGAAGCGCCTCCCGAGCTGACCGTTAAGAGCCCCGCAATGGTTTGTGCAGAGGTAAAGTTATTGTTCTGTCCTTTATATGCGACATTTGAAAGGGTTCCTGTTGTATTAATGTTTGTTCCATTTAGCTGAAGTGCGGTTGTTGCATTGATAATAGGAGCAGTCAAACTTACTGAGGCTGTAGCATACGTTATTTGAGTAAGTGAACCGGTATTTATAATTCCACCATTATTATTGTCAATTCCGCCGGTTATATTTGCCCCACCGGTACTAACCGTCAAAAGACCTGCAATTGATTGACCGGTTGTAAATAGATTGTCTTGTCCTTTGTATGCGACATTTGTGAGCGTTCCTGTTGCGTTGATATCAGCACCATTAATTTGAAGTTGTGAGAGAGCATTAATTGTGTCTGTTGATAGTGTACCTACTGATCCACTGTCAACAAGCGTCAACAACGTATTTGGAGTTCCATTTGAATCCTTGATAGTAAGCGTGCCATTTGCATTTGCAGCACCCAGGGTAACGATTGGGTTCGTGTTGGATAGAGTTAGAGGAGATGCACCGGACAAAGTAACAGCTCCCGATGCTGCAATTGTTGTTGCACCAGAAATTGCTCCTGCGTTTGTAATACCTCCTGAATTGTTGTTGATTCCGCCGGTGATTGATGCTCCACCACCGGAGACGGTAAGGGCACCAGCTGATGTTATTGTTCCTGTCCCGGTGGTTGAGATATTACCGCTTGTTGACAGGACGCCATTCTCATTGATGGTCAATTTACTGCTACCTCCCGACTGGATATCGATTGCAGCATTTGTCGCTGCATTGGTGTCATTTATGACAAACGCAGTTGCAGTCCCATCATTTGTTAATGTCAGAGATGTCGAAAGTCCGGTACCCAATGTAAAGTCGATGTTGCGACCAACCGTAGTTGTGATTGTATTACCAACGTCGTAGACAGACTGTAATGTTCCAGCTCCAGCAGAACAGGTTGCAATTTGGTTTGAAGCATTTCTACAAAGTGAGGTCGCACCGGCAGATCCGAGTGTAGGAACTTGGACGAGATCGTTAAGCACAATAACCCCAGTTCCATTGGCAAGAAGCGTCAAGTCTTCGTTTGAAGCGGTTGTAATATCAGTTGATGCACCAGATGTAGTAAGTGATCCTGCTATAGTCTGTCCGGTAGTGAAGTTATTGTCCTGTCCTTTATAAGCGACATTTGAAAGGGTTCCTGTTGTATTAATGTTTGTTCCATTAAATTGAAGTGCAGAAGTTGCATTGATAATTGGCGCGGTAACACTTGAAGAAGCAGTAGCGTAGGTAATTTGTGTTAATGAACCGGTATTTATAATTCCACCATTATTATTGTCAATTCCACCGGTTATATTTGCCCCACCGGCACTGACTGTCAAAAGACCTGCAATTGATTGACCGGTTGTAAATAGATTATCTTGTCCTTTGTATGCAACATTTGTGAGCGTTCCTGTTGCGTTGATATCAGCTCCTCCGATTTGAAGAGCTGAAGCTCCATTAATGGTGTTTACCGTAAGAGTGCCTACAGTTCCATTATCAACAAGTGATAGGAGTGTGTTTGGAGAACCTGCTGAGTCTTTAATTGCAAGAGTACCATTAGCATTGCCGGCACCTAATGTCACAATTGGATTACTATTTGAGAATGTTAATGGGGTAGCGCTAGACAATGTAACAAGACCTGAAGCTCCAATTGTTGTTGCCCCGGCGATTGCCCCGGTGTTTGTGATACCACCCGTATTGTTGTCAATTCCACCGGTGATATTTGCTCCACCTGATGACACCGTCAAAAGACCGGCAATACTTTGAGCAGCAGTGAAGTTATTGTTTTGACCTTTGTATGCAACATTTGAAAGGGTACCTGTTGTATTAATGTTTGTTCCATTTAGTTGGATAGCAGTTGTTGCGTTAAGATTTGCTCCCTGAATTGTTCCTGATGCAGTGATACTTGTTGCGCCTGTTATTGCCCCGGTGTTTGTGATACCACCCGTATTGTTGTCAATTCCACCGGTGATATTAGCTCCACCTGAAGAAATAGTCAGGAGACCACCGATTGTCTGGGCGGTTGTGAAATTGTTGTTTTGATTCTTGTATGCAACATTTGAAAGAGTCCCATCGGTATTGATATCGACTCCACCAATTTGAAGACTTGAAGTAGCATTTATTGTGTTAACCGTTAATGTTCCAACTGTTCCGTTATCGACGAGAGTCAAAAGGGTATTTGGTGAGCCTTCAGCATCGCTAATAGAAAGAGTTCCATCCGTTCCCAAAGTTGCTAGTCTGATATTTGGAGCAGCATTTGATAGGGTCAAAGGAGATGCACTTGTAAGAGTCGCAGTTCCGGACGCATTTATTGTTGAAACGCCGCTCAAAGCACCAGCATTTGTGATTCCATTTCCATTATTATTGATTCCACCAAATATTGATGCGCCACCAGTTGAAACTGTAAGATTACCAGCTATAGTTTGGCCAACAGTAAAGTTATTGTTCTGATTCTTGTAGGCCACATTCGAGAGGGTCCCAGCAGTATTAATATTTACGCCACCAACTTGAAGAGCAGTGGCACCATTAATTGTATTGACGGTAAGTGTTCCAACTGTTCCATTGTCAACTAATGTAAGGAGTGTGTTTGGTGAACCGGCGGAATCTTTTACAGTCAGAGTCCCGGCAGCATCAGCAGCGCCTAAAGTAATAATTGGACTTGCATTTGAGAATGAGATGGGGGACGCATTTGAGAAGACATTAGCTGCATTTAAGTAAGCAACATTATTAAGGGTACCTGCAGTATTTATGTTCACTCCGTTGAGTTGAATTGCACTAACTGCATTTAAGGTTCCTGCTGTGATACTTCCGGAAGCTGTCGCATATGAAATGCCCGTAATAGAACCTGCATCGGTTATGTTGCCGCCGTTGTTACCAATTCCGCCAATGATAGATGCACCGCCAGTTGTGACTGAGAGCGTACCACCAATTGTCTGACCTGTTGTAAAGTTATTGTCTTGTCCTTTGTAAGCAACATTTGAAAGGGTACCTGTTGCGTTGATGTCAGCACCTCCATACAAGAGTGAGCCAGTAGCATTTATGTTTGCGACGGTCAAAGTAGCATCGGTTCCGTTATCAACCAGGGTCAGGAGTGTGTTTGGTGAACCATTGGTATCTTTAACTGTCAAGGTTGCATTTGAATTGCCGGTACCCAACGTTACGATCGGTGCTGAGTTTGTGAGAGCAAGAGGCGATGCGGCAGACAATGTAACTGTTCCGGAGGCTCCAATTGTTGTAGCCCCGGCAATTGCTCCCGTATTGGTGATTCCACCCGTATTATTGTCAATTCCTCCGGTTATATTGGCTCCCCCGGTACTGACTGTCAAAAGACCTGCAATACTTTGAGCAGTTGTGAAGTTATTATTCTGACCTTTGTAGGCTACATTAGACAAAGTTCCTGTTGTATTAATATCAACTCCACTTAACTGAAGTGCTGACGTTGCGTTGAGGGTTGCACCTTGGATTGTTCCGGATGCTGTGATGTTTGTAGCCTGCGTTATTGCACCGGTGTTTGTGATTCCTCCATTATTATTATTGATTCCACCTGTTATTGAAGCGCCTCCAGTTGTGACTGTAAGTGCTCCACCGATTGTTTGAGCAGCTGTGAAGTTATTGTTTTGTCCTTTGTAGGCGACATTTGAAAGAGTTCCGGTTGTGTTGATGTTAACTCCTCCAACTTGTAATGATGCGCCGTTTACAGCTCCAGAGACAGACAGATTTGCAGCTGTTCCGGTGTCAGTCAAAGTCAATAATGTATTAGCATCACCGTCATTTATCGTAAGCGTCCCATCAACACCTGCAGTTGCCAATGTAAGAACAGGAGAAGCATTCGTCAAGCTAAGCGGAGTTGCACCGGACAATGTAACAGTCCCGTTTGCCGTTATATTTGTTGCGCCGGCAATTGCACCGGTGTTTGTGATTCCCCCTGAATTATTGTTGATACCACCAGTTATAGATGCTCCACCTGAACTTACTGTAAGCAAACCTGCTATTGTTTGACCTACGGTGAAATTATTGTTTTGTCCTTTATAAGCAACATTTGTGAGAGTTCCTGTTGTGTTTATATTTGCTCCATTTAGTTGAATTCCCGAAACTGCATTAACTATGTCCCCTGTAATTGTCCCTGAAGCAGTAATGTCAACTACGCCAGTGATAGTACCCGCATTTGTTATGCCACCATTATTATTATCGATTCCACCGGAAATATTTGCACCTGCGTTAGCAGTAAAGAAGCCATTTGATGTCAAGGTGCCTGCTGCTGAAATTGAGGCTGTCCCTGTTGTTACCAAACTTCCACTAGTAGTTAGATTTCCAAGTTCGTCAACCGAAAGTTTCGTAACTCCACCGGATCGTACTAGTAGTGCGCTTCCCGTAGATCCGGCAGTAATGTCATTTATTATGAATGCTGGCGCTGTACCTGCATTTGTCAGGTTGAACGAAGTCTGGGTAGCTAGACTTGAACCCAAAGTAAAGTCAATATTTCTCCCAGTAGAGGTTGTTATAGTATTTCCTGTGTCGTATGCAGCTTGCAACGTCCCTGCGACAGCAGAACAGGTGGAAATTTGGTTTGAAGCATTTCGACATAAGGTTGTTGATCCGGCAGCTCCCAATGTCGGAATCCTTGTAAGGGTATTTAGTATTATCTCGCCGGTTCCATTTGGTGACAGTGTTAGGTCCTCATTCGTACCAGTTGTTATGTCTGTGGAGACACTATTAAAGGTAAGTGTCCCTGTTGTTGTTATTGCTCCTGATGCAATTGTTCCTATATTAACGAGGTTTCCTGATGCGTCGATTCTGTCGGTTCCGGAAGTTTGGACTGCTGTTGTTGCGTCAACATTTGCACCTTGAATTGTTCCTGATGCGGTGATATTTGTAGCACCCGTTATAGCACCTGCATTTGTTATTCCTCCAGAATTATTATTGAGACCACCATTAATTGATGCTCCTCCGGCCGATACAGTAAGACCGCCTGATGAGACTGTCAAAAGTCCACCAATAGTCTGGGCAGCTGTAAAGTTATTGTTTTGGCCTTTGTAAGCGACATTTGTAAGTGTTCCGGTTGTATTAATGCTTGTTCCATTCAGTTGAATTGCACTTGTACCATTGAGAGTTGCTCCCTGTATGGTGCCTGATGCCGTAATACTTGTTGCGCCGGCAATTGCACCGGTGTTTGTGATTCCACCGGTGTTGTTATCAATTCCACCGGTTATTGATGCCCCACCCGTTGTTACAGTTAGTAAACCACCAATTGTTTGACCGACGCTAAAGCTGTTATCTTGTCCTTTATATGCAACATTTGAGAGAGTTCCGGTTGTATTAATGTCGGTTCCACTCAATTGCAGGGCTGATGTGGCATTTACATTTGCTCCCTGAACAGTTCCGGAAGCAGTAATACTTGTTGCGCCGGCAATTGCTCCGGTGTTTGTGATGCCTCCGGAATTATTATTGATACCACCTGTTATTGATGCTCCACCGGCACTTATTGTTATCCCATTTGCGGAACTTAGTATTCCCGTACCTGTCGTTGAGATGTTTCCGGTTGTTGAAACAGTACCCAACTCAGAGATCGAGAGTTTTGTAACCCCTCCTGATTGGACAAGCAGAGCGCTTCCTGTTGATCCCGAAACTGTATCGTTAATGATAAATGCAGGAGCAGTCCCAGCATTTGTAAGAGTGAATGAGGTTTGAGTGGCAAGACCCGAACCCAAAGTAAAGTCGATATTGCGGCCGGTTGTCGTTGTGATAGTATTTCCGTTGTCATATGCAGACTGTAATGTTCCTGATGAGGCAGAACAATCTGAAATTTGGTTAGACGCATTTCGACATAATGGAGTTGTACCGGTCGTTCCAAGAGTTGGGACTCTTACCAATGAAGATAAGATGATCTCACCGGTACCATTTGGTGAAAGAGTGAGATCCTCATTCGTCCCAGTTGTAATATCTGTGCCGACTCCATTAAAGGTAAGAGTACCGGTTGTAGTTATAGCCCCAGATGAAATTGTCCCTATGTTAGTTAAATTACCAGACGCATCAATTCTTGTCGTTCCGTTAGTTTGGATATTTGAAGTCCCGTTAATCGTTGCACCGGTAACAGTACCTGATGCTGTGATACTTGTTGCGCCTGTTATTGCTCCTGTATTTGTGATACCTCCTGCATTATTATCAATTCCACCTGTTATTGAAGCGCCGCCTGATGAAACAGTTAGAAGTCCGGCAATCGTTTGGCCGACAGTGAAGTTGTTGTTTTGTCCTTTGTATGCAACGTTTGTGAGAGTTCCTGTCGCGTTGATATCAGCACCGCCAACTTGAAGAGCTGTTGAACCATTGATTGTTGCAACAGTCAATGTCCCAACCGTCCCATTATCAACTAATGTAAGAAGTGTGTTTGGAGAGCCATTTGAATCTTTTATTGTGAGCGTTCCATTCGCATTTGCAGCTCCCAAGGTAACAATTGGCGTTGTATTTGAAAGAGTCAAAGGCGAACCGCTTGAGAGAGTAACCGTTCCTGATGCTCCGATGGTGGTAGCCCCGGAAATTGCTCCCACATTAGTGATTCCCCCCGTATTGTTGTTTATGCCACCAGTGATATCAGCTCCACCGGTTGTGACAGTCAAAAGACCTCCGACTGTCTGTCCGACAGTGAAGTTATTATCTTGTCCTTTATATGCAACGTTTGTAAGAGTTCCTGTTGTGTTGATGTCGGCTCCACCCACTTGTAGTGCAGTTGCTGCATTAATAGTTCCTGTAACTGATAGATTTCCAACCGTCCCTGTATCTGTAAGGGTAAGGAGAGTGTTTGGAGATCCCTCTGCATCTTTGATTGTGAGAGTACCGTCAACTCCAGCCGTTGATAGTGAGATGTTTGGAGTGGCATTAGTAAGTGCAAGCGGAGTTGCAGCGGAAAGAGTAACAGTCCCTGATGCTCCAATTGTTGTGGCACCGGAAATTGCTCCTGTGTTTGTAATGCCTCCGTTATTGTTATTTATTCCGCCAGTAATTGAAGCACCACCTGAAGTTACGGATAATGCTCCTGCAATGGTCTGGCCTACTGTGAAGTTATTATTTTGATTTCTGTAGGCTACATTTGAAAGAGTTCCGGCTGTATTTATGTCGCTTCCATTTACAAATAATGATGTCGTCGCACTCACTGTTGCCACGGTAAGGGTAGCTGCTGTACCGTTGTCTACCAAAGTTAACAACGTATTAGGAACACCGGCTGAGTCTTTGATAGAAAGCGTACCATTTGCATTACCTGCTCCAAGTGTTACTGTTGGTGTTGTGTTTGAAAGGGTTAATGGGGAAGCACCTGACAATGTAACAGTTCCTGAAGCATCTATTGTTGATGCACCAGAGATGGCACCGGCATTTGTGATACCACCATTATTGTTGTTAATACCACCTGTTATTGATGCACCGCCGGTGGTAACCGTCAATGCTCCTCCGATGGTTTGTCCGACAGTAAAGTTATTGTCCTGTCCTTTGTAAGCGACATTTGTTAAGGTTCCTGTTGTATTGATGTTTGTTCCGCCAAGAAGGATAGCTGTCCCGGCATTTACAGAACCAGTAACTGAAAGGTTTCCGGTTGTTCCGTTATCAGTAAGCGTAAGAAGAGTATTTGGTGATCCTTCAGCGTCTTTAATTGTAAATACTCCATCGGTTCCTGCGGTAGCAAGCGTTACAATTGGGGATGCATTTGTCAAAGCAAGCGGGGAACCTGAAGACAAAGTAACAGTTCCTGACGCTGCAATTGTTGTTGCTCCACCAACTGCACCCGTGTTTGAGATTCCTCCGGTATTGTTGTCTATTCCACCTGTTACAGATAGACCACCGGAAGAAATAGTCTGCGCGGCCGTAAATGTGTTTGATTGATTTTTGTATGCAACATTAGATAAAGTGCCTGCTGTATTAATGTTTGTCCCATTGAGTTGGATAGCAGTAATTGCATTGAGAACATCGGTTTGTACGGTGCCTGAAGCTGTGATGTTGGTTGCCCCGGAGATAGCACCGGTGTTTGTGATTCCTCCATTGTTGTTATTTATTCCGCCAGTTATTGATGCTCCACCACCTGAGACGGTAAGTGCGCCTGCTGAAGTAATAGTACCTGTTCCGGTTGTAGAGATATTACCGCTAGTCGTTAGGACACCATTCTCATTTATAGAGAGTTTACTTACGCCACCGGATTGGATGTCAAAAGAGGTGTTAGTTGCAGAACCATTGGTGTCATTGACAATAACAGCGCTTCCCGTTCCTTGATTTGTTACTGTAAATCCAGTGGATAGACCGGAAGATAATGTGAATGCGATGTCGCGATTCTGGAATGTTGTTGCGATTGTATTACCCGCATCATATGCCTGCTGCAATGACTCATTGAAGGCAGCTGCAGAGCATGTTGAGATCTGATCAGATCCGTTTCTACAAAGAATTGTTGTGCCAGGTGTACCCAGTGTCGAAACTTGGGTAAGCTTTCCAAGCACTATCTCCCCTGAGCCATTTGGTGAAAGCGTCAAATTTTCGTTTGTTCCGGTTGTGATATCTGTTGACACTCCATTGAATGTGAGAGAACCGGTTGTTGTTATTGCTCCCGATGCAATTGTTCCAATGTTAACTAGGTTCCCTGATGCATCAATTCGTCTGATTCCATTCGTTTGAATATCAGTTGTTCCGTTAATTGATGAAGCCGAAAGGGTGGCTGTTGTTCCATTGTCGGTAAGGGTTAGAAGAGTATTTGGAGACCCTTCGTTATCCTTGATTGTAAATACTCCATCAGTGCCGGCAGTTGCAATTGATATTGATGGGGAGGAGTTTGTCAAAGCAACAGCTGAAGCATTTGATAATGTTACGGTTCCTGATGCGTCAATTGTTGTTGCACCGGAAATTGCACCGGTGTTTGTGATACCACCTGAATTGTTATTAATCCCACCTGTTATATTTGCTCCACCCGAACTTACCGTTAAGAGTCCTGCAATTGACTGAGCAGCAGTAAAGTTATTGTTTTGTCCTTTATATGCGACGTTAGAAAGAGTTCCTGTTGTATTGATGTTTGTACCGTTCAACTGGAATCCTGACAACGCATTGATAGTGTCTGTTGAAAGGGTAGCTACAGTTCCATTGTCAACAAGTGTCAGAAGAGTATTTGGAGATCCTGCAGAATCCTTTACTGTCAAAGTCCCATTTGCATTTGATGCTCCCAAAGTAATTGCTGGGTTTGTATCAGAAAGGATGATTGGTGAAGCAGAGGAGAATGTATTTGTGTTACTGAACACATTTGCTTGATTAAGGTATGCAACATTTGTAAGTGTTCCTGCGGTATTGATATTTAGACCATTGAGTTGGATAGCAGTAATGGCATTGAGAACATCCGTCTGAACAGTACCTGACGCTGTGATGTTGGTAGCACCGGAGATAGCACCGGTGTTTGTGATTCCTCCGTTATTGTTATTGATTCCACCGGTTATTGAAGCGCCACCGGATGAAACTGTAAGTGCTCCAGCTGATGTTATTGTTCCTGTGCCAGTCGTTGAGATGTTTCCACTCGTAGTAAGTACTCCGTTTTCATTTATAGAGAGTTTACTTACGCCACCGGATTGGATGTCAAAAGAGGTGTTAGTTGCAGAACCATTGGTGTCATTGACAATAACAGCGCTTCCCGTTCCTTGATTTGTTACTGTAAGCCCCGTTGAAAGACCTGAGGCGAGCGTGAAGGCAATGTCACGATTTTGGAATGTAGTAGTAATGGTGTTTCCCGCATCATATGCTTGCTGTAGTGACACATTGAATGCAGCTGCTGAACATGATGAAATCTGGTCAGACCCATTTCTACAAAGAACCGTTGTGCCCGAGCTTCCCAATGTTGAAACCTGAGTCAAATTGCTTAGTATGATTTGGCCGGATCCATTTGGAGAAAGAGTAAGATTTTCGTTTGTCCCGGTTGTGATATCTGTTGACACTCCATTGAATGTGAGAGTACCGGTTGTTGTAATTGCACCGGATGCAACTGTACCAATATTAATAAGGTTTCCGGATGCATCAATTCTTGAAATCCCATTTGTTTGTATATCTGAAATACCATTGATAGAGGCTGCTGACAATGTAGCAGTCGTTCCATTATCCGTAAGGGTTAGAAGGGTGTTTGGTGATCCTTCTGCGTCTTTTATAGTAAACACACCATTTGTTCCTGCAGTTGCAATTGATATTGATGGGGATGAATTCGTCAATGCAATTGCTGAAGCATTTGATAATGTTACGGTTCCTGATGCGTCAATTGTTGTTGCACCGGAAATTGCACCGGTGTTTGTGATACCACCTGAATTGTTATTAATCCCACCTGTTATATTTGCTCCACCCGAACTTACCGTTAAGAGTCCTGCAATTGACTGAGCAGCAGTAAAGTTATTGTTTTGTCCTTTATATGCGACGTTAGAAAGAGTTCCTGTTGTATTGATATTTGTACCACCTACTTGTAACTGTGAAAGAGCATTTAAAATATCTACAGATAATGTCGCCGTTGTGCCATTATCAACGAGTGAAAGGAGAGTGTTCGGGGAACCAGCTGAGTCTTTGATCGTTAAAGTTCCAGCGGCATCCGCAGCTCCTAATGTAATTACAGGATTTGTATTTGAAAGAATAATTGGAGAAGCATTTGAGAATGTATTTGTTCCGGTAAATGTATTTGCTTGACTGAGATATGCAACGTTAGTAAGTGTTCCTGCTGTATTGATATTTAGACCATTGAGTTGGATAGCAGTAATTGCATTGAGAACATCCGTCTGAACAGTACCTGAAGCTGTGATGTTAGTAGCACCGGAGATAGCACCGGTGTTTGTGATTCCTCCGTTATTGTTATTGATTCCACCGGTTATTGAAGCGCCACCGGAGCTTACCGTTACTCCATTTGCTGAAGTTATTGCTCCAGTCCCGGTTGTTGTAAGATTGCCACTTGTTGTAAGATTCCCATTTTCGTTTATAGCAAGCGTAGCCGAACCACTTGATTGGACAGCAAATGCATTTTGGACGGACGCATTTGTGTCATTGATGACCAAAGCTGCACTTCCTGTTCCAGCATTTGTCAGGGTGAACTGTCTTGAGGAAAGATTTGCCAATGTGAAGTCTATGTTGCCATGGAGGTCATTTGCAGAAATTGTATTACCTGAATCATATGCCTGCTGCAGATTAACGTTGTTTACGTTTGTATTACATGATGCAAGCTGATTTGAGGCGTTGCGACATAGACCGATTGTTCCATTCGTACCCAATGTTGGGACTTGAGTAAGGTTGCTAAGAACGATTTCTCCTGCTCCATTTGGAGTCAAGGTAAGATCTTCATTGCTGATTGTTGTTATGTCGGTTGAAGAACCTGAAAGAGTAAGACTACCTGTAATTGTCTGACTTGCCGTAAAGTTATTATTCTGTCCCTTGTAAGCAACGTTAGAAAGAGTTCCGGTCGCATTGATATCTGTACCGTTGAACTGAAGGGCAGATGTTGCATTGATGGTTGCTCCTTGAATTGTCCCGGATGCAGTAATACTTGTCGCGCCTGTCACAGCACCTGCATTTGTGATGCCCCCGGTATTATTGTTGATTCCACCAGTAATTGAAGCGCCGCCGCCACTTACCGTAAGGCCGTTTGCTGCTGTTATAGTTCCTGTTCCAGTTGTTGAGATATTGCCAACCGTCGTCAGATCCCCGGTCTCTGCAATCGTCAACTTCGTGACTCCACCAGACTGTACGAGTAGTGCACTTCCGGTTGATCCTGCGGTTATATCATTGATGATAAATGCTGGTGCAATACCTGCGTTTGTAAGAGCAAATGAAGTTGATGTACCAAGACTTGATGAAAGAGTAAAGTCTATATTTCTATTGTCAGTTGTTGCAATTGTATTCCCTCCATTATATGCACCTTGCAAAGATACAGATGAAGCTCCGCAAGTAGAGATCTCATTTGAGGCATTTCTACAAAGGTTGGTCGTACCACTAGTACCCAATGTTGGAACTGCTGTGAGGGTATTTAATACAATTTTTCCTGAACCGTTTGGTGAGAGAGTAAGATCCTCATTTGTGCCTGTTGTAATATCTGTACCTACACCATTAAATGTTTGGGTTCCTGCAACATTCAACGCACCACCAAGAGTTGTAAGGCCAGTTCCTACTGTAAATGTATTTGATCCGGTAA
>CAZDED010000011.1:0-38211 GCA_964504535.1 uncultured Gammaproteobacteria bacterium
GTAAGCACCCTGTAGGTAAGCACCCTGTAGGTCAGCACCCTGTAGGTCAGCACCCCGTAGGTAAGCACCCCGTAGGTAAGCACCCCGTAGGTAAGCACCCCGTAGGTAAGCACCCTGTAGGTCAGCACCCCGTAGGTAAGCATGTTGTTTGACCGCTTCTATAAGGGTGTCTTTTATGGTGTTATCCTCTTTCTCAAATTCAAAGAGTATTGCACCCGTGTACCAATGTTTGATTTCAATCTTTATTTTCATATGTTTTCGTTTTCTAATTCTGCTACTTCCTCCAACAATCTCTCTTTCTTAGCTTCATATGCATCTATTGTGCTTTGTATATGGTCTAATAGTTGTTGTTGGTATGTCATATCTACAAAAACAATCTCTCTATCGCCTGTATCTTCTCTCTGATCTCCTTTATTTGTTCCGGTGAGAAGTATCTCAATTGCATTGAGTTGGCCGCTTTTGTCTCCTCTTTAAAGTTCACCTCATCAACTGCCTTGCGATACTCTTCATAACTCTTGCTTTTATCAATCAGTCTTAACTCATGGACTGTGTATTTATTGCCTACGAATTTAATCTGGTCTGCTACACTACCAAGCATCAGTGATCCCTTTATGTCGTTGTATGCTTCTCTAGTTATTTTTTTCATATCAATAATATCTCCCAACTGTGTGATTCATCCTACTCATTGAGCATGATGGACTACAAAATCTCATTCTTTTCCCAATCCGTGAAGTTGCTCTTACTGGACGGGTAACTTCAATTCCACATGCCGGATTGTCACAATTAAACGTTTCTAATTTTTTTTGTTTCATATTAATTTTTAAGTTCTTCAGCTTGTCTTAATAATTCGTTTCTTCTATCATTAACTTCAAAATCTGTCATTATGTGCCGTGAAGCCATGTCTTTAACTAAAAAACTTTCCTTCAACTTCTTTACCCGGGCTAGTCCTTCAGCATCAAACTCATATTCAACAGTAGGTTCAGATAGTGGCCTATTTTTAAAATCTTTGCTAATGGCATTTCTCAAAAAAGCTTTATAGTCCTTATAGGTTTTCCCGTGAGCTAAACAATAATCTAATAACTGCTGGGCTTTTTTGACCAATTGGGGTTTAGTTAAATCCCAAGTACTTGTAAAGTACATAATGTCTTCCTCTGGTAAATTTTCCAAATAAGATGGAGAGCTATATACTCTCTCTTTCTTTATTTCTTTATTTCTTATATTCTTTACTTCTTTAGTTGTGTGCATCTGTTGTGCATCTGTTGTGCTGTTGTTGTGCATCTGTTGTGCACTTTCTATATTTTCTTCTGGTTTATCTTGATATTTATTATAGTTTTTGACCGTTATTAATGAATATTTTGTTGTGCTGTTGATGTGCAGAAAATCTAACTTTTCTAATAATTTCAATCGTCTCCAATATGTAAATTCCATTTTTTTAAATTCTTTACTATTTTCATCTGTTAACTTCGTGCAAGCTTTTACAAGGCTTTTCCTTCCAGTTATAAACTGTCCCCTCTTAACCTTAATGACCTGATTTCCAATCACAACATCTTTATCTTGCCAGTTTGCCTCGAACATACAATAATTAGAAAGTTGGATAAGTATGCTGTCATTGCTTTTCCAAATAGCACTTTCTAAAAACTTTTTATGTAATTTAATCCACCCGTTATTCATATAATGGAATTGCTGTTGATCCTTCAAATCTAAACCCTACTCTTTTCTTTTCTTGTATAGGTGATTCATGTAATACATAATCAACTGATCCATCATCTTTTCCAATAGAAGTGATTGTATGTCCGGCACGTCTTAACTCAAGAATGCGTGTAGGAAGCTGTAGTGCTATTTCACGGGCTACGCCGAATGAGTTAATACCAGCAGGATGTTCCTGTAGAAGGTTAAGTATTTTTTCTTTTTGTGTTAAGTGTTTCATAGATCCCAAAACTCTATTATTTTGTGTTCTAGCCTATTCCCTAGTAGCCCCAGGGAATAAGTCAAAAAGCAAAATCTCTCAGTATCTGCCTAAATCGCTAAACAGTCAAAAGACCTCTATGTACTTCTTTGTGATGTTTCGGGCAAAGCCATATCAAATCAAATGGCTTACTATAATCTTTATGGTGACCATGTACAATTTCACTTCCACAAAACTGACATGGTTGCTCGGTTATAAGACTCTTTCTTTTTTTAGTTAAAATATCTGAATAAATTTTGGTGCGATTAAATTTTTTGTTGTAGTTATTAGCCCTTACACCCCTTTTCTTTTTTTCTTCGTTGTGTGTTTTATAATATTGAGTCATGTAAATAGTCATATAACCGTTTGTATGATATTTTTTATTACTTAATTTTCCGCATTCGATGCAAAAAGCTTTTAAACCATCTTTAGTATATTTTGACTTCCAAAATTCTTTTAATGGTTTATCAGTTTTGCACCGAATACAGTTCTTCATAATTAGTTACCGTTTAATTCGACGGATTTGTTAATTTCATTTCCAACTTCAACTTCTTCTTCCTCTTCTTCAAAGTCAGGAATATCATTGACATCAACTTCTGATGCGAATGGATCTTCACTGTCATATAAAGCGTTAAGGTTGATAGAAGTTTGTTTAAACTTCTCAGCTACAGTCTTATCTAATTCCTTTGCAGGTTTAGGATTTACTGTGTACTCTGTGTTAAGTTCTTTTCCGCTTCTGGTGACGACCAAGTCGTAGCCTAATGGCGATCCCCAATCTGAGTCTTTTGCCAAAGCCTTAATGGCTTTTTGGATCGTTGCTTGAGTAATCTCAAGTATCTGGATTGATTCTTGATTGTAGTTATATACAGCCATTGCCCAGAAATGCTTTGCTTTCTCACTCTCTGGAGTAGTTACTATTTTGTCAGTCATTCGTACTCTAACTGGTTTTCTTGTTTCACCATCTTGCTCCCACCATTCATATCCTAAAATTGGGGAAGTTAAGATTCTAAAGCGGTTCTCACCGTCTTTGAACTTCATGTAATTCCCCGCTTTCTGTGGGACTTCGTAACTATCTGGTAAAAAATCTGTCATACTATTTGCACCTCCTTTACAAACTTTCGGTTCTTTGGGTCTATATTTCTAAATGGGCAATCAAATGCATGTCCAATCTCAGTAGCCAAATACTCATCACTTCCATTTACGCCATATGATTCCTCAACGGTGTAGTGTTTGTGGCAAATAGTACATTCTAATTCAGCCATATTTTCGTTATATTGATCGTTTCCTTTGTGTGACATATTTATTTTTCTATATCTTCTTCTAATTCTTTAATTCTTTTTACAACTAAATCTGCTTTCATACTTTCAATAATCATGTTGAGTCTTATTTTTTCTAATTGCTTTTTCCAAGCATCAAGTGTTAATTGTTTTGTTGCGTATTGTTGTTTTGTCATATTAGATTCCAAGTTTTTTACCACAAGTCCAAGCGTGAAAGTTATTACCCCATGACTTGTAAATGTTGTATGCCATACGGATATTAATCGTGTAGTCCTCTAAGAAGGCTTTATTTGTTACACCTTGCCATGAATCGTTTATTTGAAAAATCCCATGATCAACTCCACGACCACCCCATTTAGTGTTGTCGTTAATAGCTTTAGGATTTCTGGCGTGATTCTCACAATCAAGAATCATTTTTGCTTGTGGATATGCATCACCAAATACTTCCTTAACTTCGTTCTCAATCTTTTCTTGTAAAGGTGTTTGAATCTCAGCAGGCGTAGCTTCTAAATTTGCTACTACCTGCTGGGACTCGGCAGGAGCTTGCACAGGAGGGGTCATGTTGACCTTAGTATCCTGAGCTTCAGATTGGAGGGGATGAAGAGAAACTACATATAGTGCTACCATGACAATCATTAAATATTCAAATCCAATGAGGTATGCTCCTATATCTTTCTTGTACTTTGACTTATATTGATTGCTTCCTACTTTTCTCATATTATTTTTTGCCATGATCTCTATACCAGTGAGATAACGAAAGAATGTAGTTATAGTGATAACCATATTTTTTAGCCAGTTTTCTATAGGAAGTTTTTGTCGTTTCATGCTCTATGAAAATATGTTGAGCAAGTAGTTGCTTTTCAGCGCTTGGTGTGTAAAGTAGTTGCATATTTTTATGTGTTAAGCGTAAAGTAATACTTTTACGACATAACCTACACAATGTATCATATTGTACATATTGTGTCAAGTACCAAAATACGTTCAATTTTTATGCAACGTGAAATATCTTTATGCAAATAAGAAAAAGATACATTCTGTCACACCGGACATCAAGGCATAATAAGCCCTTGCCCTATTACTACGGGATTCTTCCCGTTTAAGTTTGTAGTTTTTTTGGATATTGAATAAAGCCATGAATAAATGCGATTTTACAAACATAAGGTATATACACCCCCCTTCAGTTATAAGATGCGCATTATACCCCCGTGAAAATGGGCTGTCAACTTTTCACGATATGTGTTATCAATAATAGTACAAGGGAATAGACGTATCAATCCAATTCTCTTGACAAAATAGTGAAACAAGAGTTATATTTAAGACGCTCGAAAGAGACAGCTCGTTATTCTTTAGGTAGAGGAATTTATTAATACCTATTGGCACTTCGCTTGAGGAATCAAGCGAGCTGCGAGTAGGTATTTTTTTTGGTTTGATATAATTAATGAAGAGGAAATGTAGACTTAAATACGGGGAGTTAGTTTAACGGATAGAACACAACCCTAGTAAGGTTAAAAGTCATCGCAGACTGTAATATCAGTTCGACTCTGGTACTCCCCGCATTAAGTTTATATTTTCAAAGTAGTGTAGGATACTAGCATATTTTTACTCATATTTCAAGTTACTATAAGAACTTTATATAAGTCAAGTAGTTACTACTATATCATCTAAAAGTACCTTAATCTGCTCAATCACCATATTCGTTAACACGTCATTTTCATACGCTCTCAGTATGTCCTCTATCTTTTCCTTCAATTCTTTGCTCATGACGTTCAATAATAATTATTTCAAGTAAACAGTAATTTGCTAAATCTAGTAGTGTATCTTTAATACTTTCATTCTTAACGGCTGTAGTTCCTTTTTGTAAAATATTACAAAATCTATCCCATTTATCAGCCATTCGTATTGCGACTCCTTGTGGAGCGTCAATATTAAAGTAACGCTCACTGGAGATTAGGTTTTTTAAAGGTTCTTCTGATGTAGCATAATCTGAGTTTTTGGCTTCATGGGTATCACCCATTGTTTTTAATAGTTCAAAAAATCTTGGTACTCCACTCATAGTGGTATCTTCCACCCCCTCCCGGAAAACTTCTTTCCATTCCAAATGTA
Organism: uncultured Gammaproteobacteria bacterium; assembly: GCA_964504535.1. Lineage (GTDB taxonomy): Bacteria > Patescibacteriota > Microgenomatia > Levybacterales > GWA1-39-11 > JAUSNA01. The sequence continues at coordinate 5,326 of CAZDED010000011.1, forward strand.
TGTAGGATTACCATGTTTCATAATAATTGAATATGGTTGCTCCCCTGTAACATCGTTCCAGTAATACACCCCAAAACCTTGTGACCAGCCAGTGTTGGCTTTTTTCATAAAGCTTAAGTTGTCTTTACTAAATCCCCCATGTGTTATTCCCGACTTATATACTCCCAGAGCGTCAATGTACTCAAAAAACATGTTCCTATTGATATGTGCGGTAGTAACACTAATCCCAGCTTCTTCCATCTCAAGTTTAGGAATATTGCTTTTTGCACCTGCTCTATGCCCATGCCAAAATATACGGTCATGCCATCTGTAAAAGTTACCCATACCATACGGAATGACTTTAAATCCATTTTGAGTAAGTGAAAACATTTCATCAAATGGGATAACCCACTCTTCAAGCCCCATGTTTTGGTTTTTGATGAGGTTTTCCCACCTCTGGTCGTGGTTCCCAAATATGAAGACTCGTTCAGCGTAAGGGAGGAGTTGTGCGATATATGATATAAGCCATCTACCTGCTTTGATTTCAATTTGTGTTTGTCCATGTTGTTCTGGTGACTTAGAAAAGCTACTCTGCTCTTCCATGTCCATAATGTCTCCGTTAAATACAAAGTGAGTAATTTTGTCTTTGTACTCCTCTAAGAAAGCTATCATTGCTCCTAGAGCTTCTTGATCACACTGTCTATATAACTGCGTATCATTGACGACAACCAGCATCTCAGTCTGGTGGACAGGTGTCGGTTGTATTTGCATTTAGTCAAAAGATAATTTCTTTGGTAATCTGTGCATCTCTTTATAGTCTGCTTCCATCTGGGGAAACAGGATTTCTAACTCTCTATCTATTTGCATTAAGTTTTCTTGTTGTTGAACTGTTAAGGTAGATTCTTTTGGTGGTTCTACTGTGTGTTGTGGTTTTAGGCTTTCCATATTAGTTAAGGTATACTGCACAATTAGGCTCTAACTTTACCCAAATGTCACATATTTCTGTTAGTCCGTTCTTAAGACTTTCAGGAATTTTCCGGTCAGGCGTTTCTTTGAGAAATACTTGATCAGCGTTGTTAAGCCCACACTGTTGAACGCGTTGAGCCTCATCATAATTCATATAAGAGAAAAATCCTGGGTTAGTCCCATCAAGAATTACTACAGCATCAACTACGTATTCAGGATTCATATGTTTTTAACTCCCTCTGAATCTCTCTTATTCGTGCATTTTCAGGAGTATCTCTTAATAAATGTTCTTGTTCAGGGGAAAGTTCAAAAAGAGGCGTATTCCTTTTAGTCCAGATATTACCCCAAAAATCAGGAAATTCAGTTGCCGTTTCAGCAATAATCATTGGGTCTACTACGTCAAAGTAGAAGTCCAATCCGCCATTCTTCCATTCCTTATTAGATACAGGAATAGCTAAGTCAAACTTCTTACAAATAGGTCTTTCACTATATGGTTTCATATACTATTTTCCTTGTGATAATTTTCTAAAAAAGTCGAGGGCAACCCCAAGACTCCATACTTTTACTGCAACAATAATTTCATCCCAAGTTCCATTGCGTGATATTAGTTCCAAAACAACAACTACAACTGGAGCGAGAAACATAAGTGCGTTTCTAACAACAGCTTTAACTTCTGCTGAATTAAGTCTCCATTTTTGGCTCATAAATATCACCCCCTTTTAAGAAAATAAAAATAAGAATTTCTCAACAAATGTCACTGGCTTTTTCATTGGTTTTACTTTCGATTCCTTAAGTAATTGCAGGGCTTTTAACGTAGTTTGTGAGTCAGTGTCATCCATAAGCCCTAGCGCACGATTAATGGCTAGAATCTCATCCTTGAGGGGCTGAAGGGCATGCTGAGCATCTAATAACTGTTCTGAGGTGTTTTTGTCTGTGTCGTTTATTTTAGTTAACTGGTCAAGCAACTCTCCGGCATGATTTTCACAGCTATTAACATCTTTTGTAAGTTGATCTTTTTCTTTCTTTATTTGGCTATTTTCAGCTTCTAATTGTTCTAAGCGCTCCTGTCTCATTGCAGTTTCCCCAATCTGTGCCTGATATAAATTCCAATTATCATCCCGTGCTTTTCTCAATTCATCAATTTCTGCTTGTTGAGGTTGTGCTTGATCAACAACTGTTTCTTCTAAGAAAGGTCTTGGATTTATCCCCCCTAAGTATCCATTGTTTCGATTAAGACGTACCCCTTGATCATCTACTTCAAAGAGGTTTAAGTGAAGGTGTGGACCGGTGGAGTTACCAGTTGAACCCATCTTAGCTATCTTTTCCCCACGTTTTACTTGTTGTCCCATTGAAACGTAGTTTTCAGTAAGGTGGCAGTACATCGTTGCCTTCTTGATATTTGGATGCCAGAGAGTAACTATTTTTCCGTATGGATCTGACGATACAGAACCTACTACATCATCGTCTAAAACAACAACACCATCTTCTAAGGCGTATATATCAAATACTGAACCGGTTGGAATAAGGTCAATTCCTTCATGTCCAGCGAGTCCAAATTGTTTGTAGTAATCAGCATTTACCCCAAACTCTTGAGTAACTTTAAATTGTGAACCAAATACTTTTCTCATATATTATTTGACCTTAAAAAAAATGCTACTAATCCTGAAATTAAAGCAGTAACTAAAATGGTTAATGCACGTTCTAACCATTTATTTTTCTTGTATTCTTCAAAGGTGTCTTTGGCTACATAGTTCTGAGTTAACAAATCAAATTTGCCATGTAATTGATCCATAGAACCTTCTAAGTGTTTTAGTCGACCATCAATATTTGTCATATTTGCTTCAAGTGTTGCCAAGCGCTCAACATTAGCTTTTTCATTTGTCATACGCTCATGTGGTAAAAGCCTCCTGCATACGGGGCATCATCGTGATAGGTCTTAAAGAGTTGATCGTATGAACTTATATCTTCCCAAGCAGCTCCTCCATTTCCATAGCGTCCTGCAATACCTCCTGAATATGAAGGACTTGAGGTGTCAGCTCCCCAAAAGACACTATTTGTACTCCCGTATGAGTTATCCCCATATAAAAGAATCCAGTATTCAACGTCTGGGGTCAGTGTCATAGGAGTAAAATCAAATGCTACATAAGCGTAAGAACCTGATCCTACTGTTGAAATATCAACAAGAGATGAATCAGATCCTACTTGTGTTGCTGCTGAAGGGTCTGCTCCGTCAACATGAATTTCACACCAAATGTTTCCAGTGGGTGAACCTAGTTTTTTGAGGTATAGTTCAACTCTATCTAGCTGTCCAGTTAGAGTAGGAGTGAAACTTTGACCTATTATCTGAGTGTTATCTGCGGCAATACGAAGAAGACCGATTAATCCACCTTCGCTATTGTCTTGTCCTGTGGTATATGACTGATCTAAATTGTAGGCTGGCATAGGCTATTGGTCGTCGTATTGACCTCGATTGAAGCGAATAGTAACTCCCAGAAGACGTGCGTCTACAGCGTTTAAAGTATCCCCACCTGCATCAGCATCACGATAAACTCTGAAAAATAGAAAGTCGTCTTTAGCAGGAGTTCCACCAATAGTTACCGCTGAGGTATCTGCTGTTAAGTGTTCATCAAGAGCGGTAAGGAGAGTATCTGTAACGGTCACTGCTGTTCCAAGAGCAGTATCTAGTGCGTCATCATTTGATCTTGCAAGTCCTGCTATTCCCCATATAACATCCCCAGATCCAGAAGCTGCAGTCCAATGAAATTCAGCAGTAACTGTACCTAAGTCCCAATATGAAGGCGCAGGCATACAAAACCATGCATATTCTTCAGTAGCACCATCAAAATCAAGAACCTTAACATTAATCTTATTAGTGGCTGATTCATATTGTCCCGTTGCTGCTCCATTTGTAGTTGCTCCATACATTCCTGCAGCCGGAACATAAATACCTCTTTTAGGATCTGCGCCAGCTACCGTTACATTTGCAGTTGAAGTAACTAAATCAAAATCAGAAGTTTTCATTCTAAATCTGTCTGATCCCCCTAGTTTCCAGTCAATCTGGTCATCAGTATCAGCGGTCATTGAAGTATCTGCATCAGCATCAATTATCATTTCATTACCATTCAAATCAGCACCTGTTACTGTGAGAATTTTAGTGGTATCTACTGCACCAGAGGATGCTACAAATGCATTAGTAAGTGAATCAATGAGATCATTCCACATTAAGGCTGAAAAAATACCTTTAACGGTTGCCTGTGCTGAATGAGCTTGTGGTGTCCCACCTTCAAGACCCCTATTAGCTAGAGGAATAGTAATATCACTTCCTGCAAGACCTGTGGAGTATGCTAATTCTTCAGTTGCTTGTCCCTCATCCATTATCACCATTCCTGCACCTGATTTTGCTTGAAAGTTTGTTGAAGAGGTAAGTGTTCCTGATGTCGCACTATCAGAGACACTATTTGCTAGTGTGGTCGAAGCAGAATTTCCGATAGCGTATTTGAGCTTAGGTGCGGCCATAAATTAGTCAATAAAAAAGCACTCCCGTGAGAGTGCTGTGCTTCCTGTTGAAAGATTAAGCGTGTTAAAGATAAACCGATGAAGGCTTTTGTGTCAAATTAGACCTTTAGTCTTTTTACCTTTTTGAGCTTGCTTACTTTAGTTAATTTATACTGTTTTACCTTTTTAGGCTTATATGCTTTAACTTTAATTCTTTTACCTTTAGAGAATTTAATTGAAATTGCCTTTACTTTTGGCATCTTTACCTTTTTGCCCTTACCAACAGTTCCCTTGAGTGTTCCGTCTTTATTGTAGTCAATAGCTTTTAGCGCTTTACCCTCTTCTTTTGTGAGTTTCCCTTCATCGACAAGTGTATCTATAACACCATCTGAAGCAAAAATATTGTCTCCAATGCTTCTCTTACGACCACTAGTTATGTTTTGAATCAACTTTTCTTTTGTATTTGATTTGGAAGTAAGATATTGAGTTTTAATATCATTTGTGTAATTAGCGAGTGCATCATATCTAACGTCTTCAGCCTTAACCCCTAGCTTTTTGAAAGCTGCGTCTTTCTGTTCTTTTGTATGATCTTCAGAGTTCCATACTTCACGAGCCTTTGTGATATTCCAATCACGATTGGCAAATGACGCTATGCCATTTCCTTTTGATGGTGGTGTAAGATCAATAATCTCCCCTGTTTTGCCTATCAACATATTATCTTGGATCATTGGCGAGTTTCCTGCTGCTCCTGCTTGATCCACAACGCTAAACGATGACTTCAGTTCTGGACGTTCTTTCAAGAGTCTAGTCTTCTCTTCTTTGGTTAGAGTGTCGTATGCTTTTTCTTCATAAGACATTTCAGGCTTAATCCCTTCCTTCTTTTGATTTGTAATAAAAGTTTTAATCTGCTCTTTACTCATCCCGTCTGAAAGTCTCTTAAACTCCTCCATATTGCCACTAGAATATGCCTCTTTTAGCTGTTTATTGCGAAGAGCTGTATACTGCTTCTCTTTCTCCACTGTCTCCCAAGCCTTGTCAGAATTAACACCACCTTGTATACCTGAAAAGCGTCTGGTTACTTGATCTATAGTTCCACCTTTTACATCTCCTGAAAAGAAAGTAGCTGCCTGTCTTCCGAGTCCGCCCGTCATAGAATTAACAGTATTCTCAAGTATAAGAGGAGATTGACCCGTTATCTGTCCTGCTGCTTTATAAATTCCTGGTGTTTTTTCCCTATATTGTTCACTTGGTGGTAGATTTTCAAGGCTCTGTGGAACGATCTTTGAACCAAAGTATAGGTTGGTATTAGTTATACCCTCAATTCCAGCTTTCAAAGCAGGTGGTGCGATTCTCGACAGTGTTCTGCCAAATCTTTCCTTATCTACTGGAAGACCTACAGGAGATATACCCTCAAGTGTATCAAGTCCAAAGTTAAGGAAAGTTTGAGGATCACGATTATTTGCAAAAGCCATTGCAGACTCAGCACTATTTGACACAATCCTACCCAAGAAGCCTTTAGGTATCTTTATACCTATAACTTTCTCGTTTGCTGCAATTTCTTCTGGGGTTCTATCTCGTGCAATGATTAACCAATTGTTTTGCTTCTCTGAATCTGGTACATCCTGATAATCCTTGAATTGGCTATTATGTTGGTAAAGCATGACGGTAGGAAGTCCAAACATGAGACTTGTTGAAGCAGTAGCTGCTACTGGATTTGTTCTATACAGCCTTGCTAACTTTTCGCTTCCTTGAATACCTGCATTTAAGAAAGGTATAACTTGGTTCAGTACCTTGACTGAATTACCAGCCTTTGCGAAATCTAAGGAAATGTCTCTTGATTTGAAAGCTGCTTCTGTTACATCTTCACCACCTGCTATGCCTGATTTAAACCTAGCAAGGCGTGTCGATTGCTCACCGACTCTATTTAAAAACTCTACGGCAGATACAGGACTGTTAATAACAGTTTTAAATAGGTTTCTTTTTCCACTCAATTCTGCAACTGTTTTAGGGGTTTTCTTTGCAATCTGCTCAAGCATGGTAGATTGCAGTCCTCCATTAGCCGCCCATTCTTGATATAGCTTTCCTTTTCCTGCTGCTGATAATATAGCATGAGGATATGAAGCTAAGAACCTAAGCATTGATTTAGCCCCATTCTCGCTAAGTTCTGTGGTCAGTGCATCTTGTACATCACGCACAATGTTGACTGGTATAAACCCAATATTAAGACCTGTTGCACCAGCTCTAAGTATCTTTGCTTGCCATCCTCCTAGCTTAACTAACATTCCTGCACTTTGAGCGTCTAGGTTTTTAATGGCAGACTCAACTACCTCTGGTACTGCATAACGGTTATTCTGTCCATTTTCAAAGACATTAATTATTCCCATACCCTTTGGAGGATCACCTTTGATTGGTACAATTAAATTGCCATACAGTTCTTTATCAACCTTCCTCAAATCAACAAATGACTTAATAGCCTTATTCTTTTCAACAAGTGCAATAACTTTAGGTATACGTCTAACTAGTGCCTCTATTGGATCTCCTACATCACCTGTATATGATTTGATACCCTTAACAACATCTTGTGAAGCTACACTGAACGATCCTGAGCCATATCCTTTTTCAATTGCATCAGCCATGTGTTCTACTGCTTCCATTGGAGCGTAGAATTGATTTTTTGCCTTAATAGCATTATACGAAGCTTCATCAATGATACCTGCATCTTTAAGCTGTATAAGAAGATCATCCCCTACTTTTCTCAACTGTTGTGAAGATTCTTGTAAGGTTCTGAATCCCTCATCACCATACTTTGTACGAAGCTCATTGATTCCCTGTTCGACTTGTTCTGCTGTGCGCTTTCTCATCAATCCTTTTGTACCTACTAGTTCACGTTCACGCTCCAAGGCCCACAATGCTGAAAGATCACTCGTTCTATCTTTTTCCTTTGTCAAGATTGGTCTAACATATTTATCAGCGTAGGCTTCAACTTTTCCAGAGATACCAGCAAGTAGTCTCATTTTCTTATACGGATTATTCTCAGCTCCTATCTTCTTTCCATCTTTTACAAAGTCATAGACAGGCGAAAGTCTATCTACAAACTCTGTTCTTGCCCGTTGGCTAACACTCCCTTGAGCCTGATTTTGTGCTGACTCTCTGGCTTTTCTTCCTTTATCAAATCCTGCTTTTACCTCATCAAGTACACTTTCTGTTGGAGTAGACTGTCTAGCATCTTTGATTCTGTATTTTCCCGCTATCTGATCTGCTCTTGTATTAGTTGCACTTCCTAGTTGGGTATGGGATTTGAGAGGGGATTTAACATGTTGATTATAAATATCCCACATGCCCATTAAATTTGGGTCATCATAATTTTTTCGATATTTACTCCATAAGTTACCTACGCCATTCTTGTTATCCCTAATAGCTGACTCAAATTCTGCAGCACTTTTATATTTCTTCGCTTCTTTTATTAGTTGATTTAATTCTCCCCCCACCTCTTTCTGTATCTGTGATACACTTTTAGAAGATGGAATTTTTGTTGAAAGGACTGGCGATTGGTTTACAAATTCTTCTACTGTCGGTACTTGGCTTTTTATTTTGGTTTGCGTATTACTCCTTGAAGCGTCTTTTCCAACGGAAGCACCCAAAGTGATCTTTCCACCCTGTTTAAATTGACTGAATATCGCCTTATCTAAATCCTGTGTAAGAAGTGGTACATCACCCGGTATTGCCCTATTATTTTTTCTTGCAATTATGTGACTCCATGCTTTTGCAATTTCAGGTGTTGGCTGATCTCTAAATTCAGGTGGAAGTAATGATTTTGATCTCTCTAATACAAATTCAGCAGAAGGATCATCCATTTTATTAGCAAGTCTTTGTGTAGCTTGTAATATAGTATTTTCTGTCTTACTATTTATCCCTAATGCCTTGCTATATTTCTGATACACAGGGTTTTGTGAATTTGCAATAGTACCTGATTTAATATCATTGTGAAAATTGGTAAGAGCTTCTCTTGTCTTGATTAAGTTGATTTCATTTACCCCCTTATTAACCCCATACATACCCCCAGCACCCAGTCCCCCTATCAATGCTCCACCAACAGTGCCCTCAAGAGTGCTCATCCCTAAGTTTTTGGCATATTCAAAGGGATTATTAATATTTTCTCCACTTTGAAGTCCACCTGAAAGACCAAAAGCTGTTCCCAGCTTTCCACCCTCTAAAGTTCCTTCTTTCATTACATTCAAAAGACCTTGTTTTCCTACCTGTTTAAATCCTTGTTCAGCTACACCTTTAGCGGTTGATTTAAGAAGGCTACCACCCATCAAATTTAAGGGTAAATCAAGGCTTTTACCCACGTTGGATAGCAATGTCTGAGGTCGAGGCAATTGACCCTTTAAATACATGTTAGAAGCTTGCTGATTAAGTCCTTGCATACCCTGTGCGGTATTTCGAGGGCTATTGATTATTGATTCAGGTATGCTTGCTCCAAGTTTGAGATATGGGTTTTTAATTTTACTTGTGAGGTCGACTTTAGGGGCTTGTGAGAAGGCGTTAGTAAAACTATTATTATTAGCAACCATTGGTGCTACACTCCTAACAGCAGTATTTGCAATAGTTTTTGCAATGGGGTTTGAATTGATCGCCTTGCCTACTTGGGATAACCCCTGTTGAACAGGGCTTAGAAGGTCATGATACCTTTTTTGAAGATTTGAGAGTAAGTCCATACATAGTCTCTATTAACCTGAAAGAGTATTTTTCTTGAGTGGATCAGTGTATATTGCTGCTGTATTTGTTTTTCCAGCTCCTGTATTTGTAAGAGTTGCATTTTGAATACCACTTAAATTAAGTGAGGGATTTTGATATCCTGTTATTTGTGCCATTTGCATAGCATATTGTTGCTTTTGAAGTTGTACTTGATTCTGATAATTAAGAATCTGAGATTGAATATCTGCAAGATGCTGCGAGGCAGCAGCATTAACAGAATTTATAGCATCTACTCTTTGTCTATCATTAAATCTCAAGTCATTTTGAATGTTATTGTATAACTGGGTGTAGTTTGAAAGAATCTCATTCTTTTTGTTTGCAGCTTCCTTTGTAGCTTGGTCTAAAGTATTATCAAGCTCATTAAATCTACCAACTAAAGCTTGTTGAAGGTTTGCTCTTTGCTTTCCAAATTCATTAATAGGCTTTGAAAGTAACTCCCCTGCGGCACTTGAGTTAATTATTCCTAATGCTCGTAACACATTCCTGTTCTGTTGCTGTGAGGATTTGGCTATTGATCCGGCTTGCTGGATTTGTGAGTCAGTATTGTTTTGCGCATTAGTTCTTGAAAGCCCAACCTGGTTTTGAATCCCTGAAAGGTTTGTATCTAACTCGTTAAATGAGTTTTGTTTTGAAACATCTAATCCACTTAACTGATTTTGAAGTTGTGAAGCAAGGTAGTCATATTGTGTGTTAGCACGACCAAGTTCAGCTGAACGTTGTGCTTCTGCTGAGTTGTTTTGTGCTGCTAAAAGTGCGTCATATTCAGCTTGTTGAGATGGATTTAGCCCTCCCGATTGAGCAACTTTTTGTAATTGGGTAATTTGAGAATCTCCCCCTGGGTTATAATTTGAAGGATTGCTTTGAAATTGAGAAGTCATGCCAGATGCAGGGATTTGACCAGTGCTAGCCCCTAATACACCTTGGGACAATGGCGGTGCTACATAAGCTGGCCCACCAGTTATTCCACTAGAAAAATTTGCATTTGCAGGCGTGTAATATTGTTGTGGTGAATAATTTAATGCCATATGTTATAATTCGTACTATGAGACTATTATTAGGTCTATTATTGATTTCATTTTTTGTGATCGGTTATCTATTTTTTAAGGTAAACTCTGTTAAACCTGCGCCTGTTGTCGCTACACAAGTTCCAACAATTGCTCCTACTCTTGCACCGATAAATGCTGATGATCTTTTTCAAATCGTCAACGAGTGGCGATTTCAAAATGACTATCCTGCTTATAAGAAAAGTGAATTTGCTTGTAGTGTTGCTGAAAAGCGTCTACCTGAGGTTAAAAACAATTGGTCTCATGATGGGTTTTCTTATGAGAAATATTGTAAGTCTTGTTATTTAGGAGAAAATTTAGCCAAGGGATATATTGATGCAGGTACAACACTGCATAAATGGCTTATGTCTCCATCTCATAAAAAGAACCTAACGCAGGATTATACACACTCTTGTATAAAGTGTGATAATACGCATGAGAACTATTGTGTTCAAATCTTTGCTAATTTTTAAATGTGCTATTTTCCCAGATTTTTCTCTTCCCCTTTAAATCCCCTATCTGGGTGTAAGTTCTTACCTTCCTTCTCCAATCTATACTCCGCATTCAGTTCCTAGCTCCTCCCTTTAGTTTTTACTTAAAAGGGTTAAGTGTAGTTCTAAATGTTATGCGTCTGTATGAGTTGTCAAAGTCTTACTGTTATCTCTTTTTAGTCTACGAACCTATTTCTAGGGAAAGAGTGACTGTAAGTGTCTGTATCCTTCAGGTTTAAAGCCTGATTAAGAGAGTTAATTCGCATTGACGGCCGTCGTTGCAGGATACAAGTAGGTAAGTACTCGTGAGGGTGTTTAGCCCCCTTAATCAGATTTCAAATGTTTTAAAGTACAAAAAAACCACCCCTTCTGGAGTGGTTCGCCACATAATGTGGATTAACTCTGAAAATGTACACCCTCTATATGATTTGTGTCAAATCACACTAAATCTTCGTATAAATAATGCCACTAAGCTGAAGATAGGTCTTTCCGTCTGCAATAATAATCTTTGGAAATGGCTTTGAGATTGTAGATAATATCCGAGCCTTGCCAGTTATGGTTCTTGTTGTGCTAGCTGTTATACGTGCCTTACCCAATATATCTTGTACAGTTGTTCCTGCTGCAGCTACTATATTTGCTATACCCTGAATAGTTTGGCTAGTGACAATCTCTATTCTTGCAAGTCCCAAAATAGTTTGAACTGTAGATACTGTTATTCTGGCTCTACCTAATATTGTTTGTGACGTTGATATGGTTATGCGTGAGAGTCCAGTAATGGTTCGTGAAGTAGATACTGTCATTCTAGCCTTACCCGCAATGGTTTGAGCTACTGTTGTTGTAATTCTTGCAAGTCCTGTTAGAGTTCTTGTAGTAGTACCTAAAATATCAGCCTTACCTAGAATAGTTTGTGTTGTGCTAGCAGTAATTCTTGCTTTAGCTAAAATATTTTGAGTTGTTGCACTAATAACAGTTGCTATACCAGTCAATGTTTGTGAGGTCAGAACAGTTATTCTTGATTTTCCAGTGATAGTTTGTAGTGTGGTAGCTGTTATTCTGGCTTTTCCTAGTATCGTTTGTGAGGTAACAATTGTGATTCTTGCAATACCTTGCAGTGTTTGACTTGTTACTATTCCAATCCTTGCCTTACCTAAAATTGTTTGAGTAGTAGATACGGTAATTCTTGCTTTTCCCAATAATGTTTGTGATGTAGAAACTGTAATGCGAGCTATACCCGTAAGGGTTTTCGTAGCTGTATTAACAACCGAAGCAATACCCGTAAGGGTGCGCGTTGTTGTCGCTAAAATATCAGCCTTACCAAGGATAGTCCGAGTAGTAGAAGCAGTAATCCTTGCCTTACCTAAGATGGTCTGGGATACGGTTGTTGTAATTCTTGCAAGACCAGTAAGAGTTTGTGAAGTAACTATCCCAATCCTTGCTTTACCCAAAATGGTCTGAGTGGTAGTAGCAAGAATATCAGCTTTACCTAATATTGTCCTTGTTGTTGTTGCAGTAATGCGTGCCAGTCCTTGGATAGTTTGGGAAGTAACATTTGTTATTCGAGCAAGTCCAGTAAGAGTTTGAGATGTGACTATCTGTATCCTGGCCTTTGCCAATATGGTTTGAGAAACGTCCTTTGCAATGCGAGCAAGTCCCTGAATTATTTGATCTGTAGTAGTATCCCCTACGGCTGGGGTTTCTATTAATGGATTTTTAAAAAATGGTGATTTGAGTGAAAAAAATGACATATGTTTTTATCTAGCTAACCCTGGCGCAAACGTCCTTGGACGTAATTTATTAATGCTGAGTCCATTTCCTATCTCGTTATCTTTAAACCCTGCAACACCAACAACTGTACTTTCAGCACTTCCAACTGTAAATTGAACATTATGTGAATCTTTTGCATTTGAAATCCTATCAGCAAGACCCACAATCACACTATTACTGACTGTTGATAAATTGGAAAAGCTACTATCAACTGTTGGTGTTGTGGTCGATGTAGAAATATAGCCAACTACTAATTCATTAGGTTGAGCTGAAACTGAGGCTGCTGTTGAAAATGCTTTCGCATTATTTGACATCGTTGTAATTGTGTGAGCATCTAATGCACTTGCGGCAATACCAGAATATTCTCTCATCACAGCTGCTGTACTTAAAATAGAGGTTAATGTGATTGTTACTGTGGGTGTTGTCCCACCAGTTATATTCTCGGCATACCATAATTCACCGTCATTAGTATTTGTTGTTCCATCTACTTTAGAATAACTATTGGATTGGCTGTCAGTGATAGATGAAACTACCGAAGTGGCTTGTGTCCCTATTGCTATAACAATTAAATTTCCTGTTGTTGTATCTCCGTTCCAAGTTATATTAACAGTTGGAGCTGAGCCAGTTCCTGTTTTTGTTTGTACCCGTGAAATCATGTTGCACCCTCCGATCTTGACATACCACTCCCTACTTCAATATTTCTATATCCAGAGTTTTTTGAAGGAATTGAAACGCCTCTAATCGTTGCAACTGCCATTCCCCATCTTTGTCCCGAACTTAAAGTCATAGCAGTGGTTTGAGGAACACCAGTTTTAGTGATGTAGAACATTTCACCGGCATTTTCAAAAGATTGTCCTATTTGAGCATAAAATTGTGCAGATGCTGGAGTACTTAATGTTGGTGTTGCTTCTGAACCCATACCAGCAACCACAAGTACATTCTCTGATTCTGGGGCTAAGGTAAGTGTTGCAGGACTTGTACTGCCTGTACCGGTTGTATTAGTTAAAGTCAATGTTTGTTTAACATTTTGAACTACCAACACTAAGCCACCATACCAACTTCCACCAGACATTGTAACTACATTGTTTCCAGTACCAGCTGTTGGACTTAGCATCATCCATACATCACCACATTCATTAAAAGCAGAAGCACCTTCCCCAATCTTTGTTAAAGAGTTACCATTCCATGCTACAGTAGAAATTGTGCCTTGATGTGTTCCCAGGAGCACAATTAATGCAGAATTAGAAAGTCCACTTGGTACTGTAACCGACACATTTGCACTATTGAAAGTTGTAACTGAAATTATTTCTATTGTCATATTATTGAAATCCTTGCACTCTGTAAAAACTTTGACTATCTAATAAATCTTCTGAAAATATTTTATAAGTTAATGGTCCAAAACCACTAGTTTCCCAGGAACTACTTATTCTTTTTTGAAAACTTGTTCCTGAGCTTCCAGAAGTAAAATTATAATAATTTGTGTCATCACTAGTACCGCTTCTTCGGAGTTGAAGATAATATTGAGTTCCTGACGTTAAGACACAAGGAGTATTGAATATAAAAGGAATATAAGCAAAACTTGTGGTAAGAGTACTTCCATCGATAGTACAAGAATATAGAGGTGTTCCATCCAGTGAAGTGACAATTTCAAGAATTATGTTATCGGTTGGTGATGCTGTTTTTTTCATATTTATATCTATTTCCATAACATATAGATTGATTGTAGGAGTATAAGGCTGTGCTACTTCTTCATAAAAACTGGCATTAGCACTCCCACGAAATGATCCACCAAAACCTCCCGTATTTGTTTGTTGATCCCTTTGTGTGCTTGACATATTTATCGTATTTTTTCTCCTACTGACATTACTCCTGCACTAATTACTCTTGGAGCTTGATAATTATTTAAGCGTGCCATCTCTGGGTAAATAGGTAACTGAACAGTTTGCCAACCACTAGCAGTTCCCCCTGGAGCAACTGTATTTGATGCAAATCCTGCTTCAACTGGTCCATTTGTATCAAATGAAACCATATCTTGAGTTGCCCCTAGAGCATTAATCACATTTGTATACCCAGTAGGTGTATTAGAAAGAGTTGTTGTGTCGATACTTCTATGAGCTTGAAATGCTACAAACCATTGATTATTCATTATTGCTTTAGCAGCAGTAGAACCATAAGTTGAAGGTGAAGTTGTACCTGCATTAGCTACGAGAGTACCTATCGGAGTTGCTTTTTGAACACCAAACGGAGATATTTTATCTGCTCCACGATACACATGACACATAAGCCCAGTTGCGTTTGTCCACGTTCCTGAAGTGTCTGCATTAGAAGTAGCTATTTTCCACCCCATTGAAACAGAACACGTTGTACCATCTGTGGTAATAGTAAGAGTTGTCCAACCCGCTGGGACTGTAGGATTAGTAGCAGAGCCATCTCTAAATGCGAAGATTAAAATGATGTCTCCTTTAGCGTGAGTTCCTAACGTAACTGTAGTTGCTTCTGCTGAAGCGGAGCTGATCCTTGATATTCTGCTTTCTGCCATACCATATTAGTTAAGTCCTTCAAGAATATATATATCTCCACGAATTGAGTTTGCTGCATTTGAAGTACCCCAAGTAGCGGTAATTGAAAGTGCTGTATCTGCTGTAAGGTCTGCTGTTACTGCTACCGGTGTAGTACCTCCGGTTGATCCTGATACTAATGGGGCAACTTGTCCATAGTTAGTAACTGTACCTGCTGTTAAAAGTGTAGCTGTATGAAGTACTGAGTGACCATCAGTAAATAATGTTCCTGAAGATCCATTAGAGCGAGTTTGAATAATTCCTTCAAGCTCCCAAAGAGAAGTCATTGAAGCTCCTCCTCCCGTTCCTGAAGTCGTTACATTAGCTGCTTGTTTCGCAAGAACTGTTCCTCCTACCCCACCCCACCTAACAGAAAATATAAGAGTTGGAGTTGCAGTTGTTCCATATCCACCATAAAGAGTAAAGCGAAGCACACGCCCATCCTGCATATAGTTTGCAGGGATAGTTACATTTGGAAACAAGATAGTTTCCGTTGCGCTTGAAGCAATAGCTGTTCCTGCGGCTGTTGCCCATGCTAAACATTCTGACCAAAATTGTCTTGACATATTATTCTAAAATTAATAATCCTTCTTTTTTCATTATGTTAAATAATTTTTTTGTTAATCTTGTAAGTTCGATTACTTGTCTTTGTAGATCTACTACATCTACTGATACTCCTGTTTCATGGCACTCTATGCAGTTTAAGTGTTTACCCTTTAGACTATATGTAAAGCCAAATCCTGAACACTTATTACATATCGGTCCAAGAACACCTCGAGCGTTCTTAATATCATCTGGTAATGAAATTACTGCTTTGCTCATTTAATTCCTATAACTCTTTTATAGTTTCTTTTATTAATGGTGGTTTCCCAACCAAAGTAAAAAATTCTTTCTTCACCCGCACCATCCATCTTCATTAGGTTACCCATCTTCATCGAATATGTTGCGTTAAAATGCTTCTGAACATTCATATACCAGATTAACTTCCTTTCGGTTACAAATAATTCCTTACCAGTCTTTTTATCAATTAAGGGTTCAGGTATTACCGTTACTCCGTTTAGTTTAAATGTGCCAGTTATCAAATCTACACTGTAGCGTTCAAGGAATCTTTTAAGGGTGAATGTTTTAACCTTCTTTTTGCTTTGAAGTACATCGTAGAATGTATTTCTTTTAGGGTCTATTGAAGATATGTCTTCTTGCGTTTGTTCAAGAGTCGTACCATCAACAAATTCAACTTTAAATAGATACTTTCGCTTCATTGTATTGAGCTACTCCGCATCATCAAAGATGCTTAACTTCTTACTATTTTCTGCTTCAATTTTTGCTTGTGATACTTGACCTTCATTAGCTTTTTTCTCATTTTCTAATGCTTCAAATAATTGTTTCTTAGTTAGATCTCCTGGTAGTTTAAAAAAGGATTTATCCTCAAAGGTAAAGACAAATTCCCCATTATTATCAATAGTTACAATTGCTTCTTCGTCTTTTTGTGTTGCTGCATTAAAAGCTGTTACTTTTTTCATATTAATTTTCGTTATATCTAAGCGTTAAGGTTACTTGCGCTGTATCTCCCGCTGCTGCTCCTGATGTTTGTAGTTGTGTTGTTAGATAATTTGTGTAGCAAGGATTTGTTGTCATAGATGTTGCTTTTCCTGTTGCATAAGGTCCTGTTGCACCAAAACAAACAGCTACTCCTGAACCGATTGCGATTGCTGAAGTCATATTAGTTGTAAGATTAGCGTTAGCAGAAGCCGAAGGAGTTGTATATAAGAGTCTATCGCCATCTCCTGTGCAAGCTGGTGTTCCTTTAAGTGTTAAACCTGTACCAAAAGCTGTTGCTGTGTGAGCAAACAGTCCTGCACTAATTTGATTAAATGTTCCCGAGAAGTGTCCAAACAACCAGTTCTCATATGAGTTTGAACCGTCAGTAATAGGATAAGAAGAGTAAGTTTGCGTTGGATCGCCATTGTTCATCCAATTACACTCTGTACTTCCTGCTTCTGTGGAAGTCCCCCTTGTTGGTGAACCAGTTTGTGTTCCGTAGTCTGTATCAAATGCAAATGTTGCTGCCATAAATTTGTATAAAAAAAAGACACCTCCCACTTCTGGTTGGTGTCCGCCTCTTTTAAGAGGATTAACATTGAGAGAATATACCCTCTATATGATTTGTGTCAAGTTCTTACTAACTATAGGAAATTGAAGCTCTATCATCCCATATTTGGTCAAAATTTGGACTACCATTTGCAAATTTAATTGCAGTTGGATTATCGCTCCCATCAAAAGTTAATTTCTTTATTAACCATCTAGCCGTACTTGTTGCAGTTCCTGGAGTAGCAAGACCTATATATATAGGGTTTGCTCCTCCGTCATAATCTAATTGTGTAGCTAAATTATCTGCATTTGCTCTTTGAAGCCCAACCCCATCATATCCAAGCATTTCAACCATTAACTGTTGAAATGTTCTATCAAAACTTTGGTTTTGAATATGTGTTGTCGAATATGCCCTTGTGTTACCTGATTCGTTTGCCATAAGTTATAACCACACTTGGTGATTCTCCATTGCCTTAAATACTATTTCATTCATAGCTTTACTTGTTGGTGCATTAGCCAACTTAAAAAAGATTTGTTTTTTCTCACTTGAATCTTTAACAAATGATAGACTTTTCCATGCCTTCACAACCCCTCCAATTCGGTCTATAACAGCCTCTGGTGTTGCTTGTGGGTCAAGACCCATATCTTGCTTAAGTCTCGTTAATTCCCCCTTTATGTTTGATGTAGTGGGTGCTACACCCCTCTTGTCTAAAGAATCATATATATAATTCTCAATTTCACCAATATTCTCTTTTACCTCTTGGGGTAAATTGTCCATATTAGATCCACCCTCAAGTAGCTCCATCACAATGCCATCCCCTCTATCTCTTGGAGTATTATCTGGTTGGTCGTAATTTCCAACAGAATCATCCCCTGGATCTACCGGTAGTGGTGTTGCGGGTGCTTCTGTTGATATTGATTTAACTATTGTGTCCATTATGTTATTAAGTCTGTTGATAACCTATATCTATCCCCGCGAGGTCGTGCAGTCATTCGTGATGAAAGCAATATAAAATCTGCCGAAGAGTTGTTATCAAAAGTCATTTGATAAGTCTTTCCATTTCTAAGGTTTATATTCTTAATTGAACGTAATAAAAGCTCATCAGCACTCGATACCCCAGTTCCATATGATTCACCAAGTAAAAAGTCTGTAAATGTATAGTGCGCAAAATTAATAGAAGGGTTTACTGTTCCAATAGGCGTTGAGTAGACAGTTTCAATACCATCCTGAATAATAGATAGAGATATTGAACCAAATGGCCGTCTTAATACTATATCTACATCTTTTAAAGTCTTGTAATGGTCAATCCCTGTCTTAAAAGACTCACTGTTAAGCTTAAAATACCCATGTATAGCAGTTCCAAAATCATCACTACCACTAAATATTTCTTTTATATATCCAGAAGCATCATCACCATATAGATAATGAGTTTCTCCAGTTGGATCTACATATTTAACCCAGCAGTTAGCTGCAATATTTGTCCACTTGTACCATCCTAAGCGTTCTCTATCATAAATTAGAGCACTTTTATTAGTTGTTGAACCTGCGGGAGTGTAGGATAGTATATACAAATTAAAGTCAGAGCTTGTAACATAAATTGCAGCTGCATTTTGAATATAAGAAGGGTCAATGGTTTGAATAGTTGGCCTTACTCTTGCTGAAAGCTCATTAGTTCTTAATACATCAAATGCAAAGCCCTGTTCATTACCGATACTAAATATTCCTCTTCGTGAAAGGAAGAACACATCATTCTCAACAGTTATAATTGAGCGTGGTGCTATTGCACCCAATGATCCCGATACTTGAGTCAATTGTGGAAGTCCGGAAGAGGTAAAAGAAAATTGATATATTGAATCAGATTTAAAGATTATTAGATTGTCCTTAAATACAACAAGACCTGTTATAACCTGACCATTGTTAGATGCAACATCTATTAGTCCTCCGCCACCATCTATTGAGAAGTTATTAATCTGATCTCCACCACCTGAATAGTAAAGACGTGAAGGATAGTTGCTGTCCCCTGCAATAAATAGAGAGTCCTTGTAAACAGTTATATACTTTCCAGTTGGTCCAGCTGTTGTGTTTGTATCTACTACCTCAAAGGCTTCATTTGGAGTATCCGCCCCATTATCAACATAAGTAACAGTCCCATTACCTTCTACTGAAGCCATAAAGTACCAGAAGTTATCTCGTCTACCATAAATTTCATATCCGGTAGCACCAGTTACTGCTCCCCAAGTAATAGTCATGTAATTTGAAGTAGTAGGTTCTGTCCAATCAGCTGTTGCACTTACGGCTGCAGATGGTGCAGTTGACCCCACATCAGTAACCGCCTTAACCTTATATGAGTATGTATGTGTCCCTGCCGAGCCACCAGTTCTCACAACGCTTGATATTGTAGGAGCAGAACGAGAGGTAAAGGACTGAATAACAGAACCATCGTAGTAAGTTAAAGGGTCAGTGCCATTTACTAAATACAGTCGATCATTTGCCATCACACCATTTGTATTTAAATTAGTTGTGTATGTATAACCCGATATAGAAGTCCAAGTTGTAGCGTCTGTGTATTTATATAAAGCTGTAGAAGAAGAACGTAATAATTGATTTGTACCATCAGACTTGGTATATGAAAATACACCTCTTACCCTTGAGTCTTGTGTTGCACCATAATAAGACTGTCCGTCCCTTGGACATTCAATCTTTCCATCTTCAATTAACTGAATGTCAATTGCTTCAGATAATTCATTAGGTTTTATTTGTGTTGAGGATACTAATTCATTAATTCCTCTTATCCAAGTTTCAGATTTAGCTACTAATGTTTGAGGATCTTTAAGATTTGTATTATATTTTCTTGCCATAATTTCATATCAGTAAGAACCTATACCTTTTCGGGTGTGTGGTTGTACCTGATATGTTTGATTTATAGCTGGAGTATTCTCAAGACCCATAGACTCAGAAACTCTATTTTCAGCTTCTTGACGTGCTAGTTGCTCACTTTGCAGCTCATCCTCACCGTGATAAATATCAGCTAATGCAAGGTAGGCAATAATATATGGATCATTCACGACAATATACTCTGAGGTTAAGGTTTTAGTAGGAGGAATGTAGTACCACGATCCTGTTATTGCGTCGTCAGTTGCAGGAACTGGATTTACTTTTACCTTCCAAGCGTCATTTGCTTGGTCAAAATATTCGTATGCTATTTTTGCATTAGCGTCTGCGCTATATAGTTCTTTATACTGTGCAAAGTCTACAACTGTTAATCTATTAGATTCTAAAGTTCCCCCGACAAAGATCTCTGTAAGTCCCTTGTTGCGCATAGGGTAAGTTGTAGTACCTATTGTGAATGTACTAGTAGAGCCATCTCCAGTTCCTATTGATTGATCTTTTATTAGATGTATGCGAAAAAACATCCTTCGTGCATAGTCCTGCTCAGCACGAGATATAGCACGTATTCTATCTGCATCAGTATTTACTGAAGCCTCACCTCTCAAATCTGAGATAATTTGAAGAATGTCTGATACTAAATATTTAGTTAAACTCATAAAAAAACCACTCACTATGGAGTGGTCGCCTGCTTTGCAGGATAGCTATATTTACACCGCTTATTGCTTTTGTGTCAATTCAGTGTAAGCATCTATCCATTCATTTATATGTTTTTCAAGGGAATAATTACGAGTTACATGCTGGTATGAATTTTCTTTTACCTCTTCACGTCTTTGTGGATAATCTATGTAATGTTTGATTGCTCTATACCAATGGTCTTCATCTAATGCTATGATACCAAACTTTGGTTCAAATCCGTCAACTTCATATACAGTCGGAGAATAAATACCAGGTATTTTAGCTATAGAATATTCCTGCCACTTAATATTACTTTTAGATTTATTAAAATCGGTTGCTTTAAGAGGAGCAAGACCTATATCAAGTCTCAAACCCGACAATCTCATAGGCCAAGCTTCAAAAGGAACTCCTAGCATTGTTGTTACAGGATACCCCTTGAAATGGTCTTGCAGCCTTGTGTCACCAACAAATACTACTTCAGCAGGGTACTCGTCCATAATTCTCTTTAATGGATTTATAACCATTTGCAGGTCATCATAATGAGTAATAGATCCAGCCCAACCAATCCTAATTTTATCTGAGGTGTTTACTTCTTTTGACACATCCCAAAACTCCAAGTCCATATAGTTTTTTAAGATGCGTACCTTCTTATTAATCTTTGCTATTTTATTCTCAAGTACCTTAGTAGTGCAGGTAACTAAATCAGCAACCTCTATCATTCGTGTCATGGTAGATTTAGCATCTTGGAGTTCATGCTCTTTAACAAAAGGCGAGTCGGGGTTAAGATCAAACCAATCATCTACATCGATAACAATTTTCTTTCCTTTAGTTTGTTGAGCCTCATACACTTTAGCAAGTGAAGGTTTATGGGTAACAGAGTTCATTACAATAATATCAGCCCAATCTAGAGCCTTATCAGTTATTGCCTCGTCAGATACCCATGCATCAATACCCTTCTTCCTGAGATATTTAAATGGATGCTCCATTCTCCATGATTTTGAGCCTGTATCATTTCCGTAAGCAATTATATTCATGTTATGTAGTCTGTCACATAGTGCCACTCCACGTTTCTAAGTTTCATTAGATTTAAAAAGCACCTCTCTAAATCATTTGCAGATACACCATCAATATGTCCGTGTAATAATATGGTGTCCTCAGTAGACTCATGAAAGGGTTCTTCTAGTGAATGTGTATAGGTGTAGTTCTTTTTGGTCTTTAACATGTCTGGTTGATTCCTATCTGTAGCTCCCCACCAGCCGGCTTCATCAAGTGCTTTAACTACCTTTTTGTTCCACAACCAGTAGGGAGCTTTAAAGCCTTTTTCATAAGGTAGACCATCCTTCTTAAAAGCCTCGTCAATTGATGGAAGAACTAAATCTCTAAATGTATAGTAGTCACAGTTCTCAAACTCTTTTGGCATGTGAGTAAGTCCATGAGGTATTATTTGCATCCAGTCAAGGTTCTCTTGTATCAAGGCAAGGGATTTATCTCTTAGTATTCTTGCCTCTGGCTTCTGTTCAAATCTCCAATCAACAGGGATAGTAAAGAGTGATACTTTAAAATCTGGATAGTGCTCTTTTATCTTCAAGAGTAAATCCATGCGGTTATTTAAAACCGAGAAGTCGTCTAAGCTAAGGGCAACTTTTTTCATTTTGTACCAACAGCAAATATAATCAACATATGTTCCATATCTGCTAGATACTCAAACTTAATATCTTTAAATCCTGCCTTTATAAATAAGTTTTCCACATCTTCTTGGTTGAAGTACCACACATGCTCTTCGGACTTAATATGCTCATCTTTTGGAGTAGTTATAATAAGTTTTCCACCTTTTGTTAGCATCTTATACGCTTCGTTAAATAAAATAGATGGATCATCTAAATGCTCGATAGTTTCCCCGCAAAATACAACATTATAGTGGTCATCTGGAGCATTTAACCTTCCAATATAACCTTGATAGTAAGCTATGTCTTTATTCTCTAATTTATTGGCTTCGATTGCCTTATCTGATATGTCTACACCCGTCACATCACACTCAGGATAGGTCTTTTTAACGAGTTTAGTAAACACACCTACTCCACAACCTATATCTAATACTTTATCCCCAGAATTGACGTATTTAACTGCTGTTGAAAAGCGTGTAGTCTTAACAGACGCAACGTGTAAATGTTCTCTAACTTTTAAGTGCCCTTCATCAGTCCCCTGAGCCTCATAAGTCTTTCGTGATATGTCATCACCATAGATATCATTCCAGTATCTTTTAGAGTTTATATTTAGAGGGTTTGCTTGCTTCATTTTTGCATTTCAAAGAATGATGTTTCACTTTGTCTATTGTCCGGGAGAGTTAAATTCATATCTGAATTGGTTTCTTTATAATCAACACTTTGAATATGTTTAAATCCTATCGTTGCTAGAACTATATAAAGCACTTCAGGTGTTAGCAGTGTTTTGTTCCCCCATGAAAGTAATTTTTTAAGCGACATATTTGTTTTGACTGTAGGCACTCCAAATCTCATATATCCACCAGGCTTAAGCACCCTATATGCTTCTTGAAAGGCATACACTAGATCTCTCCATACAAGTTCTTGAAATACATGTTGAGAAACTACTGCATCCATAGAATTATCATTAGGAGGCCATGGCTTAGTAATATCCATGTCCATATCAGTATTAATATATTCATCAATCGTGAAAGGCCCGCAACCGATGTGTAATATCTTAGGCTTCATATGCAACAGTTTTCTCGTGTTTCCTCTTTTCAAAGTATTCTGGAAAGTCTTGGTGCTGTCCAACAGTCCCATTAATATGGTCGCAGTAAAAGTTTTCGAGATAACCCATCTGCCAGCTGTTCATGAGTAAATAGCGAGAAAATTCCACATCCTGAAAGCCATGCAAGAAGTCTTCAGTATCCCAACGGAAGTACTTATACCCCTTAGCATCTACAAAATGACATATCCCACCCAAGTGTCTAGTCATTCCTATCAGTTGTCCTTTTAACTCGCCCCAACCTACCCTTTGAGCCCCTCCAGGATTGTCCCGAAGACCATTTATATAGCAAGAGAGTGCTATGCAGTGGTTTGACTTCCATATCTCAACCATTTTCTTTAAAAAACCCTTACTTGTGTAACAAGCGTCATTGTCAGACTTCATAATGATTCTAAATTTATCATCCTTAGTAATTTCATCGACTAATCTATTTGAGGCTATAGAGATACCTTTATTGTCCTCAGAGTAGATAACATGTACCTGCCCTTTATGCTCCGCTTCATATTCCTTGAGATATTCAACAGTTCCATCTGTAGACCCTTGGTCAAAGATAAAATGTTCAAATGGATAGTCGGCTTTCTCCCACAATGAGGCGAAAGACTTCTTAGTATATGAAAGTCTGTTATATGTCATTGTGTAGATTGCAACAGTAGGTTCTGGTATCTCACCAAGATAGGGAAGCTCTATCTCTAACTCGTATGCATCCCACTCTGGTATAAATGAGCTATTACTATCCCCTTTAGTCTTTACCTTGACGGACTTCATGTCTTTGTGAAGGTGATAGTCAGTAAGAACTAACGGTACTCGTCTAAATACCATGCCAGCCTTACTCATCCTGAGCCATAAATTCCAGTCAACATACTTCTTGTATCTTTCATCAAATCCACCAACCTTAAATAGTGCCTCACGCTTTATAAGTACGTCTGAGGTGTCTATATAGTTTCTAACAAGTAGAAGGGACGGGTCATAATCATGAAATACTCCTATTTGATCCTTAATATTTTTATTCTCATCAACTATCCATCTATCACCATACACAAGGTCGAGTTTTGAGTCCTTTTGCATCTCATTGTAGAGAGCTTGAAGGTGATCTGGTCTAAATTCATTATCATCGTCAAGAAAGGCTATATACTCTCCTTTTGAAGCTAAAATACCTGTATTTTTGGGTCTTGTATCATTACCAAAATTTTCACTATATAGATGAGTTATGCGTGGATCAGAAAAGATGTCAGGGTTAGCTAACTCGTCATGTGAAATTATTAATTCCCAATCAGTAAAAGTCTGCTTCTGTACGGACTCAATGGCCTTTTTGAGTCTTTCTGGTCTGTTATATGTAGAAATAATTACAGATATCATTCCAATACCTCCTCAATCCAGCATTCCTTGTGATAAGTAACTAACATTGGCGGTTCATTACCCACTGAATTATCACAATCTATGCGTGAAGTTCTATCTATTCGTGGTATAAGTGTTCCTTTTAGTGTTCTAACCATAAATTCTTTAGTTATTGGTATCTTTTTACATTTACTACAAGGCGTGTTATCTAATGCTCCAATATTTAAGTCGTTATCAAACAACTTGTGAAATAAAATCTGTTCACGTATGTCATTCATTAAACACGCCCAAAAGGTCAGAATCCATGGGCACTGGATTCCATCTCATAAGTCTAAAATCTTTGTCATTAATTGAAAGTTCTGCACCCGGACTTCCCATTTGCCCCGCCATTCTCTTAAAAAGAACTCTATCCCCTATTTTTACAGGGCACTTAATATACTGACCGTGAATAAATAAATCATCTGATATTTCCACAACTATCCCAGTGTTTGGTGCTTTATCGGGAGTGGCTAAAATTATACCTGTGGTTGTTGTTACTTCTTTTTCCTCAACATCAACAATTAAAAAACCAGGCATGGGTTTTATACTTTTATCAAAGTTTCCCAACTCTTTAATTGACTTAAGAGGTCTTAGTTTTTTATTCTCTTCTGCTTTTATTCTGTCTTTAGTGAACTTAGGTTTTTCTTTGAAGATTGATTTCTTGCGGTCTGCTTCCCATTCTCTTGCTTTCTTTGAGGTTTTAAGTTCCTTGTCTCTTTCCGAGACAAACATATCTGAAGCCTTCAGTGCTTTGTTAGCATCATTAGGGTCATTAGCGTCCTTCTCGTAGGCAGCCCAAGTGGGCTTAAATATTGGTTCAGCCATAAAAAAAGAGCCACTAACCTTACGGCTGTGACTCTGCCCCAGTGACTGGGGAACGATTACAATTACTATAGCACTATTCTTACATTCTGTCAATTTTAGGCACAAAAAAGAGGGCAACTCTGTTCTCAGTGTCGCCCCCTTAATTGATTAACTATCAGACTAAGCAGTTGAAGAAACTGTGTGTCTAATATTGACGTTAAATGCGCTGTTAAGCTCAGATACTCCAAAGGTTGTTTTCCAACCTGCTGTAGCGATCTTGTTCGTAGGATCTCCTGTTCCGCCAGAACCCAACTCTTTTACAAAAGTTTGTAGATTCTGAAGTTCAGTGACTCCAAAAGCTTCTCTTCCAAATACGCTTGTGACGTAGATGGTTGAAGAAGCTAGAACTGCTGAATTAGTCGCACATGACGAACCCTTAATGTAAGAGTTGGTTGTATCTAAGAAACGTACACCATGCAGTCTTCCAACCTCTCCATTAAGAAGTTTGTCAGAAGTAGCAGAGTCATATTTATTAGCGTCAATCCAACCTCCAGTTGTGGTGTCGGTCATCAAGTCAAACAAAGAATCAGGATGTATTACAGAGACGTAAAAACCGTCAGATTGCTGGAAAGCATTATTACGGTTAAGAGTCCTTACTGCTTTCTTGATTTCATTGATAGAAAGCGTTCCTGTTGCAGGAATAGCTGTCCAGTTTGAACCAAGACCAGTTGCTGCCTGCATTGTTCCAGAAGTAGAAACTTCTGTTGCAACAACAGTATCAATTGAAAGTCCTGCATTGTAAGCAAGAAGTTCGATTGCATTTTTCATCACATCTCCAAATGAGGTGTAAGCCATCAAGTCGGAGATAGAGACTGCTGCGTCAAATTGTGCAGTTGTTCCAGTTACGTTAGTTGCAGTAAGTTGTACTGCAGTTGTTGCGTAACCTTCACCCTGTCCTGCTGTAACAAGAGGTAGATTTGTCCAACGTGTCCAGTAGACAACGCCAGTTCCGTATCCTCCTGCACCTTTAGGTACAGCTACATTTCTTTGTCCTAATTGTTTGTGTACGAGCATTGCCTCTGTTCTTTTAAGAAATAGTTCATCGTAAAACCTATTCTTAATAGCGGCTGTAGCTGTTCCACTTGTAATTGTTTTTGCTGTTTCGAGTGCCATATTATTTATTCACCTCCAATCATCGAGCTTTTTTACCACTGACCGTTGTCCTTTAGATATTGCTCTTTTTGTTCTAAGGATAGTGAGTCAAAGTCAACCGTTGAAGGTTGTCTGTTGGTCACTCGGCTTGTGATCCCTTGGTCTGACTGTAAGGCTTTTACAGTACGTGCCTCTCTTGCAACCTGAACCTGGTCTGAAGTAAACTTTTTGACCATTTTCATTGCTTCCTCAGCAGCTTCCGATACTGAAAGGTTATTAGCCCTTCGCAAATTGCCTGCTAACTTGTCAATCTCTGGTGAATAATCATCAGAGTTAGGATTGAATTGAGGATATTCCTTAAAAACCATCTTTAGCTCCAACCTATCAAGGTCGGGGTTAGATGAAGTTTGAGTAGACGCAGGCTGATTATTATTCCCAGCGGGAATAGTTGACGTAACGAGTGCCTTTAGAGCCTCATTCTCACGTTCTAATTGTTTTTTTTCAGCGTACGTTTTCTTAAACCTTTTTTCAGGAATATACCTTTTCCCTGAATCGTCTACTGCTAGATTTGTTTCATCCGATTCGTCTGCATCCTGGGAAGGTGCAAACTCTTCTTCTGCTGTCTTTTCTGACGGTGCAGTATCAAAATCAGTGTTTGTTTCCTGAGTTGCCGATTCCTCTGAAGCAGTGTCCTCTGCTATTTCTCCCTCTTGATCAGTTATTGAGTGACCGTTAAGAGCTGCGGCAAGTAAAGAGCTATTTTGCTCTTCTAGTGATTGATCCATGTCATTCACCTCCTTTCTGCATGGTTTTAAAGATCCATGAACTTCCCAAATCGTTATGCAAGGTTTACGACCCTGATCGCCAGTTGTTCGCTGGGTTTAGGAGATGTTCCGATTCATCCCCTAGACTCAACTAACAATTGTTTTTAATCTTCCATCAATTACTCTTAAATTCCCCGTCAGAATGCCCCCCCATGGGCAGAATTTGCAGGTTACTGTACCATCATGCCTATCTGTATATCCGTTGTGTGTTAAATAGTTTTTTCTACTGTGTGTAGAGCAAATATCAATGGTCTGTGGGGTATGTCTAATTACCTCACCATCCCAAAAGTTATCCTCACTACTTGGTAGATCCGCTATCTTCTTTTGACCTCTCATCATTAAGTAAATTAATAGCACTCTCTATATGTGCCATAAACTTTTTAAATCCTATTAGTTGTTGGCGTGCTGGTTCAAAGTCTTCTATTGGTCTTGTGTCTTGACCCATAACTTGATTTATAAAATCAGCTAGAGCTGTTTGATACCAAGTAGTTGCATATTCCCAACCTTTACTCTTAATCATCAATTCGTATTCACTACCAATAATTAATTGGTTTGTCTTGTATGCTTGTTGTTCGTTAGTAAGCTTGTTGTCCAAGTTGACCCCCTTCCTGTTGTTGAGGCATCATTGCCTGCATGTTTTGCTGTAAGTTTTGCTCAAATCCTTGTTGTGCATTTCCAAGAGTTGCATTAACATTGTCCTCATTCATTGGTTGTGGTGGTGGAGCAGCAGGTTGTTGAGGTATATCAACTAACACCTTGCCTGATTCAAATCCAAGGTCTGCTTGCTCTATAGAATCTTTTGTTATCTCTTCAAAATTAAGCATCTTACCCTGTGATGCTAACCCCTGTTGCCATCCTGGTTGATTAAAGCGATCAAGTAGGGTCATGAAGTTTTGCTGCATCATCATTGGATCATTCAACTGTTCGCTAGATAGAAGTGGGACAAAATCAAAATCACCAACTATTGAAGGTTGGAGGTCGTCCGGTAATAGATTTAAGAAGGCGAAGTTATCTGACTTTATCTCAAGTTTTGCCTGTGTACCCAAATCCCCTGGTGTAATTGGCTGACCTTCCATATCAGTCTGAGAAAGTTTTGTATTATCTCTCATAAATGCAATGTCTTGTGAACCTAATATCCTGAGCTTCTGAGCGTCAGTTGTGTATTGGATACGTAAATCCTTCCAATGGTCTGCTATCTTTTTAATTACATTGTGAGTGTAGAGCTGTATCTTTAACTTAAATTGTGCGTTTGCCTCATTTTGGATTAATTTAATACCAGTAGCTGTATTGTTTGTTACGTTTGAATCTTCTTTAATTCCTTGTGTGTAGTCGGTAATTCCACTACCATTTTGCATTGCACTTGTTAGGTAGTTCATAGTCTGCACAAAAGTTGATCCGGTGACATCAGGAGTCTGGAGGGATTCAACAGCATCCATGTTCTCAGTTGTCACTATATTTCCAGGAGCAGAGACTAATGTATGTAGGTCAACCCCTCCACCCTTCTTCACCTTCCACATCGTGTTGAGTGTAAGTTGTACGTTATCAAGTCTTTGATTAAGTACTGCGTTAATAGCCCGTTGTATGCGGTCTATTGGCTCAATCTCACCCATTCCGTATAACTCGCCTGGGTATGGATAATCGGTGCAGTAGACAATTGGTAACTCACCATGAAAGTATGGGTTTTCTACTTCACGTATAATTCCTGAGAAATCTCCTATCCCTGCATATTCAGGAGCGTAGAAACACCATCCCTCACGAGTAAATCTTATAAGAACCGTTATCTCTGGATTTGATTCATCTTGTCCCGTTAAGTCCTCAGTTCCAAGCATCACTCTTCTATGTTCACGATAAGTAATATCATTTGGCTTTCCACCTGCACGACCAGGATTGTCATCCTTTTGTTTGTCCCCTATAGCTTTTTCAAGTTGATCTAAGTTCTTCCAATACTCAGCACCTCTTGCATCATTCTCACTTTTTAACTCATCAATAGTCTTAAACGTTCTATAGATAAACCAGCGCATGTTGTCCATGTTGGTAGCGTTAGGATCTGGGAAGCAGTCATAGATATTAAGTACCTCAAAGTTAGGGCCATCGAACTCAGTGATATTAATTTTCTTTTTGTTCTCAGGACTCCAAATCATTCTCCCATTCACTTTCTTTGCTACCATTTGTGTCTTTTCCTTCTCTCTAAAGTCCCAATGAGTACGACCAAATGCAGTACCAAATATCAACATTGACTTAATAAACATTACTTGCTTCTGGAACATATCAGCCCTACGCCAGTCATACTTCATAAGAGCATTTAAGATGTGAGTGGTTGACTCATCACCCTCTTCTGTTGGATAGAATGAGCCGGATGGTTCAGTTGCTACCATTCGTGGAGTTACAGTTTCAATGATTCTAAAAATACGAGGGTCAAATACTCTTGCACCGTGAGGATAATTATTCTGGTCTATAAATGATCTATATAACTCTTCTAAAAGATTAAACTTCTGGTGAATAGGATCAAGGTAACGCTTTGCAAAAAGGTATTGCTCATCAATCTCCTTAGCAATATCTGCCTCGTCTTTGTTCTTGGTGTATTTTGGTTGTTTTGAAGCCATAAAAAAACACACCAATTACGGTGTGCTGTGCCAGAGAGTATCTGGAATACGCGAGGTTATTATTTACTGTCTATAGCTTTTGTGTCAAATTCCTTGAGGTTTTTCAGTTACAGGCTTCTCTTTTTCTCGAATCCAATACTCACCTGCATACTTTGTCATCTTCTCAACTCTACCTGATCTTACTTCTACTCGAAACTCTATATATCCGTCTTTAGTTCCTTGCACCCAATCTTCAATCGTTATGAGATATGGTTTATTTGCCTTCATGGCTTCAACTATTTGTTTTTCTATTTCTGGTGATAAACGTAAATCACTCATATTCCGATAACACTATCACGAGCTTTAAATTGTGGCAAATCAGATTGGTTAATTACTTGTGGAGGATTACATTGTTGATACAGTTGCCATGCACCAGCAAGACTCATAACTAAATCATCATGAGCTCCACGTTCAGCTTGAGCCTTAATAGTTGAAGTAGTTTGTACTAACACAAATGAATATAACTCTGTGATAGTGGGCTTGTCATATACTCTCAAGAGTTTATTATCAATAGCTTCTTTTAAAGACTGAAGCATAATAGGTCTCGTAGCAGTATTAGTGTCCCACCCAAGCTTCGTTGGCTCAGGGTTATCTATTCTTCCAGCATTTGGCATTGTAAATACATCAAACTTCCCAAGTCTATTTAGAGTTGCCAGTCTTTCTAACTCAAATACACCGCCATTATTCCGTTCGTATGCAATAACGGGTTTTACTCCCGTTCTATCATGGATCTTTTCAAGTACGGGAAATATTGCGTTAGTCATCTCAGTTGCAATCCTTTTTGAATGAAATACAAGGGGAACATCTATATGAGTCTTTGATATGAATTGAACTGCACAATAGTCACCCATCCCTGCACTTGTATCAGCAAATGCAACTATAAACTCGTTTCTTTCTATCTCTCTAAATTGACGAAAATTGGTCATATGTAGGCAGTTTGGTATTCTCAAGATACCAACGTAGTGAGTCTGTGTCAAAATATACCTGTCCAGATGTTAAAAATGCTTCCTCTGCTGTATCCGGATACTCTTGTGCATACTTCTCTTTTAATTCTTTTCTCTTTCGCTCTAAAAACTCTTGTGAGTAGAAGTCTGATGCTTTATAGAATAATGGCTTAGATGTTGACTCTCCTAACATAGAGTCATCCCAATATGTTTTAAATTCATTGAATCCATTTGCAGTTGTTTCGATAATAAGTCTTCCATTCTCAACTACCGCCTGACCTGCACCGGCTATAATGTTCTTGGGGTTTGGATAAAATGCAAACTCTGATAAGTGTAGATTTGTGATAGTCTTAGACCTTCCAAATTCAGCATTTTTGGCTGTTCCTATCTTGTAGGTACTATTCATAGCTTCGTTAACCAGTTCGGTCTTAGAATTGTATTTTAGAGGCACTTTCATGCCCGTTATCTCCTCGTAAGTCTTTAGATAATACTTAACACGTTGCAGTAGATCCGAGGCATTGTCATCAATATCTGCAACTACATAGTTAACAGTGTTGGGTCGCAATATAAAATCAGCTGTGAACATAGCAAGAATCAGTGATGAGAATCCTTGTTGACGTGCTTTGAGTATTACATCCCTCCCACTCATATCGTGTTCCAAGTATTTCTCTTGGATAGTATTAAGAGTAAAAGGAATCTCTTGTTGCTCCTTGTCTATTATCTTAAATCGTGCTTCTATAAATTTTTTGTAGTTCATGCTTTTAAACGTATTTTGTGTTTCACAAAATCATAAAACTCAACCTTATCGTCATCTATCTCAGTTACAAAAACGAAATAGTTGCCAAAGTTAATATCAAGATCTTTTGCGTGTTTTTCATGCTTCTGAATCCATTTATCTCTTTCGTCAACTTGATCTAAAAATCCCCATCCAATATCACCTGCTATAAATCCACCCACTGGATAATATTTAGCAAGAAGAAAATAGTCCTCACATTTTTTACAAACAATATACAGTCTGCTATTAGCCATTATTCAAACTCCTCCAATTCCTTCTTCGCATGTTCTCCAAAGTTATTTTGAATAAGAGTAGTAGGTTGTGGTTTAAAATCCGGATGTCTATTCTTTAGATAAAAGATAACAGCTGTCATATCCCCTTCTGCTGCCTTCTGAATAAGAACCTGTCTAATCTCATCATTTAAATTAGCCTCACTATCTAAAATCTGCATAGCAAACTTATCATCATCCTTAAGCCAGTTATAATAAGTACCCCGATCAATCTCAGCAATTAAAGCACTATCAGTTATATTGCCATTTGTCTTTTTGTAAGCATCAATGAACTTCTCCTTTTTAAGAAGTTGAATTTGTTGAACTGGCGTAATTGTTTTCTTCATATATCAGTTAGGTTAAATTTTCTTTGTGAGTTAAACATACTAATTTATATTCAAAACTAGTAACACTACTTACTATTATTAAATTACAAAATAAATGTTTTAAATATTTCATTCTTTCCTTGAAGGGACTCTATATATTTATCAGTTTGTTTTCTATATTCTTCATGTAATTCTTTTTGTTTTCTCCAATAATCTTCACTCAGCTTCTGTATAGAGTTACTTTTAAGATTTCTATTCATAGTTGTAATATCAGTTTTAAGATTTTCTTCACTCAGCTGACCA
>CAZDED010000011.1:38311-42502 GCA_964504535.1 uncultured Gammaproteobacteria bacterium
GCTGACCAATTTCATCTTTCTGAAACCATACTTGTTCCTTTTGGTCATAAATAGTAAATCTTTTCCCAATTATTTTGCTCTCGGTTTTAGCTTCACTCGGCTGAGAAAGAACTTGGTACTTATCACAACAAAAGCTGAAATACTGCCGTTGATCAAATGTTAAATCACAAGTTTGCATTCTTTTATGACAAGAACAACTACACTCCTTATTCTCTTCGGTACTATCGGCCTTTGCGAGGACATCCTCGATATGGTCTGAGGGCTGACAGTGCTGACATTCTTTAGTTTTTTGATCCCATCCAAACATTTCAAGGGCATGACATTGACATCCGCATTTTTTTATTTGTTTCTTCATATTTCCAATTCTGCAAGGACTTTGTCTAAAACATAATAACAATCTCTTAATTCTTCTTCATAAAAGCATCCCATT
Source organism: uncultured Gammaproteobacteria bacterium (assembly GCA_964504535.1). Classification (GTDB taxonomy): domain Bacteria; phylum Patescibacteriota; class Microgenomatia; order Levybacterales; family GWA1-39-11; genus JAUSNA01. Next base: position 38,742 of record CAZDED010000011.1, read on the forward strand.
GTGTATTCTTGGAATTTCCTTACTGGTAGAATTTTCTTTTTTATTTCCTTAGCTATCTCCCTCTTGTGTTGGGTTAGAGAGGAGTTGAAGAGAGAAAGAAGTTTACCTATTATTTTGTTACATTCTACACATGGGTCAAAAATCCCCAACTCACAATCTGCTTTTACTATTCCTTCAATTTGTACTTCCAAACTCTTATTCATAATTAAGATAATGCGTATACCACAAGTGATGCTGACAAGTAAATTGTCCCCTCAATTCCATTACCTGCAAGACAATTCATTAAACCAAGAAATAATAAACCTCCTTGTATTATTAGTTTTTTCATATTTATTTCTCCTCGCTTTGGGGAGGGGTGAGCTTATTAATTTCTTCTTCAACTTCATTTGCGTAATATATTGCTTCTCCACACCTCAAACACTTAGTCATGTAGTGCTTACCGTATTCATCAATATAAGATACTTCTTTTTTTCCTTCTTTATGTTTAAAAATACACTTAAAATTCATATCTCCTCCGTTGTATCAAGTATTATTGGTATATAACTCATCCAATTCCTTTTCTAATTCATCGCAAAGAGTTCCTAGTTTTGGCTCTTTGCCATATTTTTCCTCAATTATAATTTCAGGATAGTGGTCTATCGTCCATCTAATTGCGTGCATTGCTATATTTCTTTCTTTTTGTGTCATATATTTATCTCCCCCCGTTAAAGGCGTATCAAGTATTATTGGTTAGACTCTTTATCAATAGTTATAAAATCAGTTAATTTTACTTTCATTTCACTACCATCAATTGTTGAAACAACATGAATATAACCATCAAACTCACCATCATCACTTTCTACTTCCCAATACAAAGATTTCCAAAATTCTTTCATAGTATATCTGCGTGGTCTGTTAAGCAACTCATGTATATTTTGTTTACTTGTACCCATAGCCTTACCAATTTCACTAAAACTCATCTTTTTATCACGCATTTTTTTAATCTTATCTAATTCAATTTTACTTTTCATATTATTCCCTCCATTGGTTGTAACAATCTTCACACCATCCAAAGTTATTTGATGGCATATCATCTGTAATTTCTTGCTTACAGTCTGGACAGTATTTCTTCCCCTCCTTGTTTGATTTAGTCATAATTTTAATCCTTTCTCAGATGCCCTATGGATAAGAGCAACTGGCAAAAGACTATTCTTGCTTTGTTGTTACAGCCTTTACAGCCCACATAACAGTTGTTTCAAGGTTAGTTCTGGCAATAGCCATACATCTTGAGCGTTCACTTCTTTCTTCTTGTGGCACAGCCTGATTTAGTAAAGTTAGAAATTCTTGAGCGGCTGATTTGATAGCTCGCATTTCTTCTTTTTGTCCATCAGTTAGTTCTGCGTATTCTTGTCTAAATGTGTCCATTAGTTTTTCACCTCACTCTCAATAGTATTTCCATCTTTGTCTTTATGTAACAAATAATTATCACCATCTAAATGCCTTAATTCTGGTTCACACCAACAATCAATCCTGATATGACCATCTTCGTGTTCTAGTAAATGTTTGTCATCTCCTAAATATTCCATATCTCTTAATTATTAAAATCTTCTAAACATAATTCTTAACTTATATAACCATAAAGGAACATTTCCAAATGGCACATTTTTCTTTGCAATAAATAAATATCTAAAATAGATTCTAATTTTATATATTTTTCTTTCCATATATCATTCCCCCTTCAAATTAAAGGCGTTGGTCTAGTTAGCTAAGATACTTTAAAAACTCTCCCAACTTATCTCTGTCTATTTCTCTAGTCATAGTTACATCTTTTGTTTTAATGTCTAAATAATAAGTGTCGTACTCAAGTCGCAACACAATCTCCTCATTCTGGTTAGTTGGAGTATAAGTTTTAATATCGTGTGTTATTTTCATATTTTGGCTTGAATAAGTCTATATTCCCCCGTTGTTTCATAAAAGCTTTCCATTCAAAATAGCAATTATGGCACAAGTCGTAGTTATCGTTAGTAACAGTAATTCTATATTCAGTTGTATCGTAAGGCTCTCTACACCTATCACATTTAATTATTGTTGTAATCATATTTCCCTTCTCCTTTTCTCTATTCCTTACCGTAATCATTAATATTCCTAAGTTTTGTAATCTCTTCCGCCCATGCTTTTGAGAGAAAGAGAATTAAACGTTTGATGTATTTCATATTAGTCAATTATTGGTAAATTCCTTAAAAACCTATCTAGGTCATCAGGATACACACCATGCATGGATACTGTCTGACCATTCATCCACTTGCGAAACTTTTTATATCTTCTCTTTCCAAGAGTAACTTCAATTTCATCCCAAGGGATAACATGCATAAAGTCATTAATTGTTAAGTTTTGTTTTAGTTTTTCGTATTTCATATCTTCTGCCTTTTGGGTTTAGCTAACCTTACTTCTCCATATTTAAAAATTTGATATGCTTCATCTAGTACTGGACACCAACCTTTCATGTGTTCAAAATCATTCTCTTGCCAATGAAATGGTTTACAAAGTCCTAACTTGTGTGTAAAAAGTAAAGTAATAAATTTTTTCATATTCTCACTCGTCACCCCTCATTTAAAAGAGAGTTATTTAAATTTCTTTCTAATATCTAAAAGCATTGAGTTCAACTCTGAATAATTTTCAAATGTTTCAGGTAGGTTAGAAGTCCTATATTCTCTTTCAAATATCGCAAGTAGCACTTCCCATTCGGCTTCAAACTTTTGCATCTCAGTTTCAGGAACGGGAATAGACCATGTTTCCCGATCCATGAACTTATCTAATAACTTAGAGGGTTTGTATTCCTGCTCAAAGTATCCCTTAAGCTCACGAAAATCGTAGACGAGCTTTCCATGCCTCATTAAGTAAATACCTTGGAATATCTCACGGTAGGTGTAGATAAGTGCCTTTCCACCTCTATTCCTAGCGGCTCTCTTTCTTTGTGAGTGGTAGTACCCTTTGTAGTAATGAGCCAATTGTTTGGTGAGATACTTTTTAGCAAGCTCTTCCCAATCTATATCAAGAGTCTTAAAAAATACTGTTGGGGACAATAACATCTCAACCACATTTCCATTGTGGGAAAGTAGCATCCTAAAAAACTTCTCTACCTCATAGAGTTGAATATCAATGTCTTTTCGCATTACATTACACGCTTCAATAGTGTCTGAGCCTTTATGGATTGAAAGTACAATCTCTGTAGGCTTCACATAGACACCTCGTATATCAAGGTCTGAATTTGGCTCGTTTAAGTTCCACATATGAGAACCTGTAATACATAGAAACAAGGGAGTTACTTGATAGCCTTTAATAAAGTCTAATATCTCTTTATCATTTGCCATTCCAAATAAATCTTTAACCTCTGGTTTTTCAAGGTTGTATTTATTTCTAGTTCCTGTTTTTATTTCTTTTTTCATATAATCTATCAATCTATCTTTTGGTTTAACTCTCTAACTTAATCACTCTTCTCAAGTCCATTTTCTTTAGTAAATATTGTTCCCTTGTAGGTGCATCCACACTCTTTTTTGTGTAAACGCTCCCATCCCTTCTCAGTTGTTGGAATCTTCCCAAGAACGGGCTTTAATAACTTAAGTCGAAGCTCAACCTCATCTTTTGGTTTCTCAGCTTTTATATAATTAATGCGAGCTCTGAGAGGCTCTGTTAGTTGCTCAACGAGTATCCTGTGATGTACGTGCCACCAGAAGTCGGTAGCGTCACTATTAAGGTTCTTAGCACCCTGTAGGTAAGCACCC
>CAZDED010000012.1:0-31549 GCA_964504535.1 uncultured Gammaproteobacteria bacterium
AAGCTCAGGTTACTCTTGAAGTGGCAGGTACACCCAACTAAGGTATGCCAGATATTGTTCTTGGAAACGGTAGCACACTAATTGGTATTGATAAAAATGCCGAATTACGTGACCTATATTTTCCTTTTGTGGGGCTCGAAAACCACGTAGGGGGAAGATTCCGTCATAGAGTAGGAGTGTGGGTTGATGGAAAATTTGGATGGTTGTCAGATAGCAAATGGAAAGTAACAACTAGTTCTGGAGAGGAGACGATGTCTGGTGAGATAACAGCTGTTAGCGATGAGCTGGGAGTTGAATTGCATTTTGAAGACGTTTTATATAACGAAAAGAACATCTTCATGCGGCAGATCATCGTCAAAAATCTACGGGAGCATAAGCGCCAAATAAAGTTGTATGTGGGTCACGAATTCGAAATCTACGAGTCTCACAGGGGGGATACCGCCTACTATGACCTAGAGAAGAATGTCGTAATCCACTATAAGGGACGACGTGTATTTCTGATAAATACTGAGTGTGATGGAAAAGGATTTGATGACTATACCATTGGAATATTTGGGATAGAGGGTAAAGAGGGAAGTCACAAAGATGCTGAAGATGGAGCTCTTTCCAAAAATTCTATAGAACATGGAAAAACAGATTCCGTGATAGGGATATATCTTGATATAGATCCAAACTCTTCAAAAACAGTTGATTATTGGATAGCAATTGCAAAAACCATTCAGGATGCAGATGATATAAATGAATATGTAAAAGACAGATCTCTCTCATACCTCATAAAGACTACTAAAGATTTTTGGCATGCATGGCTTAACAATAGGAATTTTAGCTTCTACCACTTAGAAGATGACGTTGTTGATCTTTTTAAGAAATCACTTTTGATTTTGAGGGCTCATGTTGACGACAATGGTTCAATTCTCGCATCAGGTGATTCAACCCTTTTGCAATACGGAAGGGATGCGTATAGCTACATGTGGCCTCGAGATGGAGCCCTTTCCGCAATCGCCCTTGATAAAGCTGGAGACTATAATGTAGCCAAGAGATTTTTTGATTTTTGTAATGATGTCATTACAAAAGAAGGCTATTTCATGCATAAATATAGACCAGACAAGTCTTTAGGTAGCTCATGGCATTCCTGGGTATATAAAGATAAGCCTCAATTTCCTATCCAAGAAGATGAAACTGCACTAGTAATTTACTCATTATGGAAGCATTATGAATTTTCAAAAGATCTAGAATTTATTGAGTCAATTTATAACTCACTTATTAAGAAAGCTGCAGATTTTATGGTTAGTTATGCAAATGCAGAAACTGGTCTTCCAAAACCAAGCTATGATTTGTGGGAGGAAAAATTTGGTGTATCAACATTTACGGCATCAAGTGTATACGGGGCTCTGATGGCCGCCGGTAAATTTTCAAAACTACTGGGAAAAGTTGAGCATGAAAAAAAATACAGTACTGCTGCCGAAAAAGTAAAAGAGGCAATCATAAAATACTTATGGTGCGAAGATAAAAAAATGTTCTATAAAATGGTTAATTTTGAAGATGGAAAGCCTATCTACGATGAAACTATGGACATATCAAGCATATACGGGATCTTCAGATTTAGAGTTTTGGATGCCCATGACCCGATGGTTATAGATTCGATAAAAACAATGGAGGGGATATCAACAAGAATTCTGGTTGGAGGAATACCCCGTTATGAAAATGATGTGTACCATAGATCCTCCCATGAAGTCCCCGGTAATCCATGGATTATAACGACGTTGTGGCTAGCTCAATATTATGTGATTGCGGCAAAAGAAGAGAAGGATTTTGATAAGGTGAAAGAAATTCTTATGTGGGTTGTGAGGCAGGCTGGGTCGACAGGAATTCTTCCTGAGCAAATTGATGCAGTGACTGGCGCACATCTTTCAGCAACGCCATTGACGTGGAGCCATTCAGAATTTGTGAGTACTGTGATAAATTATTTAGAAAAAATTGAAGAGCTTGGGATATTTGCGCAGGAAGAAATTAAAGCAGGATACTAACCCTTCAAAAGCTCAGGATTTTCTAGACATAGCCTTTCTGACTGCTTCTTTAATAGAATCTTTGTCCATTTTGTATTTTGTGAGTAACTCATCGATCTTTCCTGACTCTCCAAATGTGTTTTGAAGTCCGATGTATTCTTGTGGTGTTGGAAGATTTCTTGAAAGAACTTCCGCTATTGCGCTGCCAAGCCCTCCATCAACCTGATGATCTTCAACCGACACAATAGCGCCCGTTTCTCTCGCAATATTTATTATTGCCTCTTCATCGATTGGTTTTATTGTATGGATATTTGTCACCAAAATATTTATACCTTCCTCTTCCAATTCTTTTGCTGCAACAAGCGCATGAAATAGCATGTACCCAGTCGCAAAAATTGCAGCGGTAGGATTTTGAGTTACCCAAAATGTTTGGGCCTTTCCAAATTCAAATGGGGTTTCAATAGTGGTAATCAAAGGTGTGTTGTCCCGGGTAAACCGAAGATAGAAGGGACCATAATTATCCCCGGCATACATTGTCGATTTTGCAGCCTGGTTGGCATCACAAGGGACAATAACTCTCATCTTTGGCCATGTTCTTGTAATTGCTAAGTCCTCAGTTGCTTGATGAGTTGCTCCATCCGGACCAGTCATTAGACCTGCGTGGTGTCCTGCAATTTTTACATTTGCATCGTTGTAAACTGCAGTCGTTCTTAATGTTTCCAAATTTTTACCCGGTGAAAACGTAGCATAAGAGGAAATAAATGCTGCTTTTCCAGTAACACCAAGTCCTGCAGCAACTGCTGCCATATTTTGCTCTGCAACTCCCATTTCAAAAAAACGTTCAGGATACTTTTCGGCAAATTCATTTACTTTTGTCGATTCAGTGAGATCTGCGGATAGCACTACTACATTTGGGTTGGTCTCGCCAAGCGCTACCAAACCCTCGCCATACCCGGCGCGGGTTGCTGCTTTTTTAACATCCTCGTCAAAAAGATTTTCGTTAAGTTTGAATTCGTTATTTAACATATGCTTGGTTCTTAGTTGTTAGGACTAGGATTAGTTTTTTTTCTAACTGATTGTCATTTGACTATTCCTGCTCCTAATAACTAGTTACTGGTGTTCTGATTCTATTTTACCTTGCAGGGTTCTTAGCTCTGCAAGTGCTAACTTTGCTTCTTTGTCATTTGGTGGTTTGCCATGCCATGTAAAATCATTCTCCATAAAGTCCACTCCTTTGCCAGGAACAGTGTGAGCAATAATGCAGGTTGGTCTTTCACGCATTGCCTTTGCAGTCTGGACCGCGTCCACTATTGCTCGCATATCATTTCCGTTAATTTCTAAAACATTCCAGTTGAAGGATTCATATTTAAGTCTCATAGATTCAAGTGGCATTATGTCTTCAGTGTTTCCATCAATCTGGATATTATTTCTGTCTATTATCAAAGTTAGATTGTCTAATTTGTATTTTGCAGCGCACATTGCCGCCTCCCACGTGTTTCCTTCCTGGTGCTCACCATCTGATGCTATGCAATAGACTTGATAGTCTTTTTTATCTAACCTTCCCGCAAGTGCAATTCCAACAGCCTGCGAAAGTCCTTCACCAAGCGGTCCTGAAGTTGTTTCAAGACCCGGTAGAGCGGTCCTATGAGGATGGCCTTGGATCCTTGAGTTAATTTTTCTCAAAGTTTTCAGTTCTTCTATGGGGAAGTATCCGGCTTGTGCCATTGATACATAACGGATAGGACAGATATGACCGTTTGAGAGAACGAGCCGGTCGCGGTCGGGCCACTCTGGATTTTTAGCATCATATCTTAGTAAATAAAAATAGAACGCAGTGAAGATATCGGCCATGCCAAGGGGTCCTGCAGAATGACCACTTCCTGCCTCCAATAAAGTAGTCATCAAAAGTTCACGTGCTTTGACCGCGATTTCTTCTAGTTCTAGTATTTTTTCTTCTGTTATCTCTTCCATAAATAGGACTTCAAGAATGAAGAGTTAGTGATAAAGATTTTATGACTAATCACTTATTCTTATTTTCTTAATTTTTCTAGTATTTCCATATTATCATCAAATCAGCGACGTTTGAAGGAAGGCGACCAGTCATAATTGCATCTTTTGTTTGTTGAAATGCAGTAAAGCTATCATTGTTTTCCAAAAATCCTGAAAGATCCACATTCTGTTCTGTCGCTTTTCTTTTTGTTTCACTATCTGCTATTGCTCCAGCTGCCTCGGAGTTATCCCATCCATCTGATGCAAAAAAGCAGACGAGTGTATTGTCCGGCAGATTTATGAGGGCTGAAAGTGTAGCCTCTTGGTTGCGTCCGCCTTTGCCATCTCCTTTTGCAGTCACTGTAGTTTCGCCACCGGCAAATAGAATTCCTGGTTCTTCTTGCTTGCTCATAAGTTCTAGTGAAGCATCTCTTGCCTCTCCCTGAAATTTGTCACTAAAAATAGTAGCTTTAATGTTGTTTTGCTCTGCTACCTCTTTCATTTTATTAAGGGCAGTTAAATTGCTGAGAACGATATGGTTTTGTACTTTTTCGAAATATTTATCGTCATGCGGGTTGTTGATAAATACCTCCGGTGTAATATCGGGGATATTAAATTTTGTAACGAGCGCCATCGCGTCATCGATAGTAGTATCATCTTTTACTGTAGGACCCGATGCTATGTAGGAAATGTCATTTCCAGGGACATCTGAGTAAATTAATGTTGCAACTGTTGCTGGATACAAAATTTGTGCAAGTCCTCCTCCTTTGACATCGGATAGGTGTTGTCTAATTTTGTTCATTTCTATTATATCGGCCCCTGATTTTAATAAAGCTTTTTCAATTTCTATCTTTTGCTCAATACTTACTGAGTGCGGATGTTCAAGCATTGCACTTCCTCCACCACAAACAACAACCAAGACAAGATCCCGTTCAGTCATTTTTGAGAATCTATCCATTAACTTAAATGTAAAATCAACATTTTGTTGAGAAACAACCGGATGAGTTCCAAGCGTGAATTGAATTTTTTTGAATTCTTGTTCTTTTGTGTCAATTACATATCCTTCATTCAATTTTTCCCCCAAAAGATCTTCAAGTAATTTGGCATTTGTAGAGCTTCCTTTACCAAAGCCTATGAGGTAAACGTGATCAAAGTTATTAAGATCATATTGTTGATCTAAAATGGTCAAAATATTGTTATCAAACTGAACGGTTTTCTTGAAATTGACTTCAGGCTGTAACGATTCAAGTCCAGCCTCAACAATATCAAGAAGTGTCTTTCTCTGAGGGGTTATGGCAAGTTGGTCAAAGTTAGTGATTAACATGGGCAGTAACCTAGTTTATCGGCTTTGGTCGTACAACACAAGCCTGATTGAGAAAGTGGCCAATCCTTGATATAATCAAACAATCAAAGCGGTACGGAGTAAAAGCCATGAATACCAAAATGTTCAAACCAACTTTACGCCTCACCTATTCTAAATAGGTTTTCCGCTTTGTCCAAAAATGGACGATAGAAAAAATTACATAAAAAAATTAGAAGAAATCTCTCATATAACCTCTGAAGAGGCAAAAAGGCTACTTATCGCAGAAATGCAAAATGATCTTAAGGGTGAGATGGCTAAAGAGATCAAAGAAGCAGAAGCAGAAACAAAAGCAGTAGCACATAAGAAAGCTCAAGAAATTTTGGCTGATGCTATTAAGCATGGTGCCCTCGATTTTCTTCCAGAATACACACTCTCAGTCGTAAAGATTGAGGATGAGGATATGAAGGGTAGAATCATAGGAAAAGAAGGTCGAAATATCAGAGCTTTTGAGAATGCAACGGGCGTTGATGTAGATCTTGAGGAGAGAGGAATTATCCGCCTATCAAGCTTTGACCCAGTTAGACGTGAAGTAGCAAGAAGATCATTGGAACTTTTAATTCGTGATACAAGGATTCAGCCAGTCAGAATAGAGGAAGTAGTAGAGCAGCAACAGAAAGAGGTCAATAAGATAGTATACGAAGAAGGAGAAAAATTGGCTCATGCAGTTGACGCTTATAATATTCACCCAGATCTTATTCAAATGCTTGGACGTTTTAAATTCAGAACTTCTTTTGGACAAAATCTAGTTGTTCACACATTAGAAGAGACCAAGATTGGAATGCAAATCGCACACGAAATAGGAGCAAATGTCGAGACTGTAAAGCTTGGATGTCTTTTCCACGACATCGGAAAGATTGTTACTGAAAAAGAAGGAAGTCACGTTGATCTTGGAGTAGAACTTCTCAATAAATATAAAATTCCACGTGAGATCGTCAATTGTGTAGCTGAGCATCATGAAGATAAGCCATTCTCTTCAATTGAGTCAATGATTGTGTCCACCGCTGATAGTATTTCCGGTGCAAGACCTGGCGCTAGGCATGAGGATCTACAGGACTACATGAAGAGACTTCGGGACATGGAAGAGATAGCAAAGCATTACGATGGAGTTGAAGACGCTTACGCCTTCGAGGCGGGTCGTGAGATCAGAGTAGCCGTTAATCCTGGAAAATTAGATGACGTTGAGACAACAATTTTGGCTCGCAAAATTAAAGAAGAAATTGACAGAAAAGTTATTGTTCCAGGAGTTGTACGAGTAACCGTTATCCGCGAATTCCGCGTCACCGAGCCAAAAGAATAGTTTTTTGGTCTTCATTCTCAAATCCATATTGACAAAGTATTTTTTAATTTGTATTGTTAAATCAAGGAAAAATTAAACGAGAGGGGGTGAATTTCATATGTCCGTTACAAAAAAAGAGCTCATTGAGCTCGTCGCAAAAAAAGGAAATCTGACCAATAAAGCTGCCAAAGAATCCGTTAAAGTTTTTTTGAATGGAATCCGTGATTCACTAAAAAGAGGAGAGAAAGTTGTAATTACCGGTTTTGGTACTTTCAGTGTTCGCTCAAGAAAAGCCCGCAAGGGAAGAAACCCAAAAACAGGTGCAGCAATAACTATCTCTGCAAGAAAAGCTCCAGGATTTACTCCTGGTAAGAGCCTAAAAAAGGCCATTAAATAACTATAGTGAGGTATAATAGCCTCATGCAAAAAATAGTTTATATCGTTGGGCCGACTGGTGTGGGAAAAACAGACCTCGCATTCAGTCTTGCTAAAGAATTTAATGCCGAATTGATTAGTGCTGATTCTATTCAGGTCTATAAAGGACTTGATATAGTTTCGGGGAAAGATTTATCCAAAACTGCCCTCAAACATGGAAATAACGCAGGCTTTTATATTGATAGGGGCATCCCTATTTTTCTACTTGATATTGTAGATCCAACTTCACCATTTTCTGTTTCTAATTTCCAAGATATTGCATCCAGAACTTTAGGAAAAATTCTTAAGAAAAATAAATTGCCAATTGTCGTTGGAGGTACAGGGCTATATGTCAAATCATTATTAGAGCCAATAGATACAGCTTCGATAAAACCAGACACAAAACTTCGTAGTAAGCTCGAGAAACTCTCGATTTTAGACCTTCAGAAACTACTCCCTAGTGAAAAGCTAAATTCTTTGAACGATTCTGACAGAAATAATCCAAGACGACTTATTAGAGCGATTGAGGTTGAGCGATCAAGAATTAAGAATCAAGAACTAGAAATCAAGGAAAAAACTGGGCAGGAAAGTTTGGTTATTGGACTTTTTTGTGATCGTGAAGTTTTGAAACAAAGAATCAATTCCCGAGTGGATGCTCGTTTGAAGCAAGATGCCCTTGGAGAAGTTGAGAAAATTTTTGAAATATATGAGGATCTTGCGCCACAGATAAAAGATGCAAATGGATACAAACAACTTTTTCAATACCTACAGGGGGAAATAAGTTTGGAAGAAGCAGTATACCGCTGGAAGATCTCAGAATACCGTCATGCAAAAAACCAAATGACGTGGTTTCGGAAATACGGGAACACAGTATGGTTTGATATTGAGAAAAAAAACTATATAGATGAGATAAAAAGTGAATTAATTAATTTCCTCACGAAGTAATTTACTATAAGTTGTTGTGCTTTTATCCTCGTGGTATAATACGTAAGCCTTAGGAAGAAGTTTCGTTACTGCAATCTTTATTGAATGCAGAGGAAAGTCCGGACAGGTGTAATGTCAGGGTTGGAGGGCAATCTCCGACGTGGAAGCGCTGGTAACTAGTCTTTTTACTCACATGTGAAGGCTAGGACAGAAGATGAATCAACATTTTCTGAGAGCAACAGAGACGAGTGAGTGTGAAACGGGCAATCCCACCTGCTGCAACCTCCGAAAGGTGCGAACGTACATTACCTGCTAGATAAAACTAGCTAGCACCAAAGTTTGAGGGCATTCGCCGAATAGGCGAACGAATTGACTAATATCAAATCGAGAGAGATTACGATTAAAACAGAATCCGGCTCACTCTCTTCCTAGGGCACATAATTTTCGTGCCCTAGGAAGAGAGCAAGGTTGCTTGGATTTTTACTAAAATTCAAGCGTTCTTACTTTTTTCCTAAGTACATTATTTTATCTCCCCATGACATCTGAAGAATTTGAAAAACAATATAAGGGTCTCAATCCTGCCCAAAAAGAAGCGGTCGATACTATAGAAGGGGCAGTCATGGTTGTTGCGGGACCCGGAACAGGAAAGACAAAAACCTTAACTCTTCGCATTGCAAATATACTTCTTAAAACTCAAGTGAATGCTGAAAATATTTTAGCCCTCACCTTTACTGAAGCAGCTGCTCATGAGATGAGAAAAAGATTACTCTCAATTATTGGGCATGATGCATATCGAGTAGACATCACGACCTTCCACTCGTTTTGCAACAGTTTTATAAAGACGCATCAAGAGGAATTTGCTCATATTATTTCTTCAGAAAATATAAATGAGATAGATCAACTAGAAATTGTGGAAGGTGCCATAAATGATCTCCCATTAAAGATATTAAAACCATTAGGAGATCTTACTTATTATGTCCAACCTGCGATGAGAATGATCGGAAATCTCAAACAGGAAAACATAACTCCTGAAGGATTTGAAAAAGGTCTAAAAGATTTTGAAAAAGATCTTAAAGATAGGCCCGACCTTTTACACGAAAAAGGGGCTCACAAAGGAAAGATGAAGAGTCAATACAAAAAGCAATTTGATAATCTTGAAAAAAGTAAGGAATTGCTTTTAGTTTACAAAGAGTATCAGAAAAGATTGTTCAAGGGAAAGAAATATGACTATAACGACATGCTTTTGGAAGTAATAAAAAAACTTGAAGAGCATGAATATCTACTTCAATATTTACAAGAAAAATTCCAGTATCTTTTAGTCGATGAGCATCAGGACACAAACGCTTCTCAAAATAAGATAGTAGAGTTGATCTCAAACTATTTTGAAAACCCAAACCTTTTTATAGTAGGTGATGAAAAACAAGCAATATTTAGATTTCAGGGAGCAACCATTGCAAACTTTTACAAATTTAAAGAAAAATATCCAGATGCAAGATTGATAAATCTTTCAGATAACTATCGCTCTACAAAAAATATTTTAGATTCGTCATATTCATTGATCAGTAATAATCCAAAACATTCAAAAATTTTAGCTGAAAGCCATGCTCTCAAAAAGAATGTTGGATATAGTGAAGAAAAGATTCATATAGCTTCCCTATCAACTAGTACATCTGAAGTCTATTTCGTTGCAGAAAAAATAAAAGAACTTTTAAAGTCTACAAAGGGGCATGAGATAGCAGTTCTGGTCCGTAATAACAGGGATGTTGAAAGTTTTATTCCTGTATTTGAAAATGAAAAGATTCCATACATTGTGGAGGCGGACAACGATATACTTGAAGACCTTGATGTTCAAAAATTAATTCTTCTATTAAAGACTGTTGCGAAGCAAACCAATGAAAATGTACAGCGCGCATTACTGCTTGATTGTTTTGAAATTTCACCATTTGATGTTTTTAAAATTAACAGACTTTCATATGATAAAAAAGTCCCCGTTTGGGATGTGCTTACAAACAACAATTGGTTGGATGAGATAGAAATATTAAATAAAAAACCTATAGAGCAGTTTGTTGAATTATTTATGGGAGAGGATGGATTTGTAAGACAATCCGTTAATGCACGGTTTGACGTTTTGTTTGTTGACGTTCTGAATAAATCTGGACTTATGACAACAATTCTCAAAAAACCTCATGGGCAAGAAATTTTACTTAGAGTTACCAGGCTTTACGATGAAATTAAAAAACAGGTAGCAAGAAATCCTCTCTATTCTGTATCTGATTTCATAAAATTCATTGATCTTTTAAAAACCCATAAAATCTCTCTAAAACTTAGTACCAGTATTATTCCAGAGGATCTTGTTAGAGTAATGACAGTTCACAAATCAAAAGGTCTTGAGTTTGATAATGTTTTTATTGTGAACTGTTATGACACTCATTGGGGTAACAAGCACAATATTGGTTCCAAATTCGAAATACCGTGGGAATATCTGGTTGGAACTCGTGAGTCAGAGGAGGAGATGGACAAGAATGCTGATGAGAGGAGACTTTTTTATGTTGCTATGACACGAGCTAGAAAAAAGATATTTATCACGTACTCTATGACCTCGATGGATGGAAGAGAACAAATCCCTTCTCAATTTATCAGTGAAATACCAGAAGAATTTATATTTGAAGAGGAAATAGTTAAATTCGAAAAAAAGCTATCCTCCAATTTAGAAGCAATACTCGTAAATTCAAAATCAGAGAAGGGTCAGCTTATATCTTCTGATTACGCAAAAGAATTATTTAAAAGACAGGGTTTATCGGTTAGCGCATTGAACAATTATTTAAAATGTCCTTGGAAATTCTTTTTTGTAAATCTCATCCGCCTTCCAGAGAAAATTGAAAATTCAAATCTTTACGGTAGCGCAATCCATGGTGCTCTGAATCAGTATTTGGTACAAGTAAAAAAAGGGAAGAACGTGACAAAGGAATTATTGATAGAAAAATTTATAGAAGAAATGGTTATCCTCCCTTTCTCAGAAAACGAGAGGGATAGATTTATGGAAAGAGGAAAAGAAGCACTTTCTGGATTTTATGATAATCAAATGACGGATTGGAAAAGTGACATGGAGACGGAACTTGAGATAAAGGGAATAAGAATAAATGATGACCTTATCCTTAATGGAAAGATAGATATGATACGCCCAGTTGATGGAGGTAAATTTGATGTCACTGATTTTAAGACAGGAAAGCCAAAATCAAGAAATGTTATTGAGGGAAATGTGAAGGATGGGGATGGGAATTATAAAAGACAATTGGTGTTCTACAAAATTTTACTAGACCGCTTTCGAAATGGATTTTTTAAGATGAATAATGGCATAATCGAATTTGTAGAGCCTACCGAAAAAGGAGATTACAGGCGAGAGGTATTTGATGTTACTGACGAAGAGGAAAAGATACTGCTTGAGCAGACGGTAAAGGTAGGAGAAGAGATATCCTCTCTTTCATTCTGGAACGATACTTGTAAAGATCCAGATTGTGAATACTGCAAACTCAGAAAATACATTAATTAAATAAAGATTTATGAATAACGACAAACCATTCTTTTTGCCATTCCTGAAAAAAGAACAACTAACCTCCGATTGTTACACCTTCTTTTTTAAAAGGATTCCTGAGTCACCTGAATTTACACCAGGACAATATATTGAGATAAAGCTTGATATAAAAAATCCTGATGAGCGGGGGGATGCGCATGTATTTACCATTAGTTCAAGCCCGCTTGAACTGGAATTTTACACCATCACAACTCGCATAATCCAAAGCACTTTCAAAATGAGACTTGCAGAACTTCAGCCAGGAGAGCAGGTACAGTTTGATGGACCATGGAATGATTTGAATTTTGATGAACATGATAAATCTCCTCATGTTTTTTTGGCTGGAGGAATTGGGATAACTCCATATCATTCGATTGTAAAATACGCGATGGAGAAAAATTTGGACACTCAAATGATTTTGTTTGTATCTTGGAAAAATAGAGAAGAGATGATATTTGATGACTTTTTTAGAAATACTAACAATCATATGGATAATTTTTCATACGTACCTACATTGACAGAAGAAAGTTTAAGTCCTAGTGAATGGGACGGTGAGATAGGGAGAATCAATGAGGAAATGATAAAAAAATATGTCAGTGAATTAAATGCATCAAAATATTTTTTTTCAGGTCCCCCGGCAATGGTTACAGCTCTCAAGGAAACGGTTAAGGGGATGGGAGTTCCTAGTGAAAAAATAATATTTGAAGAATTCGAAGGATACTGACGCAGTCATCCCGCACTCGATGCGGGATCCAGAATACTAGATTCCTGCCTTCGCAGGAATGACAGGTTCATCATCAATCACTTCTCCTAACTGATTTGTGGTATCAATTTGTTGTCCTAATTTCCCAAATGATGATGAGACTTGAGTCATCATGTTATAAGAATTTGTTACGTGGCGCCCCAAAGTTTCTAAAGTCTCATTTGTTTTCTCATATTCTTTTTGGATAGATCTTAAATTTGAAAGGATTTTATTTGCTTGTTGTGATATTTTTTGTCCCTCAAATCCTATGAGAATTGTTCGTAAAAATGCGTAAAATGTCATGGGACTGACAGCAAGGACTCGTTTTTTAGTTGCATGGTCATAAAGCGTACTATCATTTGCTATCTCGTAATAGACTGATTCTGAAGGTACGTACATTAATGCAAAATCAATTGTTCCTTCATTGGTTAATATATATTTTGATGAAATGGCATCAATATGTTTTTTTATATCATTGATAAATTCTTTTTCAATTAATTTCTTTTCTTTCTCGTCGAGAGTTGTTGCAATTTTCCTGAAATTTTCCATGGGGAATTTACTATCAATTGGGATAGTGCCACCAGCGGTAATGATGATGGCGTCAACTATGCTCCCAGTCTTAAATCTGTGTTGAAATTTATATGTATTTTTTGGAAGAAATTGTGAGAGTAGTTCTTTCAAAACTTGTTCTCCGATATTGCCACGTAACTTTGGGCTATTCAGAAATTCTTGGAGATCATGCATGGAGCGGCCTATCTCGCTCATTTCACCCAGACTTTTTTGGACTGAGGCAAAAGCAACCGCGGCATTATTTAGTCTTGTGTTTACTTCTTGGGAATTATTGTCGAGCCTTTTGTCCATGGATTTTAACCACTCAACAACGGTAGTATCTTGCTGGTTTGTCTGTTTTTTTACAATCAGATAGATAACAATTGAAAATCCCACGATGAGGATTGAGGATATTATGAGCAGATCTGTATTCACGATGACCTATATTCTATCACAAATTTTTCTTGTACTTTTTTCTCGCAAAAAGTACTAAAAGCTCTGGCATGGGTTGCCTTGAACGTTCGAATTCTCCTCAATTCCACTACAGCCCGGACTTCGCGAGATACGCTCCGCCTTTTCGGCTGTCAAGACGTTTCATTTTGTCGAATTCTCAAGTTCAGACCAACAAATGCCATATTGGAATAGGGATATTAGGAGGTTTTATTGTTTTTCTCCAAAACTTCATATAGGACGATTCCTAGACTTACCATTACGTTAAGACTTTTATTGATCCCAAGCTGTGGAAGTTGGACAATTTCGTCGCACATTTCCAAGATTTCACGACTTATTCCATCGGATTCATGTCCGACAACAAGAGCAATTGGAAGAGTGTAGTCGGCTTTTGTGTAGTCAATCGCTTTATCATCAAGTTCTACACCGATTATCCTTAATTCTTTATTCTTACTTCTTAATTCTTCTATAGCATCCTTTGTGGATGCGTAATATTCCCACTCTACCCATTGCCAGGTTCCGATTGAAGATTTTTGGATTCTTGAATTTGGTGGTGTTTCACTACCATTACATAGCAATATCTTTTTTGCACCTACGGCATCGGCAAGGCGAAAGATGCTTCCTATATTATATGTATCCAAAACATTATCAAGAATGATATATAGTTCTTGACGTGATGCTTTGACCTGTTTTAGTTGTTCTTCTGTTGGTGTAATAACTCTCAGATCCTCTGCTCCAAGTTTTTTTATATCCATATTAATTCGATGGTGGTGGGGTTTCTTCTGGCACTACGTCTTCTCTCTTCCAGACTGCAAAGTCGCAATTTGGGTAGTTACTACACCCGTAAAAAGTTCTTCCTTTTCTTGTTCTTTTCATGACTATCCTTCCTCCATCTTTAGGACAAGGAACATCCAAAGTTTCTGTCACTGATTCTGTGAATCTGCATTCAGGAAAATTTTCGCATGCCAAAAATTTACCAAATTTAGACTGTCTGAAAATAAGCCTGCCATTATCTTTTGGACACATCCGGTCAGAATATTCAATCTCAATTTTGATTCCCTCTGCATTCTCGGCCTCTTTTAGTTGTTTTGCAAATGGTGTATAAAATTCTTTGATCATTGGTTGCCATTTTATTTTTCCCTCTGCAATTTCGTCTAACTCTTCTTCCATCCTTGCAGTGAAGGGAATGTCATCTATATTTGAAAAGTTCTTTACCAAAAATTCAGTTACAGAAATACCTATTTCAGTAGGGGATAGTCTTGCTTCATTTTTCTCAACATATAATCTATCAAAAAGGGTCGAGATGATAGGCGCATACGTTGATGGCCGACCGATGCCGTGTTTTTCTAATGAACTTATAAGGGAAGCCTCGTTGTATCTTGGTGGAGGAGTGGTGGTATGTTCACTGACTCTTGAATCTTTGTATTCTAGTATTTCTCCAGTCGTAATCTCCGGAAGAATTTGAGTATCATCTTCTTTGATAGAGTAGACTTTTAAAAATCCTGGGAATTTCATAACACTCCCTGAAGCTTCAAATATATAAGATTTATCTTTTTTAATTTCTCCAACTAATTTTGTCGATCCAAATATTGCATCAGACATTTGAGTAGCAACTGCCCGTCTGAAAATAAGATCGTAGAGATTCGCATAATCATTTCCAAGTTCTCTTTTGATTGCTTCTTTTTTACTTTCTATGTTGACTGGTCTTATCGCTTCGTGAGCTTCTTGCGCAGATTTTGATTTTGTTTTAAATACTTTAATTTCTGGTGACAAATATTGCCTTCCAAGTTCTTTCTCGATATATTCTCTCGATGATTTTATGAAGACACCTGAAAGGTTAAAAGAATCTGTCCTGTGATATGTGATAAAACCTTCTTCATAAAGTCTTTGAGCAAGTGACATTGTTCTTTTTCCAGCATACCCAAATCTTCTGAATGCAGCTTGTTGCAATGTCGATGTTATGAATGGAGGATATGGAGAGCGTCGGGTTTCTTTTTGTTGAACATCGATGATGGTAAGTCCTTGTTCTTTAATATCTTCAAGAACTGATTCTGCAAGTTCTTTGGTAACTGATGTCAAGGCATATTTGTATGTACCATCATAAAGGTCTATTTGCGTAGAGCTTTCAATTTTTTCATTATCAATTTTTGTTAATTCAAATTCGACAACATTTGTGTCCTTTTTTTTATTGACATCAAGAATAACCCTAAAGAATGTTTTGCTTTCAAATTTTTTGATTTCACTTTCACGCTCTACAATCAGTCTCAATGCGACTGACTGCACGCGGCCAGCTGACAGGTGGCGTTTTACTTTTTTCCATAGGATAGGGGAGAGCTTATATCCAACGACTCTATCCAAGACTCTTCGTGCTGTCTGAGCATTTACAAGATCTTGATCAATCTTTCTTTTATGAGTCATGGCTGTTTCAATTGCTCCTTTAGTGATTTCGTGAAATACAATCCTTTCAAAGTCGGCTTTTTTGTTGAAGTCTTTTAAGATTTCATGAAGATGGAAAGAGATTGCTTCCCCTTCCCGGTCAGGGTCAGTCGCGAGAATGACTAGCTTTGCACCCTTTACTTTTTCTTTCAGTTCTTTGACGGTCTTTTGCTTGTCTTTCGGGATGATGTATTGGGGCTCAAAATTATTTTCAAGATCAACACCAAGCTTACTTTTGGGAAGATCGCGGATGTGTCCCATTGAAGCAATCACAGTATATTTACCCGCAAGAAAACGGGTCAATGTTTTTGCTTTCGTTGGACTTTCTACTAAAATTACATCTTTTACCATATTTTTACAGACAAAAACCAGTATATCACAGTGGCCATTTTTCAAATTTGTCCGTGAATGAGGGAGTATAAGGGGTTTTTAAATGCTTTGCAAGAGGGTCAGGCAAAATACAATTCAGGATTTGCGTTGACTTCTTTCCATGTTACTGGAGCTTGATTGAGCAAAGCATAAGCTCCAATCATGGCTCCATTGTCAGTGCAGTACTCTTTTTCGGGAAATCTCACAGTAACTCCTAGCTCATGACTTTTGTCTTCTAAATCCTTGTTAAACTTTCCATTCGCGCTGACCCCGCCTCCTACCAAAATAGTTGAACAATTACACTTCTCGGCAGCCTTTATTGTTTTTTTGACAAGAACATCTATGATAGCTTTTTGAGTAGCGTAGCAAATCTCATTGATCAAATCATTAGAAAGACTGTTTTTTTGAGTAAAACGTAAAACTTCCGTTTTTAGTCCTGAAAAAGAAAAATCAAAATTTTCTTCCCCCATAATCGGACTCTTAAACCTAATGCTTGTTTCTTTTACCAATCCTGCGCGACGTTCTATCTCAGGACCCGCGGGATAGGGGAAGCCTAGCATTCTCCCGATTTTGTCGAATGCCTCACCTGCTGCATCGTCTCGCGTTCCTCCAAGCCATGTGTAATCTCCATGTTGCCTGAATAGTAATAGATCCGTATGTGCTCCCGAGACGATTAGACCGATGAACGGGAAGTCAGAAGTCAGAAGTTGGGAGTTAGAAGTTTGAATGAAGTTAGCATAAATATGAGCAAGAAGATGATTGACGGGAATAATTGGTTTGTCAAAAACGTATGCGAGCGTTTTAACGGTCTCAACCCCAACAAGAAGGCTTCCGATAAGACCTGGCCCATACGTTAGGGCAATCGCATCAATCTGATTTTTTAATATTTCACGCGCCATCTCCCAGCTAATGTCTTTTGTCTTCTGACTTTTGTCTTCTGAAGCACAGAGTGCTTCTATAATTACAGGGAGTACATATTTTACTTGCATTCGAGCTGCATTCTCGGGAATAATGCCTCCTGTTGTAGCATGCATTTCAAGAGAGGTAGCTGTTATGTTGGAAAGTACAACAATCTCGTCGCCTTTTTTTTCAAGAACTGCAGCTGACGTTTCATCACATGAAGATTCAATGGCAAGGATGCGCATAGGGGAATAACTATTTAACTCCTTTGAGAGTAATTTTGTCACCTGTCTTTATTTTATTTTTATCAACCTCTCCACCATTAAGTTCCAAGACATAATTTATCTCAGATGGGGGTGTATATATAGGAAGGAGTCCGCTTTTTCCTGCTTGAGGTGGCGCATTCTTTACGATGTAAATGATTTTATCCCCATCTATAAAAAGCATATCTAGGGGGATTTCAGTATCTTTCATCCAAAAGCTGTAAACACCCTTCTTTTGGAAGACAAAAAGCATTCCGGTATTTTTATCTAAGGATTTTCTTTTAGAGAGTCCTACTTGTCTTGTTTTATCATCATTTGCGATAAGTAGTTTGTATGAGTGATTGTTTATGGTTACTGATTTTCCGCCAAAAGAAGACAGAAAGCTAAAACCGTTGAACTTAGCAAAAGCCAAAAGTACAACAACTACTACCAGCGCTCCATATGCAAGTAAAATTTTTTTCATGTTTTAAATATTATTTATTCTCAACTTTCAATTCTCCAGTAGTTTCGTTGAAGAGAATTCTTTATTTCTCTCCATGACTTCAATAACTTTTCCGTTGACCTCCTCAGCCTGCAATTTTTTAACTGAAAGTAGAGGGTCTCCTTTCGTTACTGCAATTATATCAGGCTGAATTGATTTTACAATGTTTTCATAATAGTTGGACGAAGTGGGTTTTTTGAGTAAAATAATATAGTCAACAAATCCTAACTTGGATAAATTTTCTGCACGAGTAATTTGATTGTTCACTGGTCGGTCCTTACCTTTCATCTGCTTTATATTTTCATCACTTTCAAGAAGTAATGCCAAGAATTGTCCTTTTTCTTTTGCCAGTTTTAGAAATTTTATGTGGGCTAAATGAATGATGTCAAAACACCCACCTGCTAGAACAACGCCTTCTTTAGGAATTGCAGAAATATTGTCGTCATTAAAAATATTGGTCATGCGTTTTGGATAAGGAAATCTAAAAGCTGAGTGTATGAGATTCCAACCGCTTTAGCTTCCTGAGGAAGAAGAGATGTAGCCGTCATACCCGGTAGCGTATTTGCTTCCAGGAAATAAATCTTCTTTTTATGAACGAGAAAATCATTTCTTGAATATGTCCGTAGTCCTAATAGAATATGAACATTTATAGATAGTTGGGAGAGTTCATCTGCTACTTTCTTACTAACACTTACGGGGGGTGTTATTTCTGTTGCTCCACCAACTAGATATTTAGAATCATAATCGAAAAACACATTTTTTTTAGGAATGATCTCTATTGGGGGAAGCACAACAAATTGACCATTTTTTTTCTGAAGGACTCCACATTGTATTTCAACGGCGCCATCTAAGTATTCTTGAGCAATTATTTCTTGTGACGGATAGTTTCTTCTTATGTATTCCACGGCTTTTCTGAATTCTGCTTCAGACGTCGTTATAGATATTCCGATACTTGAACCCATTGTATTTGGTTTTACGACAAGTGATGAGGGATAACCTTCGGGTATAGTGGTATCCTTTCCAACCTTAAAGGTTTTAGGAATGTTGACATTATTCAGTGTTCCGACCAATAAGGAAGCTCTGTATTTGTCCATTGCCAAGGCACTTGCTGCAGGATCAGATCCTAAGTAAGGAATTTTAAAGTACTCCAGAATTGTTTGTATTTTTCCATCCTCGGCGAATTCTCCATGTATCCCTGCAAGTAATGCAAAATAATTTTCGGACTTTATTTTTTTTAGACCATCGAGAAATGGGAGATCGGAATCTATTTTCTTTTCTAGATTCTCAATATTTTCAATAAATTGGCATTTGAGATCCTTAGTGATATAGAAAAATACAACAGAGTATTTGGTTTTATCAATAAACTTAAAAATATTTTTTGAACTCAGCAGTGATACTTCATGTTCGGAAGATGGCCCACCACAAAAGATTGCTATTTTTTTATTTGCCATAAGCTAACAGTTCTTTACCCTGTACCCACCAAAAATACAGCACGCCATGGAGCGTATCGGGATACATAGTTTTCATCAATCATGATTTTTCCATTTTTATCTTTGACCGTTCTGTGAAATGATGTGGTTGCGCCTGGAGCAGCGAAATCAATTTGCTTTACTGTTCCTTTTGGAAGTGTCGGATCATCCTGACGAAGCGCTTCTGGCGCTGGTGAGTATCCGGTAACGATTGGCGTTGTCATGGTAATTGACCTTCCATCCTTCTTTCCGTACAGAGTGTAGGTAAGCCTTAGTTCATCTTCAGATGCTTTTGACTGAATAAGGATATAGTTTCCCGTGTCATTTACGAATTTCAGATCTACTGAGGGATAAAAGACAGTGGCATCAATTCCAGGAGGTGATTCTTCTTCATAGTATCCAACACGATATGCGTGCGCATGTCTTTCGGTAATTGGAAGTCCTGCATTAAGAATAGCTCTGAAAAGAGTTGTTGATACCTGGCATACACCGCCACCGTCTCCAAGAACCGTCTTTCCTCCGGAAATAACATATGCAGTTGCATATCCGGTTGCTCTGGAAACGTCTCCCAAATATTTATCAAAAGAAAATTCCTCTCCAGGTTTTACTAAAATTCCAGTTACTCTTGAGGCAGCGAGTTTTACATTGTGGATCCTATTAGGAATTGAATGGTTGTATAAAGAGGTGCCAGACCCTATCTCTTCAACAATACCAAACGAATTTGCCTCTTCAGTTGTTACATCGGGTTTTAAAGTTATGGCTGGAATTTGATAGCTAAAATTTTGAGTCGTGCCACCTTTGACCGCTTTTCCCACAGAGCTTTCCATGAATTGTTGAGCCTTGGCAACATCAAGTTGTGTACCGTCTTTTGATTCTTTAAATGTAGTGACTCTGTTATTTTCTACTGCAAATTGAGCATTTACCGGTTCTTTATATGCTTTCTCTTGCATTGGTTTTACCAGCTCGGCAAATTTATCTGCATTGAATGTATAAGATGAGTGAAGGGTAGTCCCATTCATATAAGAGCTTACTACTATAAATATATTGGTAAGAAGATTTGAAGACTTACCCAAGCCTTCAGCCTGCTGTGCAATAAGTTTGGAATCATAGCCGATACCAAGATCTTTAGCCGATGCAGTTGCGATGAGATCATTGAAGGTAAAGGTAAATGTCGTATTTTTTACTTGTTCATTCTTGATAGCATAAATTTCTTCGATCTGAGTTTTGGTTTTACCGCTAACATCAAGGCTATCTACATAAACGCCGGGGATAACAATATCTTTATACATATTCTGAAAGACAATGATGCAAATAGAAATTATTGTAAGCCCTGCAATTGAGAATCCAACCAAAAACCAAAACGGCCCCTTGGAATAATGGTGCGTTTTCTTAACGATCTTTTTGAGGTGATGTCTGGTAATAGATAATGGCATTTCGTAACGTTTCTTACTATACTATATTATACTCAAAATTACTTAAAATATGGATCCTAATTCACCACCTGCATCAAGAGGCCCAGCACCGATAGCCGCTCCCATTGACCCTTACTACACTAACGAAAAAGGAGGAGGGTCTATTTTCAAAAAAATTCTATTTCTTGTTATTGCTATAGTGCTTCTTGTATTAGTGATTGTGGGAGGGGTATTTCTAGCAGGAAAATTACAAAGCAATTCCAAGCCCAAGGATGTCACTCTGAAATACTGGGGATTATGGGATGACGCTACGGTGATGCAGCCGATAATTGCTGATTTCGAGAGAACACATCCGCACACAAAAATCCAATACGAAAAGCAAGATATCAAGGGTCTCGGACAGTATGTAGATAGGCTTGCTACAAGAATAAATAAGGGAGATGGACCTGATATTGTCAGGTTTCATAGTAGCTGGACACTACAGTTAAAAAATTATCTTTTACCATTCCCCCAATCATTGGTTACAGACACCAAGATCGATTCTGATTATTACAAGACGGTGCAACGGGATATGAAGGTTAATGGTGCTTATTACGGTATTCCATTGGGGATAGACACATTAGCGCTATTTGTGAATACGCAAGCCTTGGAAAGCAAGGGCCTTGCCATACCCCAGGATTGGAATGATATTTATATAAAATATGCAACTGAACTTGTAGTTAAAGATCAGAATGGGAAAATAGTAACCCCCAGTATTTCTCTTGGTACCTATGACAATATTTCTCATGCATCAGATATTGTTTCATTATTATTGCTCCAAAATGGTGCAGATCTAAAAGATTTGTCTGGAAGTTCTAAAGAGAGTGCATATGATGCTATGAAGTTCTATGCAGCATTTGCGTCTGGTGAAAAAGCAGTGTGGGATGCAACGCTGGATAATTCAACACTGGCATTTGCGAAAGGAAATCTTCCGTTATACTTTGGGTATTCATGGGACATTTTTAGTATAAAAGCGCTCAATCCAAGTCTTCAGTTTCAAGTCGTAAAAGTCCCAAAGTTAGCGGGACGGAATAATACAGTTGCTAGTTATTGGGCTGAAGGCGTAACGAGTAAGACAAAAAATTCAAAAGAGGCTTTTGAATTTTTAAAGTACCTGTCAAAACCCGAAACATTGCAAAAACTATATCAAACTCAGTCAAAAGTAAGACTTTTTGGCACACTTTATCCACGAAGGTCTATGGCCCCTCTTTTATCTTCTAACAATTTGGTGTATCCTTTTGTCGAACAGGCAGACGATGCACAATCGACTTATTTTTCATCTGATACATATGATGGAGAGAATGGCATGATCACACAGATGAATGTTTATATGGGAAATGCAGTTAGATCGGTTAACAATAATACGTCGGCAGATTCTGCGATTGACACCCTTGCAAAAGGGGTTGCCCAGGTACTTTCGAGATATTAAGGATTTTTAATTTCGTATGGATGAATGCATAATTGAGACACTTTCATATTTTGATATTTTTGATTATCCCCTTACTTTCTCTGAGATAAAAAAATATTTATGTTGTGAAGTAGAAATGTCGGATGACGAATTTTTAGAAGTAATCGAATCTGTTTCCATAATTCAAGAATCAAATGGATACTATTATTTCCTTGGGAGGAATGCTATTTCTGAAAAAAGAATGGAACGTCTTCCAATTAGTATGGAAAAACTAGCAAAAGCTAAAGTTGTTGCTAAATTACTTTCTTATATTCCAACAATTGAATATATAGGAGTGAGTGGTAGTCTTTCTATGAATAACGCATCAATTTCTGATGATATTGACTTGTTTTTCATCACGAAAAATAATTCATTGTGGATTACAAGATTTTTCGTCAATACGGCCCTTCTCATCACCAGGCAAAAGCGAAGTAGAGGTATACATAATTTTAGAGATAAAATTTGCCCAAATATGTTCATCGAAGCAAGTAAGCTTATTTTCACAGAGAAGAGGAGGTCTCTTTATACGGCTCACGAGATAATACAGTTAAAAACACTATTTGATAGGGGTGATTTCTATTCCCAGCTTCTTTCTAGGAATAAATGGATTGAAGTGTTTTTCCCAAATTTAAAGATTGCCTTTCACAAAAGAAAAAAGTCTCTCGGAATAGGAAAATTAATAGAACATATTGTAAACCCGTTTGATAAGTTGGCCTTTTCCTTGCAGAAGTTTTATATGAGAAGACATAGATCAATAGAAACTGTTACAAAGGGTAGAGCATTATTCCATCCTGTGGATCGCCAGAAGTTAATATTGGACATGTTTATTCTACAATCTAAAAGGTATAAAAAGCTGCATACAGACAATATTTGGGTAGATAGAGAAGAGGCCAGATTTTACATGGAGGACAAAAAAATTCGAATTTTGAACTAAAACTCCAGGATATTGACATGCATTTGTCTTTCTTGTATAGTACGTCAGGAGCTCACATTAAAGATGAATGAGCTTTTCAAAAAACTCCCACTCCAACTAACGAGGGGGTTTTTTTTAAGTAAAATATGGACACTAATAAAAAAATATTCGTAACAAAACAAGGCTTGGAAGAGATGGAACATGAGCTTCATGATCTGGAGAAAGTTAAAAGACCACAGGTACTTGAAAGAGTTTCTCAAGCCCGTGCAATGGGGGACCTATCAGAGAATTCAGAATACACTGCAGCTCGTGAAGAACTTTCACTTATCGACACAAGAATTGAAGAGTTAGGTGAAATGCTTAAGAAAATTGAGCTGATTGATGAATCAAAAGCTTCTAAAAAAGGGTCTCATATTCAACTTGGATCAACTGTCACCGTTAAAATTAATGGCAAAAAAGAGGTGTTTGAGTTGGTAGGAGAATGGGAAGCAGATCCAGCTGAGAAAAAGATCTCACACGAGTCACCTCTCGGGAAAGCTCTTATCGGAAAAAATATCAACGACAAAATCGAAGTTGAAGCACCTGCAGGAAAGATACTCTATCACATCGTAGAAATTAGTTAGAAATAACTACCATATCTACGATACAACCCTCCAAAAGAGGGTTTTTTTGTAGCTTGAGGGTATATAATATAACAATATGTTTTGGGCTGATAAATTATTAGAAGGAAGAGAAGGTTCAGAGTGGGTAAATGACGCATGGACTCCTTCTGGGATTATTCATATGGGAGGACTTAAAGGTCCTGTTATCCATGATGTGCTATACAAAATTCTTAAGTCTCAAGGAAAAGACGCGAAATATACGTACGGGTTTGATGATTATGATCCGATCGATGGTTTACCACAAGATCTCCAAGAAAAACTAGGTAGTTTTATGGGAATTCCTGTTTATCTTGCACCATCACCAGATGGAAATGGGACATTCGGTGAATATTATTCAAACATAATGCGGGATCTGCTTACAATGCTTGGTTTGTCTGCAGAAATTTATCTCGCATCTGATTATTACAAAGCAGGGAAGTATGATGAGGCAATGCGGTATGTGCTTGATCATGTAGAAGATATCAGAAAAGTATATTCAGAAATGTATGGGAAAGAAATAGCTTCTGATTGGTATCCTGTTCAAGTAATATGTCCTGATTGTGGAAAATTGGGGACAACAAAAGTTACAGGATGGGATGGGAATGAAGTTACTTTTGAATGCTCGAAAACATTGGTTAAATGGGCTGAAGGATGTGGGGCGACTAGTAAGATCTCACCATTTGGAGGAAATGCAAAAATGGCATGGAAAGTAGAATGGGCTGCAAAATGGTGGACTTTTGGGGTTACTATTGAGGGAGCTGGTAAAGATCACGCATCCTCTGGTGGAAGTTATGACATTGCACACAAATTGATAAAGGAAGTATTCCATAAAGAAGGACCTCTGAGAGTTCCCTATGAGTTTTTTCTTTACGACGGTAAAAAAATGTCTTCTTCAAAGGGATTGGGACTCACAGGACAAGAATTGCTAGATGTAATGCCTCCTGAAATGGTGAAGTTTTTGATGATAAAAACTGAACCAAATGTAGCTATTGAATTTAATCCATTTGGAACACAAATTATTCCAAAATTATTTGATGACTATCAAAAAGCAGCAGTTGAGTTTGAAAATAATGAAAAGACTGATGGAGCTCGAGCTTTTGAATTATCTGCAGTAGGAGAAGTTAAAATTCCACCGAAATTTAGATTTCTCACTCTAGCTCAGTGGGTACAGATGCCCAACATGGAGGAAGAAATCAAAAAAGAAGGACTTTCTGAGTGGGCGAGATATGCCAGAATATGGGTTGAAAGATTTGCACCGGAAAGTGATAAATTCCTTGTCCAGAAAGAATTGCCAGATGTTTCGGGTTTGTCCTTGACACAAAGAGCATATCTAAAATCTCTCATTGGACTTTTTGAAAAAGACATCAACGCTGAGGAATTACAAACCGAAATATATGAGAAATCAAAAGAGATGGATCTAAAATCAGTTGACGCATTCAAAGCAATCTACACTGCTTTTCTTGGAAAAGATCACGGACCAAAAGCTGCGTGGTTACTACAAAGCTTGGAAAAAGATTTTGTAACTCAAAGACTTTCTAAAATCTAATATGAAAAAAATTTATTACGCTACTGGAAATAAAGGAAAGGCCGGCGAGGCCGAGAGAATGCTAGGCGTTGACCTAGAGGTAGCTGATCTTGAGCTAGACGAACTTCAAAGTATGGATTTGGGAGTAATAGTAAAGCACAAAGTTGATCAAGCCTATGAAAAATTAAAAGCGCCGGTTATTGTCGATGATGTCAGTGTAGAGTTGGAAGTGTGGAATGGGTTTCCCGGACCATTCATAAAATTTGCTCATCATGCGGGAGGAATTCCATTGCTTTTATATCTTTTGAGAAATGAAAAAAACAGGAATATAAAAGTAATATGCACATTGGGATATCATGACGGAGAAAAAGTGCATATATTCTCAGGAGTTGTTTCGGGCATATTCACTACAGAAGAACGGGGAGACAAAGGGTGGGGGTTAGACCCTATTATATTGCCGGACGGGCAAACCCAAACATTTTCAGAGATGAACATTGAGTTAAAAAATAAAGTTTCCCATCGAGCTCTCGCCTTTCAAAAACTAAAAGAATTTTTGAATAGCGAAAAATAAGTTTTGAAGTTATAATCACTACATTCATATAGCTTAGAATGTATGAATAAGCTATAATTCACTTATGATTGATTTAAAATTTCTCCGGGAAAATTCAGAAAAAGTTGCAACTGGGTCTGCTTCAAAAAACATAACAATTGATGTCTCAAAAATTCTTGAATTAGATGAGCGTTACCGATCATTATCAACGGAAGTTCAGAATCTTCGTGCAGAGAGAAATAATGTTGCAAAAGAAAGAAATATAGAACGTGGACGCGAAATAAAACAGCAATTGGATGGATTGGAATCTGAACTTGCTAGTTTTGAAACCCAACTTAACGATCTAACTTCACAAATTCCTGCCATACCAAAAGATGATGTTAAGGTAGGCGTTAATGACACTGAAAATGATGTCATAAAAACCGTTGGGGAAATTCCTCAATTTTCATTCAAACCTCTTGATCACGTTGAGCTTGGGACAAGGTTAGACATCATAGATATAGAACGGGCTGCAAAAGTTAGTGGAGCGAGATATTATTATTTGAAAAACCAAGGAGCTCAACTGGAATTTGCTCTTATCCGTTTTGCGATGGAAAAATTGACTGAAAAAGGATTTACTCCAATTATCCCGCCAACGATGGTAACAAGAGACACGATGAAGGCTTTGGGGTACATGGAAAATGGTGGGGAAGAAGATATGTTCTCAGTGCCTAGTGATGACAAATTCTTGGTAGGAACCGCAGAGCAGTCAGTAGTACCAATGCATAAAGATGAGACTTTCAGCGCAAATGAATTACCAAAAAGGTATGTAGCTTTTTCCTCATCATTTAGGAGAGAAGCAGGAAGTTATGGGAAAGACACACGGGGAATTCTTCGAGTTCATGAGTTTCACAAAGTTGAGATGGTAAGTTTTGTACATGACGGTCAAGACGATGCGGAGCACGAATTTTTAAGAGGCATTGAAGAGGAATTATTCTCGGATCTGAAAATCCCCTACCAAGTTATAAAAATGTGTACCGGGGATCTCGGGTTTCCTGCAACAAGAAAATATGACATTGAAGCATGGATACCAACACAGGAAAAATATAGAGAAGTAACATCAACATCAACTACAGGAGACTTTCAAGCCAGACGTTTGAATATCAAATATAAAGAGGATCCGCCAGCTGGCGGAGAGAAAAAGTATGTAAATATACTTAATGGAACTGCATTTGCGATAGGTCGCACACTTATTGCAATCCTTGAGAATTACCAACAGGAAGACGGAAGTGTTCTGGTCCCGGAAGTGCTAACAAAATATACAGGTTTTGACAAAATCTCAATAAATAAGTGAGCTTTTCATATCTGTAAAATATCCCGTCAATTCAACCTAAACAATTGTTTTTGAACCTTCCATTTTTTTTGACATTTTTTTTCATTTTATTCCATGATGTAAATATAGTTTTGGTCTTTAATAAAGCCCAAATATGGAAGGGGGTGTTAGATTATGCCAGCAAAGAAAAAAGCAGTTGCAAAAAAAGCAGCTCCAAAAAAAGCAGCAGCAAAAAAGACAGTTAAAAAAGCAGCTCCAAAAAAAGCAGCAAAGAAAAAGTAGTTACAATTAAACTTATTAAAAATGCTCTTTGTGCGAAAGCGCAAGGGGCATTTTTTTCTGTCAGAGTGCTAGCTAAAAGGACTGAAGCATGCTAGAATTAGAGTTCAAATCATGCTTAATTTCATCACAAAACTTTTTGACAGTAACGACAAAGAAATCAACAAACTTCTGCCAATAGTCGCTGAGATCAACTCATTAGAAAGTAAAATTAAGAAGCTGAAAGACAGCGATTTTCCTAAAAAAACTGAAGACCTTAAAAAGAGGGTAGAAAAAGGGGAAAGCCTGTACCTTCTATTGCCTGAAGCATTTGCTTTAGTCCGTGAGGCTGCTCAAAGAACATTGGGACTTCGTCATTATGACGTTCAGCTTATTGCTGGAGCAGTTCTTGCCCAAGGAAAAGTAGCCGAGCAAAAAACAGGAGAAGGAAAGACGCTTTCAGCAACTCCAGCATTATATCTACACGCGCTCACTGGAAAACCAGTTCATCTTGTCACAGTAAATGATTATCTAGCCCGCCGGGATGCTGGCTGGATGGGTGAGATCTTTACTTTCTTGGGGCTTCAGGTGGGGGCAATTATCAACGACAATTCATTTATCTTTGACAAGAGCTATGAAGAGAATGATGTCAGTGATTACAGGCTGACCCATCTCAAGCCAGTAAGTCGGGCAGAAGCCTACAAAACTGATGTTGTCTATGGTATCAACTCTGAATTTGGGTTTGATTATCTTCGGGACAACATGGTCACTTCAATTGACCAACTTGTCCAACGCGAACACTACTTTGCCATCATTGATGAGGTCGACTCTGTCCTTATTGACGAGGCAAGAACCCCACATATCATTTCCATGCCTGATGCAACGCCATCAAATAAATACTTTGAATACGCAGGTCTTATCGATAAATTGCAACCTATCGATTACAAGATGGATGAAAAAAGGAGAACTGTTCATCTTACCGATCATGGAATCGGAAAGATTGAGTCGATGTTTGGAGTAAAAGACATTTATGAGAAAGATTTTGATACTGTGTATCATATTGAAGCAGCTCTCAAAGCAAAGCTTCTTTACACAAAGAATAAAGATTATATTGTCCGGGATAACCAAGTAATTCTGGTCGATGAATTTACGGGAAGACTATTGGAAGGGAGACGTCTTTCTGAGGGTCTTCATCAAGCAATTGAAGCTAAAGAAGGCGTCACTATTCAACAAGAGTCAAAGACTTTAGCAACAGTCTCTCTTCAAAATTACTTCAGAAAGTACGAAAAGCTCTCCGGCATGACCGGAACTGCAGCAACTGAGGCTGAGGAGTTTCATAAAATATATAAATTAGATGTAATTGTCATTCCTTCAAATAAAAATATCCAAAGAGAAGATATTTCTGATCAGATCTATAAGACCGCTCGGGCTAAAATAACTGCCGTAGTCAATGAAATAGAGGAGGCTCACAAAAAAGGGCAACCCGTACTCGTCGGTACAGCATCAATCGAGCATAACGAAATAGTTAGTGAAACCCTAAAAAGAAGGGGTATTAAGCATGAGGTTCTCAATGCTAAAAATCACATGCAAGAGGCACTTATCATCAAAGACGCCGGTAAAAAAGGAGCAGTAACGGTTGCGACAAATATGGCTGGTCGTGGAGTCGACATCATTCTTGGAGGACAACCACCATCCCAGTTTGAGACAAAATATCAAACAAAGTCTGGCATGAAGCAGTTTGAGAAAGAGCAAAAAGAGTGGCAGAAAGAACATGATGAAGTGTTAAGACTTGGCGGACTTTTTGTTATTGGAACTGAAAAGCATGAATCAAGAAGGATAGACAATCAGCTGAGGGGAAGATCCGGCCGTCAAGGGGATCCGGGAAAATCTGTATTCATCATCTCACTTGAGGACGACTTAATGAGAGTTTTTGGAGGGGATCAGATTGCGGGACTTATGACCCGATTCAATTTCCCCGAGGATCAACCGCTTACTCATGCATTAGTCACAAGAGTAATAACGCAAGCACAAGTAAAGGTTGAAGGGTTTAATTTTGAAAGCCGAAAATACACCGTTGAGTATGACGATGTTCTCAATAAGCAACGGGAGATCATCTATGGGATGAGAAAAGACCTTTTGGAAGGGGAAGACCATGAATCATTTATTTTGGAACGATTGGATACGACTATCGATTCATCAATTGAGATGCAATATGTCATCCAGCCAGATGACTTTAATAAAGCAATACTTTCGGATTTTGTTGAGATGATCCCACTTGACCCTCACTCTCAAGGGCATATTCTAGAACAATTAGAGCAAAGGCACGAGAAAGATGAGAAGAAGGAGTTCTTGCGTACTTTATCTCATGACATCTTTAAGCAAAGGGAGAAAGAATTGGGAAAAGAGATCAGCAACCAACTCATAAAGGCTGTATCACTACAGATCATCGATAATCTTTGGATGAATCATCTGACTGCGATGGAAGATCTAAGAATTGGAATAAGACTTCAGGCATTCTCTCAAAAAGATCCACTCGTAGAATACAAAAATGAAGCATTCAAATTATTTGAAAAACTCGTCAACGGTGTAGATGACGGGATAGTAACTAGAATTTTTAAAGTACAAATTGTGACTGAGCAGCCAGCAATAAATCTGGAAGCGACATCGACCAATCAATCAGCGGAGGAGATAGGGACTGACGCGGTAGCGAAGAAACCAAAGGCTAGAAAACAAAAGACAGTAGACAATAGTCAGGAGTCAGGAGAAGGTAAAGAAACTAAAAAATTAGGTCGCAATGATCCTTGCTGGTGCGGGAGTGGCAAGAAGTATAAAAAATGCCACTACCCCAATTAGGTTGGGTAGCGATTCGAACTAAAGTTCGGGGCATTTTTTGGCTACGCTAAGAAGTGTCATTACCCTAATTAGAGAATCAAGGGCTCGCTTTTTGGCTCTCGCTGCGCTTCGATAGGCAAACCTTGGTACAAGCTTTGTTTACGCTAAAAAAGTGTCATTGTCCATAAACCTCAACATAATTTGGCGGTCCATACTATCATTTTGGGTACCATACAGACCCCAGTGAAGTTTCTAAAAATTCCATTTATTTTGCGACACGAACTTCATTATAAATCTAAGAGTTTTTTTTGACTTTAACTATAGGAAATGGGAAACTAGAGAAGTGAGAAAGATTAAAATCAGTCCTCTGGTTGTTATTATTTTAGTTGTATTAATTATGATGTTAATGTTTTGTGCATATCGACTTGGGGTAAGTACAAATTCAGGTACAACAAAAGCATACATTTCAAAATCTAGTATAAGTAATAAAATAAATTTTTTTTCACCGGGGGACGAAAAAAGGTTAGCCTATTTTAAAGGGCAAATAACTGCTTCGAGTGAATATCTTGTTTCAAGTGATGATATGGTTACATATTATGGGACTCAAGGTGGAATGGCACCGCCAAGACTTATTTTGACGAAAAGTTATCAAGCGCTTCCAAAAAAAGATTACACCGATTACTCGTATATGGATTTTGGAGATAATGATTGTATCCTTGTTTGGTCAACAAATGGTTTTAGCACCATTGAGGAATGGGGAGAGACCACTGAGAGTTTTGATGGTGGTTTAGAAAATAAAGAACCTGTTAATATTAATAGTAGAATTGCTGATGTTTATAGAACAACAAATAAGGGCAAAGGAAAGTATGTGGCATATTTACCCATAGGTAATACTGATGGAACAAGTTATTTTTTTGAAACTTGTAATTTAAACAATAGAAATGACCTGGAAAATATTATTAAGTCTATCAAGTTTATGCCCGATTTGAACTACTAATTGGTGTGGTACCTTATGTGTATTAATGTTCAAAAAATGCTACTACCCCAACTAATACTTCCCAATAGGTAATAATCTTAAAACCAATCTTAAAACCATTTTTAGATATCTTAAAACTATAATTTATCGAATCTTAAAACCAATCTTAAAACCAATCTTAAAACTAATTTTAGATACTTGACAACTAATCTTTAAACTTATATCATTAATCTTAATACTATGGATATAAATGAAATAATTATAAAAGTAGCCTCA
This sequence comes from uncultured Gammaproteobacteria bacterium, assembly GCA_964504535.1. Taxonomy (GTDB): domain Bacteria; phylum Patescibacteriota; class Microgenomatia; order Levybacterales; family GWA1-39-11; genus JAUSNA01. Next base: position 31,384 of record CAZDED010000012.1, read on the forward strand.
GACAAGAAAACCTTTAAGACGTCTGATGTACTCGAGGCTTTGGATAATAACTATACAAAGCAACATGTGAGTGCTCTTATTAGTGCTATGGTTAAAAAAGGAATACTTGTTAAAGCAGGATCTACTGCAAAATCAACCTATGCTCTTCCAGAAAACGCCAGCTTAT
>CAZDED010000013.1:0-29594 GCA_964504535.1 uncultured Gammaproteobacteria bacterium
AAGAAAATAACAGGTAAGAATATTCCATTAATGTAGTCGGCATAGAGCGTAATCTTAAATAATGAGAAATTCGGAAAACTGATGACCAAGAGTCCTAAAAGTATCTGAAATATGAAAAACCCATAAAATAATCTACTTTTTGAAAAACTGACGTCAAGACTTCCTTCGTATCCAAAGAATTCTGAGAAGGCATAAGCTGTAGCAAGTGGCACGATGGCTGCCCCGATAAATCCAGCGATAAGAAGGCCTCCTCCAAACATAACACCAGCCAGATCTCCTGCAAAGGGCTTTATTGCAAGCGCCGCATCAGCAGCTCCAGATATCTGAACTTTATTTATAAAAATTGTGGCTGCAACAGCCACCATCATGAATAACGTTATTATGTCAGTCAGAAATGCTCCAGCATAAATTTCTATTTGGTTGTATTTGAGCCTATCAACCGTCAATTTTTTATCCTTAACATAACTATTGATAAAGAACTGCCCCCATGCAGTAACCGTTGTTCCAAGAACCGCGACAGCGGTATATAGATATCCAAATGAAATTTTTCCTTGTGGAACCACAAGAGACTTTCCTACAAGTCCCCAGTCAGGTTTGGCAAGAACTGCGCTTATTAAGTAAGCAACGTAGAAAAATATCAAAAATAGAAAAAACTTCTCAACCTTCGCATATGAGGCTTTGGTGATAAGCAAGAAAAGAAATGCAATCACTATCGGCATAAATATCCATAAATTAAGATTAAAAAGCGCAAGACCATCTTTAAGTCCACCAAGATTCTGGATAATTACACCAAAATTTACAAAGAAAAGGATGCTAAAGATCAGAACTGACACTCTTATCCCAAATTTTTCACGAATCAGATCGCCCAATCCTTTCCCAGTCACGACAGCAAGTCTACTTCCAATTTCTTGCGTTACCATCAGAACTACTGTTATCGGGATTAGTGTTGTGAGCATAGAATAACCAAATCTCGATGCTGCTACAGAATAAGTTGCCACTCCACCGGCATCATTATCAGCAAAAGCCGTGATAAGCCCTGGACCTATGACAGCCATAAGAATAAGAATCTTGATACGTAACTGGCGCCAGAGTTTATGCATAATAATGTTCTCCTTTCCAAGCTTGCCTTGTTGCTTCGCAAAAGGTGAGTCCTGAACCCATGACGGCAATCAAAATCAAAAACTTAATTCTTACTTGTATCCAAATCTTCTTCATAATATTTTTATAGTTTGTCCACTACATCCTCTATCATGTCATCAAACGTCACTACCCCAATCATCTTTTGACTATCTTCGATTATGGGAAGTGCATACAATTTATATTTGAGCATGCGCTTGAGGGCAATTTCTTGAGGTGTAGTGAGATGCGCAACAACCACATCTTGCTCCATGAATTTAAATACCTGCTCGTCTCCCTCATGCATCATAAGATCTGATAATTCAACTACTCCTACCAGATGTCCTTCTTGGTTGAGTGCATATATATAGGAAGAGAAAGGAGACTCAGGAAGTTTCTCTTTCACTATTGAAAGAGCTTGGGATCCGGTCGCTTCAGAACTGACTGTGATAAATTCAGGATTGAGAAGTTTTCCGACAGAAGTTTTTGAATATTTCATCAGCTCGCGTAATTCATCGTTCTTTCCTTTTGGCAAGCTATCTAATATTTCGTTTCTCTTCTCCCGTGGCAACGTTAATAGAATATCTACTGCCTCATCAGGTTCTAAAAAGTCAATAAGTCGTGTCGCCTGTTCTGGCTCAAATCGCTTAAAAAGTGCTGTTTGATAATTAATGTTAAGATCTTCAATAACGTCGGCTGCGTACTCGTCATCAAGTCCGGTAATAATCTTGTTGACGTTACGGATGTTGGTCTTTTCTAAGTAATCAGCCAGATCCTCTGGGCGCATGCGCTCTAAATCTCCAATATCTTTTTTCAACTGGACATTGCCACGTGCCAACTCAAGAGGCTCTATGTCCCCCCACGACAAGAAGTGTGGGTGGGAATATAATTTGAAAAATTTATAAAGTGGAACAGTAGGCTTTTCTAATTTGAACCACCGCAAAATGGCACGAAACCCAACATCTACTCCCGCGATATAATATTCCTGTTTCTCTCCACTACTACCAACTGACACGCTTTGCTTATCTTGGATTGCTATGTCATTTACCCTAACGACCTTTCCTCCCTTAACATCAATGATCTGGCGGTTAAGTAGATTTTTGGCTATGGAAAACTCACGCTCTGCTATGTCTTTTTCGACAAAATCTTTATTGACGACTATATGATCATTGATTTCCTTTACCTCTTTAATAAAAATTGCAAAGCTTCGTCTGGGACTTTTTTTAACGAAAATTTTTGTGATCTTTGGGGATTCTTCAGCAAGAAAAAGGAAGTCTTTTAACTTACCGACAGTCTTACCATTCTCATTGACTACTTTTTTGTTGATGAGTTCTGAAAAATAGAACATAAAACATAAGCAATAGACAATAGACGGTAGGAAAAAAAACAGTATTTAACTACTGACTAATGTCTTTTGACTACTATGTTCATTGTAGCTACCAAAAAAAACTGAAGTCAACCCTCTAATTTTGAATGGATTGCTGATCCCCTTATATATCCCAGATTTGTACTACCCTAAAGCACTATATCATAAAACTGCAGGCTCACGGACACTCTCTAAGTCGCGCAGTTGTAATACAAGTTCCAGCTTAATCAGCAACAATACCTATTACAGTGATCACTGATGTTTTTTACAATTCCCTGCGATACAAAAAGTATTCTTTCTAAGGTGAAGTGCTAATTAAATTTTAACCTCTTTTTGGGGCTGTAACTCGCACCCCCCAAATGACACCTCACTTCCTGAAGTCGTTTCCAAGCTGAGGGCAAAACTACTACCTAATTGATCACCTTCTTCTGGTCTTTTATCAGTCATGCCGTCATCGGATGCTCTCATGAGTTGTAATTCTTCTAAGAATATTTCTCGTTCCATATTGCCTCCTTTCTGAAATCATGTTAAGTGTAATATTTTATATGGTCAATTTTTAACTCAGATTCAACAAATTTATAAATTGTGTTAAAATTTTAACAATATTGTTTGTTATGATTACTGTCCCAGAAGGCACCAGACGAATTGTTGAAAGGTCACGATATCTTTCAGAAGCTCTTTCAAAGGGCATTATCAACCATTCATCTCTGGCACGGTATATACAACCCGAGCTTGAAACAATGCTTATTAAAAAAATAAGCCAAGGCTCTATTGTGATGGCTCTCAAAAGGCTTGAAGCAGTACTTAAACCTCAGTCAAAAATTAACACAGTTTTTGCCCAGCCTCCCGAAATGGTCATTAGATCAGGACTTATATTAACTTCGATTCAAAGAACAAGGGAAACAGAGGACAAAATAAGCGAACTTTTCCTAAACCGTATTAAAGGATCAATCACGTCTATAACAATAGGTGCAACAGAGATAACAGTAGCCGGAACACATCTCTTGACACCTCAGTTGAAAGATAAGTTTGCAAAAAGTAATTTCTTAAACACGTGTCGAAATGTATCTCAAATTACAATTACACTTCCAACAACGGCTATGACCTCACCCGGAGTGTACTACTTTTTTCTCAAGTCCATCTCTTGGGAAGGGATTAATATTCTGGGATGCGCTGCCACTGCTTCGGAATATACTCTTTTTTTTGAAGATAAAGATATAAACCGTGCATTTGAGGTTCTATCTTCACTGTTCACCAAAGCAGTGTTATAACCTTCTCACTAGTAGTTCATTTCCTCAAGTTGTCCTTCTGAGATTCCAGTTGTGATAGCTTGTTTTCTTGATGTAACTCTCTTATTACTACTACCAGATTTAGCGTTCCTTCACCTAGTTCCTGCATTCTTTTGCTTGGCTTTTCTGTGCTTTCTCACTGTATTTGGACATAATTCTCTAATTGTGAAATCACCTCGCGCGGTGTGTGATATAGAAGATGTGGAAGATTTTGAAGAACAATTATGATCACAAGGCCAGCTCCTATTTTTGTAACGTCTTTGACAATACCCTCTTTATTAGTAGGATAGCTCACAGCAGATAAATATTTAGCAATTTCGTTTTTTACATTAGCCACATTATTTATATCCATAAAATTAAGATACCTCTTGTGAATAAAAGAAAAAACAAATGAAAGTAAGAATTTAGTAAGGCTCTACCAACTCCTTTGCTACCAAAGAGGGGGATATTTTTCCATTCTTCTGTATGCCTCAGAGACTAACTCTTCTAAATAGTGCATTTCTCCTTCTTTGTATTGCGCTTGGGCTTCATCTGATGTTAAGTGGATTGCCATCCCATCAATAAGCGGACGCACCACAAGAACTAAATTTCTGTATCTTTGATCTTCTTCTGACAAAACGTCAGGAAACCAATCGGGTGCACCAAGTTTTGATCTCTCATCTCTTTCTGCCATAAACGTACGAAATTATAGCATAGATTTTTTTTGAATTGGGAATAAATTTTAAAGGGTTCCCTCCGCGCAAGCGGCGGGAACCCAGGTTGGGTTGCCCGCTATACGCGGAGGGGGTGTCTGCTCCTTAGAGTCAGACGGGATGTCCGACCTTGCGGTCGGTCTATTTGGTTTCGTATGGATGAACCGGAACATCTTCTTCATCGAAGTAGCTGCTTCGGGTTAGAGTACTCCGACGAAGACGGGCATTGGAAGGCCCTTCTCCTGTGTGGAGCGCTCGGCAAGTGCAGCGTGTGCTGCCGCCAGCCGCGCGATGGGTACGCGATACGGCGAACAGGAGACGTAGTTGAGACCGGTACGTGCGAAGAACTGCACGGAGGATGGCTCACCGCCATGCTCACCGCAGACTCCCACTTTGAGATTCGGGCGGGCCTTACGACCACGCTCGGTACCGATCTCGACCAATTGGCCGACACCCTTCTGGTCGAGAACCTGGAAGGGATCGTCGGCGAAGATCTTCGCTTCGATGTAGTGCGGAATGAACCGACCTGCATCGTCACGAGAGATGCCCATCCCCATCTGCGTCAGGTCATTGGTGCCGAAAGAGAAGAACTCGGCCTCCCCAGCGATCTCGTCGGCAACCAAGGCTGCTCGCGGTATCTCGATCATCGTGCCTACGAGGTAGTCGGTAAAACCAACCTCCTCAGCTACGCGCCTGACGATCGTCTTTTGGGACCGAAACTCTTGAACGGTGCTGACCAGGGGGATCATTACCTCGGGATGAACCTCGATCCCCTCACCACGTACCTGCACTGCCGCCGTAAAAATCGCGCGCGTCTGCATTTCGGTGATCTCGGGGAACAAGATACCAAGCCGGCAACCACGTGTGCCAAGCATTGGATTTGCTTCGCGCAGACTATGCACCTTGCCCATGAGCAAAGCGAAGTCCACGCCCATCTTCTCGGCCAGTTCACGAATGTCCTTCTCTTCGTGAGGGAGGAACTCGTGCAAAGGCGGGTCGAGAGTCCTGATGGTCACTGGGAACCCGTCCATGGCGCGGAAGATTCCGACGAAATCCTCTCGCTGGTAGGGTTCGATTTTGGCGAGCGCTGCTTCGCGCTCTTCGAGCGTCTCTGCCACGATCATCTCGCGGACAGCGTCAATCCGGTCGCCTTCGAAGAACATGTGTTCTGTGCGACAAAGACCAATGCCTTCGGCGCCAAACTCACGCGCTTTGAGTGCGTCTTCTGGCGTGTCTGCATTGGTTCTGACACCCATCGTGCGGAACTCGTCTGCCCAACCCATCAGGGTGTGGTAGTACTCGTCCAGCACCGGGTCCTGTGTTGGAAGATGACCCACGAACACCTCGCCGGTTGAACCGTCGAGAGTGATGAAGTCACCTTTATTGATGATGGTGCCGTTGACGCTGAACGACTGGACACCGTAATTGATGCTCAGTGCGCCCGCGCCGGCGACACAGGGCTTCCCCATGCCGCGTGCCACGACAGCAGCGTGGCTGGTCATGCCCCCGCGTGCGGTAAGCACGGCTTGGGCGGCGACCATTCCATGGAAATCCTCGGGTGCGGTTTCGATCCGCACCAGGATCACCGGACCGACCTTAGCCAGCTCTACTGCTTCGTCGGGATCAAACACTACCTTCCCCGACGCTGCGCCGGGTGAGGCGGGAAGTCCCTTGGTCAGAAAGCCGGCTTTTTGCTTGGCTTCAGGAACGATCATCGGGTGCAGGAGTTGGTCGAGTTGTTGAGGCTCAACGCGTTGGACTGCCGTTGCCCGATCGATCACTTCTTCGCGGACGAGGTCCACAGCAATACGAATCGCCGCTTTGCCCGTGCGCTTGCCAGTGCGGGTTTGGAGCATGTAGAGCTTGCCACGTTCGACGGTGAACTCCATGTCCTGAACGTCGCGGTAGTGCCTTTCCAGGCCGTTGGCGATGTCACAGAACTGGCGATACACCTCCGGCATATCACGCTCCATCTCTTGGATGGGACGTGGGGTGCGTACACCCGCTACAACGTCCTCACCTTGAGCGTTTACCAGGTATTCTCCGTAGAGACCTGGTTCACCCGTTGAGGGATTGCGCGAGAACGCAACCCCTGTCGCGGAGTCGTTGCCCATGTTGCCGAATACCATCGACTGGACATTGACCGCGGTGCCGAGCAGATCCGAGATCTTGTTGAGGCGCCGGTAGTCACGTGCGCGTCGGCCGTTCCAGGAACGGAAAACCGCCGCGATTGCCTCCACCAGCTGCTCTTGAGGATCTTCGGGAAATACTACTCCCTTTTGCTTGAGAATGATCGCTTTGAATCTTTCGGCGATCTCCGTCAGCTCTTCGGCGCTGAGGTCGGTATCCTGACGGACACCACCCTTGACTTCGTCCATGATGTGCTCAAAGCTCTCGCCCGGCACGTCAAGAACGATCTTCCCGAACAGCTGAATGAAGCGACGGTACGCATCCGCAGCAAAGCGCGGGTTGTTGGTCAACCGCGCCAAGCCTTCGCGTGTCTGGGTGTTGAGACCCAGATTGAGGACGGTATCCATCATTCCGGGCATCGAGAACTTCGCGCCGGAGCGGACAGATACCAAAAGCGGATTGGCTGGATCGCCAAACCGCTTCCCGGTTTGCCTCTCCACCTCGGCCAGTGCACCCAGGACCTGGGCCATCATCCCATCGGGGAATCGGCTGGTCGAGGAATACACATTGCAGACTTGGGTGGTGATGGTAAGGCCGGGAGGAACAGGCGCGCCGGAATTAGTCATCTCGGCCAGTCCTGCTCCCTTGCCTCCGAGAAGGTCCCGCATGGATGCGTCGCCCTCACGGAAAAGGTAGATGTACTTCACTTGAACTCCTTCTGAGTTGGACTTGGTGCCGGTGTTAGCCGGCGTTATCCGTGTTGGGTTTTGACGAAGCGTTCCTTCGCAGCCTTTCTGCGGCTACTACTTCTGCTTTGTTGGGCGGCCGCGATGGCAGCACCTTCTTGATGGTGTCGGGCTCTTTCTTTTGCCCGACTTTTCTAAAGAACCACAAAACGAAACTCCTTCCCAGACAAGACAAGTATAGGAAATCTTGATCGTGGGCGAATAACTAAGAATATAAGAATAAAAAATTAATGATAAGTCAAAAAAATCTTAATCACTAACTCCTACAATCTTAACTCTTAATCATTCTTCCACGATCAAATACCTAGTCGTAAAAATCAAAAAAACTATCTTAAAATACGAAACCAAATTTTCAATGTGCTTCGTTTTTTGAACCAAAAAAATCTACATGCGAAACGTAGACTACGGGTCTAAAACCGAACATGTAGTATAGCATGTTTCAGCTACATTTTAAAGATGCAGAGGAGTTGACAAATTAGGCTTTTTCGGGAGTTTCAAGCTCAACTTGGATATATTTTACGGATGGCACTCGGATCTGAATATTCTCTTTTACCTTGTCCATGAGATGCTCAAGCTCATCTGTGTTCAAATTATTATTCATATTGACCTCAAGGTTAACGAGAAGTTTTTCTGAACCTACATGTAAGGTTTTGAGGTCAAGCACTTTGGCAACTTCATCAACTGCAAGAGCAGCTTCACGGATTTTAGCCTCAGTTTCAGGCGAGGCACTTCTTCCTACCAATAGATCCCTTATTCCTAAAAGCAATATAAAAGCAAAAAAAGCTAAAGCAACACCAACCACCATAGCACCTATTCCATCAAAACGTGCATCACCCGTAAAGACAAAGGCAGTCAGTGCGAAAATTCTCAGTAAAGCCGCGACCGTCCCCATTAGGTCGAGCGTGAAGGTCGTTTTTGTTTCAATAAGGGATGACCGGTAGAATATGCGAATTATTTGCCGTATATTTCTTTTTCTTAGCAATCTTTTGAAGCTCAGGTAGAATGCATAACCGTTAGTTATCACCCCAAAAAAGAGAATAATGAAAGCCAAGTGTATATCGTGAAGTTCGTGCGGATTCCAAAATCTATCCCATCCTAAATATATAGATACTGATGAGGTAATACCAAACATTACAAGTGCAGCAAGAAGTGTCCAGAAATAGATTTCCCTTCCATACCCAAAAGGATGTGCCCTATCATCTTTTCTTGATGACCTTTTAAGTCCAATGAGAAGTAGGCCTGAAGATATTAGATCAGAAACTCCCTCAAGCGCTTCAGTGAACATCACGATACTTCCAGTGATTACTGCAGCACCTAGAGAAAGTATTATGTCTAAAAGATCAACTGCAAATGATGAGACAATGACTTTTTTGGCTGTAATTTTCTTTTCTTTTTTCATCATCTAAAAGTATACAATATGACTAGCAGTGAGTTGCGGGTTAACGGGTTAACAGGTTAAAATATAATGTGAAATTTTCTTTGGTACAACTTGTGATTTGTGTTGGGCTGATTCTTATAATCTCTATTCTTTTAATTCAAAACATAAGATCCAAACAAACAAAAGTTACTCAACCTCCACAACCTGGAGTAACTATTCCCTTTATGAATATTAAGATGAAATAACCTGAGGTACCTGCCTTATGTCTCCTGCCTTTTGACTATTGTCTTTTGTTCTGTGGTTTTTTCCCCAATCATGCATAGTCTCAAGAACCGGAAGTAGTGTTTTTCCGTACTTTGTTATGGAATACTCCACTTTGGGGGGTACTTGCGGATACACTTTTCTTGAGATAAGCCCGTCGCGCTCTAATTCTCTCAACTGCTCGGTCAACATTTTTTGGGTAATGCCAATAATGCTTCTTTGGAGTTCCGAAAATCTCATCGTCCGCTCTACCAAAAGAAACATTATGAGTGGCTTCCATTTTCCACCCATAACTTCCAATGTAACTTTTACTGACGAGCAACTCGTGATGTCTTTGGCCTGCATATCTTTATCAATCATATTTTTACTAGCTTAAAATTAACTGAATATATCCTTACTTACTTTTTAGTATGTATATGACAATATAGTGTGTACTTGTTTAAAGTTAAGTCAGTATATATAGTGTACTATAGAAATGAATAAAAACAAGTTCTCAATGCTCGCAACAACAGCATTAATTACAAAAGCTACTACTGCTCTTTCTTCTCACGGGATTACTGTCCATGTAACAGATGATCCTGACCAAACAAGGAAATTAGTTCATTCCCTCATCCCAAAGGGATCGGAAGTCATGACCGCAACATCAACGACACTTAATCAATTAGGACTTACTGATGTTTTAAATGATAGTGGGACATACAACTCAGTTAAATCGCAGTTGTCAAAACTTGATCGCAACACAGATGGTCTTGTAATGCAAAAATTGGGAGCAGGTCCCGATTATATTGTAGGAAGTGTTCATGCAGTTACTGAAGATGGAAAAGTTATCATAGCGTCAGGATCCGGAAGCCAACTACCCGCATACACATACGGCGCTTCTCACGTCATTTGGGTTGTGTCTACAAAAAAAATTGTCAAAAATCTCGAGGAGGGACTGGCGCGAATATATGAACATGTTCTTCCCCAGGAGGATAAGCGCATGAAATCGGTCTATGGGCCTGACGCATCAAGTAATGTGAATAAGCTTTTCATTCTCAATAATGAATTGAATAAATCACGCATCAATCTTATTTTCGTAAAAGGGGACCTCGGATTCTAGAATAGTTACCATTTCTCAGTTTTCAGTTTTCAATTAGTTTCCATTTCATTTGTTCTCATTGTGAACTAACTGAGAATTGAGAATTGTAAATTGAGAACTTCATTCTCCCCTTGACATAAGAAGTTGCAAACCGTACTATGAATTCCATGGCTGAAGAAATGTGTCCCAAATGCGGCAACCCGCTTGCAGAAATAACAACAACTCCAACAGGACGTCGTCTTCAAAGATGCTCCACCGGTTCATGGGATAAAGAAGCGAAAAAAAATGTAGGATGCGATTATGTTAAGTGGCTCGAGACTCCACCAGAAGAACTAGATGAGAAATGTCCTAAGTGTGGCAACCCCCTCGTTATCGTAGTTACCCGCTTTGGAAAGAAAATGAAAAAGTGCTCAACTAACCAGTGGAATGCGGAAACAAAGCAAGCAACGGGGTGCGACTTTGTAGAATGGATAAATGGAACCACAGAACCACTAGATGAGGACTGTCCAACGTGTGGCAATAAATTGGTACTTTATACAACCGCTGCTGGAAAGAAAATGAGGAAATGCTCGACAAGCGGCTGGGATGCTAAGGCAAGACAGGCAACAGGATGTACATATGTCGAATGGCTTAAGCCGGGTGAATATGTTAAAAATGAAGACCACGGTGGAGAAGAGTTTTTACCTCCAGATCCAAACGCTTAATCAAGCAGTACTTATTTTTTATAAAATCCCTTAGAATTAATTTAACATGACAAAAAACGACGTCATAAAACGCGCGCGTGAAATTTTTACCCTCAACACGATGTCAGGGCATTCGAAGTGGCGAGATACGGACTACAAATTTATCGCTCCTGCAAATCAGGAATATGTATACCAGTGGTTATGGGATACTGGATTTCATACAATCGTTCTTTCACATTTCGACACCAATTGGGCAAAAAATGAGATCAGAAATTTTTTGAAGGCTCAGGGTACAGACGGATTCTTGCCACATATCATTTTTTGGGGAACCAAAAAAAGGCTCCCACACTGGGCATATATTGAAAGCGCTTTATCTTTTAGACCACGGACTACCTCTATAACACAACCCCCTGTTTTTCCACTTTCAGTTGAGCATATTTACGATAAGGATCATGACAAAGATTTTTTGCATGAGGTTCTACCCGCACTTGCTCACCACCACAGATGGTTGCTTGAAAACAGGGATATTGACCAAGACTTTCTAATTTCTATTATCTCTCCAAATGAATCCGGCATGGACGAACTACCCGTCTTTCAGGTTGCTGCAGGATATAGGGGGCTTGATACTGCACGCCTTCACTTTACCTATAGGCGCGGTGACATTCTCAATCAACGGTACCGATTTGCTCATAAAAAAATTCTTGAGAAAGACTATTTTAATGTCGAAGAGCTGTTATTCAATACAGTCTTTATAGAATCTTCAAGATCACTTTCGCGTCTTTTTGCAATAATAGGCAACGAACCTGAATCCGTCTTTTTTCGACTGGTTGCTGAGAAGGGAGAAAAATCCTTACTTTCTAAATGTTGGAATGAAAAAGACAAGATCTTCTACTCTATCTATTCAAAAAAGGAGAAATTTGCGGATGTCAAAACAATAGCTTCATTAGTACCACTATTTCTGGATGGACTAACTGGAGAGAAGCTTAAAACATTAGTTAACAATCATCTGAAAAATCCAAATGAGTTCTATACAAATTATCCTTTCCCAAGTGTTTCAAAAGACGAAAAATACTATGTACCTGGAGAAACACCACGTCATCAAATCAAACTGCTATGGAGAGGGCCTACATGGCTTGCAACTAATTGGTTTGTCATAAAGGGTCTTCAAAAACATGGGTATCACGACATTGCGAAGGATGTTATTACCAAAACAAAGACCATGATTGAAAAAAGCGGATTTCGCGAATACTACAATCCCGAAACTGGTGAAGGTTACCGACGACAGAACTTTGGTTGGTCAACACTGATACTAGACTTGTTGTAATTTATGTTTTACGGGATTGAGCTTCTAATCCCGAAACTGGTGAAGGTTACCGACGACAGAACTTTGGTTGGTCAACATTAATATTGGACTTACTATAAGTTTGACACTTGCCCCATTTTGCCTCATAATGGTAAGTCATGATTCAGGTAAAAAATCTTACGTTTGCACACCTTCGCCCCATCTTTACTGATGTTAGCTTTACTGTGGGTGATGATCAAATAGTAGGGATTGCCGGTCCAAATGGCGCAGGCAAAAGTACTTTGTTCAAACTCTTGATGCGCGAAGAGCATCCAAAAGAAGGAAACATCATAATTGATGGGTCTATTGTTCTTGTCCCGCAGGAAATAAAATATGACCCAATTCTTGAAAAAAGTTTTACAATCCGTGAATATTTGGATCAACATTATATAAAGGATGACCGCGAGATCATATCAATGCTCCATGGACTTGAGATGAATGATATTGACCTCTATGGAGATCCCCATGGCCTTTCGGGTGGACAAAAGACAAAACTTGCTATCATCCGCGCCCTACTTTTAGAGCCAGATATTCTTTTACTTGATGAGCCGACTAATTTTTTAGATACAAAGGGAAAAGCATGGGTCTCAAAATTCTTAAGCACCTATCCCAAAACTTTGCTTCTTGTCAGTCATGATTTAGAGTTAATGGATAGTTCGATTAACAAGGTAATTGCGATAAATCCTGCAAAAGCACAGATAGAAGAATACAAAGGAAATTACACAACCTATCTGAAATTAAAAGCTCAACATGATGCTCTTTTGACCCGTCAAATAGTCAACGAAACAAAACATGTCAAAAGAATGGAAAAAAGTCTAGTTGGGCTTATGAGCCGAAAGTCTGAAAAAGGAGTCAGACAACGAGTACAACTTCAAAAAAGGATTGAAAGGATAAAAGAATCCCTTCCTCCACTTCCAAAAGAAGCACGGGGATTTAAACTCACCCTTCCAGAACCACAAAACATGAGCGATATTCCTGTAAGGATCGTTGATATTTCAAAATCGTATGATGACAAAGTAATTTTAGAAGACTTTTCGATGATTGTAGGCCGCGGAGATAAAGTTGCACTTATCGGACACAATGGCGCAGGAAAAAGCACTTTCATTAAAATAATTGTGGGAGACACGACTCCCACAAAAGGAGAGGTTATAAAAGCTGAAAAGTTAAAAATTGGCTACTACTCTCAAGAACTTGAGGCACTCGACTTTTCTCTAAATCTTATTGAAACAATTGAGACTGTAAAGGCCATGCCAATTGAAAAAATACGTCAGCATCTATCCGCTTTTCTGTTTTCAGGCGACAGAGTTTTTCAAAAAGTTGGATCTTTATCGGGTGGAGAAAAGACAAGACTTTCAATAGCCCTACTGCTTCTTGAAAATTACAATATGCTTATTCTTGATGAGCCAACGACATATCTTGATGTTATGTCTCAGAGGATAATTCTTGAAGCAATCAAAAAATATACGGGAACGCTTCTGATTGTTAGTCACACAGAGGATTTCATAAAAGAGTTGAAGCCTACAAAAGCTTTGCTTTTACCCGAGCAAAAAGTTACACATTGGGAAGATGAGTTGCTTGAGAAAGTGAGTTATATTTAAAGTCTTTACAATCTAAAAGATATTGGTTATGATGCATTAATGAAAAGATTTCTTCTAGTAATCGCGTCAATCCTTATCCTTTTAACCGCATCCCCAATAACAATACTCGCTGCTTCTCCATCCAGATTTTTTCCTACGATTCACGCAAACGCAATTCCAGTCTTTCTTAAATTTCAGAATGAAACCCGCGTCTGGTTTACACCTCTTTTAACCACAAAGCATGTAAGCTGGCTCTTAGAATATAAAGCTGGCGGTGTCATGCAAGGAGCTTCAGGATCATTCAGTCCGGTAAAGGTTGTTGAAAAAAGAAATATACCTCTAATGACGTGTTCAGGCAACACATGCGTTAATCACGCACACATAACAGATATGAAGCTTACCGTAAAATTTACTTACAAAGATAATTCCACCCAAACAAAAACCTATCCTGTTACAACGTACTAATTCCGTTTGTTAAGTATTTTAACAAAAACTATAAATACCACGTCAAGCAACATTGGTAGAGCAAGGAAGATTGTACTCATTCGAAAGAAATTCTCTACCCCACTCCCTTTTAAAGTTTCAAAACTCAAGCCAGGAATCCGAACTCCGATAAAGTAAAGAAAAATGATTGGTACAACTACTAGTAGAAAAAATTCCACTGCCCCTTCCATGTCTTTTCTTGAAGAATACATGGTGTTTGAAATTACAAAAGTAAAAAACAAAACTACAAACGTCAAGAGATTAAAGCCAAATATATTGTTTGTGAATGAATAGTAAAGAACCAAAAGTAGCAAACTTGTACCTACAATAAAGGGAGCGATCCCGATCAAAAAATTTCTGACAATATCAGTCTTTCCCACTTCAACACTCCCGAGTTTTAAACTCTCATCGTGTAGTTGCGGCATAAGTTCCATGCGCCCAACATACACAAAAAGTAATTTAGCCATAATCGCATGAGCAAATTCGTGAATAATTGTTCCAGGAAGAAAAATAATTGCCATCAAAATTATTGTTACCCTATTACTCCTAAATATTGCACGAAGTAGAAAAGAAAGATGAGAGGTCAGTGATCTTGAAAGAAAAAAAAGAACCAAAAGCTCAAGGAAAAATACCAGAATCATGTATTCAGTTTAGCAAAAAAACCTAATTGTTTATAAGCTGCTTTATATATGATGGGATTCGGTCTGATACCTCTAATTTCTTATCAAGCAAAGTACGGATCTTTGTTCCCTCCAAAGTCTCACGCATATAAAGACCCACCCTTACAACCGCGACACCAAAATTTTCAAAAATGCCATTTACCCATTCGTTATCTCCAACCCCAACATCAAATTTTCCGGCTGACGCTATGAGTTTTTGAAACCAAATATCATCATCGGGATCATCTTCTATCGGTATAATTTTTACAACCTTCTTCTCAATTCCCGCATCTTTTATAAATGCTTTGAGAAATTTTTCTCTCTTTTCGTAAGAGTAAGGGTTCTGATTGTCTATGATATTCGAACTTCCAATCCCAATTATTAGCGTTTCGCAAATTTTTAATGCTTCTTCTACAAGGAACTTGTGTCCCAAGTGAAATGGCTGAAAACGCCCAACTACTAGACCGGCCTTGTATTTTTTCATGTTTCTATAATGTACATGTAGCTTAATTGTCTTACAATCTCAATACTCCTTACTGCGAGATGCTCCTTCTTGGTAAATAGACCTTAGGTCAGATTCGCGTATTCTTTTTCCTTCCCTAATGGGTACCAGCCTACCAGGGTCTTCCCAATCAAAAACTTTACTAAGAAGTTCTAATGAGTTGGGAGAAATGATATCAAAATGAATTGCCATACTCCTCTCTGGTTTTATGGTAAGTTTTTCAAATCCGTGGAAAAGACTGAAGGGATGGATGAAATGCCACCTTCCATCAGGGTCAAGAGCTAACATCGCAGCTGTTGCTGCTGGGAATTCTGACGAATGTGCAAGTCGAATCATTGCTCTTGTTGTTTTTTTTGCAACATCATCAAGCTGAATTTCTGGCTGGAAGCGAAGTCCCATTTCAGTTACCCGCGATAAGTCATGCTCTAGCGTATCACCTGTGTATCCCTCCCGTTGTTGTCCATAAGCAAAAACCTCACTCTCTAAAAAGGGAGCGTGACTAAACTCCAAAACCACAAGATTGGGATCTTGGAAAAAGTCCCTAGGATCAGTAAAAGTCCCATATGCCTTTATGACTTTTCCCTGATTTGGTATACCTGAATCAATACCACTCATGTAATTTGACCAATTTTCAAAATGGATATACATAATTAGACCCGACCTTTGAGGTATTTGTCTCTTTCTTCTTTTGGAAAATGTTCTATAGAGTACCGCAAAGCGGTACGCCCCATTTTTTTATATCGAGTTCTAAGATATTCTTCAAGATCTTTTTTTGAAACTCTTTTTCCGGTCTCCCGTAGCATCCATCCGACTGCTTTTTGTAGAAGATCATGTTTTTCATCTAACAAGAGATCGGCAATTAAATATGTTTCTTTCGTTCTTCCGTGGAAAATGAATGCGAATGTAGATATCATTGCAATTCTTTTCTCCCACAGATCTCCTGATTTGGCATACATGATAAGAAGCGTGATTTTTTTATCAAGCAGATACTCGCCTATTATTCGGGGAGCGGATCCGTCAACCAAATCCCAATTATTTATGTACTTTGAATGAGAGACATAAAATTCAAATATTTCGTCACGTCTTTTATCATCCCCCTTTTCAAATTGTTTGCATAATATTATCAAAGCAACACTTCTCTCTTCATGGATTGGTGAGGTAAGGAGTTTTTCAATATCATTTAGCGTAAGATCAGGATATTTTTTTGCAACTATTCGTTGTTCTGGCATCGTGACCCCGATAAATTTGTCACCATACCCATATTGTCCTTTCTCGGTCTTGAAAAACCATGCGTTTTTGTCTGCTTTTTCAGAGGAACTATACTTTTTAAGCTCACTTCGCAATTCTGAGAGTTGACTCATGTTCAAAAAACTATACCCTGCTTACTACTATTTTTCAACATACAACTGCCAGCCTTCATTAATTTTTGTTTCCACTGCTCCCTCTCTAACAATCCAACCAGCATAAAATATTGAACCATCAGGCCGCTCGTTAATAGTATCTATATCAACAAAACCATGAATTGAAAGGTCATCAAGCTGTCTTGCGAGTGCTTCATCATCCCTTGCTGTACCGGCAAAAGGTGCTCCTTTTTCACTATGTGTATCAAATTCCATACATATCACCACCTTTCCACAAAAAAACCTCCCTAAAAGAGAGGTTTTCATTTTTCCTTGGCTTATAGCTTAGGACTAATCCTTCCCTTTTTAGGGTTGGGTGTAGCACCCTTCAAGTTTCCTCAGGGTTGCTGGAGGGATCAACGAGCCAATACTCTACTCCTCCTCTTGATTTATAGTGTCAAAATAATTCTACACTTATCTCTTAACTTTTTCTAGTGTCACGAATTACTTCTCGAGTACCGGATTCTATCTCAAGCTTTGTTAAGTACTCGGCATGTGAAGAAATAATTTTTCCTTTCAATAGATACCCAACTATTGCAGCAACAAAAACTATAACAGAGCCTATTCGAATAGCTATCTGTGGTCCAAATTGCTCTGTAAGTATACCGATCTGAAGATTGCCGACGGGGAAAAGCCCGACAAACATGAGTAAGTAAATACTTAAAACTCTTCCTCTAAAGTGTGGTTCAACAAGATGTTGAATCCTCGCATTTATGATAGAAAATGCCGACAACAATCCAAACCCTCCTAAAAATAATGTCAGGTATGCTATCCAAATATTTGATGTATATGAGAAAAAGATCATTGTTATTGCATATAAAAGTATTCCTCCATTGATAAATACAGATGATGCAAACTTACTTCCGAACCCTGACACAACAAATGTAGCAACCAGAGCTCCTGCCCCTGCTGCAGCATACAAATACCCAAGTCCTGCCGCTCCCTGATGAAATATCTTGTCTGCAACGTATGGCATGATGGTCGTATACGACCATCCAAAAACACTAACAACAGCAGTCAAAATCACGAGTGAGCGGATAACTGGATGTGTCCAGGTGTAAGAAATTCCCTGCTTTATAGCAGTTATGGGATGAGGATGCTTTGGTTTTGGAACTAGTATTGGGATAATCAAAAACTGAACAATTATTGCAGCGATATAGCTCAGGCTATTGAGAAGAAAAGCGCCTCCGGTTCCTACCACTGCTATCAGAATTCCGGCAACGGAAGGACCGACAACACGTGCAGAATTAAAAATACCCGCGTTAAGTGCTATCGCTGATGGAACTTTCCCGGGTGGCACCATCTCGCTCACAAAAGCTTGCCGTGCGGGCATATCAACTGCGTTGACGATTCCCAAAAGGAATGATATACACATTATTTCCCATACATTTACGATGCGAAGAACTGTTAGCACTCCCAGAAGAAAGGCAAGAACCATCGAAGCAGTCTGAGTCGCAACAATCGTCATTTTTTTATCAAACCTATCAACGATGACACCTCCAAAAAGAGAAAATAACAATGAAGGGAGGGTTGCTGCCGCTGCGACAAGACCGATAAGAAATGCTGAATTTGTTAGCTGTAGAACTAGCCATCCCTGAGCAACAATCTGTAGCCATGTACCTATTTGGGAGATGAGCTGTCCCAAAAAATAATATCTATAATTTCTTTCTCCGAAAGCCGGAAACAATGACAGAAGCTTTTTTGACATTTTTAGAATTAAGTATTAAGAATAAAAAATAAAGAATAAAGAAAGCTAGCAGCTAGAAACTATTAGCTATTAGCTTTTGACCCTGGGTGTACTGGATTTTTCCGCTGTTTGGCTCGGGCGTATTGACAGCCTTCAGGACATAGTTGTCCAAATTTATCGATGCATTTTTCACATAAAATAAAATGTCTATGGCATCCGATAGTGTCACAATTTATATAATGTTCTGATTTTTCTTTGCATTTCTCACACTTACCTACTATCTCATGCGATGGATCGGTTGTGTTAAAACCCATGAGAATTCTTTGATCAAAAACATATAGCTTCCCTTTGAAGTGTTCGTTCGGATATTTCTCCATATAGGACACTATTCCACCATGTAACTGGTACACCTCAGAAAAACCATTGCTCACCAAAAAACCCGATGCTTTCTCGCATCTCACTCCACCAGTGCATACTGTGAGGACCTTCTTATCTTTCAAATCTTTTAACATAGGTAATAGTTTCGGAAGATCTCTGTAGTTGGTGAGCGGTGGTAGTATAGATCCTTCAAAATATCCTGACCGATGCTCATAGTCATTTCTCATGTCCACTATGTAAAACTCCTCTTTATTTTCAAACCAAGAATGCAACTCTTCAGGAGTCAGATATTTTCCCGTGACAGACCATGGTTTTATATCGTTCTCATGCAAATGCATGCTCACAATTTCTTCTCTTACTTTTATCGAAAGTTTTGGAAATGCGCTCCCAGTGCCTGTTGATTTTTTCCAATGAATGCCGGAAAATCGTGGGTCTTTTTCTGTCGTTTTTATGAAATTTTCAGTGTCTTTTATTGTCCCTTCGACCGTTCCATTTATTCCCTCTGTCGCAATTATTATTCTCCCCTTAAGATTTAGAGCTTCACACAGTCGCCTCAGTTCCCGCATTTCGTGAACAGGATTTTCAATTGGAACGTATTTATACCAGAGAAGTATTTGATGCTTCATAAATTAATATTTAATTTGCCTACTCGCTATGCTCAGGGTAGGTTCAATTATATCACGATTGTTTGGGTGGCACGACTGGGGGACCCCCATTGAGAACATGACGCAAGCGAACAATTGTTCCTCTACATAAGCAGAGTGGGCGGATATACTCGCAAATGGGGGTGAGAAGTGACAGGGCCCAAATACCGATATCACTTGACTATTTACTTATTTCAATTTAATATTTCAGAAATGTCAGCAAAGTACCGCCAACTATTTTTGGAGATGATGGAAGAACACCGTGACACTATGCTCGATTTCAAAGAAGTCCACGACAAATTCGTTGAAGATGAAGAATCATTTAAGGATGATTTTAATGAAAAAGGAACAAAGGTTGTTGAAATTATCCGCGAATATGAAAGGAAATTGACCTCTCAGCAGGATCGTGGCCAATACTCTAAATTTTCAACCGGGCTTTCAGATAAATTTTGGGATCAAATCCGCGCCTTCCTCCCCCGCATTGATTTTGTTGGCGTGAAGTAACCATCTTGCAGGTCATACTATCGATATGGTCATGTATCATTTCCATCCTACTTAGATATCAGTACATTTAACATCCAATATACTGGATGTTGTGTTACTGTTTTATAAGTTCGTGTATAATAGACTTTCAGAACAATTATGAAAACGAAAATCTCAGAATTGAAGATTGAAGAAATTGCTGAAGGGACAGGACCTGCCGTAAAGGCCGGTGATACTGTTGTCATACACTACACTGGCATGTTTGACGATGGCGAAAAGTTTGATAGCTCTGTTGACAAGGGTGTGCCCTTCCAAACAAAAATTGGTATCGGTCATGTCATTGCAGGTTGGGACAAAGGTGTTCCTGGTATGAAAAAAGGTGGAAAAAGAAAACTGTATATTCCGTATACAATGGGTTACGGAGAAGAAGGTGCCGGAGATGTCATACCACCCCTTGCTGATCTCATCTTCGAAGTTGAATTACTTGATATTAAATAACTGTCTCCTGTACGCTGTTTCCTGTACCCTAAATTACCCTATCTCCTCGCGCTTACTGTGCAAGAAAAAGAACCACTGATCAAAGAAAGCAACAAGTCCTTTGTATGGTGCTTCTATAATAAAGTCTAGGATAAATAAGAAAATGTTTATTTGTGAAATTCCTGCTGTAAGATATTGACCAACTCGAGCGATAGGCATAAAGAAAAAGTCAACAATTGGGGTCAAAATCCCCTGCCTACTCTCAACGCTATATTCATGAGCTGTTATATTTATTCTATATGCTAAAAAGCTGACTATCGCCAAGAAGAATATAAATATCATTTGACTTACTGCGCTAAAGTGAAGAAACGACAGCCCTAATGAGACTGCACCAAAACTCAAAAGGAATGCTGTAACCCAAAGGACACCAAATATCCATTCCATGACTGACCTTGGTTTTTTGCTATCCGGAAGTGGAAAGGCAATTGACCGCCCAACTTTTGGCATCTCATCGAAAAGTAGTGAATGAATACGAGATAATATTAACCGGGAGTTCTTGTCCCCGGGGGTGCGGATAGAAAAACCAACGACTATCATAAATAACGTTGGTATCGCAACATTGAGTGCCAACGTCATCCATTGAATGTGTCCTAAAAATATTCTTTCATATGTTCCTTCGATTCCAAAAGCAATCAACGTTTTTGAAAGAAGAATAAAAATGACACTTCGGATTATTGCACGTCTAACTTTTTCTGAAATAGTTTTATATTTCTTTTTACAGGCGGCCAGCACGCTTTCATTGAGTTCTGCCTCGTTCTGAGCCAACTCCCTGATATTCTCATGACTTGCAAAAATATCTTCTATGATAAGAAAGGGTGGGATTTGTCTTTTAACATATGAAAGAATTTTAAATCGCGCAGGATGTGTAAGCTGTTTTTCAATTTGGGAATGAGCTTCCATAAAACGCTCTGTAACAGATGAGGGTTCTTGATGGCTCATTTTTCCGAAATATTGTGTGTAGAGTTTGAATCGCAAAAACGCCAAATCATCTTTTGAATATGCCCGTCGAATAGCTATAAACAATTGAACATCACGCTCCTCTTCCAATCCTTCTTCAATCGTTATGTTGTGTTGTAATACGTAAAAAATATAATTGCCGACAGCCTCCTCTACTTTATTTGGGTGGAGGGTTTGCTCTACATCTGAGGACATCAGTTGGAACATAAGATGACGCATCTCACCTTCCTTCAGAATATGATTTTTTACTACTTCCATCTTCAACTGTAAGTAGAAATCGATAATTTTTTCTATTCGAGTTATTGTTTCCTCCGTGTAGAGACTCTCTGGAAAATAACGAGCCCATACAAGCTCTTTCAGAAGAGGCTTTGCAGCTGTAGTTCCGGAACCTCCAAGCGCTAGGCGCCTTTTTAGAATCCTTTCAATAGATGCCCGCAATATTACTTCTTCGTCTCTATATTCTATGGAATTTCTAAACTTTTCATACCAGGAAGCAAGCTCGGACACTAATGGGTTTACGATATTTGCACTTTCAATAGGTACCTCTTTCGCTTTTTCGAAAAGGTGGATGAGGTTCTCTGAAAATTTATTCAACTGCATGTTACTAATTATATGCATGTATAGACTCGCACACAAGCATTGCTTGATAATGGAGCAACTAAACCCTAATAGCAATCCCTGAGGTATTATGATCTATTTATTAAAATAACCTCTGCGGTAATTTTATTACCGCATTCATTGTTATTTATTTGGTATTAGTTGTAGTTAATAATGATTAAAACCCTTCTCATATTTGAAAAATTGTAATCCAAAATGCAAGTTGATTTGTTTAATTTTTATATAGCTCAAACTTTCAGTTCGATACTATTATTTATTCAAAAACCAAACCCGGAACCCAGGCACCTAAACCCTTTCCTTTTGCCTTTTGGTCAGTCTGCGGTAATTAGACAACAGCAACAGTCAATGGTAACATAAGAGTTCATGAAATTATCCAAGAATCATCCTATTTCCGATATTGAAAAATTAGAAGTTATAGCAAAAGAAATAATAGCAATTAAAAAAACTCTGCGACTTGGCAATACTTCACTTACACCATTAAATTATTCTGAAGAAATGACAAAGTTTTTTGCCGATCCGTCTTACAATCCACAATATATTTATAAGAACCAAGAACTGCCTGATTTTGCGAAAGAATTAGATGACTATAAATTGCGGGTAGACATGCTTACAATTCCGGAAGACTTAAAACAACACATCTTAGAATTCTTGGACGATCAAAAAGACCTTTACAAAACTAAAATGTCTGTTGGGAAAGAAGAGTTTTCTGAGAATGTCCATAAACTTTTTGACTGGGGAACAGATAGACTTGATCTGCTTCTTACAAATACTCCCAATGTAAAATTTAAATTACACATAAAACATAAATTAAAAAATTCAGAAGATATCAAGAAAAGATTTGAAAAAGCCTTGGAGCGGTATAATATCGATAGTTTTAAAATAAATGTTAATGATTTTGCTCCCCACATGATAAATGTTGGTTACAATCTCATTAATATAGGAAGCGAGATAAAACGATTTGAATGCAATGTTGATAGACTTGTGGTTCACGAAATTGAATCTCACGTTTTACAAACCCAAAATACAAAAAACTCCTCGACTGCTCTTGCTGAATTTACAAAGTACGGAAATCAAAATCTCTATGGTGAAGGACTTGCAATTTACAATGAGATTACAACACGGAAAATAACACCAAGCGCATTTGAGATGTACTACTATCGCATAAAGGCAGTGAGAAATCTACACAAAAGCTTTTCAGAAATATATGGATTGCTTCTTGAAAATCTTAATCCACAACGGGCATTTATTATGACCTACCGAGTTAAAAGAGGTATGACTGACACATCCCGTCCGGGCGGATTTCCGAAAGATGCAGCATATCTTTTGGGTTATCATGAAATTGAAAATCTCATAGCAGAAAAGTATCCGCGAAAATTATTGTATGCAACTAAATCCCCTATTCTTTCTACAATTTTAGAGAAATATGGCCTAATTGACACAAAAAAGGTAATAGTTCCCCGATTTTGATACAATCCGAATATGCATATCACACCCATAAAAACCCACAAGATAACTCACGAGGACAAAGATATATTAAAGATTATTGACCAATATGTTCCTACTCTTTCAGAGAATTCAATTCTTGTTGTAACAAGTAAGATTGTTTCAATATGCGAAGGGAATACTGTTCCTCTGGAATCAATAGGTAAAGAGGAACTTGTAATATCAGAGGCTGATTATTATTTACCAAAAGAAACAAATACTTTTCATGTAACAGTAACATTAAAAAATAATGTTTTGGCAGTTAATGCAGGCATTGACGAATCTAATACTAATGACGGATATGTTTTGTGGCCCAAAAATCCACAAGAAAGTGCGAATAAAATAAGACAACACTTATCGGAAAAACATGGACTTAAAAATGTTGGCGTTCTAATTACTGATAGCAAAACTACTCCTTTAAGATATGGAATTACTGGTCTTGGTATCGCACATAGCGGATTTTTAGCGCTTAACGATCACATAGGTACTCCAGACATTTTTGGAAGAATTTTGAAAATGACACAGGTTGGAGTTATGGATGGAATCGCTGCTGGTGCAGTAGTATGCATGGGCGAAGGAGCTAACCAGACTCCGCTGGCAATAGTCACTGATGTTTCTTTTGTGCAATTTCAAGGCCGCAATCCCTCTAAGGAAGAACTGGAGCTTCTTGATATCGATCCAGAAACGGATGTTTACGGAGTAGTTCTGCAAAGTGCCCCATGGAAAAAGGGCAAAAACTCTTGACAATCCAACCCCCAATCCTGTAACTTAGACTGTAATGGATATTCAAGCAGAATCCCCCAATAATACTTCTAGTGCGCCCGTGGTTGATGCTATCGTTCCTCCAGCCGGTGTTGAGGACGTGCAATCAACTGCTCCTGCAAATCCAGCTACTGAAGCAAAACCATTGACAGGAATGGAAGCTATCGGTACTCCTCAAATGCCGGAAATCTTGGCTACAGCCCAAACTAAAGCATCCGAAGTTGCAGATGCTAAAAAAGAACCTCAAACTTCAAAACCAAATCCAATAAAAAGGATTTTTGGAGCCATGGGATTTGGCGGAGGCACTTCAGCTCCCGTTGCCGCAGCAGCCACTACTCCAGACCACCTAACACAGACGCCAGATGGAACTCTTCAGACACCGGCTGTTCCACTTGTTTCACCTGATGCTGCAGCTGCGGTAAATCAAACTACAGGTGTTTCATTCCAAAATTCTATTCCAAGTCCAGAAAACAGTGTTACTGCCTCACCAACTGAACAACCTGCTCCTACTGAGATTGTTGCTTCCGATGCTCCAAGTCTTGGAACTTCACAGCCAGAAGTTGCACCACAACCCACAGAGGCTGTCACACCTGAACCTGCGACCGCAACTACATTAACTCAAGATATGGAAAATGCTGGAGAACATCCGGCAGTCCTTGAGACAGTAGCACCTGAGACTCCTGCTGTATTTACTCCAAGTGCAGATGTTACCCCAGCCGAGGAAGTAAGCACTTTGCCGGAAACACCCACTGCCGCAGCTGTAAGTTCTGATGTACCGGTTGCTGCAATGCCTTTTGAAGGATTAGAAGACCCGACCCCAAAGCCAGCTGAAACACCAATTGCTGAACCACAGGCCGAAACTCCAGATGAAGAAAAACCAGAAGAATTACCGGTTGGTCAGTCTGCAGTTGCAAATGATGAGGCAGTTCACGCTGGTCCTGGAGCTGTAACAAACGGTGCTCCCGCACCCACAGATTGGTCTGTAAATGCTGACCTTCATCTAGATGCCCCGATTGTTCCTGGACATGAGGATGCACTCGGTCAAGCAATGGCTGATGGAGTGACTGCGGCTTCCGAAAGGCCTCCATTTTCTGCTGCTGCACTAAACGAACCAGCTGGTCAAACAGAAGAAGTAGGTCATGATATTCCTATTGAAACCGGTTCTGAACCCGCAACAGGTGAAGCTGCAGATGTAGTTGCGGCTTCTGCTGATACAGATGTAGAACCAACAGCTCCCGTTGTCGCTGTCCCAGGTGGAATGTCGCCAATAAATCCCATTGCAACAGCAACCGGTCCCGGGGTTGTAGATGACGCAGGATCTTTGGATGCAGGACTACCTCAAACACCAAAAATGGAAGTAGTCCCAAACTCAACGGACGTAAATAACGTAATTGCATTCCCGGGTAGTGGTAATCAAACTTCAGCAGAAGCTACACCTGTCGCTTTGGCTGGAGAAGCACCATCTAATGTCACCTCATTTCCTACTACTACTCTTGCTGAAGAAAAACCAGCAGCTTAAGAATTTTTCTTGACTAATCACTATTTCCTAATTAATACTCGCTTCTTCCTTCCAAAGCCCGCCCCAGTGTTACTTCGTCCGCGTATTCGATATCCGCGCCAACAGGAAGTCCTCTCCCAATCCTACTTAGCTTAATCCTTAGTTCCTCATTCTTTATTCCTTTCACTATATACATCGCTGTTGCCTCACCTTCCATAGTCGGATTTGTCGCAATAATCAATTCCTTAATTTTTGTATCCTTTTCCCTAATCCTGTTCATCAGTTGCGGAATATATATATCATCTGGACCGATTGAATTAAGAGGATCAACAACTCCATGAAGAACGTGGTATACACCTTTAAATTTGTCAGACCTTTCAAAGGCAAGAACATCCAATGCATCTTCCACTATACAAACTGTTGAGGTGTCTCGCTCGGGATCAGCGCACACATCACAAAGTTCTGTTGTGCCGATATTAAAACATATCGCACACATTTTAGTATTTTTTTTAAGGTTGGTTAGTGCATCCGCAAAGTCCTCCAGATCACCTTGTGGAACATGGAGTAAATAAAACCCAAGTCTTTGTGCTGACTTTGGACCGATACCTGGAAGCCTCTCAAAACTTTCAACAACACGCTCTAATGCCTTTGGAATTTTCATGTGGGGAACTACACAGTCATCAACTCTTGCTCTTTCATTTTCTCTATTTCGTCTATCTTTTCGACATATTCATCGGTCAATTTCTGAACCTCTTTTTCCAATCTTTTCTCATCATCCTCAGTAATAGTATTGTCCTTTTTCATTTTTCCTATTTCGTCATTTGACTCAGCACGAGCCTGTCTTATCATTATTTTTCCATTTTCTGCCTTTTTATGTATAAGTTTTACAAATTCTTCCCGTCGCTCTTGCGTTAACGGGGGGACCGTAATTCTGATGATATTACCATCAACGGAAACGCCAAGACCCATCTGACTATCTGAGATACCGCGCTCAATATCCCCGATCACTGAGTGATCAAATGGTGTTATAACAACAGTTGATGCGTCAGCAACATGAATAGTCGCCAATTCGTTGACCTTCAGCATCGTTGATCCCCCATAAGCTTTTATGACAATATTTTCGACAAGCTGCGGATTTGCTTTGCCTGTCTTTACCGTTCCAAAATCATCCTTAAGAACCTGGAGGGCGCGCTCCATTCGTTGTTTTGTTGCTGCCTGAATTTGATTGTCCATAGTGTTGCTAGATTAACAGATTAATTTTAAATTTTCAATTTTAAATTTAAAATCAATATTGTTAAATTTGAATGTTTAAAAATTCATTAAAAATTATAAATTCTAAATTAAAAATTACTCAGGGTATTATGCTTTTCCCTTGCAAAAGTCTAACGATATCAAGAAGAGTTACAACCGCCATTAGACCAAGCAACAGAACCAATCCTACGCCATGCGCATATGCTTCGTATTTGGGACTCACTTTTTTACGGGTGAACATTTCAATGATCATAAAGAAGAAGCGACCACCATCCAAAGCTGGAATCGGCAATATATTAAGAACCGCTAGATTTAGAGACAAAAGTGCCATAAACCACAATACCGCAAACCATCCGGCACGTACTGCCTCTCCTGTAAGCTGTGCAACTCCGATAGGACCTGCTACACCTTGTGGTTTTGTTCCATGCAAAACAAAGTCTCCTATCATTCCTCCAAGTCCACTAGCAATCATCCATGAAAATTTCGCAGCCTCAATTGTTCCAAAAAATGGCGCCTCTAACCAAGAATATTTCTTAACTTCTATATTTGAGATTGCCACCCCCATGGCTCCCTGATTTTTTGGTGAATTGACCCGTGGAGTTAATTTTGTAGTAAACTGCTGGTCTCCTCTTTTGACAATAAGAGTAACTTCCTGTCCTCTTAATTTTTTAGTTTCGGTTATAAATAGTTCAGTCGTCTTTATCTGTTTGCCGTCAATTTTTACAATTCTGTCGTTTTTTTGAATACCTGCAATAGCAGCAGGTGAACTTGGGGCAACCTCTGTTACGATGATTGTATCTGTTGGTAATGGTACTCCTTGTGTTGCAAACAGGAACGAGATAAGACCAATCGCCAAAATAACATTCATGATAACCCCGGCAGTGACAACTGCCATTCTCTGCCACAGCGGACGAGCATAATACGCTCTTTCTACTTCATCACCCTCTGTCCTCTGTCCCCTGCTCCCTGTTCCCTGTTTTCCTATCTTTCCTCCGCCGGCCTCATCTTCACCAAATAACTTCACAAATCCCCCAACAGGAAGCCAATTGATAGAATAAACGGTCTCTCCAATTTTTTTAGAAAATGCCTTAGGGGGAAATCCTATGCCAAACTCTTCAACTTTAATGCCTAATTTTTTGGCAACTAAAAAATGTCCCAATTCATGAATGACCACAAGAACTGAAAGAATAATAACGAAAGCGAGGATTGTAACAATCATTGAAGAATAATTATATCATCTTCTTTTGGAAAAACTAAACGCTAAACGCTAAGAATTAAAAGCTAGATTAGATTTCTGATCTCTTGAAGTCTCCAATTTGGATATTTTCGCCGAGCTTTGCGATTGCCTCGGTAACTAAATCATTAATTGTTTTAGATCCATCTCTTATATATTCTTGCTTTAAAAGTGCCGCTGTGTCTTTCGGATTCATTGCAGCCACCTGCATAGCAACTTCGTGGGCTAACGATTTAAATTCATCAGTTCTTGCAACAAAATCGGTCTCGCAAAGAAGAGATACGAGCACTCCAACTTTTCCTGTTTGGTGAACATATGATTCAACAAGTCCTTGCCCTGTTTCGCGGTCTGATTTTTTAGCTGCTTTCTCAAATCCTTTTTTTCGAAGTATCTCCTCTGCTTTTTTCATGTCACCAGCAGCCTCTTCCAAAGCATTTTTACAGTCTGCAAATCCAGCCTGCGTCTTTTCTCTTAATGTTTTTATTTGTTCTGCTGTTATTTTCATATGACTTTGTCATCCCTGGCTTGACCAGGGATCCATACTATTCATATCCTGATCCCGGATCTAGTCCGGGATGACTGCAATTAAGCTGTCACTTTATCTGCGGCTTTAGCTTTTTTTGCAACTTCGCGTGCTTGCTTTTCAGCGGCAGCGGCATCTGCCTTTCCTTTTTCTTTTGAGCCCTCGATCCAGGCATCTATAAGATAAGAAGTTATTAATTTTATTGATCCAACCGCATCGTCGTTTGCCGGAATTGAAAAAGTAACTTCTGATGGATCGGCATTTGTGTCAGTTATTCCGATTGTGGTAAGTCCAACTCTTGCTGCTTCTCTTACAGCCGTATTTTCTCCATGAGTGTCAATGATAAATACTGCTGCCGGCGCTTCCTTAATAGTATAGAGTCCACCATAGATGTCTTTCAGTTTTGCAAGTTCCTTTTCAAAAATTCCAACTTCTCTCTTTGTGTATCCTCCACGGTCCTCAGAAGTAACAATCTTTTCAAGATCAACTAATTTTTTGAAATTTTTCTTTACTTCTTCAAAATTTGTGAATATTCCACCGATCCATCGGGAAATTATGTAATGGATTGTATCTGGAGTTACCTCTCGAGCTCTTTCTACCTCTTCCTTAACGATAGTTTGTGCCTGTCTTTTAGTTCCAACTACAACAAAACTTCCACCATTTGAAGCTAAGTCTTTGACGTACTCTGCTGCAGTGATAAGCCCTTCCTGAGTTGCTTCAAGATTGATAATATTTACACCACTTCTGGCTTCAAAAATATAGCGGTTAGCTTTTGGATTCCGGCGGTTAACCTGATGTCCAAAATGACAACCTGCTTCCAATAATTCTTCTAATGTGA
>CAZDED010000014.1:0-13866 GCA_964504535.1 uncultured Gammaproteobacteria bacterium
CAGTATGTCTACACCAATCAACGGTTTGGTATATACCTTTTTGCTTTGAATTATCAGCCCAACAAATGGCCGGATGTAGAAACACTTCAATCGATCGAAATCCTAGTTCATATGCTTCCTTAGCTCCAGCAACTAAGTAATCTGATTCAAGTTTTGGATACTTGCCACTAAGGTGAGCAGTACTAATTCGTGGATCTATGGACTCCGAAGTCTGTTGCGACTGGGCGTTAAGAGTTGGTACTGATTTATTGCAGCTTAAAAAGATGATACTGCAAAGATTCAGTATAATGAGTGCTATAAAGGTTCTTTTGGTCATTTTTCTTAGTAGCATAGTAGAAACAATTTAACTTTATCATATCAATCGTCAAACATTCTACAACAATGAATCAATTTGAGTTGTGTTAATTATGAATTTGGGTGGGCGCACATGGGAGGCAACCATGGACCTCGTTCTTGCATTTCGAAGAAATGATCGTACAGGAACGCGCGGGGAAACTGTTTGGGTGGGCGCACATGGGATCGAACCATGGACCTCGTTCTTATCAGGAACGCGCTCTACCACTGAGCCATGCGCCCGCGCATGAGTTCAAGTGTATATTTTACTAAAGATATTGGAATTGAGCAAGGAAAAAGACAAAACGCGCAGAATCGATATTAAGTGAATAGCTTGACACCAAGAGCATATTAACCCACTATTATTATATGGATGGAAATACATTACCACCCGTTATAAATCCAGAAATTTCTCCTGTCAGTATGGATCCTGTCAGAAGTACATCACATACTGGCATGAAGATACTTGTTTTCCTTCTTGGGCTGCTTGTGGTTGGTGGAGGAATTGGAGCATATTTTATTATTTCGGGAAATAAAACAACCCCGTCTAAATCATCTTCACAAAATACGCCTATCCCTCCTTCTGCAAAACTTGCCCGCAATACAATAGTCTATGGGTATTGGCAGGATAAAAGTTCATATATTAATTCCTACGACTTGTCGACAAGTAAAAATAAAATTCTCACCATCCTTCCTTCAAATGTAAAACATATAAAGGTTATCAGTCCTACGAAAATTATGTATATAAATAAAACGAATGAGCGAGATTATGGATCAGAGCTTGTAGCAAGAGATTTGATTGCTCAAAATGACACAATAGTTGCGACTACTGACATTGGTTACGGGATTGATGATTATGTTGTTTCACCTAATGGAAATTTTGCGGCCATATGGGAAGTTGCACCGCCTCCTCAATCTGTCAGATTGTCGGGAGGAAGATCTAGGGTAATTTCGACTGCTGTGAACGATTCTTCCAAAAGAAATACGTTATACGATGAAAACACGCTTGCCCCTGTTCATTACCCGGTAGCAGTTTTGAATAATGGAGATGTATTTACCGACCGATTCTTACCAAATACTAATGCCGGATGGGCATATGGAATGTCTTATTCAAATTTTACAGGAAGTGTACAAGAAGAAGTTTTACAAATGAGCTCAGGTTCATACAGTAGTCAGCCAACGCTGTCGCCTGATGGTAGCAAGCTGGTATTTGCTGGTTATGATGGAAGCAACGGGACAGGAACAGATATTATAAGTGGGTTCAGAAAAGCGATAGCAACCCCAAACACAGTTGAGGTGTTCGACTTGAATACAAGGGTGCGTACAAAAATAGTATTTGCTCCGCAAAGCATTTACCCAAGTGTCTACTGGGATTCACATAGCAATAATCCATTATTTACGGCAATATCAAACAAATCTTCTGAATCAGGAGAATTCATGTATGATTTAATGAAAGGGATTTTAAGTAAGGTGGATGTTGTAGCAGGGTTACAGTCTGGTCTTTCTGATGGTGCATTACTTATTTCTGATCAGGTGACAGATGCTTCCGTCTTGGGCAATTTAGGAGGTAAATATGATCTTGCTCAATCTGCTTTTTATGTGCAAAGACCAAATGGTGAAAAAGTAAAACTTGAAATTCCAGGTACATATTTACAGCTGATTGCGGTAAAAAGAGGGGAGTATTTTTCAACCTCTGTAAATGTTCAAAATTCACCAGAGAAAGATAAAGGGAAGCAGCTAAGCCTTCAGACATTAGCGATAAAGCCAAAGCTTGCCCAACAAAGGACTGAGCAACAGAGTGATGCAAAATGCAGAGATATTGCAGCTGCGCAGTGTAATCAATTACATAATACAGCCTTTACTGGTGACGAGGCTAGAAAAAATTATGGAACTGGAAATGCAGACTTTGATGCTTGTTTTAAGACTCATTTTAAAGCAGCAAGAGCAGGGGATGCGTGTTATGACAGTCCTTTATATCTCTATGGAGCAGTAGGTATAAAGGTGAAAGTTGATGTTGGAACGGCGCTATATTCACCAAATGTTCCATATTTACAAAAAGGTTTTGATGTCATTCTTGAAGATAACGGACGGTTCAAAGCTAATGGTAAAAGCACTAGTAGCCTCTCTTTCGAATACAAGCCTGCTATAAAAGTGACTCGACCCATACGGGGTATCGTTGTTGAAAAGTCAAAAATTTCTGAAGTGATTTCTTTATTTGGTGAGAAGTTGGGATTGAATGCGCAGGAAATAGCTGATACCACTCGGTATGCTGAGGAAAATGTTTCCATGCCGTATGCATTTATATCATTTTTTGACCACGCTACCTCTCAAAAAATCCTTCCTCTTTACTTCGACCCATATCCAAATGAGTATCGAAATATCGTTTTTTATATTGAGGGGTTAAGTGCACCAGATGGAGGCAGTTATGAATTGCCACTCTTTGAAAAGATAGAGCGCAAGGCGTTTACAGCGGTTGAAATTAGTTTTATTGTCAGGTAGATTTATCCTTGCCTTTTATTAATCTGTTTGTTAATCTATTGTATCTTTAGTTATTGCTCCTAACTACTGACTAGCAACTACTAGCTGACAATTTATGGTTTTATCCGACCGCGACATCAAAGATTATATTAAGAAGAAAAAGATTGTTATAACGCCAATTCCTGATTTCAAAACACAGCTTGGAACATGCTCCTTAGACCTTCGGCTCGGGGATAAATTCAGGGTTTTTGATCACAGCAGAAATCCATATTTAGACCCAACAAAAAAAGACTATACAAATGAAATCACGACCGAAGTAAAAGTTAAAAAGGGAGAGGCATTTATTATGCAACCAGGTGATTTTGTATTGGCAGTAACCATGGAGAGGGTAAAGATCCCTGATGATCTTTTAGGGAGACTTGAGGGACGTTCTTCACTCGGTCGCCTTGGGATAGTTGTGCATTCAACTGCCAGTATTTTTGATGCCGGATGGGATGGTAATTGCGTATTAGAACTTGGAAATTTAGGGAGAATGCCTGTAGCTTTGTACCCTGGAATGAGAATTTGTGCTATGGCTTTCGAGCAATTATCATCACCTGCTGAAGTTCCATATACAGCAAAAAAAGAGGCAAAATACAGATTTCAAAAAGGGCCTGATGAAAGCCGCTATAACCTCGACAAATAACTATCAGTAGTAGTATCTTCCCCTATTTACATTGTTGCTGAACGCTTCCTCCATCTGTGAGTGCCCAACCATTACCTGCAACGTAGCCAGGGCAACTTTGACCTGTAGATTGGGAAGAGGCATTTGCTGTTGAGGTTCCACCGCATGCTGTTGTAGCCCATCTAAAGCACAGTCTGAAAGAACCCGAGACACCACAGGCAGTATCATTCGTAAAGTTAACTGTGCCTGATGGGGGTGAGGCAAAACAGGTGGCTGTTGCAGCAGTTCCGAAAGAGTTTTTGGGGTACTTTTTATCTGTAGTTCCATTACAATTGTAATCAAAGCTTCCATCTCCCCGGTGTACGCCGAAATACCCTGCCTGGTTGGGACGGGCATTGGCATTTGAATCATAGCAGTCATTTTTTAAAGTTGAATATCCAGCACTACAGGTACATTGATTGACTAAATATGATGTTGACATTCCATATCCGTCTCCATCAGCGTCTCTGTAACATGTTGTTGTGCAGGAAGTTGAACTTGTTGGAGTGGGGGTTGGGGCGGCACACCTCCAGCAGTATTCTCGCGATCCGGCACCCCCATTTGTTTTGCACCATGTATCTTTGGAAGCGTTGCCGACATATCCTTTTGTTCCGCTACAACTATAATTACTGGCTGTTGCGTTAGCACAATTTGTAAGACCTCCATCACACATGGTGGGGGAAGATCCAACAACTCCTGTGGGGGTTGGAGTTAAAGACGCGGTGCTTCCTGTCTTGTACGTGTAATCGTTATACTTCCATCCTGTCGAGTTAAAATATGTCCAAAGTCTCAAATACAAAGTAGATGAGGTGGTTGGGATTGTGGTCACTGTCACGGATGGTGTCGTGGTAGCGGAAGAGGTAAATACATCGGTGCTTCCTGCTCCTGTTGTACCAAGATAAACGTAATATGAGATAGCACCATACGGAGGATTCCAGGTAAAAGTAACGGAGGAACCTGAGAGAGTTGAGCCTGGAACGGGACTTTTTATGGTTGCGGCAATATAAGAAGGGGTAGGTGTGGGATTTGCTATAGTTGGTGTTGGATTGTTGGTGGTTGCGCACTGCGGTTTGAGTGGGGTAACGCCTAAGCAACTAGCTCCACTTGTGTAACTAATTGGTTGTTGATCAATTTCGACAGCTTGTAATGCTTTTTTAACTTCAGTACAAGTTGAGGAAGCTGCTCCAAATAGATCGTTGCAAGAATTAGTGATGGCTCCATAAAGAGAATAGAAATTAGCACTTGCTGTGAGATATACTGTGAGCGCTCTGTATATAATTTTATTTGCATTTGTGCGTCCGATACCACTGACATTGCAATTATTAAAATTACCTCCGGAGACCATAAGGTAATAAGCCTTATTTGCAACACCGCTATTTACATGAACTCCACCATTGTCTGATGAGCTACAGCTATAGTATCCAGAAAACATCCTATCCGGTTGGGAATAGGATGGAGGATTTGACATATCCCGCAAGATGCTAGTTGTGCTACCTTCCCCTATCGTCCAATTATTGTCTACCGAGGACCCAAACATATCAGATATTGCCTCGTTTATAGCTCCACTCTGGTAACTATATGCTAAATTTGCGGTACTTTGCGTTACTGCATGGGTAAATTCATGGGCAGTTATGTCAAGGGTGGCCATTCCCGATCCGAATCTAAAAACTTTTTCGGTTCCATACCAAGCAGCATTTTTTTCATGACTTGAAACATTAACATAGCTTTTCATCAGATCATCATTATTACCATAACCATTCCGGTTGTAAGTACTGAGATAATGATTGTAAATAGTCCCGAAATTATTAAATGCATTCAGAGAGTCGCCTGATGTGGGTGGTTTTGTTTCGCTACCGGTAAGGATACAGGATCTACCGGAACAGTCATTGGTTTCCCTTTTGATGCTTTGTACTAAATTTTCTTCATACAATATTTCGCCATTTACCATATCGACGATATACATATGAGCAAAGCTTGATTCCTCAGGACCCGTAACTGTAATTTTCTGCGCAATACGATTGTTGTCATTTTCTGATATTCCAATAGCTTTCCCGTTAAATATTACTTTTTCGCTCATTGTAATCTGAGCATTCTGGTTAAAAGGATTGTCAGCCATGGCTTTTGACATTGCCTTTGCCTGAGCGTCTTTTTCTGAAAGTAGTGGGGAAGGAACTGATTCATCAGTGACTAAATTTCCATCCATTGAATACACATCAGACCTGTTTCGTACATGAACAGAAAGCTCTGCATTAAAAATCGGAATATCTTTTATTTTTTGACCATAGCGGTAATGGGATAATTGGTTCCCTTTTTCGTCTCTTGTTTCTTCCCGTTTCGTTTTTAAAAATGATTTTTCTTTAAAATTGCTGGGTAGTATCTTTTCGGCAGATTGACCAGGAATTCTTTTTGATCTTTTTGAAGTTTTGGGGGACTTACTCAACATTTCCTGAACGCCATTTTCGTCCGGTGCTCGAAGCGTATACATGCTTTTGTCAAAGGAATTGATGCTAAACCGCGATACTTTAGGTAATTTTTCCACAGTTGAGTCTTCGGAGATATTGTCATCCAGCAGTGAAGGGGTATCATCAGCTGCTCGATTTCTGAGATCTTGAACTTGTGAGATCAATAAAAGAGTTATTGGAAGCGCTAAAATAGCTACAACAAGAGGAATAAATTTCTTCTTCCTTTTAATATAGCTCTTTGATAAATTCAGTATTGAAATTAATTTTTTCAATGCCTTTAGTTTAGCAAGTAAAAAAAATATAAGTCAATAACAAACAGGGCACATCCGTTACAAAGCTAACAAGAATATTCCTGCAACTATTACAATAACGATTCCCCCAATAACTCCAAATGTTTGAGCAAATCCACCTGGTTTTGCGATTGTTGGAGTTGCTGTTGGAGGAGTGTTTGTAGCAGTAACAATTACTGTAGTTGGCGTGGGTATGTTTGTGGGTGTTGCTGTAGGAGTGGGGGATGGTTGTTGTGTGATGACAATTACTGTTGGGGTTGGTGTTGGTGGAGTTGTTAGAGTTGGACTTGGGGTCGGTGTTGGAGTGCTGGTTGGAGTTGGTGTGGGAGTTTTTGTTGGAGTAGGAGTAGGGGTATTTGTTGGCAGCGTTATGACAGTTGGAGTGACTGTTGATGTAATCGTAGGACTTGTTGTCACTATAGGAGTTATCGTTGAAGTCGGAGTTGGCGCTTCTGTAATCGACGGAGTAGGTGTTTGGGTGACCTCTGCATCCAATGTCGGGCCAAAATCAGCTGTCCACCACCAGTTGTGACCATTAAGATCTGGGAATCTTGCTATACCTATCGCTTTATCAGTTGGAGTTTTCATGCCTTCCCTGTGTGCATATGTACACTTTCCAGTTGAGTCTGCATCGCACCCATCTCTCCACGCTTCAAAAACTGTTTGTGCAAGACCATTTCCTGTGACAGCCGCATTCTCACTAGCTTGTCCTGGATAGCCGAAAAAAGTTGCTCTTTGTGAAGGATTCCTATTGAGAGAATCGATATGACTCAACTTTTGCTCATTTTTCATGTCTTCAGCCATCCATTTTGCAGCTTTGTATAATGTTTTTGACACTTTTAACGGTTGGAGGTTGAACGTTGCTCTGTATTCATTGATGATCCTGACAAAATTCCATTCTTCTTGATCAAGCATCACGCCAGTCGGAGTTGGTGAAATAGTTGCTGATGGAGTCGCAGTGACTGTTGGAGTTCCTGTTTCATTTCCACTAGCACGCTGACGATTGTCTTGATTTTGCTTAACAAGAAAAGTGGTGATGCCTATTGCAGCCAATACAAATACAATCGCTCCAATGAGGATGAATTTTTTCTTCACAATTCATCTTAGCAAGCTATCCGGGTCCTGTCACTCCTCACCCCCAGTTGTGCCACCCGAAAAGTTGGAATATATGCCTATTTCTGGTAAACTCAAGCCTACGACCGTAAGGGCGCGGTGGCTCGTGAGAAACTCCACTTCGCTTAGATCGGAAACAAGGCGCGGTGGCTCGTGAGAAACTCCACTTCGCTTAGATCGTAAACAAGGCGCGGTGGCGAAGTGGTAACGCGGGAGTCTGCAAAACTTTTATGCGAGGGTTCGATTCCCTTCCGCGCCTCACGAGTGAGAAATATAAATACATAGAACCTCTTAAAAAGGGTGTACGAGTCACAGAGCTTGTGACCAAAACCGTCTATAAGTCAGTTGAACCTCGGGTAAAACGTAGAATGATAAGAAATGTGGCAAAACTTCTCAGAATTACATAACTTTCGTTTCAAATATAGTTGGAGACACAGTACCAGTAGGGGTTGGTTCGAGTGTTGGAGTTGGGGTAAGCGGAGCTTGCCCCTGTGCAGGGGTGGGTGTTTTGACAACTGATGTTGGCAAAACGATAGTGGGGGTTGGTTCTGAAGCCTGTTGTCTCGTATCTTGTTGTTGGCTCATTTGAGAAATTGTAAGTGGAAGAATCAGTAGTGCCAATGCCAATGCACCGACAGGAAGAAGACCGGAATAATTCTTTTTTTTAGGCAACTTTGCACCTCCCCCAGGAATTGGGTTTTGAAAATTGTCATTGAGACCAATTTTTGGAGCCAAAGGCCCCTGAAATGAATTTTGAGGTATTTCTGCCATACAATTCCTAGCGGCCGCCTATTGTAGGTGAAGCAACCGGTTGACTAACAACTATCTGTAGCGGAGTGCTGATGTTAAGAACCGATGACTGAGAACTAAATGTAGTTATTGCTGATTTTGGGAGGAAAGTAATTTGCGAAAAAGATGCTCCTGAAAATTTGTTAACAGTAAAACTCAGTGTTGCTATGGAGCCAGTGCCTATTTTTTCTGTATCCGTGTTTGATACAGCAACCGCATACGAAATTCTTCCTTGGGTGGGGTTAACATTATTAATAAGCACTACCGGATTTGCTCCGAAAAATGGATTCCGAAGAGCTGGGGTTAGTGTCACGTTGGTCAAAACTTTTGGGTCATAAGACAGTTCTACTTGAGCTCCGCTAACAGGTTTTCCGTGCGTATTAATTACAATATCTATAACTTGTGCTGTGGAACTTTTTGAAACATCAACTGGATTTGTTGAGAAGGACAAATCCGCATAAGCTTTCACGACAACGGGGGTTGGAGTTGGAAGTGTCGTGTTGATAGTTGTTTGGAAAGATTGGTCGGATCCGACTGCCAAATAAATCAAGACGCCAGTGATGATAGCGAGAATTACAATGAGTATGGTTGTTTTTTTTGGCATACAGTTTGGTAGTTATTAATAATATTATGTCATATTAACTA
The DNA here is from genome assembly GCA_964504535.1 of uncultured Gammaproteobacteria bacterium. Classification (GTDB taxonomy): domain Bacteria; phylum Patescibacteriota; class Microgenomatia; order Levybacterales; family GWA1-39-11; genus JAUSNA01. The sequence goes on from CAZDED010000014.1 coordinate 8,814, forward strand.
TCAACTTTTAACTATCAACTAATGGTTGCTAATCACCATTTCGGATATAAAATCCTCGAGACAAAATATTTGCATCAACGTCATCACCATTTACAACTCCGTCATCATTTAAGTCAGCCCGTTGTGCTATATCGGTGGTGCAGGCAGCCTGTCCTCGATAGCAGGACTGGAATAAATTGTAGTCAAGTATATCCAGTGAATTGTCTGGCGTGTTTGATGCTCCTGTGAGATCACCGGGAACCAATTCAACAGATGGTGCGAAATTTGTAGTTGCTGCAGGCACAATAGTAATTATGCCAGGAATAAATTTGAATAGAGTATTGTTTAATTTCAACTTGATTCGGTAGCTGGCTGAGGTGGTGCTTGTTACCCCAACACCGATTTGTCCTTCAAATTTACCATTCGTCACGTTGTATGTGACAACACCAATATTGCTTGGAACAAGAGCATTTGTAGCATCATACACCATGGCCGTCACTTGTCTTGTTGTTGTGTGGGGGGTGTTATTGTCTCCAGAAATAGTATTTCCTATTCCGGGCAGTGTCGCTGCGACCTTAACAATTGTTTCAGATGCCCCAACTGTAGGAGTTGGAATTGGAGTTGAGGTTGGAAGGGGGGTAGGGCTTGGTGATGGTGTTGGTGATGGAGTTGGGCTTGGTGTTGGTGATGGAGCTTGGGTAACTCTAGGAGTAGGGGTTACATATGTACACTGTATGCAGTTGTATGTGCCATTTTGGACAGGAGTTGAAACGCATGTTTTACCAACTCCATTAGCAATGTTCACATAACAAGAATAAAGCCCTATTCCACAGCTTACATGATCATTTCCTCCACAATAACGCACAGTGCCGCTTGGTTGGGGAGTATTTTCTCCCACAGAATTTCCCGAGATCGTATAACTTGCTTGAACATTTGCGATGTTAGAGATTGGGACGTACGTAGCGTATGTAGCAGCGGTTACTTGAGTGTTCTGACCCAGTGATATTTGAGCAGTTCCAGCTGCCTTAGTCATGAATCGAAAGGTTATTACATTAAGATTATTGCCTGTCACGACGGGGTTTGAATTGATATTGACCATTGTTGCTTCATATATACCGCTTATAAGAGGTGACACATGGATTACTTTGAGTCCCGTATTCTGATTTGTAACAGTTGGTGCTTCCAATCTATCCTTATCGTAATTGAGAAAGAAGTGTATTGCTCCTATGTCTTCATTTGGCGCAGTATTTAAGAGTAGATTGACTTCAAGTATCGTGCCGATAGCAAGAGGGGTAGTATTTGATTGTGGACTAAAATTTAATGAAATCGCCGGAGCTGAGTCTGCTCTTTGTCTTATATCTTGTTGCTTTAGAACCTGGTTAATAACAAATGGAAGAGAGAGAGCCAATACAACTACGAGCCCAATCATTAATTTTTGTCTGCTTTTTAATAGTGTTTTAACTTTTTCCATAATTTTTGAAAAAGCAAGCTTTGCTTATTTTCTCCATATTAGAAAGATTGTTTTAGTCCGTAATTTATGTCTTTCCATACCTTAAAATCCAGAATATCAACTGATGTGTTGCCAGGGGTAAAACAGGAAGTAAGTGTTGTATTTGCTTGATGTGAATATTCCTTGAGCCACAATTCATATTCAGCGTTATTAATTATCCCGTCTTTTACAGGATCGCATGCAAGTGATATAGGGGTAGGACAGGCAGAATGGGAAGAGCAAAAATTAGCCGCGTTTGAGTCAAGCCTGCGGGTATCAATGCAGCCTGATGCACTTGTCAAAGTTTTTTGAGTACCATCATTACAAGTGAATGAAATAGATTTTGCTTCTGGAGTTATGGCTCTAAGAGAACACAATGATTTGTCGTAGGTTTTTGTTTTGATCCCATTAGAGCTGCAGCTTGTTGGAGTTGGAGTGGCTCCACTTGCAGTTCCCCCCGAGTCACCTGACGTTCCTGGGTTTGGTTGGCAAAGAGAGTACTCAGGGTGATTTGCAACTGCCGAAACACAATACCCAGATTGGCACTCGCTAGGAGTTCTACAGGGGTTTCCATTTGCCGTACCTCCAATTTTGGGAGTTGGGGTGGTTGGGGGTTGACCACAACTATGTACGTTGGTAACGTTAGGTGCCCAAATACAGTACCCCGATTGACACTCTGCATTAGCGTCACAATAGGCTCCATCGGCTAAAGATCCAGGTGGCAAAAGATCCTGACATATTGTTCCTTGACCTGGAAATGGCCTGCAAACATAATTATTTCCACAATCATTTGATTTATATACTGTTTGATTGGCAGGGTTTGTTGTGAAGGGGTATGTAGCAGGAAAATCAAAATTGGTATAGATACCAGTACTGATATCTGCTTTTGCACAGGTAGCACCGAAACTTTTAGCTGCTTGTGACTGCGAAACAGAAAATACAAAAAGGAGAGTTACAACCAAGAAGACTAATAATTTCTTTACCATACAAAATCCCACAGGTATTTTAATACTAGTGAACTTGGAAGGGTGTGTCAACGGGAAGATTTGGGGCGGCGTTTTATAGTTTCTTCCAGTAATTCTTTCAGGAATTCGTCAGAGATATTTGCCTTTGCATTTTCAAAGAATTCGGATAAATTCTTTTTATGCGTAACCTCATACTCAAGTGCTTGTAGTGCCATATCAAGTTTGTCTAACTGCCACAAGAGTTGGGACTCTAATGTCTTTCTGTCAATCAGTTCTTGAAAAAGGACGAGTGAAAAATTTGAAGGGTCGGTTTTTTTAAATAACTTTTTAATGCTTGCCTTTTGTTTTGTCTCTTTTGCCTTGATACGTTGTTGGTCGATTATGGTGCCTCTTGATGTCACAATGTCTCCAGTCGCCAATTCACCGATATCATGTATGAGAGCCATCTTGACTAATTTTCCTTTGTTGAGGGGGTATTGAAGCCTCTCAGAAAGCTCGGTACCCAGTTGCAGTGCAAGAAAAGAGAGACTAAATATATGTTCAGCAAGACTTTCTGAATTTTCTATTTTTTCACGCAGCCATCCGCTACGACGTGTTTTTTTAGTGCTATTTGCGAAAAGAAATAAATCTATAAAATGAGGGACTTTGTCGAGACTATTATTCGTCTTTGTCATCGTGAGACAGGGACAGTTTACAAACTTTTTAATAAGTTTTCAAGTGTCAAGGCATAGGGAAATTATGCATTGCCTTCTTAACTTCTAGAGCGATTTGTTCTATCCTTTTATTTTCATCGACTTTTTTTCTGAATTCCTTAAAGAATGGGCTTCGTTCTTCCTTAACATCGGGAAGGGCATTTCCTTTTATCTCTTCAATAACATCATTCATCCAGTGAGCAAGAACAATCATATCTTTCTCACGCATGCCTCTAGTTGTTGCCGCTGGAGTTCCGATTCTTATTCCAGATGGATAGAAAGGGGGCATTCTGTCGTAAGGCACTGTATTTTTATTTGTGATAATGCCTGCCTGTTCCAAAGCGTAAGCTGCAAGGGCACCATTAATGCCTTTGTTTGATAGATCAACAACAAGTAAGTGATTTTCACTGCTACCTGTCGTTAATGAGAAGCCAAGACGTAACAATTCTTTCGCAAGCGCTTTTGAATTTGCAACTATTTGCTTTGCATATTTTTTAAATTCTGGATTTTCGGCTTCATGCAGTGCTACAGCAATTGCTGCTGTTTGGTTGTCGTGTGGGCCTCCTTGAAGACCCGGAAAGACAGCTTTGTCGATTTTTGCTGGCAACTCTGGGTCTTTTTGAATACCTTTTTTAGTCACCATCAATATTGCACCTCTTGGTCCACGGAGTGTTTTGTGAGTCGTTGTCATAACGGTATGAGCATAGGCAACAGGTGAGGGATGAGCACCTCCGGCAATAAGGCCTGCAATGTGAGAAATATCTGCATGAAGGTATGCACCAACCTTATCAGCTATCTTTCCAAATCTTTCAAAATCAATAATTTGGGGGTAAGCGGTGAAGCCGCAAACTATAATTTGTGGCTTTTCCTTAATAGCCAGTTTTTCAATAGCATCATAATCAAGCGTTCCATTTTTTGTAACTGGAAAACTGACAGTTTTGAAATATTTTCCGGAAAATGAGACAGGAGAGCCATGAGTTAGGTGGCCACCGGAGGAAAGTGCAAGACCCATGATCTTGTCCTTGAGGGGTGCGAGAAGAGCAAAGTATAAAGCTGTATTTGCAGGACTTCCTGAGTATGGTTGGACATTTACATGAGGTACCCCAAATAATTTTTTGGCACGTTCTATTGCCAAAATTTCTATCCCATCTGCATTTGCATTTCCCTGATAGTATCTTTTTTTAGCATATCCTTCAGAGTATTTATTGGTAAGAACAGAAGAAAGAGTCGAGCGCACTTCTAGTGAGGTATAATTTTCAGAAGGGATAAGAGTTAGAGTATCTCTTTGTCTTTTGTCTTCTTTTTGCAGTAGGGCATATACTTCTGGATCTTTTTGCGACAACATAATTTAGGGTATAGTTATTAGCGTTTAGGGTTTAGTTTAGAAAAGAATAGTTTAGATAGTGTATTTTGTCAATACATAGAACCAACTAAACCCTAGGAACTAAACCCTTTATTCTGATACTATTGAATTGTGGAAGAGATTATTGAAAAAATAGGATGGAAAAAATTAGCGGTTGGACTTATTGGTATTTCACTTTTGGGGCTTTTATACGTCCTTTTTTCTTTCTCGACGTTAGACAGATCGTCAAATAATGCATCCTCCGCTCGAAATGGGCAAAACAGTATCCCAAATACGAAAAACAGTAGCGACTCAAATTTCGAGGTTAAAAAAACAATTCCGTCATCCGAAACCGAAAAAGTAGAACTGGGCAAGACATTCGTAACTCCCTATTATCAGATAAGCTACCCTGAGATTTACGCCCCAACTCTATATGCAGAGCAAGAAGGAGTGCTGCATGGTCTATTGTTGATCGATGCTCTTGGAGAAAATCGAGTTGAGATAGCCGTATTTGATGGAAATAGAACTACAATTGAGAAACTTTCTCAAATACCAATAAGTTTGGGTCTAATAAAGGGTCAAACAA
>CAZDED010000014.1:13966-18908 GCA_964504535.1 uncultured Gammaproteobacteria bacterium
ATTGAGAAACTTTCTCAAATACCAATAAGTTTGGGTCTAATAAAGGGTCAAACAAGCGTGCGGCAGTATCTTGGGGAGTCTTATAGTGGAGTCACGCCAGGCATGAAAGTATATGAGAAAATTGTTTTGATAAAAAAAGGGGGCACTATTGTTAAGTTTCAATTAATGGAATTAGAGGGTGCTACAAAAGCCGGACAAGAGGAATTTGAGAGCATACTTCAAAGCTTTCAATAATCAATAACTCCTCCCTATCCCAAGAGTACTTGCCATTTCATGGCGGCGCATTCTAAGCTGAGGGTCGTTGTCATCTGTCGATGACACCTCCCCATTCTACGGCCGTAAATCCTATACGTTTTGGAGTAGGAGGTAACACTAATTTTTCTACCTTTTCGTATTTGTAGAGCGGTTTAAAGTAAACGATAAAATTGATGAAAGTATCTGGTTTGGGAGAAATGAACACTTTATCATTTTCATCCTTTTCCTTTTGATTAACCAAAGATACAAAAATATATGGTGAGTTTAAGTTCTCAAGACGAGGAATCCACCAGTCTAGGAATTCCTGTTGCTCATCTTCTTTTGTAAGTCCTAGTTTTGTAATGAAACTCAAGAGTTCAGTGTGTAGATTTCTACTATTGATAAAAAATCCAGTATCCGGTTGTGTTACAGTGTCCACAGAAGTCTCGTAAAATAACTCTCTAAAGTGATTTCCTTGATATATCAAATCACCCGAGGGCATAGCCAAAACATTTTTCCACCCATGAGGAGGATATTCAGGTATACTTACGACAATTCGCCCTTTGGTTTTGATGCTCACATCAACGAGAGTTGGAACTGTAGGATATAAGTATATTACTGGTTTTCCATAACATCTTCCCCCATCTTCTTTGGGGTAGTTGCATACTGTCTGTCCCCACAGACTATCACATGTATATCCCTTCATTCCAGATTTTTCCTGAAGTACATCAACACATTTGCCGTCTTTGCAGACATAGTGAACATCAGGACACATACAGTCTGGTTCAACCACTTTCCCTGAGTCTGCTGCACATGACTTTGATGGGGTAGGCTTTAGTTGGAATGAGGCAGTTTTGAGTTGTAGATTTTGCTTGCCTGGGCTGTTTTCCACATGTACTTCCCCAAATTCTTCTGTCTTGTCCGTTGTGGATTTATTAACCATCGTTCCACTAGTCATCAGTATCCCAAATGCGATGACTACAAAAAGTAGTGGAATTAAAATCTGACCCTTCATATTATGATTATTATTATCTATCAATTATCCCTCCCCATTCTACTGCTGTAAATCCGATTCGTTTTGGCGGGGTAGGTGGATTAAATAATTTAGTTTCGAATTCTTCATCAACTCCTTTAAAGTATGCGATAAATTCAATAAAAGTATCTGGTTTGGGGTTAATTTCAACGTGGTCTGTTCGTTCTTTTTCTTTCTTATCAAGAATAGAAAAGAGAATGTATTTTTTATTAAGAGCTTTTAGGCGGGGAGTCCAATATTCTACAAACTCATTTGATTCCATGGTGTCTAGGCCAAGTTTCATCGTTTGAATTCTGAGTTCTTCTTCTATGTTCTCCGTTTTTATAAATATACCATGGTTCGGAGGATTTAATTCTTGTTGTGAGCTTTCATAGTACAGTTCTCTATAGTAATTATTTTTATACAACAAAATTCCACCAGGCATTGCCAATACCCCAAACCAACCTTGGCTCGACGTAGCTGAGTGAAGGCGGCCTTTTTCGACTAAGGGTATGCTTTCGATGATATTGCCAGAAACTGTCACGTCAACATAAGTAGGTTTTGTAGGGTAAAGATATATGACTGGTTTTCCCATGCAATACCAATTGCACGATGAGTCCTCAGAAGCTCGGGACAGACACTGAGGGGTTTCTCCCAGGCAGACAGGAATTCCATCGGGTGGAAAATTCCCGTTGCAATAAAGACCAACCGACAGATGGGGGTCACATTCACAATCGATCGGTATCGAATAATGAGGGCAATATTTTCCAGTAGGGGTAGGAGTGATGGTCACACCAGGCCGTGTCGGTACTGGGGTAATCGGAGTAGTTGGTGTTGGTGTAGGTGACTCAAAATCAAGGTTCGTCATATGAAGACCCTTACCGTCTATTTGCTTACTACCAGAAGAGGTATAGATATTCGTGTCAGTAATAGGAGATTTTGGATGCTTAAAAAATCCGGTGAAATTCATGAGGATAAGCAGAACAAGTCCCATGAAAAAAAGTGAGAGAGCAGAAAAACCCTTCTGCGAAGCAGATGAAAAGGGTACAGGGTACAGGGTACAGCGTTTAGTTCGGGGAAACAAAAATCTAATCATATAAAGAGTATAGAATATTTTTGGATTCCTAACTACTAACTACTAACTTCTGGCTATTTATAGATGATTGGGGGTTGCTCTGTAGGAAATACTCCATTGACGGGGTAATTTACGATAAGTGTACTTTTCTGAAGGACAATAGTCTTGCCACCTTCTCGTGATATGAGGGCGGTTGCCGGGGAAAATGAGATTGATGTTTTTGTAATATTCGTACTTTTCGGTATGAAAGTAAGAACAGCAACTTTCCCGAGACCTTTTTGAAGCGGAGTAGTTGCAGCCATCTGTAAGGGAAGTGATATAAGACCATTTACGGTGTCGTTCTGAGAAGAAGCTAACTCAAAAGCGTATGAGACGGTCGAATTTTTGTCTTTAAATTGCGTGAGTGTTACAGTACCAACCACATTTGGGTTGTAGGCTACAGAGATATTTGCGCCTGAAATCTCTTTACTCCAGGTATTAACATACACGTCAACAGTTTGGACTTTTCCCGATGGTGCATTAATAGTTGTTGGACTAAAGTAAACAGTTGCCTCGGGGGAGGTAAGATTGACAGTTGGAGTAGGACCTGAGAATAACCCATTTTTCCCACCTTTTCCAGTAATTAAAGTTACGATACCAACAATGACAAGAAAAATTACTATCGCCCCAGCCAAAAGAAAAACTTTGTTTTTTAGCAATTTCTGCAAAGTAGCTTCTGGCTTCTGGCTACTAGCTCCTGGCTCCTGTCTATTAGAAACTGTACCCTGTACGCTGTCTCCTGTCCCCTGATTTATATTTTTGTTTTCTTCTTCCATATTAATTTGATGTACAACAAGCTCCTCTTATTGTGCCATATGCAGCCGCGCAGTCTGCATTACCGACTGTTCTTGCATTTGGATAAGAGCCACCACATGATGCTTGGCAACTATTTACTCTACCATCCCCATTGTCTAGTGGACAACCAGTTGCGGCAGGCACCCTTGGAGTAGGAGTTGTTCCTGTTGGCAGCGGAGTTGGCGTAACTGCGCAAATTGAAAGAGCAGATGCTCCTCTCACATAGCATTGTGGTGTGTCTGGATTCCATTCGCTACATGCTGTATTTGCAACGGTATCATTTGTAGGTCCATAACCTGCCTGGCATGCATTTGCTGCTACACAAAGATGGCTACCATCATTTGGACATCCTTTCGAAACAGGAGTAGGTGTTGAGAATGGAGTAGAGCCTTTACAAACTGCAGGATCTGTTCCAGCAGGCATTAAGCTCTTCGTGACATCGCACCAGTTGTTAGTAGCCGGAAATGGTACACAGTAATATTTCGTTGGGTCATCAATTGATGGTGCTCCAGTGTGTGTTGCTGCACAACCACAGGAAGTGGCACTCGCACAGGCACATCCAGTGCCCTTAAACCCGGGTGTGCAATTACCCGAAACCCCAGGGGTTGGAGTAGGGGTTGGTTTTGTAGGGTCATACATACAGTTATATGTCCCATTGCTGTCAGGATCTATGCACCTTGCCCCAGCAGCATAGTCCGCACAATCGGTATCATTCCCCTTTATGCACGCACTTTGAAGACTCAATTTTTTGTAACAGCCTTGCGTTGCATCAACACAAGTACCAGCTACCGCACAATATCTTTTGTTGTTAGAACAACAGTGAGTAAGTGTACTACTGTTTTGAGTGTTTGACGTGTTGTAGTCAAATGTGCATGTGTAGCTAGGATCCTTATAAACATTGGCACAATTAACAACTGCACCTCCAACACCAGCCGTACAGACTGGGGTTACCGATGTGTCAATCCAAGGATAACTATCACACGACTTGTTAGCAGATGGAACCAGAACATCAACATAATTTGTCCCGTCAGCACCAGTCTTTGTGCAGCGGTAGCGGTCGGCATAAACTCTTCCAGGTTTTGCAGTCTTAGGATCTGTCTGCCCAAATAACTTATGGTCACAGGTAGACCCTTCATACCCATTCGGCTTGCTAAATACTGTGTCAACATTGCCTTTACCAGACTGTGAACACACATCGCTTGTAGGAGCGGGACTTGTTGAAGAACCAGGTGTGGTTGAGGAATACGGTGGAGTTGTGCCACCACCAGGATTTGTGCCTGATCCATTTGACTGTATTTTTCTTGCAGCGTATTTCACTGTATCGTAACAACAAACCCCACCATTTGCGCACTTGTTGTTTATGGTGATATCGTATGGTTTTTGATTTGGACCACTACAGGAAGGTTTTGATGTATCACAAGAGAATACTTCAGCAGTCTGAGTTGGTGTATATATTGGGTCATCCACTGTAAGACACGAATTATTCGTATCCACAGGGGGATCACACAACAGTGTTGTTGCGTTGCAAGAGCTCGATGCACAAACTACATTAACAGGTAGCCCCTTCGCTGTATAATCTTCACATAATGAACCTGTTCCTCCTACTCCTCTTGGAACACAAGAGCTGCTACCAGTCTGTCCTTTTGCATTGCTAATGCAGAATTCGTTTGTTCCACAGTCACTGTGCCCCTTACACATTTCAGATGTTGATGGTATGTTGGTTGGCTGTGTTCCGTTACCAGAGCAGCAACGGAGTGAGCCTGAGCAAGAATACTCACTTCTCCAAG
>CAZDED010000015.1:0-17572 GCA_964504535.1 uncultured Gammaproteobacteria bacterium
AATCAAAACTCCATGGACTAGCTTTTCTGAAATTCGTTCCATTGGCTTCAGGCTATTATAATGATGCAGACCATCTTATAAAAGCAGGTTCTTATAGTATCGATGCCGGGATAGTAACAGCTGACGCACTTATCCCTTACGTTGACGTTCTGGGTCTTAAGGGTAAGGGGACCTTCACGGGTGGAACAGCACAGGATCGCATAAGAACTGCTGTCAAGACCATGGGTAAAGTGGTTCCACAGATAGATAAGATCGAGGATAAATTGAAATTAGCGCAAAAAGAAGCCGACCAAGTAAATCCAAAACATTATCCTCCGATAGGTAAATTGAAAAAAGTGAGAGAACAGTTGGAGCAATTGAGAAATGTCATGGATGGAGCGGTGGTTGCCGTCGGGCAAGGAAAACCTCTTATCAAAGCTCTCCCATCTTTGCTTGGAGAAAATGAGGGAAGAAAATATCTTATGCTTTTCCAAAATGACGCAGAACTCCGTCCGACCGGTGGTTTTTTGACGTACTACTCAGTATTTCGTGTAGAAGAGGGCGACATAAAAATTGATAATTCTTCAGATATTTATAGTTTGGACAATAGCATTAGTCATGGTGCAGCATCTCCAATCATCAAGAAATATTTCCCAAGCGTGTCACAACAGTTCATAAGAGACATCAATCTATCCCCAGATTTCATTGTCTCTATGAAAGATTTTGACGCTTTATATCAAAAGTCTTCACAAAAATCAGATGTTGATGGAATTATCGCAGTTAACACACATTTCTTTGTCAACATTATAAGGATTCTTGGAGAAGTTGAGGCAGATGGATTGAAATTCACCGCCGACAATGATCCTGCTTGTGATTGTCCACAAGTTGTGTACGCCCTAGAGAATGAAATATCAAGACCGGTCAATTATGTAAAGACTAATAGAAAAGGTCTTTTGGGAGATTTGATGCTAGCAACCCTCAATAAAGCCCTCAAGTCGTCTCCAAAGCTATATTGGGGTAGGCTATTCCAACAATTCATAATCGATGCTAACGAGAAAAATATCCTTTTTGCACTCAACGACAAGAATGCACAGCAAGGTATTGATGCACTCAATTGGTCAGGTCGCGTGAAAGACTTTAATGGCGATTATCTCTACGTAAATGATGCGAATTTTGGAGGACAAAAATCAAATCTTTTCGTCGTGAAATCTATGGAGATAGATTACACGATTGGATCGACTGGGATTGTCAAGAAAAAAGTGACTATCGATTATAAAAATCCAAAACCACATTCAGACTGTAATCTGGAGCGTGGTGGTCTCTGTCTGAATGCAACGCTTCGAAACTACCAGAGAGTATTAGTTCCAAAAGGGAGTGTTTTGGACAGCTATAAGGGGTCTCAAGTAAAAGTGGGAAATTCTGAAGATCTAGGTAAGACCGTATTTGATGCATTTTTCACCGTAAACCCATTGGGCAAAGCGACCATGACGTATGAATACACCCTTCCATTCAAGTCATCAGGTGGTGTTCTTCCTCTTTTGATCCAAAAACAACCAGGAGTAGACAATATCCCAACGACAATAAAAGTTAATGGCAAGAAAATGCCGGTAATTGATCTGAGGACTGACGTCGAGCTCAAGCTTAGTTATTAATCCCAATGACATATCTTAATGATGTAGGTTTTATCGTTAAGCGTATAAATTTAGGTGAGGCTGATAGATTTGTCACTATATTTACCCAAAATAACGGAAAAGTAGAGGTTCTTGCTAAAGGTGTCCGTAAAATAACAAGCAAAAGGTCTTCTCACATAGAGCTTCTCAACTTGGTTCGTTTTAATTCCATAAAAACTTCAAAAAATTTCATCTTAACTGAGACATCCCTTCTCAACTCCTTTGAAAAAAGGAAAGATACACTAAAGCAGTGTGAGGTCTCATTTTTAGTATGCGAACTGATAGACAATCTCTGCCCACAGGGTCAAGTAAATGCTGAGATGTTCACACTTATAGGAACTTTCTTGCGGGATGGGGAATTTAGTGATGAAGCAATCCTCAAATTTGAGACGGATCTTCTCACAAATTTAGGATATTGGAATATGAAAAATAAATTTTCGACGGAAGCTGAATCCCGGCAATTTATAGAAAGTATTATAGAGCGGAAAATTAAATCCAGAGTGATTGGGAATTTCGACACAGTCTAGTGTCTAAATTCTTGTTTGTTTTGCCTCATTTTGCTATACTCCTCTTACGCTATGGAAAACACAGGACTTTCAAAAATAGTAGCTCTTGCCAAGAGGAGAGGATTTATCTATCCAGGATCTGAGATCTATGGTGGAGTTGCAAATACTTATGATTACGGTCCGGTTGGTACTGAGCTTTTGAGAAATATCAGATCTCTTTGGTGGGAGACATTTGTTCATAGAAGAGATGACATAGTAGGTCTTGAAGGTTCTTTGATTTCACATCAAGAGATATGGAAAGCTTCAGGCCATGTGGGAGGCTTTGCTGATGCTTTGGTTGATTGTAAAAATTGTAAGTTAAGAAAAAGAGCGGATCATCTTATTGAAGAAAGCCTGAGCGGAGAGAAAGAAGTGAAAGTTGAGGGATTATCTGATGAGGAACTGGATAAAATAATTTCAGAAAACAAGATACTTTGCCCAAATTGTGGCAAACATGATTGGACAAAAGTGCGTAAGTTCAACCTCTTGTTTCCGGTTCATCTTGGTATTGTTGAGGGTGATCAGAGCCTTGCCTATCTTCGAGGAGAGACAGCTCAGGGAATGTTTGTCAATTTCAAAAATGTTATGGAAAGCAACCGCGTAAAGTTGCCATTTGGTATTGCGCAACTTGGGAAGAGTTTTAGAAATGAGATCACTCCGGGAAATTCAGTTTTTAGAACATTAGAATTTGAGCAAGGAGAGATAGAATTTTTCTTTGATCCTGAAGTCAGCAATTGGGAAGAACTATATGAAGATTGGAAGAGTAAGATGTGGCAATTTATCACAAAAACGATAGGAATCCGAGAAGAAAATCTCAGATGGCGTGAGCATAGCGATGAGGAGCGGTCATTTTATAGCAAAAGGACAGAAGATCTTGAATACAAATTCCCGTTTGGATTCAAAGAACTATGGGGACTTGCATACAGGACTGACTATGATCTTTCACAGCATGAGAAGGGGTCTGGGAAGGAATTGAAGGTTGTCGATAGTCAGACAGGTAAAAAGACGCTTCCTCACGTGATAGAACCTGCAGTTGGAATCAACAGAATATTTTTGATGGCACTTTCTGACGCATATGAAGAGACAGAGTCAAGAACAGTGCTCAAGCTTTCCCCAAAGTTGGCTCCTTTTAAGGCAGCTGTATTTCCATTACTTGCAAATAAGCCCGAGCTCATGTCAAAAGCACAAGAGATTTATAAGGATCTTTCCCAAAGTTGTTATATAAATTTTGACGCACGGGGAAACATCGGAAAGCGCTACCTTGCTCAAGATGAGATAGGTACACCTTATTGCATAACAGTCGATTTTGATACGCTGGATTCTGACACGGTAACAGTACGGGATCGTGACACAATGGAGCAAGTAAGGATGAAGATATCTGAATTAAGAAATTTTCTCGCTCAGAAGTTAGTCTAGTTCACAATTCACAATTCACAATTCACAATTCTCAGTTAGTTCTCATTGATGCAATAAAGAACTGAAAATTGATAGAAAACTGAAAAATGAAAACTGGAAACTCATAACCTAAAACTCCTTGACTTATGATTTTAGGTATGATTACAATGAACACAATGAAGAAATTGATGAAAAACAAATGGGCGATGCTTGGCGTTGGAGCCGTAGTTATCGTGGTTGTTGTGGCCGTTGGTGTGTATCTTATGAATTCAAAGAAAGCCCAGGAGGGGACAGGACCTGAGATTACTGCTGAAGAAGAGGCGATAGAGATGAAGCCTGAGGAAATTGGACTTGAGCTGACACCAAATGCAGCTGTTACAGAGGTTACGATGAAGATAAATGATGTTAGCAAATTCACCGCATTTGACTACGAGATGAGTTATGACGCTTTAGTAAATGATGAATTAGTTCCGAGAGGTGCAATTGGCTCCGGGGAAGTAAATCCAGGGGATAGTTCAATTGAGAGAAAAATTACTATCGGTACTTGTAGCTCGGGTACCTGTAAATATGACAAGGGTGTTAAAAAGATTTCATTTATCATCCGTCTAACCTTAAAAGACGGCAGGACAGCAGTTGTTAAAAAAGACCTCGATATAGCATCTGACAATTAGCTTGCTCTTGTTTTTCTCTTCCCAATTTGTTTAAATAATATTTGCATCAAGAGTTTCGTAGTAAATACGAACGACAACCGTAAATTTAACGGTGCCAAGCTTGCCAAAGCGATGCGTCCTAGGTTCATCATGAACCTGCCAAAGGAAAAAATTATGTCAAAGAATCACCTTTTTACTTCAGAATCAGTTTGTGCAGGTCATCCCGACAAGATTTGCGATCAGATAAGTGACGCAATTGTAGATGCTGCTTTGTCTTTGGATCCCATTTCCCGCTGTGGTATTGAGACTGTTGCCGGCGCTGATCAGATCTGTCTCTTTGGAGAGATAAGGACAAAATCAAAGATAAATTTTGAAAAGATAGCTCGAGATACTGTCAAAAGACTCGGATACACCGTTCCTGCCTGGGGATTTAGTCAGAAATCGAAATTCACGAATAACATTCATGCGCAGTCTCCTGAAATTGCGATGGGGGTTGATCTTGATGGTGCCGGAGATCAAGGAATGATGTTTGGGTATGCCTGTGATGAAACACCTGAATTGATGCCGTTGCCGATAAAAATCGCGCACGCATTAGTTGAGCGCATAGATGAAGTAAGGGAGAAGAAGTTATTGAAATGGCTTCGTCCCGACGGGAAAGCACAGGTCACCGTAAGATATGAAAAGGGTATACCCGTTAGTATAGAAAAGCTCGTAGCAGCAGTCGCACATGACGAAAAGACCCTTGCAGAACAAGTGCGTACAGAGATTATAAAAAATGTCTTCAAGCCGGTACTGAGAAAATATAAATTGGAACTTCCAAAAGACTCAGACATCACGATAAATGGAACGGGACTGTGGCATATCCCAGGACCAGAATCGGACGCAGGTTTGACCGGCCGCAAAATTGTCGTTGACACGTATGGTGGGTATGCAAGGGTCGGAGGAGGAGCATTCTCAGGAAAAGATCCGAGTAAAGTCGACAGATCAGGAGCGTACGCTGCACGCTACATCGCAAAAAATATAGTTGCACATGGTCTTGCCACAAAATGTGAAGTTGGTCTTGCATACGTCATAGGGCAACCAAGACCTCTAATGCAGACTATTGAGACTTTCGGTACATCTACGGTGAGTGAGAAAGCCCTTTTTGATTTTAAGGATAAGCTCATTGATACGTCAGTCAGGTCTATTATCGAAACATTAAAGTTGGCACGACCGATTTACAGCTCAACTGCTGCCTATGGCCACTTCGGACGTACCGGTTTTCCTTGGGAAAAGGTCTCAACTGGAAAGAGTAGTGTATAATGATCTTATGGGTAAAAAGAAAAATCAGTCAGTAGGTGATGCCGTAGCAGTCGGAACTGCAATTGCTGGCGCAGCCTTAGGTGCAGCTGCAATATATCTATCCAATAAAAAGAATCAGGAGAAGATCAAAAGGACGATAGATGAGGTTTCTGATGAGGCAGTAAAGATAGGGAGAACTGTCAAAAAGAAAGTTGAAGAATTTGCAGGTTCTAAAGAGAAAGTAAAAAAGACACCAAAGTCGTCAAAGACGGCGAAAAACAAACCAACAGCTTCGGCCAAAAAGAAAGTCTATACACCACTTAAGAAAAGTTAATTTATTTTTTGAAGAGTTTCCCTTTTTTCCACGGGGTTCCAAGAACAGGAAGTAAATATCGGTCGACTCCTATCCATCCTGCAGTTCTCCATGCTAGTATAAGAACTAGTTGAATGACAAACATGAGTGGATTTGTACTCACCGTTCCTGCAAAAAGATAATTCATGTTCATAAATCCTCCGAAGAAAGCTGCTATTCCCGTAAAGAGTCCCAAAATAAGTGCAACACCAACTAGCACTTCTCCAAAGGCCACTAAATATGAAAATTCGACGGTATGATGAAGACCAAATTCCTTGATAAAATCTGCATACCAACCACTGACATCCGGGTGAAGACCGGAAGTCTTGGTAAGTGAACCCTGTAAAAAACCAGCAAGAGCAGTTCCTGCTTTTGGCCCAACCCAAACGGGGCTATTTATCTTTGTCCAACCGGCGATAAGCCATTCGTACCCGATATAGATCCGTAGTATCAGCCAGAGAAAAGAAAGACGAGTATCACCAAAAAGGAAGCGTGACAGCGGAGGTTCAGGAAATTTTACAGATTCATTTTGCGCCATACTTGATGATTGCACTTCCGGCATTTTAAGTCAAATGATCCAGATCACACTACAGCCTTAGAATAAGGGTATACAATAAAGAGAATATGTCTATTTCAACACAGCAAGCATTTTCTAACATCGAACCCTATGCTCAAAGTACGGTAAGCAAACTCAACTGGCTTCGTGCATCAGTTCTTGGAGCAAATGATGGGATAGTCTCAATTGCCGGTCTTGTCCTTGGAGTGGCAGGGGCAACAAGCTCCTCCGGGGCAATTGTCACTGCCGGTATTGCTGGCATTATTGCCGGTGCTATATCTATGGCAGCGGGGGAATACGTGTCAGTCAGTAGCTCGAGAGACACTGAACATGCGTTACTTAAAAAAGAACGAGATGAGCTGAAGAATTTTCCAGACGCAGAACTTTTAGAGCTAATTTCTCTGTACGAAAGAAAGGGATTGAGTAAGCATACTGCAACAATTGTTGCCAAAGAACTTACAAAAAAAGATGCTTTTGCGACGCACGTTGATATAGAGCTTGGAATTGATCCTGATAACCTCACAAATCCGTGGCACGCGGCTATAGCATCAGCTTGTGCCTTTTTGGCAGGAGCACTCATCCCACTCATAGCCATTGTTCTCCCGCCGGCAAGCCTTCGTGTGCCGGTAGCATTTGCGTCGGTTGTCATTGCCCTAGCAGCAACTGGGGTAATCAGTGCAAAGATTGGTGGTGCCAGCCCGCTTCGCGCTACCATACGGGTGGTTACGGGTGGAGTAATAGCAATGGTAGTTACCTATTCGATAGGCAGACTCTTCCACGTCTCAGGTATATAGCTTCTCACATGGTATACTCATACTATGGAAGAGGATAAGGCAAAACCCCCAATAGTCACTCGCAGTCTATTCACTAACGTTCAGCCTATCATCATGGTCGTTTTGACTCTGATTTTTATCTGTGGAATTTATTTTCTACTAAAACCTAAAAAACCAGCTGTTACCATAAAAAATGGCGAGTCTGTCATCACTCAAATCCGCTCACTAAGTCGCTATGAATCCTCTGAGTTTACAGTCGAAAAGATCATCGAAGCTGGTAAAAATGAGGATAACGTATTTAAAAAAGTTCTTTTCGGGGATAAAATTTTATTGATCGCAAATGGTAAAGTTACAGCAGGATTTGATCTATCAAAACTTGACGATAATAATATAAAAATTGAAGGAACTACCGTGAGACTTTCGTTGCCATCCCCAGAGATTCTTGTGTCAAGACTAGATAATGAAAAGACCAGGGTTTATGACAGAAAATTGGGATATCTGACTCAAGGGGATAAAGATTTGGAGTCTGTTGCCAGACTTTCAGCAGAAAATTCTATAAAGAAAGCAGCTTGTGAAGGCGGGATACTGCAAAGTGCTGCAAGCAATGCTCGCAATCAACTGAGTGCACTCATAAAAGCATTTGGATATACAACGGCTATTATTACAATCCCCGAAGGCCATTGCTAGGAAAGTTTTGCCTCAATAAGGCTTGTAAAGTATCCTCTGGTGTGATTGAATCGCGTCTTATGGAACCAAAGCACGAAGGAGCAGTGACATCAATTAATACCATTCAACTAGAAGAGGATCAGTGGAGAATGTATCAGGGTTTGCGGCTTGAAATGCTCTTGACTGACCCCCAAGCATTTCCTCCACAGGCATTTGCTGATCTTGAAGCCCCTGAGGAAAAATGGAGGAGAAATATCCAGGACGGAATAATTTTGGTTGCTATGATGAGTTCGGGCCAGCGGCAATGATAAGAGGAGTTGTTGATGGAAGAATTGTTGAGAAAATTTGAAGAGACTCAAGCTACTGTAGTTAAGCCTGAAGTAGAAAGTGCGCAGACTGCACAGGCTATGTACCAAAGTTTTGGATTTTTTGAGACAGGAAGAGTTAAAGAAAGTGATCATTTCATGATCACGAGCAAAAGCCCCTCTAGCCTCAAAATATATTGAATTTCATCCTGTAATATGTTAGTATACCTTCTTGCTGTTTTTTTTGTATGGAAGTAGATTTATCTCACAAATCACAAGATAGTATGGAAGCCTTTAGAGCACCTGCGACATTTACTCCTTTCAAACGCCCTTATTCAGATACCTTAGAGTTCTTGAGGAAAGCTCGTGAATTAGGTGTTTATGATGTGGTTCTCTCGTCTGTTGAGGGAGAGAAAAGAGAAGATAGAACACAAATCTTTCTTGTTGCGGATGAGTATTTTAATACACCCTTTTCTGCAAAAGACTTGGGTGAGAAATATTACTTCACAGAGTCTTATGTTTATCGAAGAAGGGATATTGCTGTCAGACTTTTGCATGAAAACAGCCCAGAAGAACTAAAGATTCAATACCCCATAGAAGAGTTAAGGCTTGCAAAACCAAGAACAGGTTGGGCAAAAGTAAAATCCTCACTTGCAAGAGGTACGAGAGTAGATAAAATAATTCAAAGCGTAGAGACAGGAGCAACAGCTCGGGGAGTCATGTTGGAATTCGGTTTAACGGTAGAAGAAGCAAGTAACAGGAGGCGGTTATTGAGAGAGTTGAATATCAATATTCCACATCAGATTGTAGGATTGGATATAGCTCGCGAAATCAATGAAGCCCTGAAAGAACCCCAACTTTCTAATGAAAGAGCACAAGAATTACTTAACAGAGTGCGGACAAGTTTCTACCGTCATAACATTGGTCCTAGTGGGTGTCTGATGACCCTGAAAGAGTTAGTTGATGAGGCAGGCCTACGATATGCGAATAATCAGACAAGATATTTCGAAGCGCTAGCAGGCAAAGTTCCAATTGCAATAGTAGAAAGTCAGAATGATAAGAAAAAGAGGGTTTCGCACAAAAGGAGATTTCTTTTCAGACATGATCAGAAGCGCGCTTTACAAGTTCTTCGGGAAGATCAATCGCTACAACATCTGAAAATTAAATAGGTATTGTCTATCCTTTTGATACTTTACTTTCTTTGGGTTTGCTTTTGGCAGTGCTTCATAGGTAATAGTAATAAGACTTGACATAAATTCCCGGTCTTCCCATTTTTCAGAAGGTACGAGCATATACATTTTGGACCCTGGATAGGCAGGAGCGTCAATGGCTTCTGGAAAAAATTCTTTTGCCTCAGGTGTTGGTTTTAAAAAGAGAGAGTCATCACAAATAAATGCCACAATTTTTCCTTCACAGTAAAGCGCATATTCCCCAAACATCTTTCTACTGGTCATCATCCCACCATTGTCTATCTGGGAAGTGATAAAGTCCACGGTGGATTGGAGTGTCGCCATACTTTATTCCCATGATACCACACCCACGTTAGTCACACCGTAATCCAGAGTACTGTAGTATTTTGGATTACACAACCCCCAAAAACTCGCAATTTGACTTCAAAAAAATTGTATTTCTGAATTGTCTGTGGTATAGTCAGCTTGATGAATACTCAACCTCAAATGATAAAGATTATTGGCTCTGTAGTCGCCGTTATTATTCTCCTTTTTATTGCATTTTCCTCATTTACCATTGTAAATGCTGGGCATGTGGGAGTAGTGACTCGTTTTGGAGCAGTCAATAGGGTGGTCAATCCAGGTATGAACTTGAAAATTCCTGTGGTTGAGAATATAACCCTTATGGAAACTCGCACCCAAAAAGAGCAGGTCGATGCAAAAGCAGCATCAAAAGACCTTCAAGAAGTAAAGTCTACTATTGCGCTCAATTTTCATCTGCGAGCAGAAAAGGCAGTAGTTGTTTATCAAAATATTGGACGTGAATACAAAGAAAGGATTATTGACCCCGCAATTCAAGAAGCCTTCAAAGCAACAACGGCCAATTTTACAGCAACTGAGCTTATTACAAAAAGGGAAGCGGTCAAGCAAGTTGCTCTTAAGCATCTCAAAGAAAGACTCAGCGTTTTCAATGTTGTAGTAGACGACTTTAACATTGTGAATTTTGATTTTTCAGAGGACTTCAACACTTCAATTGAGCAAAAACAGGTAGCACAGCAAAATTACGAGAGGGCCAGAATTGAGGCAACGACAGCAACTACACAAGCGCAAGGACAAGCAGATGCTCAAAAGATTTTGAGAGATAGCGGTAGTCTTTCTGCTGAGTACCTTCAATTTTTGGCAGTTCAGAAATGGGACGGCAAACTCCCAAATGCCACATCTGGCGTGCCATTTGTAAATATCCCAACAAAATAAGTAGTCGGATAATTCTCACAGTTTTACCCCAAAAACCTCGCAATCCGACCTCATAAGTGGTAGAATCGCAAATTATGGTAGCACGAATTGAAGTAAAGCCAACTGGAGAAGAATGGATTTTTGAGCGAAATGTAATGCCAGGTACATCTGAAGGCTTGCATGACCCTCTTCTGGATGGTGGAGAGGAAATAATAGTAGTTGTCTGTGATAAAAATGATGAATTTACTCTAGTTTCAAGGATAAAAGACGGTGAATATGTGATAAGTGATGATGAGTCAGTCGATATATTTAAAGAACCGGATGTGACTCTGAGACTTGGCGATCCACACTATCTAACAACAGTTCAGTCTATTGCGAGCAATGATAGGATTGAAGTAAGAATCCCCCACCAGGATATATTTTAGATTTCCGTTACAACTCGCAATCCGTTAAGGTTCATTTACCGTTTCCAAACCATCTAAAGCGTCTCCCATTTCTTCATAAGATTCCCAAGCACTATATTTTGCATCATCTATATTTGTATTTGCTTGCTCCAGCGCATCTTTATAATCCTGAATCCGACTTTCTGATTCATCATAAGCGTTGTACCAATATTCCGCTGTTTCCCCTTCGTATTTTCCCTGGTTTGAGAGAAACCAAATCACAGCCCCGAAAATGAGGATGGCCAAGATCCACCCGCCGACGTTATTTGAATCTGATTTGTTATAGTCCATGTATTATTTCTTTTTTCCAAAAAGCCAATGAAGAAATCTGATCCATAAATTTTCTTCTTTTTGTTCATTTACAGACAGTACTTGAGGTTTTGGAGTAGGTGTATTGGTTGGTACAACAGTTGGCGTCGGTGTAGGACTTGGAGTCGGAGTTGGTGTTTTGGTTGGAATAGGTGTCGGTCTTGTTACAGTTTTCTTTACAAGAGTATTTGCAGTGGGATATACAATTTGTGGTGGGGTTGTGGGTTCTGGTTGGTTATCTGTAGCAGCAGAACATACGTAGTATGGGGCACATGTAGAGGAAAGAGGTGTTCCATCATTGCATCCACAACCGTCAGCTCTGACACCATCATGGTGAGAACAACAACCACTTCTTGCTATCACAGGTTGTACAAATAAAAATAGAGCAAAAATTGCAATTAGTCCTGCCTTTCTCATCTTGATGCGGATTGTACTCTTATGATATGAAAAATACAACTTCGATTGGACTTTAGTAATTTTAGGTGGTAAAAATAATTAGTTTGAGGTTATTTTATAAAAAAACATTTAGATTTTTAAGATGGTTTTTGAGCCCAGATGGATTAGTGATGGCAATTCTACTTTTGCTCACTTCTGCATTGGTAGCCTATTATGTGCAAGAGACATTTCAGCGGCAGAGATATCTGGAATTGTTAGAGCTAGAACTTAGGCAAAACTACATAGAGGCTGGTCAAGTTATGCAAATTTACAATAAAAGTGGTATTTTGCTAAATCACACCCCATATTCGAGTAAAGTATATGAAGCAGGTTTACAATCTGGATATATATTAACACTGGAGCCAGTAATTCTAAGTAGTATTACAGCTTACTATAATACATATTTACCTAAGATTAATGATCTCGATACCCAAAGTTGGCAAATTATGCAAACTTATAATATCGAATGGCAAAAGTGTCTCATTCGTTTAATAGCAATTAACAAATTAAGTGATGATTGTACAACGGAAGAAAAAATGAAAGATGCAGCTATAAAAACCTTTTCAAAATATTTGGCCCAGACTGCACAAGATATGCAAAAGAATACACTGGAAATAAAATTTAATCCAACCCAAGAGAGACTAAATAATCCTTTCCTAAGTTTTCTGATGGGACAAAAGAGGTTGAAGGTGCAAGAATAAAATTAAAGCAAATCATTTATCGAAATGAGCGTAAGTTTGCTAAGCTCGCCAGGAGATAGATGAAGTTTAGATTTTACTTGAGTTCGTGCAGATTTGTAAATTCCATTTTCAGTATTTTCAATTTTCAACTCATAAAAAATCCATTTGTTAAGTGCACGTCTTTTCAAAGTTTTCATTAAGCCTTGACCTAAGAATCCAAAAAATATTCCAATAACGATAATCCAAAATATTTTTTCAGTGTTATTTTGAGGAAGGTAAGAAAATACACTTATGCCTACAAAATTTAAACCAAACAGAAAAAGAGCGCCGGGAATTATGTTATAGAAAAACTTAAAAAGACCACCTAATGAATCCATAGGCGCATTATATGCCTTAGTAATTAATTGTCAAATTCTTAAGAAATAATTAAATTTGTTTTCCCGGTTTTTGCCAGAGGACGTTGACAAACCACTTATTTGACCCCTATTTTTGCGCCTACAATCGCCTGTGCAAATTCTTGAGTAGGCTGTTGGTGTGCTTCTGCAACAGAAGGATGTTTGACAACGTGTCCTATCAAATCTACCTTTACACCTGGGAAAAGAATTTCAGGATCCGCTGCAAAATGGGAATAGGATAGGGTGCCTGCGTATTCTCGCAAATGAAATTCTGTTATTTCTGTTTCTTCAAATTTCTCATTGTCCCACGATCTGGTTATTGATCCTCCCAGTTGAGCCAATGACACATCATGTTTGTAGCTTCTTACATACGTTCTGACTTTTATCTTTTCACTTCCGTCAGCATAGAGAGCAACACTATCTGCAACTCTTCCTACGATTTCACGAATAATGGGGCGCGATGTTGTGCCTATATATATCCAGCCAACAACAGCATTTCCCGGACGAAAACCGTCATTGATATACCAAATCCCGTCACTGTTAGCTTCAAGGTCTCCCCTCGATTTGGTAGAGGGAAGAATAACTTCATCCTGCCCTTGGCAGATTTCGTGCATAGATTTATGATGATAGACCTATATTAAGCTTTTCACATTGATTATGATCACACTTTTCACGGCCCGCTTGACAAAATTCAGACTTTTTATAGGATGTGAAGGGTCTTACCTCCATATCACAAGTCCCCGCTATCGCTGTGGTTTGTGATGGAGCATTAATTATATTAATGGATTTTTGGGTGGGGGAGTACTAAAATACCCATATGAAGGATACAGAGAAAGTAATTGCAAAAGGACTGACTAGTGGTCTTCTTGGCGGGTACGCTGGGGAAGGGCATGTTCACAACATGAAAAGGGGAGGAATAGTTGATGGGAAGGCGAGTCATGTGAAAATAGATGGAGGAGAGTATCACGACGAGTGGATTACAGGAGAGAGAACTGGTGGAGGACAGGAAGTGCTTGTAATTGGGGATAAAAAATACACCAGAGTCTATGCAGGTGGGGCAACAAATGAGCCTATTTTGCGACAATTAGGACTAACAGTTGATGATGTAGGAAATTATTTGGTCGATACATTAAGAGAATTAGGAGACACAACAAGACTTTCCAAAGACTGCACTCCTGAGCCTGACGGCAAATGGCAATATATGTACAAAGTTACTCAAATTTATGGTAACACGGGAACCGTAACGGGGGTAGAGACTATTCACTACGACCAACTTTTAGTGCATGTCCACGCTTTTGTGATGTGCCCGATTGCCTGATTCAACTTATTCGTCCTCAGCTCGTGCTTTTAGGTTAGTATCAGCAATGGTCGAATTTACCGCCCCTTTTGTCTTATCCCAGGCACCCTGAAGTTTTTTTCCACTTTTCATCTCAACTTCTCCTTTTGCTTTTTGGATTTCTCCTGTAACTTTTTGCTTTATATCATTTGTTATACCCATTTATTTCCTCCTTTCTACTTTAATATTAAACTTCAAACTTAGAACTTTAATGAATTAAGAATAAGAGAATGGTAAGAGAAGATGAATTGTGGACTATTTGGCCTTGGTGGTTTTCTTTTTCTTTGTTTTTGGCTTAACTTCTACTTCGACAGCTTCAGTTGCAACATTTTCAGTAATTTCCTCAACCATCTCATCTTCTTGCCCTTCCGAAGCTTTAGCGAAGGAGGGTGCAGTTTGAGGTTTTTTGTTTGACGTTTCTGTTGCTTTAGCAACAGGCGAAAGAAGCTCAAGGATTTTATCAAGCTTTGCCTGAATGTCATTCAGTTGTGTGACGGAAGCATTATTTGAAGTTCTTCGTGGATCTCCGCCTTTTTCTTCAAAACAATTTGAGCAAAGAACTTCTTTGTCACCCCGTGGCTGAAAGGGAACTTTGCATTTGTCGCCACAATACGCGCATACTGCATCAAACATCTCGCGGTCGTTGCTACGTCCATTGTCTCTTGAGAAATTTCTAGATCCCCCACGGTCGTTTCTGCGCCCCGCGTCTCGACCTCTATCATCACCCTCCGGTGAATGCTTCTTGAAGTCATCACGGCAATATATAGGTCTTCCGGTTGTTGGTCTAAATGGAATTTCGCATTCGCGCCCACAGTCATCACACGTTGCCTTGTACATTTCGCGGTCAGAACCGCCCCTGTTGAAATTACTTCCTCTATTAAAATTACCCATGAACTACATTATACTATACTCTAGGATAAAAAGGGTAGGGAACATGGAATTATGGTTTTGATCTCAATGTGTATCCTCAAATCACCCCCGAGGCGGTTATAGGCTACACGTTGGTTTCATTTGTTTTGTGTGTGACATTTTCTTTATTTTGTTTTTTTTCTGGCTTTGCATCGAATCTAATAAGGCCACAAATTATCAGAAATATTACGTATCCTTCAATAAGATATCCCAATAGTACTAGTCTATAGATCGACTGTTCTGGGACAAACATGAATTGTCCAGCAAACACATCTTTAGAGTCTGCTATAAAAAGCTTGGCAAAAGACAATGGATAGCCAACACCTATAGCAAAAGGCTCCTCCTTCCCCACTTGGTCAAGCGCTTGGGGCGTGCTTGTTGTAGCTGACCGGGGAAGAGGAACAATTTGAAGTGTCAGAAATATAACAAGTGGGAGCAGGATAAATTTGATTTTTTTAAAGTAGCGTTTTATAAAGAACGGAAGAATTGAAATGAGAAAAGGGAAGAGAAGAACATACAATGTCCAAAATCCAAACCCCTGAAATCCAGTAAAAATTAAAGTCAAACTTACCCAGTAAAAAAGTGGAGGAATTGCCAAAGCATAGATGCTGATACCGATTAGATATTCAATCATATTGAGTCATTATAGCTAAATGAGGGTCAGTTTCAATATCAGTTAATTTTAAGATTTGTGTGACAAACTGATTAATGAAAGGAGGTGATATATGAAAAAATACATAATTTCAGCAGTGACATTTCTGTCACTTGGAAGCATGCTAACAGTAACTCCAGCCATGGCACATGGGTCAGGCAAGATGGGTATGCATTTTTCCAAAGTTTCACAAGAAAATCACCAGACGCACCTTGATACAAGGCTATCAGCACTTGCTACTCAGGGTAAAATTTCTGCAGACCAAAAAAAATTGATTGAAGATAAATTCAAATCACTTTTTGAGAAAAAGCAGCAATTGAAGTCGGACTGGAAGGGTAAGACTAGTGCTGAGATCAGAGCCATACGAGAAAAAGAAATGACTGATCTACAGTCTTGGGCAAAAGACAACGGAATTGACCTCAAATTGATTTTTGGTCAAATGGATCACAAAATGATGAAGAAGAAGTAAGTGCCCATTGCTCCTGAACTCAGGAGCACGAATTTATCAAGAAGGTACCGGAATTGAGTCTGGTGTAGTAAACACTGGAGACAGAAAGATGACCCCTCTAATAATTGTCCGCGGTCCTTGTTCAGAAGCCATGGGACGATTTTATCACACAGTATATTATTAGATGAGTTTTTTTGTTCGGAGAGAGACGTATAGATTTTTCTTCACTTGCACTATTGCCCCCATGCCAATGAAAAGAACTAGTGCATTAAACATCCATCCGACAACCGGAATCCAACTTACCACACTGTAAATGATAAGTCCAATAAATAAAGAGAAAGCATTTCTTTTTGGAAGCAACTTTTTACCGATAGCATAAGCGACAAATATTTGATTGAGAAGTGCGACAAGAACAAATGCTACTCCCAAAAGGACAGCAAATGGAATTCCAATGAGAGTTATGCACAGTATTACAATTGCAACTGGAAAAAGAACAACAGTTATGAATCCGATAGCCAGACTTTTGAGGAGAGATCCATGTATTGTTTTCTCAATATCCTGCATAAATATAGGTACGAAATGAAGCAGAATAAGACCAACCAGGAAGGATGCACAGAAGCTAACTATGATCCAAAAGACCCCGATGCCGGCAGCTGCTGCAGCAATTTTCTCCCGTGATGGTTTTTGATAGTCGTGTGATTTGAGGTCAGTTTTGTGAAAGGTAACTCCATTTTTGACGGTGAACTGTACGATGTGAGCTTGATTTGGACTCCAGTACGTAAGTCCCCCATTTATTTTTGCATTCTGAAGAACCGTCAATTGCTCCGCACTGACCCGGACATCGCCTCCTATAGAATTATTTATATTGACCTGCCCACCTGCCAGAACCGCACTTTTTCCAATGGGCGCTACCACCAAAAGATTGCCTCCGACAGCAGTTAGCGATCCATTAACCACAGCAGGTTGTTGTATCGAAATAGATCCACCTGCAACCGTTACATTGCGGTCAACCTGACCGTTGATGATGACCTGTCCTCCTGCAGCTCTCACATTTCCAGTAACCCGTCCATTAATGCTGACATTTCCTCCAGCCGTCAGTAGATCTCCATTGATAAGTCCATTTACTACAACATTTCCACCCGCAACATACGCATCTCCAACAACCGTCCCATCTACAAAGACCGAGCCTCCAGATGCAAAGTAATCCGAATTAACCGTTTCACCTTTCTGAAGAAATACAGTGTCTTTTGAGACAAAGTTGTCATAAGCAAAGCTTTTCAGAGGCAAAAGAAGTGCAAACACTATGGTAATAGTAAGAAAAGTTATTAGTTTTGTCCTCAAAAATCTCATAACACAAGCATAATAGTCCTTTCGTTATATCAATGCAATGA
>CAZDED010000016.1:0-16161 GCA_964504535.1 uncultured Gammaproteobacteria bacterium
CTCCAGTTCTATGATTGCTCTTCCAGACAGCTTCTCTTGCTTTGCCACCTACAAGTCCTGCAATTTTTTGACCTTGCCCCAAAGATGCTCCTATCGCCTGGGTGTATTTAAATCCAGGAGCTTTAAGTGTGTCTCTTACCATAGTTACAACGCTTGGGAGTAGAAGAATTATTCCAAGACCAATTATCGGGCCAAAACTCGAAGCATCTCC
This sequence comes from uncultured Gammaproteobacteria bacterium, assembly GCA_964504535.1. Classification (GTDB taxonomy): domain Bacteria; phylum Patescibacteriota; class Microgenomatia; order Levybacterales; family GWA1-39-11; genus JAUSNA01. The sequence goes on from CAZDED010000016.1 coordinate 212, forward strand.
CGGGTTTCCAACGAGTGGAGGAACAAATGATGTTTTTGATGATGCGTTGCCAAATTGACTAACCAGAGTTTTTCCAAGTAAAAGAATAAAAAGGGTAGTGGGAAACACTGCAAGGTTGGATACCACTTCACGAATCCACGAATTAAATCCGGCTCCACCCTTCGGAACAAGACTAAGCCCTATCCAAAAAGGAGCTAAAACCACTGCAAAAAGGAAAAAGAGGTAGCTTCTCAGAAGTAAAAACCAGAGCCGAAGCATCGCCCATACTATTGTAATTGTTATGATTATGTATGCGATAAGTCCACCAACGACTCCAAGGAGCTTACTTCCGGCAACTCCCCCAACAATAAGTCCGATTCCAGCACCAACTGCAATGCCAATTGGCCCACCAATTGCTCCAGCTCCTCCTCCGATAATTCCACCGACAATGGTTGCTATCATATGTCCGAAGGAGTTGTCAAATAGAGATGTAAATATATGTCCAAGTGGTTTCGCAACTCCTGATGCGATATCACTGGCTCCTCCAAGACCACCAATGGCTCCTAATGGATTTTGTCCCTGAAGGTATGATGGATTCAGCCCTCCCATATCGAGTCCAAGCGTTTGTTGCGCAAAAATATAGTAGACCAGGTACATCAACACATACATCATGTCCACAATAAATCCGGCTATAGCATACGAAAATGTGACCAAAATAATACCAACTATTATTTTGGGCAGTTGATTTTGGATGCTCATGACTGACCGGGCGTCAATATTAAGGCGAAACATAATGCCAAGCCCTATTATGATAAAAAGCAATACAAGGAATAGGTAGACAAGATTTCGAAAGATTTTCCAGACATTAAGAACTGGCTGAAGCCCGGTATATCCATAACCGAGTGAAAAGGCACTCCCACTATTAGAGCTATCTCCATCAACTATCGCTGCATAGCCGGACTTTGTGATGCCAAAATTTGAAGCCAAATCTTTTGCATAGGTTGCTGAGGAGACGGGTAGATCAAATGTCATACTGATCATGTTCCCAACAATTCCAATAGCCCCTCCCTGACTTTCAACGTAGCCTATTTTATGGGTGGCGGTATTAATACCTAGGCATTTTCCACTGACAGTCAGCGGGTCATATCCGGTCAGCATGCAAGAAATACTTGTCAGTATTTCGATAAACACATTTTGAGTATAGGTATGAAAGTCCTGTGGCACATCAGCATCTGTTCTGATAGGATAGGCTGTTCTAACCGCTTGAGTTGGTCCGCCAGCTGGCGGAGGTTGGGTCGGAGTTTGGGCAAAAGACGAAGGTAAAAAAATATTGAATAAGACAATCGCGAAAAACAAGGAGCAGAGTGCTTTTTTCATGAATAAATTTAGTATGGCCAAATAAGGGACAAAAATCAACCTTTCGACAAGCTCAGTAAGGTTGACAAGACAACGTCCCAAGAGTAGTATATGGGAACAAATGAAAAGACTGTTTTTCCTTATTGTTCTAGCATTTTTTGCATTTGTAGTGACTCAAAAAACAGAGAAAACATTTGCCCAAGAAACAGTTATTGAGACAGAAACACCGGTGGGAATTGATACGCAAGCGAGCAAAAGCTCTGAAATAATACCCAAAAGAATTGATTACGAGCTGCCGTACCCGGGAATGCTTCCAGACAATCCACTTTATATATTGAAAGTGATAAGGGACGGAATCGTGAAATTCCTCATCAATGATTCTCTAAAAAAAGCGCAATTCAGCCTTTTAGTTGCTGAAAAGAGGATGTATTCAGGAAAATTGTTGGTTGCCAAAAATAAAGACGCACTTGCTGTCACAACAATTAGTAAAAGTAATAATTATTTAGATGAAGCGCTTGTTGCTATTAAAGCAGTTAAAAAACAAAATCCGAAGAGTCCTGACGTTAAGCTTTTTCTACAACAATTCAAATCAGCAACGTTAAAACATCTTGAGATAGCAAACGATCTAAAACCGTCCATCGACAAAAATGTAAGGGACCAATTCGATTTTCAGGTAAGAAGGATAGGAGAACATGAGAAAACTGCGGAAATTTTATTGAAGCAAAGATAGTGCGCTTATTTTAAATTGAAGGATTTTTTTGTCCACACGGGATGCCAAGAGTTACCCTATTGGACTTTTCACAGAAATTGAAGCTAACATTTTTTTTGCTACAATTTGATCTATTTATTAATAGTTGACTCTATAAATCTAGTGGTTTACATTAGTTACTGACACTAAATATTGTGTTCTGACTTTTCACAGACACAAAGTAGTGTAAGTACATTAAAAACGCTAGAAAAAAGAATATGCATTGTCCCTATTGTGATTCAAATGATACGGAAGTTTCAGAAACGAGAGTTGCTGAAGACGGTAACAACATAAGACGACGGAGATTGTGTGGTAAATGTAAAAAAAGATTTACTACATATGAGCGGGTTGAGAACATCATGCTTCTGGTCAAGAAAAAAGACAATAGAAGTGAGCGGTTCAACCGCGACAAATTAAGAGGAGGAGTCTTAAAGTCTGTAGAAAAGACTACCGTTACCCTTGAGCAGGTCAATCAAATAGTTGATGAGGTAGAAAAAGAATTGTTGGGAGCAGATAGTGTCGAGGTAGACAGTAAGACAATTGGAAGATTGGTTGCGGCCAGGCTCAAAAAACTAGATAAGATTGCATATATTAGATTTGCCAGCGTTTTTCAACACTTTGTTGATATAGAAGATTTTGAAAGAGAAGTAAAGAAACTTTTAAAATAAAAAGCATTATGGAATTAACAGGAATTAGACAAAAAGTATTTCTTGACCGCTACGCACTTCGTGATAAGGATGGCTCTCTTCTTGAAAGCACCCCAGAGCAAATGTGGAAAAGAGTAGCATGGGGAATTTCCCAAAATGAAAAAAAGAAAGACCAAAAATATTGGGAAGGAGAATTTTACCGGGTAATGGATGAATTCAAATTCGTTCCTGCAGGACGCATTCTTTCCGGTGCTGGCACCAACTACCAAGTAACGTATTTTAATTGTTTTGTTATCCCATCTCCAAAAGATTCTCGTGACGGAATTTTAGAAAGCTTAAAGCAACTCGTTGAAATCCAATCTCGCGCAGGAGGGGTAGGACTCAATCTTTCTTCTCTTCGTCCACGGGGAGCGCGTGTTAAAAAGGTAAATGGAACATCATCAGGTCCTGTCACCTGGGCGGGACTATTTTCCTATGCAACGCACGATGTAGTGCAGCAAGGGGGATCTAGACGAGGAGCCACCATGCTTATGTTGTGGGATTGGCACCCAGATATTGAAGAGTTCATAACTGTTAAAGAGGACCTCTCGAAAATAAATGGTGCAAATCTTTCGGTCTGTGTGTCTGATAAATTTATGGAGGCCGTAAAGGCAGATGAGGATTGGGATCTTGTTTATCCGGATATTGACGATCCAGAGTATGACGCTAAATGGGATGGGGAAATTGACACCTGGAGAGCTTTGGGCAAGAAAGTAAATGTTCACAAAACCGTAAAAGCCAGATATATTTGGGATCTTATCTGCACAGCCGCCTGGAAAAGCGCAGAACCAGGGCTTCACTTCATGGAGAGATCAAACAGAAGATCAAATACATGGTATTTCGAAAAACTTATCGCAACAAATCCTTGTGGAGAACAACCTTTAGGTGCATGGGCAGTCTGTAATTTAGGAGCCATGAACCTTTCCGCATACGTTAAAGATGCAGATTTGAGTGTAGAAAAAGCGGGATGGTTTGATTTTGAGTCATTCGGACGTGACGCAAAAGTTGCCATGAGGCTTTTAGATAATGTTATCGATCAAACGTATTACTTCTTCAAAGAGAATGAAAAATGTGCAAAAGAAATCAGACGTACCGGTCTTGGGATTATGGGACTTGGAGATGCATTGATTAAGATGCAGTTGCCATATGGTTCTGAAGATTCAATTCCAGTGATAGAAAAGATATTCAAAACTCTCAGAGACAATGCTTATGAGGCGTCAACAGATATCGCAAAAGAAAAAGGATCATTCCCTAAATTTGACAAAGAGAAATATCTGGAAGGGTATCACATCAAGGCGCTCCCTAAAAAAATAAGAGAAGAGATAGCTCAAAAAGGTATCAGAAATGCAGTCCTTCTAACAATTGCACCAACGGGGACAACCTCACTCGTATCCGGTGTTTCATCAGGGGTCGAGCCAGTATATGAATTCTCATTTTTAAGACGATGGCGCGGTGGGGAGGAAATTGTATACCATCCACTATTTGAAGAATGGAAAAAGGCTCATCCTGAGGCAGACAAGCCAGGTTATTTTGTGAGCGCAAATGATCTGACGCCACTTGAGCATGCTAAGGTTCAGGCTGTTGCTCAAGAATATATTGACTCTTCAATTTCAAAGACCGTAAATGCTCCAAATTCTCACACGATTGATGACGTCAAAAACCTATACATGATGGCATATGACATGGGACTTAAGGGAGTGACATACATGAGAGATGGATCACGACAAGGAGTTTTGGAGCGCGTTGATGACAAGAAGAAAGAAGAGGAAGTAAAGGCAGCACAAGCAATGCCAATCAGAAAAAGACCTTTGGCACTTTCTGGCGTGACGCACGAGACACAAACTCCACTTGGCAATACTTTTATAACCATCAATCACGACAGTGAAGGAAAGCCATTTGAATTATTTATCAATTCTGGTAAATCGGGTAGTGACGTTATGGCCATGTCTGAGGCATTGGGTCGCATCATGTCTATGATATTGCGAATGCAATCTCCTGTTGAACCAAGAGAAAGAATTCGTGAAATGATAGATCAGTTGACTGGTATTGGTGGAGGAAGGTCTGTTGGATTTGGACCAAATAGAGTTCGTTCTCTTCCAGATGCTGTTGCTAAAGTTTTGGCAGAGCATTTTGAATTTAGAGTAAATGGGCACGTTGCTGATAAGGTTGTCATGAAAAATGTTATGGCAGATACGATCAAGACCGATGTTGCGGCAACGTCTGTGCAAACACCAAAAATAGAAGCACCGGTTGTTGCAGTACAAGCACCATTGCCAATGGTTGCAGCAGCCCCTCAGTCACACGCAAATGCAGATCTGTGTCCCGAATGCGGAGCAGCAGCCTTCGTCCATGAAGAAGGTTGCGCTAAATGCTATGCCTGCGGCCACGCCGAGTGTTAACTCGGTGAGGACGAAGGGACAAGCTTTGCTTACGCTTGCGGTCATGCAGAATGCTGACCACATGTGAGAGCCGCCTGAAAGGCGAGCGTCTGCTTGTGGGCATGCCGAATGCTAATTTTTAACAATTGAAATATAGGTAATTTGGGTGTAATTCCCAGTCAGTGCCGCTACTGTATAGACAGAAAACTATATTTCATCATCAAACCCGAGCCAGGTTCTATCTATGCCGATATATACAAAAAAAGGAGACAAGGGCAAAACCTCTTTAGGAAGCGGAGTAAAAGTCTGGAAAAATTCAGAAAGGGTTGAAGCATACGGGTCAGTTGACGAATTAAATGCTGTCCTTGGTGTAGTTAGCGCAAAACTTACACCAATTAAAAAGGGTTATTCAAAATATTTAGGGGAAATAATAAATCAAATCCAAGACGACCTTTTCTCAACCGGCTCTTATTTGTCAAATCCTGCAAATGCCAATTTAATCGAACTTCTGCCTCAAAGAACGGTTGTTTTTGAAAATTATATTGATGAGATGACAGGGCAAATCCCGGAACTTTCAAATTTTATACTTCCTGGCGGAGGAGAGGTAGGAACCCAGCTACAACTTGCGCGCACTGTGAGCCGTCGAGCAGAGAGAAATATCGTTGCCCTGTCAAGAAAAGCAAAGATTAATGAAAATGTTTTGCAATATATCAACCGTTTGTCAGACCTTTTATTTACCATGAGTAGATTTGCAAACCACAATGAGCATATTTCCGAAGTAATTTGGAAAAGAAGGTGATTTTCGGGTGAAGTAGGGTGTGATTCCCTCGCTGTGCCGCAACTGTTTAGTCAGAACCCCAAGAGTCTTTTCGCGCCAGGTACTATACAATACCTGGCCGGGTGCCGTATGGTACCTGGCAAGAAGCATATGATAGAAGCACAAGTATATCAACCACAACAAGAACTAATATCAAGATCTTTATCTTACGGAGTAGATATAAATGGTTCCCACGAAAATCCTGCAACCCCCGACAATGAAAAAAGTGCACCGTTTGCATTTGATTTGGGCAGAGAATATCAACTCACTCAAAAATTCGGAAACAAATATAGAAGTCATTTTATAGAAAACGCGCATTATTATGCAAAGGAATCATATGGTCGAGTTCCTATCAGTGAATATGAACATAAGATCATGGAAAATGAGGATGGGAGTGTGTATTTGGCTCTTGGACCGGATAACCAGTCGGCACGAGATTGCTATCTGGTGCCAGCACAGGATAGATCAAAGCCAGAGTGGTACAGAAGGCGCTCTATGGGTGACGTCAGGTGGGTAGATGCCATGCAGGAAGCAGTAGGTGGGGCAAAAGAAGGGGACACTTTTGTAGATCTAAGTCCTACCGAGTTTGGTGTAACAGTTGAAGAACGGAAAGCATGGGGATATGGATATCATAGTTTTGCAAGGATACACAAAATTGTTGTTGAGAATGGACAGAAAAAATTAATTTCTCGCGCTGTCAGAAATTATTTAGATGCCCCAGAGCAAGAGATGCTATTTGAGAAATTGGCAGGCGAGCGGGTAGCGGTTGATGCCCTTCTTGGCGTTGTTGCAAAAGTGGATAGCGGAACTTCACAGTCATACATAAGGTCTCTGTCTGACGAGTTATATGAGAATACACCTGAGGAGAGAAAAATTCATCCGCCAAAAGAATATCTTCAGAACGTAAAAAATGAACAGGAAATGGACCGTGAGCTTCAAAAAGTTGACGCGTGGCTTGCTGTTGTATTTGAGATGATGCAGAAAGGAGAGTCCCCGGCAAAAATAGTGAGCCATTTTAGGGGATGGGAGAATGCCGTCAGGGATTATGTGGAGGACAAAAGTACATTGTCAGAGTTTGAAAATATTACTGTCGATGAAATGAGAGTAGCAATAGCAACTGGCAGTGCTATCGTCACACATTTTGTGAATAGAGAATATGCACCTGGTGCAAATGGGTGCGGGTTGGGGTCTGGATTTGGAGCTGAGCGAAACGATGGGATAATGACGTACGAATCGATGACAAACACAGAGGGTAATTGTCCTGAAATTAAATGCGGGAATAAAGAAAAACGGTGTAATTGGAAAGCATCAGAATCTGAAGCTGATGAAATAACAGCCGGAAGACTGACAAAATGTCCTAAATGCGGCTGGAAACCATAGTAAGATAGTTATATTGTGTTTGATTTCCTTGCAACGTTATTATTTCCCAAAAGATGCGTAGGGTGCAGAAAGAGTGGAGACTATATCTGTGATAGTTGTTTTTCAACAATTTCTTTTTTGCAATATCAACTTTGTGGGATGTGTCAAAAAGGATCTATGGATGGTATGAGCCACCCGAAATGCAAGACAAGATATGGAATTGATGGAATCATTTCTTCAATTGCTTACAAGGGGATCGTTAAAAAATTACTGTACCAATTCAAATACGAACCGTATTTATCAGATCTCAAAGCAATTCTTGGGAAATTATTATACGAAGGAGTCATCCAGCAAGAAGCTTTTGAAAAGTTTGTTGTGAGCGACAAAGTTGTTATTGCTGCAGTTCCTCTTCACAAATCTCGAGAACGAAAAAGAGGGTATAACCAATCAGAACTTCTGGCAAAAGAATTATCTGTCAGTTTGAAAATTCCATACTGTGCACTATTGGTCCGAGACAAGCTAACAAAACCTCAATTTGAACTCAAAAAAGAGGAGCGCACTAAAAACACATTAGGAGCATTTTCTCTTAACCCAAAACTCAAAACCCAAAACTCAAAATATATAATTCTTGTTGATGACATTACAACAACTGGCGCAACATTACGCGAATGCGCAAAAATGTTAAAAAAGAGTGGAGGAGCGGTAAAAGTATTGGGCATTACTTTAGCCCACGAAGGGTGAAAAGTGTGGAGATGGGGGGTATTGAGCCCCCGTCCAAAAACCATATCTAAAAACATCTACAAGCGTAGTCAGTACTTCATTGTCGTCTTGCTGGTAACCTACTGACAGGAACAGCAATTCCAAGATTCTTTTTTTTGGACAAAAATCAAATCATCTTTTTTGTCCTATCCCAAACTGTGTTTATACCCATACCTAATCCGTTTAGGAAAAGAAGCGGTATGAATAGCGACTGCTTATGCAGTAGCAAAACGCATTGAAGTCGAAACTCCAAGCGCGTTGCTTAGCTTATCACTAAAGTGATTAAGCACGCGGGTAATCTTACGATCACCATGTATTTTTGATCCTCTTTTACGGCTTTGAATCATTGCCGGCTTGCAGTTTTTAAAGTACAATTCTTGTCGATACAATTGCATCCCCAAGGCTTGTATTATACCACTTAATTACTATGAGATCAAGTTTTAAAACTCGTTTTTGAGGTCACGAGCCCTGTCGCGGTTGATTGCTTGTTGTTTGAGGTCTTTTCTTCTTTCGTAATCTTTTTTACCTCGAGCCACTCCAATTTCAAGCTTAAATTTACCGTGCTTTTCATAGATAGAGAGGGGAGTGACGGTAAATTTTCCAGTATCAAGCTTATTTTTTATAGTGAGTAACTCTTTTTTATGAAGTAAAAGCCGGCGGGTTCGGTCTTCAGTGTATCCCTCAACACGCGAGAATTTATAGGGGAATATCTTAGCGTTGATAAGATATGCCTCGCCGCTCATAATTTTCACGTAAGAGGAGTTGAGATCCACATGTTCAAGCCGAATGGCTTTAACCTCAGATCCCAAAAGCTCAATGCCTGCCTCATATTTTTCTTCAACATTAAATTTATTTGGTGCAGTTTTATTAAAAATTCGCATAACATTATTATTATATCATCGTAAATGATACAAACTTTGTTTATAACGCATTGTTTGTAATACATTTGAACTAAGAGGGAGAGAAGAGGGGGGTCAAAAAAGTGGATTTTAGCCTCAAATGATATAGTTGTATATAGTTATGTGTGAAAAGTGGTGTGGATAACTTTTCACAGCCCTATAGTATTCTTGTATATCAGTAGGTACCAGCTTGAGGCTAATTGCTGGTGTATCGAGGAAAACGAAAAATAATCGAAAAGGCTTTATGACTGCTAAGCGTTTATTTAAAGTTCGAAGCTGTAGATTGAATTGCCAGAAACAACATAACCAGTTTTATTTTTTTCATCAATTGCAAAAGAAATTCCATCTTTTATAAAACTTCCTTCGTATTGATTTTGATACACTCCTTCATCATTGAGTACCACTACCCTTTGATTTTTCACATCCATAATATACACGTTTGTATTATCAGGATCTGCATATATCTTGGCTCCATCAGCTATCGCGCCGGTAAGGCCAGAAAGTTCAATGTCATCATTTTTACCTTTAGTGAAGCGTTCTATGCCTCCATTAGCCTCAAGAACCCATATCGGACCTGAAATACTTATATCAATGGGTGTACTTTTAAATGAAGGCTTGTCTGTAAAATAAGAAGCTTCTTCGTAAGCTGGGGCTTTGTATTTTAAGATGTCACTACCAGATAGTGTGTATATGTTGCTTCCAAAAATATCAAACGAGTTTCCCTTTACATCTTTAAATATTTGCTTTACTTCTCCATTTCCTCGATCAATGCTGGTAACGGTGTCCCCCATTGTATAGATGAATTTATCATCAGAACTGATATATGAATCACCCACTTTTATGTCATAGGTTTTTTTAACTTTTCCATTTGTATCAATAGTAGCAACTTGCTTTCCAGTTTTATCCAAAACTAAAAGTGTTCCTCCTTTTGAAGTTATTGCAGTAATACTTTTAAGATCATCACCAGGTTTTAGGAACTCCTTTATATTTTTCGCACTACTCCCTCCTCCCAAAGAGGCAATTTTTGATTCGGTTTTTGACTGTAAATCCTCAAGTTTTTGGTATTCGGAAGATCCTTTTGGAAATTTACCAAGGGCTTCTTTTAAAAGATCCCGTGAAGCATTGAAATCCTCAAGAGCAAGAGTTTTGTTGAGAGATTCGAGCTTTTCTCCCTCGTCAAATTTTTCTTTCGCTGGTTGAAATATCTTATTGAACTCAGCAATATTTTTCTCTTGATTTTTGAGGTAACCGGTATATCCTATGCTCCCTACTAAAATTGCTATCAGAAGAATAACGACACCTGCAGTTAATGTCTTTTTACCAAAAGATATAGCCGGAATTTTAAAAGGAATGAGGGGCTTTTTTACTCTCTGGGTTTCTTCTTCAGCATGTTCTTCCTCAGAGATTTCCTCAATTCCGCGATTTTCGTGAGGTTCTTTTGTCCATAGATTTTCGGCAGAATATTCATCCTTCACAGTCTTTTCTTCAGTATCTTTTTCATCTATCTCTTCAGGGTCCTCAATCGGAAAATCTTTTTCTTCCGATTTTTTTATACCTCCTAGATCCTTAAACTGGATAATGATTGCACACTCAGTTCCTTTTGCGCCTTCATGCACTAAAGGTGTGATGTTCTCTGCAATTTGTGCAACGTCTGTTGAATTGAGGTATTCAGAAAGTTCAGTAAGAGGTAATTTCTCTGCAAAATCGCCTGTCTCAAAGACTATGACATCGTCATGTTGTAGTTTTCCTGAAAATCCATGTAGCTCGCCTATAACTCCTGTTGCAATTACTCCTGAGGAATCATTTCTTTTTATAACAACTTGTCCTGATGACCCAATTACGATATATAAAATATCACCCACTATTGCTCCAACAATCATAGAATAGCTATGTTCCTCCGTGATTGTTTTTGTGACATTGCCAACTGCTTTTTTTATATTCTCAAGGGATTTGTCATCAAGGGCAAAAAATTCGCGTTGCAATTTTTCAAGCAGTTCCTTTCCATGTGTCGTTACATTTGACTTACCGGTTTTGTCCTCTATGCTAAGCGTGATATAGACATTGAGTGTTGTATAGGCTTGTGCCCATGTTGTTTCAGTTGAATTAGGAACAATTTTTGAGAGCAATATATCTTGATTCATAGTGAGAAAACAACTAGTAATAATAGTATAAACGATATTAAAGCATGAAGGATAGCTATACCTTTAAAGACGGGGGCAAATGACTCTTGAGTCATAAGTCTATTAAAAGAGAATATCTGAAAAGTAAGTATTAATGCAAAAAGCGTATATATTATGAGAACAAAAAGAAGAAATACTTTTGCAACGGAGTTAACAGAATTAATGTATTGAAGAAAGTTAATAAAAATATTCATATTAATGCGAGATGTCTCCGATAATATCTGCTACCTGCGATGGTTTTGGAACCCTATCATATTCGATATTTTCCTCAGTGCCTGCGGTTTGGACATGAACATTTCCGTAGTTAAATAAAGATGTGATAAAACCAGTCTGATCATATGTAACATCTTCTATGCTCTTTACTTTTGCTTCCGATATTTGCCTATAAAGGATGCCTGATAGATCAATATCGATAACTCTGATATTTGTAACTATACCTACATGGAAATACCATAACGTAAAATTCAAAATAATGAATCCAAAAACGACGAGGAAATAGAACGCTATAAATAGTAATATTGTTTCTTGTTGGGGAAGAGGGAAAGGGAAAAAGCGTAGGATAAAAGGAAAAATAAACGGAAGAATAAGCAAAGCAATTGATGCAGTAATCCACGGAATATTGACTACAAAATGACGCCTTAGTAGTAATAATATATTTTCGTTCTCTTCTTGTTCTCCGAATGAAACCCCATGTGGATTTTTACAATATGAAGAAAAAAAATGTGGGTTATTCATTTCCGTAGCTTTCTGAGCCGCATGTGGAATAGATGGCTCCTCTTTATTTAAAATAAATTCTCCTTCAAGCGGATCCATAGGATAATCTTTTCAGATTATACCGTAATCTACCTTTTTTCGCTATTAAACAGAGGACCCACAATCTGTAGATTTGCTGGTGCGCGCAAATTAAAATATGTCTTAAAATCCGTACCGCTAAATCCCTTAGAGCCCGCGTCACCGTTGACCGTTACTTGTGTTGTTCTACCTGAGCCGCTATCCCAAGAAATAGAAACATCAGAAACAGAACTAAATGGACTTCCTCCACGTGAAGACAATTCTTGACGAACACGAGAGCTATCCCAGGTGTCAGTTCCTGCTGGATTTGGTTTGTCAGGTTGATACAGATGCTCAGTCGTGCCTGAATCTTTTTGTGCAAGCATGAGAACATTTGCGATGTCTGCGACTTCTTCCGGTTTTAACCAGGCTGTGCCCCCATACTGACTTCGTGAGCCCCAGTCACAGTAAAACCATGGTGAGGCTTTGTCGTAGGCATTGCTTTGAAGGTCTGAAAAACTACTAATACTATCCGTTGTAGTGTCTTTTGCACTCTTTGTGTATGAAGTACTACTCCAACCGATGTCACTTGATGTGTATACATACCCGCCGTGAGTTGAGGAAAACCAAGCGGTGATAGGTCTACCTCCGCTGGTCATTACAACTCCTGATGTTGCACTCACGGCCTGTTTCCATGCGTCAGAATTCTCTTCTCTTTTGACTACCTGACAGCTTTGGCTCGGGCAAATTGCAGAAGCCCCATCATTTGTCCGGGAAAGTGCGTAAGATCGGGCTGCTATAGCTTGTGCTTTTAGTGATTCCATCGGCCAGTTGGTAGGAACCTCATAAACATGCTTTAGATAGTCTTCTATATTCCAGTTGTCATCAAAAGATTGGCCATACTCATTAGTGCCAGTAACGTGGATGTTTATGCCCGTGTTGTATCCGGTGGTATAGTCAGCATTGTAATAAGCTTTCAAAATCTGTTCTGCATTTTGTCCTGCTTCGGCTCTGCCTTTTGCACCATATTGATTGAGCCCTACCCTATTTGGGACGCCATAACTAAAAAATCCGAAGCGTGGCGAAAATCCTGGATCTTTTCCATTTGTCAGGTCTGATGAGCATCCGCCTCCGATGCCAGCATATGCTGATTGTGGAATTTTTAGGGCACCAAGGCGTTGTGAAAGAATTGCCTGTTGTTTTGCAGAGAGTTCAGCAATTTGTCCCGAGAGAGTTGACTGGTAAGCAACAGCCCCATCAACCACTTTCTGAACATCGGCTCTATCTTTATCAAGGGCGGTTTTTGCAGCTGCTAATTTTTGAGATGAAATCTCCAGATCGTTTTTCTTTTTCTCTAGATCCACCAATTGTAGTGCAATGTTTGTGATAATATTTTTGTCCTGTTCAGTATTCCTCTTCTGGTACGTTATCATATTTGTGATATTTGTCATCCCATTGCCTGACATAAAAATGAGTAGAGGAGAAAAAGTGTATGACTTAATATAACTATTTTTAACCGTAATATTAAAAAGCTTCTGTTTGTCTACGAGTTTTTTGTATCCGTCGTCAATATTTTTTTTCTTTACGACTAAATCTTTTTCTATCTGAACTACTTGGGCATCAATACTGGCAAGCTGGGATTTTAGACTAGAGAGTTGCGATTGTAATGGTTTTGTCGCCTTTTGTGATTCAGAAAGTGCAGTCTGTAGGTCTGCAATTTTTTTTGTAAGATCGTCATATTCGTCGGAATAGACTACTTTAGAAAGTATTTGTGCAGAAGTTAAAAACACAACAAGAAGAACCAGAGACATTAATAGTTTTCTTTTGTAATTAATAGTTAGAAATTTCATATTAGGAAAATACGTTCAATAAAACCGGTCTAAATGATATAATAAAGTTCTTGCTATAAATGAGCGCTATCTTAAATTTGGGCACATAAGCAAAGCTTGCAGACCCAAATATTCTGGGTCTGTAGCTCAGTTAGTAATCGCCCCTCTTTTGAGGGTAGATCACGATCTTACGTTGATTTTTGGGACAATACATCATAAATAGTATGTAAAAATTTGGGCACATAGCTCAGCCGGTTAGAGCACGAATCTTATAAGTTCGGGGTCCTTGGTTCGAATCCAAGTGTGCCCACAAATTTTTACTTGTTGGACCCAAAATCAACGAGCTCCTAAGTTCGGGGTCCTTGGTTCGAATCCAAGTGTGCCCACAAATTTTTACTTGTTGGACCCAAAATCAACGAGCTCCTAAGTTCGGGGTCGAAGGTATCGAACCCAAGTGTGCCCACAAATTTTCGCCTCATTTTGTGTCTATAAGTTTCCTCCGGCCCCGCCATCTTTACTTGGTAATTTGTCAGAAGGACTATCTCCAAGTGCTTCAAAAAGACGAGATCTTTTGGCAATTTCTTGTGAAACCAAATTTTGATCTCTCCCATATTTTAGACGGGAAAGTTCCCGGATAAGTTCTGCAATCCGAGGATTTGCCCTTTTCTTGTCAGCTTCGATGTCGCGTGTTAGGTCAAGCGAGAATGGTAAGGTAGGGTCACCATTTACAAGCGTTTTTACATATGCATGATACCTCTCAACATTTATCAGATCCCCCTCATTAAATGTTGGTTGAAATTCGTGAGCCAAATATCCTGCGTCAGTTACTCCAACACGGAACGCACATTGGGTTCCTACATTTCCGAAAATAGCATTTTTTATGTCTTCATCAATCTGTCCGATAAATTGATTGGCGACCGTTAGGTTAAGTTTGAATTTACGTGCCTCAGACAGAATAATAGCAAAGTCAGGTGTCGCAAAATTCTGGAACTCGTCAACATACAGGAAGAAATCCTTGCGTTGTTCTTGTGGCATATCTTGTCTACTCATAGCAGCAACCAATAATTTTGGAATAAGAATAAGTCCCAAAAAGCTAGAGTTCTCCTCACCAATGCGCCCCTTATTAAGAGAGATGAGAAGTATTTTTTGATTGTCCATGACCTCTCTGAAATTAAATCCACTTTCTGATTGTCCGATGATATTTCTCATCATCTTGTTGGTAACAAAGCGGCCAAATTTACTGACGATATAGTCTAGGGTTTCTGATTTGTGAAAGTCGGATGTATTTGCGATCTGATCTGTCCAGTACCTCCTAACCATTGGATCATCAACTTTTGGAAGGAGCTCTTGGACAAAAGACATGTCGGTAAGTGCTCTGACGACTTCGACAAAAGTATTTCCCTTTTCTGCCATGACTGTTAACATGGCATTTCTGACAGAGTGCTCAAATCGTGGGCCGATGATACCGGTCTTTTGCGGATCATAGAGCTTATACATCATATTGATAATTGATGATGTTACAAAGTGTTTTTGGTCTTCAGTATTTGCTTCAAGAAGATTAAGCCCGATAGGCCGTTCCATATCAGATGGATCAAAAAGGACGACGTCCTCAGCCCTTTCTGGCGGCATAAGAGTCAAGATGTCGTCAACCAAGTCTCCATGGGGGTCAATAACTGCCACTCCCTCACCATTTCTGATGTCTTGCATGATCATGTCTTTTAAGAATTCGGATTTTCCTACACCGGTTTTTCCGATGATGTACATATGACGCCTTCTGTCATCTTTGCCAATAAATACCGGTTTTTCTTGCCCGCGGAACAAACTCTTTCCTATATATAGTCCCTCAGTTGGCATGTTGGCAGGTGCTGGTGCAGTTCTTGCTGCAAGCCAATTAATATAAGGACTCTCAACGCTTTTATTTGGGAAATGAAATATCGTTGCCAATTCTTCAATAGTCAGAACTGTCCCTTTTGAGAAGAGAGGAAGATGACGGTAGATAAAATCCACCATCAACATGCTTTTAAAAAACTTAGGTTCATCTTTCTCAAAGGAATTGAAGGGGGAGGCGAATTGAGTGAATGCACCCTCAATATTTGAGAGATGTGCTTCGGCCGCCTCTTTGGAAGAAGATGTCACGACAACCCTAATAAATGTTGTAAATCCTGGTTTTGAAATTTTTTGCTCAATTG
>CAZDED010000017.1:0-15554 GCA_964504535.1 uncultured Gammaproteobacteria bacterium
CTCAAAAATCTCATAACACAAGCATAATAGTCCTTTCGTTATATCAATGCAATGACCTAGATCACGTTCACATCAAATTGAAAAATTCTCGTTTCACGCGAATTAAATAGCATCCTATATAGTGTTTTCACCCCTCAAAAAAGGCATATCTACTCCTTGACATCCCGTGAAAAGTTAACTATATTTATTAAGCACCTTAAAAAAGTAGGAGGAAGTAGTCTAGTTGATGCAATTGGATATAGATTTTGAAGAGGTTTGAGCGTACAATAAGCAAATGTATCTTGGATTTTATAGATCGAATTTCACAATCAAAAATCAACTGACCTTCCCAAATAAATTCAAAAAAATTACAGGTCAAAAATTACTTTTAGCCAAGTGGTTTGAAAGATCTGTTATTGTTCTGCCATATGAGACTGGGGAAGAAATAATAACCAAAATCCTGAAAGATAACTCGAGTTTGTTGCCTGAAGTACGGGATCTGGAACGATTTTTTTATGGAAGCGCAGTAACAGTAACATTGGATGCAAAAAACAGATTTGTTCTGCCGGTAGCCCTAGCGGAATACGCACAAGCAAAGTCAAAAGTAGTTTTTGTCGGTGTCGGTACACGAATCGAATTATGGGACGAGGAAATTTACCAAAATTACGGGAAAATTCGGGAAATGCAGATCAGAGAGACTGCAGTCAGGCATTACAACCGCCTAACGCAAAGAGGGGAGACACAAGATGAAACAATTTAACCATATACCTGTACTTTTGGAAGAAGCCGTAGACGGATTACAGGTCAAAAAAGGTAAGAACTACATCGATGCGACATTGGGTGGAGGAGGACACACCGGACTTATTCTTCAAAAAGGAGGAATAGTCCTTGGGATTGACCAAGACAACGACGCGATTGATTTTGTTTCTCAAAATCAAGAATTAAGAATAAAGAATAAAGAATTAAGGGTGATCAAGGGGAATTTTGAAGATATCAAAAAAATCGCAACAGAAAATGGGTTTGAGAAGGTAGACGGGATACTTTTTGACTTTGGAGTATCGTCATACCAACTGGACAACTCAGGACGAGGATTTAGTATAAGACGCGACGAGGAGTTGGATATGCGGATGGACATGGAAGCAACACTTTCGGCTTTGGATGTAGTCAATTCCTACCCGAAAGACAAGCTTATTGAAATTTTTTACACATACGGTGAAGAGCACAATGCAAAAGAGATAGCCGACGCAATAGTTGAGAAAAGAAGAAAAACTGAGATAAGAACAACAAAAGAGTTGAAAGAGATATGCGAGAAGATTTCTCACAAGGATGGACCTATCCATCCAGCGACGAAAGTCTTTCAAGCAATAAGAATCGAGGTCAACAACGAGATAGGGGTCATTAAAAAAGGAGTGAGCGATGCGGTAGAACTGCTTTTGCCACAAGGAAGGCTTGTTGCCATAAGCTTTCATTCACTCGAAGATAGGGTCATCAAGCAGATGTTTGAGACCCTTAAAAGACAAGGGGTGGGAATAGTTGTTACAAAAAAACCACTCGTTGCAGATGACAATGAAGTGAGTGGGAACAAACGCGCCAGAAGCGCAAAAATGAGAATTTTTGAGAAACTATGAATAAACTATTAGCGATATTTGTAATAATTTTAGCAGTCTCTGCAGTTGGTTTGGAATTGTTAAATATCCACCTTTCAAGCAAGCTCGCTTCAGACAGTGTATCTGTCAAAAAACTTCAGGCAAGCATTGCTTCGCTTGATGAAGAGAATCAAATTCTAAATTCCCAAGTGCTTGATCAAACGTCATTTGAGGCTATTTCTCAAAAAGCCACACAGTTAGGATTTGTCTCAAATCAAAGCTATATTTCACTTCGTCAGGTTAAGCTTTCTTATAACCAATGAAAAGAGACCAAAAACGTCTCATCACAATCTTTCTAGCATTTGCCATTTTTTACATCGCCATTTTACTTAAATTGTTCTACTGGCAGGTGGTAAAAGCGGAGGGACTGCGTCTTGCTGGTCGGGATCAAAGTTCGCTGTCTCTTGTGACAACGGCAAAAAGAGGGGATATTTTGTTTCATGACAATTTTCCACTTGCTACAAACAAGATAAGTTATCTGCTCTATGCCAATCCAAAAAAAGTTGACTCCACGGATTCATATTCCAAATTGTTGTCTCCCATTCTTCAGGTAGATGCAGCATCAATTTCAGCAAGACTTTCTGAGAATCTGTATTGGGTGAGCCTTCAAAGCAGGCTTTCATATGATCAAAGAAAGCAAATTGATGCCCTTAAGCTTAACGCACTAGGATTTGAGCAACAGACAGAAAGAAATTATCCTGAAGCATCCCTTGCAGCCCATTTGGTTGGATTTGTAGGGAAAAACCAAGATGGTGAGGATCAAGGATATTTTGGGATAGAGGGATTTTATGACAGGCAGCTTCGCGGAAGACCAGGGAGTACGTATTTGATAAAAGATGCACTCGGCAATCCTATACTTACAGAAATACGTGAGGACAAAAAGATAGACGGCAGGAACTTAGTTACAAGCATCGACCGCTCCATCCAATACATGGCAGACACTGAGCTTAAAAAGGGTCTTGAGAAATATGGAGCCGAGGGTGCGACTGTTATTATTATGCAGACAAAGACCGGAAAGGTTTTGGCAGCGTCTTCCTATCCGAAATTTGATCCACAAAAATATTGGGAATATGAAGGTAAATACTACACAAGCCCCATCGTCTCAAACCTTTACGAGCCCGGTTCTACTTTTAAGGTGCTTGTTATGGCAGCGGGGATTGATAGTGGGTTAGTCACTCCGGACACGAAATGTGATGACTGTGCGGGTCCCGTTGAGCAGGACGGATTTTCGATAAAGACATGGAACGATGAATACATCCCCAACATAAACATGACCCAGGTGATCCAGCATTCGGATAACACCGGTATGGTATTTGTAGCCAAAAAATTGGGGATCGACCGGTTCCTTACCTACCTCAAGAATTTTGGGATAGGTACACTGACTGGAATCGACATCCAGGGAGAAGTGACTGAGGAGCTACGATCTCCACGGAAATGGAAAGATATTGATCTGATGACAGCAAGTTTTGGTCAGGGAATATCTATAACACCTATTCAGCTCATAACAGCAGTCAATGCTATTGCAAATGGAGGGAGGTTGATGAAACCCCTGGTTGTTGAGAAGATATTGACCCCTGATGGGAAGACTATAAATGTAGAGCCGCAAGTAGAAAAACAAGTGATTTCAAGTGCTACTGCAAAAGTAATGACATGGATGATGGTAAATGCAGTAGAGAATGGAGAGGCAAAATTTGCAAAAATTCCAAATTATCATATAGCCGGAAAAACAGGTACTGCCCAGATCCCTGTTGCCGGACATTACGATCCTACCAACACTAACGCTTCCTTTGTAGGGTTTTTCCCTGCTGAAGACCCACAGATAACAATGCTTGTCATCGTCAATAGACCCCAATCGTCAATTTACGGAGCAGAAACGGCAGCACCAACATTCTTTGCTATAGCCCGTGACATCATCCAGTACTATAACATTGAGTCATCAAAGTAATAACTTGTATAATTAAGATCATGTCTACCATCAGGAAATTAAAAAATACAGGACACATGGCACAAGCCATGACTGCGACTGTATACAACAGGTTTCCTTCAAAGGGCCTTACAATAATAGGAGTTACGGGTACTGATGGTAAAACAACGACCTCAAGTCTGATATATCACATATTGCGTAGCGCAGGGAAAAAGGTAGCAGTGATCTCAACGATCGGCGCGATAATTGACGGAAAAAGTTACGATACGGGATTCCATGTGACAACCCCCTCCCCATTTGCTATCCAAAAATACATACGCCTCGCTAAAAAAATGGGTTGTACACACATAGTCCTTGAGGTTACTTCGCATGCTCTTGATCAGAATAGGGTGTGGGGCTTGAAATTTGATATTGGAGTACTGACAAATATTACTCATGAACATTTGGATTATCACAAGGATTATATGAACTACGTCCGTACAAAATTGAAGCTTCTTAAAAGGTCAAATCTTGCAATCGTCAACAGCAATGGACAGTGGTTTTCTGAGGCTCAGAAGGTGATTCCAAAAAATAAGATGATCAGCTATTCACTCCATGGAAATAACGAGGATGACCTGACAATGATAAATCTGCCTTTTCAGATAAAGACAAACCTTATTGGGGATTTTAACTTAGAAAATATTATTGCGTCCGCTGCAGCATGCTCAGCACTTGGTATAGACCCCCTAACGATAGATAGTGCCGTCCAGAGCTTTGAAGCCCCGAATGGAAGGCAGGAAGTAATTGCAACATCAAATGGACCACTTATCATGGTGGATTTTGCACACACAGCCAATTCTTTTGAAAATATATTGCCCGAGATCCGTAAAAGAACAGAAGGAAAGCTCATCCATGTATTTGGGGCTGCAGGTCTTCGAGACAGCGGAAAACGGCCTGAAATGGGTAAAGTTGCCTCATTTTATGATGACATAATTATTCTGACTTCTGAGGATCCTCGGACTGAAAAAGTAGAAGACATAAATAGGCAAATAAAAGACGGTATCAGCAATGAATTTTTAAATGAGACTGAAGATGGGAAGAATGAGGGAAAAGTAGTCTATGAGATTGATGACCGAAAAAAAGCAATCGAATTTGCACTCTCAATCGCCGGATCAAAGGATTCGGTGATAATAACCGGCAAAGGCCATGAACGGTCTATGAATTATGGTAGCGGAGAGGTTGCCTGGAGTGATCAGGAGGTGGTGAAAGATTATCTAAAAGTCATTAGTCATTAGTCATTAGTCAAAAGACAATAGTCAAAAGCAATATGAAGTATAAAATGAAAGAAATAATAGTTCCTCAAAATATAAAAAAAATATTTTTTGCTGGAGTCAAAGGAGTAGGTATGGCACCGCTTGCGATGATAGCAAAAGATGCAGGTATTTCCGTCGGAGGATCTGACGTAGATCAGGAATTTATAACTGACCTATGGTTATCAAAAAAAGAAATACAAATATTTACGGGGTTTGATCCGTCATCTATACAAAGTTTTTTTAGTGATACATCAAAAGCTTTGTGCATGGTTGTAACAACGGGCGCACACAAAGGATTTGAGAACCCACAGGTTGTGTGGGCACAGGAAAACAAGATTGCCATCCTTACTCAAGGGCAGGCGCTTTCGGTATTTATGAAAGGCGATATTTTCAATAAAACAATGCAGGGCATTGCCGTTGCCGGGTCTCATGGGAAGACCACGATATCATCACTTCTTGCCGTGACGATGTCTTCACTCGATTTGGACCCTTCATATAGTGTGGGTACCGGTGAAGTGTTTCCTCTTGGTGCCCCGGGACATCTGGGGAGCGGAGAATATTTTATAGCAGAGGCCGATGAATATGCTTCAGAGCCGGTGCATGACCGGATACCAAAATTTTTGTATTTAGAGCCAAAATATGCAATTTTCAACAATATTGATTTTGATCATCCGGATCTTTTCGAAAATACTGAAGAAATAGTTGACGCCTTTTTGGAGCTTGCAGATACTATAAAAAGTGGAGGCAAACTGTTTGTTAACGGTGACGATAGCTATTTATCGACTTTTAAGAAAAAAATTACAAAAGACATTTCAGTTATCACATATGGCCAGAGTGGAGAAAATGATTATGTTATTTCAAAAATAGTCTCATTCGGTTTGTCAACTAAATTTACAGTACATAAAAAAAAGATAGAGATGGGTATATTTGAGATCTCAATACCGGGTATCCATAACGCAAAAAATGCAGTATCGGTCATCGCTCTTCTTTCTGAATTAGGATTTGAATACCACAAAATTCGACAAGCGTTACAGGTCTTTACCGGTTCGAAAAGAAGGACAGAAATAATTGGGACTGCAAAATCGGGAGCACTTATTATTGATGATTATGGGCACCACCCGTTGGAGATACAAACAACCATTTCATCAATTAAAAAAAGCCATCCCGGGAAAAAATTGATTTGTGTTTTTCAGCCCCACACATTTTCAAGGACCAAAGCCCTGCTTTCTGATTTCTCAAAATCGTTTTCTGAAGTGGAAAAATTAATTTTATTGCCCGTATTCAAATCCGCTCGGGACACCGAAAATGACACTGTTTCAAAAGAAGAGCTTGTTGATGCTTTCGCAAAAAATAGTGACGTAAATTATAAAGAAAATTTTGATGATGTGATAGAATACTTAGACCAAAACTTCAGTTCCAGTGAGTACATAATTCTCACAATCGGAGCTGGGGATGTGTATAAGATAGGACACAGGTTAGTAGCCAGTAGCTAGAAGCCTAAATTATGAAACAATACATTATAAAAGGAGGGAACACCCTTTCAGGGACCATCAGGATCTCAGGTTCCAAAAATGTCGTCACAAAGGCTGTAATTGCAGCCTGTCTTACTTCAGAGCCAGTTACTCTCAAGAACGTTCCTGAAATTTCAGATATTCAAGCACTACTTGAGGTTATAGAATCAATCGGGGGCACGGTGAGTCATGAAAATGGTGAGGTCACGATCCAAGTGTCTGAGATTAAAAACCATACAATTTCCCTTGCTGAAGGTGCTCGAGTCAGAACGTCGTCTATGTTCATTTCCCCACTCCTCCTAAGAACCAGCAACGCCGTAGTCCCAAACCCTGAAGGATGTAGGCTGGGAGCACGACCCATAGAGCGTCATATTGAGGGGCTTGAGCAGATGGGAGCAAAGATAGAATACAAATCAGAGGACGGATATTATCATGCGACAACAGAAGGACTTACCGGTACTACCTATCGGTTTGAGAAAAATACCCATACGGGTACCGAAACGCTGATCATGGCAGCAACTTTGGCTCGTGGTACTACTATTATTGAAAATGCCGCTGAAGAGCATGAGATAGATGATCTTATCGGTCTTCTTAACAGCATGGGAGCAAAAATTAAAAGACACGAAGGCAGAAGAATTGAGATAAATGGCGTCGAAAAGCTTCACGGGACTACGTATGAAATAGTTTCTGATGGCAATGAGTTGGTAACGTTTGCGGTACTTTCTATCCTTGCCGGGGGTAATATCTGGCTTGAGAATGCCAACCTCTCAAATGTTAGTGAATTTTTAAAAGAATTAGAAAAAGCCGGTGCATCATACGAAGAAGTAGATGGCAAAGTAAGGTTTTACGCTAAAAATGGACTCAACCCAACCCATGTCACAACTGCTCCCGAGCCGGGATTTAAGACAGATTGGCAAGGGCCATGGGCAATCCTTACAACTCAGGCTGTCGGAGAATCCACTATTCATGAGACGATCTATGAGAATAGATTTGGATACGTATCAGAACTTCGGAAGATGGGGGCAAAAATCGAATTCTTCGACCCGGAAGTTTCAAATCCTGAAGAGGTCTACAATTTCAACTACGATAAAGACATGTCCTACAAGCAGGCAATAAGAATTTCAGGTCCAAAGAGTCTTCATAATGCAGTCCTTACCGTAAGTGACCTTCGAGCCGGTGCGACTGTAGTTATTGCGTCTCTTATCGCAAAGGGTGAAAGCGTTGTCTATGGTATTGAGCATATAGAGCGGGGATATGAAAAATTTGTTGAAAGACTATCTCGTGTCGGTGCTGACATCAAAGAGATTGGAGACGAAAAATAAAATGCGTAATTTGACTGCAATTATATTGGCTGCTGGACGTGGTACGCGCATGCAGTCAACTGACACAAATAAAGTGGCAATGCCTGTTGCCGGCAAGCCAATGCTTGTAAGAACACTTTCTATATTAAAAGAAGCTGGACTTTCTCATATCGTTGTCGTTGTTGGATTTGCCAAAGAATCTGTTATTCCCTTGCTTTCATCAGACATTATTATCGCTGAGCAGACGGAGCAACTTGGTACGGGTCATGCGGTAGTATCTGCACTCCCAAAAGTGCCTAGTGATACTCAAGACCTTCTTATATTATATGGAGATGATTCATTCCTTCATACAGCAACAACTTTCAAGAATTTATATCAGACTCATATTGACGAAGGTGCAAAGATAACATTTGTCACTATGGATTCCGACAATCCGACCGGACTTGGACGGATTATCCGTGACGAAAACAACGAGGTTATAGGAATTGTTGAGGAGAAAAATGCGAATGATGAACAAAAAAAGATCAAAGAAGTGAATTTAGGTTGTTATGTCATCAATAAAAAGTATCTGGAGGATAACATCTCGGAAATCCACAAAAATCCAGTCACCGGCGAGTACTATATCACTGACATTATAGACATTATCGCCCATCAAAAAGGCAAAATCGCGGCTCACAAATTGACTGACAGCAAGTGGCATGGTGTTAATACGAAGGATGATCTTGCCACTGCAGAGTTACTACTTTCAAATGGAACAAAATAATCAATTTCATTTCTCAAATTTCTTTGAAGACCCAGGCATTTTCAGGCAGATGTTTGAAGCAACTTCTTATACATGGGAAGTGTTAAGAAACGTTGATGATTTCATAAATAATTTTAAAGACACCCCCTTTTTCGCCGGATTTGAAGAAATTTCCGAGAATATATTTGTCGGTAAAAATGTAGAAATTGATACGGATGCAAAAATTGTTGGAGGAGCAATAATTTGTGACAACTCGACAATTGGTCATAGTGCTTATCTAAGAGCTGGTGTTCTTATTGGAGAAGGAGTTCATGTGGGGCATGCAACAGAGGTAAAACACTCCGTAATATTGTCCGGATCAAAGCTGGCACATCTCAATTATATTGGGGACAGTATAGTTGGAAGCAATGTAAATGTTTCGGGAAGTGCTACTCTTGCAAACTGGCGATTTGATAAAAAAGAGGTCGAGATACGGGATGGTGATTTCAAAATTTCAACTGGAATGGAGAAGTTTGGGGGGATAATAGGAGATGGCAGCTTTTTGGGAGTAAGTGCAGTTCTTAATCCCGGGACAGTTCTTGGTAAAAAAACACTTGTATATCCCCTGATGTCGGTAAAAGGTGTTCACGTAGCAGGAGAAACAATAAAGTAGATATCCCTTCCTTTTCACGCCTCATTCGTTGTAAAATAGACATATAGTGATATATAATCACTTTCTGGCAAAAAACATATGGACAAAGTATTTGGTTTTGCGATTCTTTCTCTTTTCATAACCTCTATCCTGATCGTTCCATTTATAGATTTTCTTTATAAAATGAAGCTTCAGAGACAGAAGCAAAAGACGAGGGATGTGTTCAATAACAGAACATATCTTTTCGACAAACTTCATGACTGGAAAGTTGGTACACCAATAGGTGGAGGACTTCTTATCATTTTCGTTGTAACTATCTTGACGCTCTGGGCTTACGGACTTTTTAAGGTCGATGTGAAGCTGTGGGAACTGTTTGTCCTCTTATTTTCTTTCGTCGCATTTGGAGCGCTTGGATTTTACGACGACTTAAAAAAGATATTAAATGTTGAGCGCACCGGTTTTTTTGGGCTCAGATTCAAACACAAATTTATTATTCAATGGGTGTTGGGACTGCTTATTGGTTGGGTCTTGTTCATGAACGGATACACCTTTGTGCACATACCTGCAATGGGTGAGATCACACTGGGCCCACTGTATATTCTTTTTGCAGCCTTTGTGATTGTGAGTTTTACAAATGCTTTCAATATCACTGACGGTCTTGATGGCCTTGCGAGCGGTGTTCTTTTGATTTGTCTTTGTGCTTTTCTTGTCATCTCAAAAGCACTTCTCAACGATTTTCTTGCAATTTTTATAGCCATCCTTTTAGGTTCGGTTGGCGCATTTCTTTACTTCAATATCTATAAGGCTAGGTTGTGGTTGGGTGACGTAGGATCATTGTCGCTTGGAGCAGCGTTGGCAGTTATTGGACTTTTGACCGGTAAAGAACTGGCGGTTGCGGTTATTGGCGGAGTTTATATTGTAGAAGTTGGGTCTTCTCTAGTTCAAATACTTTCAAAAAAATTCTTAAAAAGAAAAGCATTTCCAATTGCTCCGTTGCATCTTTATTTTCTTCAGAAAGGCTGGGAAGAGCCAAAGGTTGTTATGCGCGGATGGCTCATGGGATTTGCTTTTGCTTTGATCGGTCTGTATCTAGCGTTCATACACTAAATGAATAGACTCGCCCTGTCCCTTCTTGTTGTAACAGTAATTCTTACAAGTCTTGGACTTTTTATTCTGTACGAAAGCTCTTCTTATACGGCGCAGCTTGATCTTCACGATAAAT
Source organism: uncultured Gammaproteobacteria bacterium (assembly GCA_964504535.1). Classification (GTDB taxonomy): domain Bacteria; phylum Patescibacteriota; class Microgenomatia; order Levybacterales; family GWA1-39-11; genus JAUSNA01. The sequence continues at coordinate 10,249 of CAZDED010000017.1, forward strand.
ATTATTTCATCAAGAATCAAAGTATCTGGATTCTTCTTGGTTTGGCCGCAGCCTTTGTCGTATCACGTTTGAAAGAGACATTTCTTTATAACATTTCGCTTCCGCTTCTTGCTGGAACTCTATTTACGCTACTTCTTGTTTTTATGCCGGTTATTGGACTTGAGCTTAATGGTTCCCACCGGTGGATCAATCTTGGAATATCTATTTTCCAACCATCAGAATTACTGAAAATCACGTTGTCTCTTTATCTTGCATCCTGGCTTTCGGTAAAAGAAAAAGGCAGACTTATGGCATTTTTAATACTCTTGGGGATTGCAAGCGGACTTGTACTTCTTCAGCCGGATCTCAAAACCTCATTTATTATTGGAGCGACTTCCTTTATCGTGTACTATGTTTCAGGAGCATCTATGCGTGAGGTGGCACCGATTCTGATCGTTGGTCTTATCGGTATTATTCTTTTAGCTGGCGCATCTCCATATAGAGTAAAACGATTAACTGCATTTCAGAATGTTGACGTTAACAACCTCAGTGCTACCTCATATCACACCAAGCAAATTGTCATAGCTCTTGGATCCGGTGGTTTTACCGGGGTAGGGTTTGGAAATTCTGTTCAGAAATACGCGTATCTGCCTGAGCATACAACAGATTCTGTATTTGCTATTTTTGCCGAAGAAGCTGGGTATATCGGGAGTGTAATATTGGTAGCAATTTATGTGGCACTATCAACTATTGGAATACTGATAGCAATGAATGCAAAGACACAATTTGGAAAATTACTTGCAACCGGAATTACTGTTTTTGTTACAACTCAGGCATTGATAAATCTTGCGTCCCAAGCAGTTCTTATTCCGCTTACCGGTGTTCCATTACCATTTATATCGTATGGAGGAAGCTCAATGCTGATCAATTTTGTTGCTATCGGACTTTTATTTAATATTGCACTTGAGAAGGGGAATTCTCCACGGAAAAAAAGTTCGTTGCACATGCCAAAAAAAGGACATTTCGGAAGATTTCAAAAGAAATAAATTTATATGCGAGTTGTAATAACAGGTGGACATTTTAGTCCTGCCTACTCAGTCATAAAGAAATTAGATGTTTCTGATGAGGTGCTCGTCATCGGTAGAAAGTATGCCTTTGAAGGGGATACCAATGAAACATATGAATATCAGATTTGTAAGAAAGAGAGAATAACTTTTAAAGAAATTAAGGCGGGAAGATTGCAACGTAAATTAACTGCTCATTCTATTCCCTCAGCTCTTAAATTTCCAAAAGGGATTTATGACGCTCTCAAAATGTTAAAGGATTTTGATCCTGATGTTGTCGTTACATTTGGTGGTTATGTTGGTCTTCCGGTAGCGTTGGCAGCATCAATACTAAAAATACCGGTTGTTCTGCATGAGCAAACACAAAATGCCGGACTTTCAAGCAAATTAATAGCAAAAGTAGCATCTGTTGTTTGTGTGTCATTTGAATCCTCGATCAAGCATTTCAAGGAAAAAAATGTAGTTCTGACGGGAAATCCTATTCGTGAGGATATTTTGTCATTTGTTAAAAAAGATATCTCATCATTTCGACCCATTGTTTATATTACCGGTGGGAGTACCGGCTCGCATGCAGTAAATACAGTGGTGTATGAAATATTGCCAGAGCTATTAAAGGACTACATTGTGGTGCATCAGACAGGGAATTCAAAGGAGACAGGAGATTTCGAGCGGTTTGAAAAATTTCATGATCTATTAAGCAATGAATCAAGGAAGAATTATATACTGAGTGAATTTTTTACGCCACATGAAGTCGCGACATATATGAGTAAGGCTGTGCTTGTTGTTTCACGGTCAGGCATCAACACAATACTTGAATTAATGGCATTGGGTGTACCAAGTCTTCTTGTTCCGTTACCGTTTGGACAGTTCAATGAGCAATTGGAGAATGCAAAATTATTCCAAAATACAGGACTTGGTGAATACATTTTACAGAAAGATCTGACACCCGAGTTATTGCTTTCAAAAATGCGTGCTATGATAAAAGAACAAAAAAAATATAAAAGTAACGCAGTAAAAGCACAAAAATATGTCTATTTTAATGCAGCCCAACAGATAATTGAGCAGATGTATAGATATGGAAAACGAAGAGAAGAAAACACAACAAATACCACAAGAAAAGAGAATTAAAAGAAGAGTATCTCTTTTTAAAAGACGTAAAAAATCAGACATCCGTCCGTTTGTTAAAGAGAGGAAGCACAGAGAATACAAGAAATTACTCGTGCGTTTTTTTCTAATAGTTCTTGGTCTTTTTATCATTACTGCATTATTGTTATTTTTAAGATCAATTGTTTTCCCCAATATTTTTCATAAAAATCTAAATATTCTAAATCCTATGGGTAATGGGTACCCCGACAATGATCAGATACAAAATTTACTTCAAAATAAAGGTATGGATATCACAAGAATTGAATTTGCGTCGGATTCCGCATCAGTAACCTTTTTTGTACATGGATCAACTCAGGTTGTGCTCTCTAAGGAAAAAGATATAAATTCGCAGCTTGATATGGCCGATGCTATTGATCGTCAGATATCAGAGGATGGGAAGCAAGCAATTTCTATCGATTTGAGGTACAATAAGCCGATAGTCAGATTTTAATTATCTGACTATCGGCTTGCTACGCTAAGCCTATTGTTAAGTATTAGCAATTGTCTTCATCCTTCGGATGTAAACCAATTGTTCAATATTAACGAAAGGCTTCGTCTAACGGACGCAAGCCTACTTGTAAATTGGAATTTCTTTTACTAAACTGTTATTTATGAAGAATGCAGATATTGTCGTGGGAATCGATATAGGTTCCTCAAAGATAGCTACCCTTATCGGAAGAGTTGATGAAGATATTATAAATATCCTTGGAGTTAGTGAATCAGCCTCAAAAGGTGTAAAAAAGGGACAGATAGTAAATATTGAAGAAGCCTCCGATGCAATAAATACGTCCCTTGATAGTGCAGAGCGCATGGCCGGTCACTCAATAGACAGGGTTTTTGTATCTGTATCAGGCGTAAATATAGAGTCCCAGAATTCAAAAGGTGTTGTTGCAGTCAGTCAACCTGATGGCGAGATATCAGAGTATGACGTTGAAAGGGTACTTGAGGCAGCCGGTGCTGTTTCTCTTCCCTCAACAAGAGAGATTATTCATGTTATCCCAAAGACTTTTACAGTTGACGGTGAAGGTGGGATCAAAGATCCTGTTGGTATGTCAGGGGTCAGACTTGAGGTTGATACTCATATCATCACGGCGAACTCCGCTGGAGTTAAAAATGTCGAAAAAATTCTTTCATCAGAAGCCGGGGTAAATGTCCAAAGTCTCGTATTTGCCGGTCTTGCTTCATCCCTTTCAGTATTGTCAGACACTGAAAAAGAGCTGGGAGTCGTTCTTGCTGATATCGGAGCTGGGGTCACAAATATTGCTATTTATGCTGACGGATCACTTTCTTATACCAGTGTCATTCCGATTGGGGCTAGACACATCACAAATGACTTGGCGATTGGCCTTAAGATATCACTTGAGAGCGCAGAAAAGATAAAATTGTATCTTTCAAAGCATTATACGCGTCGTGTACGAGTTCCAGATCCTGAAACGGGGCAACAACGTAGAAACAGAGCAGAGGAAGATGAGTTGGATTTGAATGAGTTGCATCTTCCTGAAGATGTTAAAAAAGTTAGTTCAAAAACATTGGTTGAGGGCATCATAAGACCCAGACTCAATGAGTTGTTCACTATGATTGCACTTGAAATAAAAAAGAGCGGATTTGCGACACAAACTCCGGCTGGACTTGTTATAACAGGTGGAGGAGCAAAGACAGTTGGCGCTGAAGAATCAGCAAAAAGAATGTTATCTATGACTGTGAGAGTTGGAGTTCCACAAAATATCGCAGGCCTTATTGATGATGTCGAATCCCCGACCTTTTCAACAGCCGTTGGGCTACTCGAATATTCAAGAAACTTTAGAAGCGAAGGGGTATCTGGGGGAGGATTGACCAACATGATCCCTAACTTTAAGCTGGATTTTAAAGGTATCTCATCAATTACAAAAATGTTGAAGAAATTCCTCCCAAAGCGCTAGATTCTCTTTTCTCCTTCGTTGAAAATTGATTTACCATGTGATAGTATTGGGTACACTTCTATATGTTAATCAAACCTCAAACAGCTAGTTTCGCAAAGATCAGAGTAATGGGAATTGGTGGTGGAGGTGGAAATGCTACAAATTCTATGGTTCTTGACGGACAAATAGAAGGAGTAGACTTTATTGCAGTCAACACTGACGCTCAAGCGCTTCTCAATTCTCAAGCCGCATCAAAACTTCAGATAGGTGAAAATATCACTCGTGGACTCGGATCCGGTGGAAATCCTGAGGTTGGACGTGCAGCTGCCGAGGAAAGCCGTGAACGGATCAAGCAATTTTTAGAAGGATCAGACATGGTATTTTTGACTGCTGGTATGGGTGGAGGAACCGGAACCGGAGCAAGCGCTGTTATTGCACAAGTTGCAAAAGAGGTTGGAGCCCTAACAGTTGCTGTTGTTACAAAACCGTTCAACTTTGAAGGTACAAGAAGGATGGTTGCAGCAGAAGATGGAATAGAAGAATTGAAAGAATATGTAGACACACTTATCGTTGTACCAAATCAAAGAATATTGGATAGTGTAGACAAAAAGTTATCACTTCTTGAAGCCTTTAGAGTTGCTGACTCAGTTCTTGGACATGGAGTCAAAGGTATCTCAGATCTTATTACGCAAAGTGGATACGTTAACGTCGATTTTGCAGATGTTAAGGCTATCATGAATGACGCCGGAACGGCACTGATGGGACTTGGAGTAGGGGTTGGAGAAAACAGAGCACAAATTGCAGCCAGACAAGCCATCTCTTCTCCACTTTTGGAAGTGTCGATGGATGGGGCACGAGGGGTTCTTTTCAATATCGCTGGAGGCGAAGATCTTTCACTTCAAGAGGTTGAAGAAGCTTCCCGGATCATCACGCAGGCAGCAGATCCGGACGCAAATATTATTTTTGGAGCAACAATCGATAAAGGTGCATTTGACTCAATAAGAATTACTCTTATTGCAACCGGATTTGATGAGTCAAGAAAAAGGTTGCAACAAATGGTTCAAAGTACTATGGAAGAACAAAACCAAGATTATAACACGCAGCAACATGATCCTAACTCACCATTTGTGAACAATAATATTTCTTCAAGCAACCAAGGATTTTCTGAAGAACCTAGCAAAAAAGACGATGACGAAGAATCCGTCTTTGACATCCCCGC
>CAZDED010000018.1:0-7467 GCA_964504535.1 uncultured Gammaproteobacteria bacterium
TCAAAAGGTGATCCAACAAAAGTTGAAGGAGCCAAAAAAACATTGACCTACGCTGTATTGGGGCTCTTTATTATCTTCCTCTCATTCTTCATCGTAAGTCTTATTTCGCAACTTACCGGGGTTGATCAAATCTCACCTTCATCGGTTCAACCCTCACCAACGCAATCTCCTTAACAGAGGCACAGACAAGGCTACAATTACGACATTTATTCCAACAGGAATAGCCATCAACCAAAATATCTTGGTAATTACCCCCACTACTTTTGGCTGAAAAATAACACCAGCCACATATTCATGTGGACGAAAACCTGTAAAATACGATGCACCAACAAGAATTGACAAAATCAATAAGAATTCAAAAAGCCCTTCAACATCTTTTTTACTCGAAAACATAGTATTTGTGATCATAAAAATTACAAGGAGTGCGGCAATAGTTATTCCAATAGAAAGTCCTGAACTGAAAATTGTTGTATACGAAAAAGTGTTGCTAAGTAAAAAAAGCGCTCCTGTCAATATAGAGCTTCCCACAATTAAAGGTGCAATTCCGATAATCAATCTTCTTATAATATCTGATCTTTCTACCTGCACGCTTCCCATTTTTAGAGAATTGCCGGAAAGTTCTGGAGTAAATTCAATTCCGTGTGTCTGCACTTGCAAAAGTTCTGCTACGAGTAAATGTGCCATCTCGTGTATAAAAACACCGGGAAGAAAAAATAAAGATATAAGAGTTATTGCCACCCTCTGACTCCTAAAGATTGTGTAAAAAAAGGCAAACAGAGATTTAAATAAAAAACGAGAAGTAATAAAAAGGACAATAAATTCAAGAAGGATAATAATCCACGCTCCCATAATTTTATTATATAGTATTGACACTTACGCTCAATAAATGCTAGCCTGAGTGAGGGGTGATTCTATATAGATAATCAACAAAATCAACAACTCATAATGCCACCAGAGATAAGGTCCTTTCTTGAGGGAATACTTACTGATGCAAATATAACAACCGCTGACGAACAAACAAAGGAAGAGATGCTCAAAGAGCTTTTTGCCAGGTTTGACAACTTTATGACCTCATCGATTGTAGAAAATCTCAAAGAAGAAGACATGGATGAGTTCATAAAAATGGGGGATGAAAAAAAACCACGGGAAGAAATTGAGAAATTCATTACAGAAAAAATACCTAACGCTCAAGACGTTTTTTCACAAGCTATGATGGAATTTAGAGATGCTTATATTGGTGGGGTTGTTGAATCAAGGAATGCTTCACCAACTGAAGCTGTACCAAATCAATAAATGGACGGTAACGATTCTGAAATTACACCCCAACCGCTCCCAGGGTCAAAAAAGTCGGAGAGCAATGGGGCTACATTTACTGGTGCTTTAACGAGCAGTTCTTCAAATGTGGTTATAACCGAAACCCCAGAATCCCCAGTCACTACCACTCCGGAGATAAAAAATTCTCGAGATGATGTAATTGAAGCTGTAAATAGTTCTTATGAGAGTTTTGCAGCCTTTCCTGAAGACAAACTTACCAAAGAACAGCTAGCCGAACGTGAATATCTTAAAAAACTAAAAGAAGCAACTCTTGACAAAGATAAAGGTTCACGACGTATCAGATTTATTGGTGCTGATGGAAAAGAATATTCTGAACAAGAATACGTTCCTGTAGATACTCTGATTAACTTTTTGAGAGAACGTATAAAAAGTGGAGAACTCTCCCCTGAAGACACAGAAAAATATAAAAAGGAAGAGAGAATACTTCACCAAAATGCAAAAGAGTACTATAGAACAGGAGCTAAAAAGGAATTAACCAGAAAACAAGCAAGAATAAGCCATGAAGCAAAAAGAATCTCCTCCGACCCCAGACTTACTACAGGAAACCCACACGATGATGATTTGCTAGCCGGAAACATATTATTTAGAAGACGTGAGCTTATTTTGCCCTCAAAAGACAAGAAGACTCCACCTCCTCCACCTCCTCCACCTCCTCCACCTCCTCCACCTCCTCCACCTCCTCCACCTCCTCCTGATGATGAGGATGACATATCTGTTCCCCCTGAGGACCCGCCAGAAAATCCACCCCAACCACCTGAGGAGCCTCCGCAGGAACCTGATGATCCAGAGACACCAGAACCTGTTGAGCCAGAGCCTGAACCAATCCCAACTCCACCAGAACAGGTAAGGCGGGAAATCTACATTATCAATAGAACCGTAGATTTACGAAAAAGAGCGGCGGAACTTGCAGAGCTTCATCTCAGGGAGCAACAACGGAAAGGCAAATTGTGGAACCCACTCTCTTGGGCTCGAAAAACAAAATTCAGAGTTCTTGAAGAATACTACCGTCAGAAATTTATGAAAGAAGCTGCCGAAAAAATGCTTGAGAGTAATAATACATATCTCGGGTTGGATGTTTTTAGAGGAGCCGCTCTTAACGCTACAAATCAAATAGATGCAGAACGAGCCGCAGAAAAAGCAAAGATTGAAGAATTTAAAACAGGCGAACAAGTTGAAGGACAACAAGTATCAGAAGTTACTGGTGCCTTAAAGGGAATACTTCTTTCAGAAATAATCTTAAATGACGCAGTTACTGCAGATAACGTTCAAGAGAAACTCCGTGAATTTATAACTTCCCATCAAGATGATGACCAAATAAAACTGCTTTTCGGAAATGATGCAACACGTTATGGAGAAATTGCTAAATACTTTGCTACAGATTTGCTTGAGGTAAGACGTCAATTGAAGGAAGATCAAACTGCACATAGGCTTGGTGTTGCAAGAATTGAAGATGCAGTCAATATAAAGCTAGCGAATGCAAATTGGGCAGCAGAAACGCAAGTCCAATGGTCAATGGCCGATAAAGCTATTGCCTGGTCTCAAAGAAACAATAAGCGCGGTTGGCTCACAAATCCAGCTGTAGTAGGAGCCGTTACATCTATTGGTCTGTATGGTGGTATGCGTGCAGCCGGATATTCCGGCAAAGCACTTCTTGCAGCGGCACCAGGAGCAGGACTTCTTGTCGGCGCCTCTTTTGCTGCAGTTAGACGGGCACATGACCTAAAAGTTGATAGAGCCGCACACCAGGTTGAGATGACATACGGTGGACAAATCGAGCAAGGTGCAAAGAGAAGAAACGCGCTTGAAAAATTTGCAATTGAAGCAACATCAGTAAATACCCTACTTTCCGGTGGCAGTGAAAGGACAACGGTTGGAGGCGACACCAGGGGCATAAGAGAGCTAATAAAGCTTGATCTTTCAACCGTTGAGAACCGCCAGGCTCTTATGCAAAGGGTGTCAGAAATCCGCACTAGGCTCGACTACTCAGCCTCACAAAATATTGACCTCATTTCTTACCAATCAAGAGAAACAGTCGAACAAGGACGGTTAGAACTTGTAAAAGCGGTTGCTGAGGCAAAGAAAAAATTACTTGACTCTGGAGTCACACAGGATCAGTTGGATAGCGAACTGGGACGATTATATGGAGATTGGAGTCGGCAATTTTTGACCAATAGAGAATCTCAAGACAAAGCATTTAATAGGTATAGAGTCAAGCAAAGTCTTATTTCGGCAGGAATAGGAGGAGCCTCTGGCCTTGTAGTAGGACTTGGTGCGGGAGTTGCTATGAGAGAGGTACTAGAGCATACAGCAGGAAACACTCATGTCTCAGGGCTTGAGCATGTTCCAGGACTTAACAAGCTAACAGGTAAGCCTGACAACACACAAGAACATTTACAAGCACTCTCTTCTGAAGGCAAACCCACCCAAATAGGAGACCTTACTCTTAGCATGGATTCTGCTCACCACATAGTAACCACTACTCCCGATGGTATTTCCCAGGTTCACGAAAACTGGACAATCGACGGAAATGGACACATATTGGCCACCGGTGAAATTCCTCAAGATATAAAAGATGAATTTAGACTTGAGGGGTTTGATGTATCAGAGCATATTAATAAAGAACCGGTCACATTTGACCCATCAATTGCTCCGGATCAAGATCAACTTCCAGGACTTCATCATCAAGTTTATGTTCCACATGGGACTGGATGGGTACAAAGTCCCGACGATTCAGAAAAGTGGAATCTGGTAGTTGACCAAAAGCCTGACCTGGTTTTAATCCACGATGCATCAATAAGCCCCGATGGCCAAACTATTACTTATGATTCTGTCCATAGTGCATTTGGAGAAAATGCATTTACGAGTGGCCGTGTCGTAGAAATTCAAGCAGCCCACATGGAATCGAAAGATGTTTTTGGACCGGATGGACTCTGGGAAAGAAATGGTACACCCATTGATCACAGAGAATGGTACGGTAATAACACAAAATACTCAGATCTCAATGAGTTGAGGGCTTACAACTCAGTCTTTACGTCAAACGGACAAAAAGGTATCGATTGGGACATGAGCCATATGCAACCGGGTGGAAGCTTTCAGGATGGAAATCATCCACAGTCTGTGAATGTCCAGGAAGTAATTGGACAAGGGAAAGCGGCTATTGCATTTTCAACGCCTGACCATCAAGGAAATCCTATCATAATTTCAGATGATTCAGACGCATGGATTGATGGACACTTCAGGCTCGACCCGACTGACACTGTGCATCACATAAATTCTGATCCAAATAGCATGACTGTAGCCGAATTTTCAAAGCTTGTTGTCGACCAACAAAAGCTCTCCTCTTTCCCGGATGGATCACTTGCCTCAGAATTAACCGGACATCAGGATTTATTCACTCTTGGCAAAGACGGAAAGCCTGGCTTTATAGAAACAGGAAGACTTGTTGATATTGATGGCAAGAAAGTATTTCAGCCATTTGCAACTGCTCAAGGGACTGGAAATGCTCCGGCAACGCTTGACATCCTCACCCCGGCAAAAACAGATACGGTTATCGACATCATTCCAAAAAATGTTGAATTCGACCATACGGTAACAGAGCTTATCCCTCCTTCGGATCATGAAGTACCTATAATTCCATGGGTGATCTCCCCCCGCTTCCCCCTTGAACCACTGACTGAAACAGGGGGAGTTTATTATGGTTATTTTGAGCCAATGACTGAAGAAAGAAAACAATTATTTGAATCGAATAGATCAAAAACTCTCAAAGAAAACCCCGATGCTAAGCTTGACCCCTATAAAGAAACAGAGGACTACTTTGCGCGCCAAAAACCAGAATATGTCGAAGAGATTAGATCCCTCGCGCAAGCTATCCCTCAACCAATGGCCCCAACCGTTAAGGCCGTCATTGGAATTCCTGTTGCTGGACATGAAGAGGGAACAAATATCTATAACAGCCTTGTAAATTATACATTCCAAGAGGCTGATAAAAATTCTTATGAAATTATGCTTTTCGTAAATCACCCCGAAGGCACCACTCAGGACAATACGATGAGCGAAATTGACAGGTTTAAGAGAGATTATCCGGACATGCCAGTGAGAGTAATATACAAACAGCTTCCTCGAGAACAAGCTAAAATGGCTGTTATTAGAAAGTACCTTAATGATGTAGCGCTTTATAGACATCAACAATTGGGGCCTACAGCTAGCGATTTAATTCTTATAAGTAATGACGCAGACCTTAAAGGTCTTGCACCTACTTATATCAAGAATTTCATTGAAAAACTTGATGGGAAAGAGGGAGATGGCATGGTTGGACAATTAGACTGGGATCCTGAATCATATATAGAATACCCAGCAATTCACGCTGGGACTAGACTATTCCAATACCTAAACCTCCTAATTTGGGATGGTAAGCATGGAGATCGTCCATCAAGTGGCGCTAATTTTGCATTCAAAGGTAGCATTTACGCTGGTATTGGGGGGTACCAAATTAATGATATGCCAGGCGCGGAAGACGTAATCTTAGGTCAAGCAATTCGTGCGGCTCGTGGTGGAGGAAAAACACTAGGATATGCAGGGGCGAGAGTTTCCAGACTCTATACCTCATCTAGAAGAGCAATAGATGCGTGGAATACTGGCTTTGCTCCAATTGAACAATGGGACAGAAATTGGGGTGTAATAAATGACAGCATTAGACGTCATGCTTTAGGAGAGCACATAACAGTAAATTATGATGATCCTGCAACTGTCGAAAAAATTAAATCTGATATCGCTCTTGTTGCAGGAAGAACTCTTAACTATTTTAAAGATCAGGACGGAGATTTAGAAAATCCAACCTTCAAAAAAGCCATGAAATGGCTGGGGGTTGAGTATAGGATAAATGATACTGGCGACTTGGAAATCACGGATATTTCAGCGTTCATCAGAGGGATAAAACAATACCAAAAGTATGGAGTTGTGTTGCAACAAGTGAAGTCTGGTAAGTTACCAAGAAGTGCATTAACAGATCTCGATAATATAACAGAAAGAGTAGACACCCCTCCGTCACCCACAAATCCTTTCCGTCGTCCTACAACTGCTACTACAACTGGATCGCCAACAACTCCTGTAGCACCAACTATAACTACTACGACAACACCGCTGACGGCTCCAGTAGCTCCAACTCCAGTAACGCCCGCCCCCTAAAACCAACTACTCCTGAACCGGTAGATCCGTTCCCAGATACACTTCTTGGTAAAATAAATACGTCTCTTGCTACCGAGACTGGTTCTCAATCTTCTTTTGAATTGACCCAACGAGACCTTCTGGAATATGTGGGTTCGCTTTCCCTCCCTCAAGGCGCAAAGATTAATGCCTTTTCTACTCAGGTTGTTGGCGATCACCTCCAAGTTACAGGAAATGTTATTGCCCGGGGAGGTGGAACCAGTTTTACAGCAGACCTCAAAACAGATGCGAGTGGAAAAATAATAGTTGAAAATGAGAATATCAAGCCAGCACTCCTCCATCGTCCGCTTGTTGGCAATATTAGATCACACATTGATAATCTCGACTCGGAATTAACCTCTGCCCTCGATGCTCAACTTTCAAATGGATGGAAGGTTGAAGGATTTGCTCTTGACGGTGCAAATATAAAGATCAATTTCAATAAAACGCCTTAAGAATCAGTAACTGCTTTTGCCATGGAGATTGCCTCCTCTACTTTTCCGTGTTGAAGTAAAGCAAGCGCTCCCTCTGTTGCCTCTGATACCATTTTTTCCTGAGTTTCAGTAGCCTGTTCACTCGTCAGAACATCTAGGAATGGCCATAGTTCCGCAAGCTCTTTATAAAAAACACCTATTTCTACTTCTGACTGCAATCTTTCTACGTTGTCCAAAACATACTCCGCTATTTCAGTTGCTTCATAGGCTTCTATCTCTTTTGACTCAAGGCCACTAACTACAGCGTCTAAAATGTGTTGATAAATTTGGTTTGTTTTGTCTAGTGAAAGTGGCATAGATCACTATAGTAATATTATTTTATTCTCCTCGTCAACGGTAGTTGTTTTCACAACAGCCTCAAGACTATAGGGATTTTGACCTAGTTTGAACTGCTTGCAGACAAAATTTTCACGTTATACTCTTTACGTAGCGCGTC
>CAZDED010000019.1:0-7466 GCA_964504535.1 uncultured Gammaproteobacteria bacterium
TTGTTTGGCAGTATTAATTCAGGAACAACACCTGTTGCTTCAATTTCTGCAAACTCCTCTTTTGCAGGCCTTGTTATCGACCAGAAGGGGACTGGCGACTTCTTAACAGCTTCTTCGAGTGGAGTAACTAAATTTACCATAACAAAATCTGGTGGAATTTATGCTTCAGATGGTTTGACGATCAACAAAACAGGTTCAAATGACATCGTTAAGACAACATCGGGAAACAACACAACAGATACTGATTTCCAAAGAACCGCAAATGCAACATCCGCAACAATTTCCAATCTAGATAATACGGGAGGAGAACTTTCCTTAAGTAAGGGAACAGTATCAAGCGATGGAACAATAACAACTTCTAGTCAGCCAGTCACCCCAGGTGCGCTTGGAGCAGGAGCAAGCTCGATTACCAATTCGACAGGAAGATACATGGTTATCCGAGGAGGAGGAACTACCACCTTATATCTGTACAACTCGTTGTCAAATTCATTCCAAACTGCTACATCTGTAACGAGTGCAAATGTTGGTGCAGGGTCTGTTACAATCCCTCGACCTGATGGAAAGTACCTTGTTGTACATGGAGGTGGAGTTGCTACAACTTCAGTTATAGATCCAAATGATAACGTTCCTGGAGTTGCTGGCCCAACGGCTACCGGAAATAATGGTGTAGGCACCAATATATATAGAAGGCAGAATGGACAATATTTGTTAATCCATGGTGCTGCTGCTGGAACTACCCGTGTATATAATCCAGTTGCAAACACCTTTGCAGCTGGTCCGACAGCTGGTGGTACGACATGGGGGGCAGGTTCATTAGTATTGCCACGTCAGAATGGGACAGCTCTCATTGTTGCAGGTGGAGCATCTGCAAATACGCAACTGTACAATCTCGACGGAGCAGCAGGTATTGGAAGCTTTACCGCAGGACCCGTTCTTCCAACTAACTGCGAAATAAATAACGCAGGATCGGTTGCACTCCAGCTTGCAAACGGTAGGTATATTATTCTTTCAAAAGCAGGTGTATCTGTTGAGTATGACCCCGTTACTAACACCATGGGTACATGCCAAAATGTGGGACCAGCTGGCGCTCTTGCTGATGGAGCTCACGCTATAAGGCTTCAGGACAGGAGATTTCTGATTTATAGAGGGTCTGGAACAACCGATACTTATATATACAATCCTGCTACAAACACGTATTCAACTCATGCTACAGCAACTTCAACGCAAGGAGCCGGGCTGCACTCACTTCAAAAGCATGACGGAACGTGGATGACATTTGTGGGGGGATCAACAACTACCAACAAATATGACTCTCAGCTTGTTATGTCCGGAAGTTATGTGTCAGAGGACATCAACACGAATAGTCTTAATCCTAGCTCTTCGTTGTGGTTTACTGCTGGAGCAGAAGCACTGTTTGTCGGTACCTCAAGCGCAACGGCAACCACCGACCTTCCACAATCTGGCCTTGAAATCAGCGTGCAGACTGCCTCAACACAGGGTGGACTTAGCAGTGCAACGGAAAGAAGAATATACCGAAATGGTGATCCTATTCGGGCTGAAGCAAATGATAAATGGATACGTATAACGGCAAATTTCACAAGACCAATTCCACAGCAAATTTATGATGAGCGAAGGACATGGGTTGGCAACGGAATGACGAATATTATCAGGGATTACCAAGATCCAACCCTTTATGATTATATGATTGATAACTCTACCGTTTTCTTCCGCAATAATTTTGATTTTGTTGACTCTCAGGGAATACAGGATCCGACTGAAGCTTCATCATCAGCATTCACACGTGTACAGCCAATGGCTGACAGGATAACACTCCCTTGGGGGAAAGTGCCAGGTCCGACTCAAATAAGTACGAATGGTGGAATGTACCTCGGTTCCATTGGTGTTCATCCTCCACTTCTTGCACCAACCGCTGATGGGACTTTAGTTATTCAACGTCCAGGGGGTCTCATATCAATTATCGCATCAGGATCTGCGAATATGAACCTGTATGATCCTGCCTCATCACAATTTACAGCCCAATCTGGCGCTGGAAACATTCCTACTGCATCAACAGGTAGAGGAGCATTTGCCCTTAAGCTTCCAAATGGAAAATTCTTTATTGTACTTGGAAATGGAACAGCAACTACAAATATTTATGATCCAAATGCAGCATCAGGCTCACAATTCGTAGCAGGACCGACTCTGTCAGGTGTTGCTGGATTTGGGGCCCAACCAATTCTAAATAAAGATGGTACATATACTATTCTTCACGGGGGAGGACTCACGACATCTACACTGTTCAATCCATATACCGATCCGACTAAACCATCGACTGTTACTCTTCCTGTTGGTCCAGCAACAACAATTGCCATCAATTGTGGTTCTTGGGCAATACCACTATCTGGACAACTGCAAGATACGTATAGGGTTGCGCCTGGTGTTGCTCCTTTTGTTGCTGGACTTACTACGTCAATGACATATGACTCTGTTGCTAAAGTATTTACTGCGGGCCCTACCCAAACGGGTGCACATGGATGCGGATCTTACGCTTTCCAAAGACAGGATGGGTATTGGGTATCAGTTGCGGCAGCAGGTGGAACTACGGGTGCTCAGTCAACTGCAACTCAAATAATAAATCCATGGTCGAATACTAATGGAGCAGGAGCGACTTTGACCGCAGCTGTAGGACGTGGAAGTGTTGTTATACCAAGAGCTGACGGAACATTTCTTATAACACGTGGTCAAGCACAGACTGGAAACGGGAACGGATCAAATATATACATTCCATGGGGTGGAACTTTTATAGTTGGAGGGCCGACTGGAACCTCAGTTGCGGGGCCAAATCTTATAGACTATGCGGCTACGCCAGGAACTGCTGTTCAGGGTACTGGTTCTGTAACATTCCAAAGACCTGATGGAAAATGGGTTATTATAGCCGGTGGACAAGTTACTGGATCTGCTATCGTTAACTTGTATGATGCAGGTTGGTATCCAGATGGTCAATATCAATCAGGTCAGATCTATGCTCCTACACTTACAACTAGCTCAACAATGTCGTGGAAAAAATCCTCGGATGATTTTGTAAGCTTTGAAGTAAGAACATCTCCAACACGCGAAGCAATGCTGACTGCCTCATATGATAGTGTCTCAAGATCGGGTGATACGATTGCTGCAGATAGTGGAGACAAATGGGCACAGATTCAGATCAATTTCTCCAGAAGATTTTTGGGATACGATGGCATCTACAAAGATTCATGGCCATCTACAGGAGCATACCCAGCTTTGGTAGTCTCACAACCAACAGTATTTGAGTACCGAATAAATAACGCTTATGACTTTCTTACCCTCAAAAATGATGGTCTTAATGTATTCCGTGTAAATAAATATGGAGCTGTTTATTCAGGAATACAGGGTGGATTTTACACAGGTGGGGCTGATCTTGCTGAAAATTATTCCTCAAAGGAGGCGCTTGCTAAGGGTGAGGTAGTAAGTATCGATGGGGTATCAGGTGACCACAATATAAAGAAATCCTCAGGTCAGTACCAGTCAAATATGCTCGGTGTCGTATCTACTAATCCTGGATTTGTAGCTGGAGATGGTACTGAGGATGCTTATCCAGTAGCCCTTGTAGGAAGAGTACCAGTCAAGGTAAGTACTGAAAATGGACCTATCAAAGAGGGTGACGCATTGACCTCTGCATCAATTCCTGGCTACGCCATGAAAGCAACAGTTGGGGGAAGAGTATTGGGTCGTGCTCTTCATAGTTTTGATGAGTCGACAGCTGAGTCATGTCCGGCTCTTGGAATGGGTAATTTCGTATCTACTAAATGTGGCACCCTCATGCTTTTTGTAAACCTCGTCGACTTTAACGGAGAGTCGGTAAATGTAGCTATGTCAAATGCCGGATTCACTCTTAATGAATCAGAACTACCGGCCGTTGCGGGAATTGACTTTTCAGAAGGGACTGACGCGCGTAAGCAACAGGAAATACTTGGTTTCTTAAAGACACAGAAAGATAATGGGCAAGGAATTTATACGGATAGAGTTTCTGCAACCCAAGAGATTATAAGCCCTCAAATTGTAACTGATCTTCTGATCGCGAAGAAAATAAAAGCCGAGTCTATAGAGGGGCTTGAGATCATTACCAACTCCATCGAGACCCTATCAAATCGGATTTCGACTGGAAGCGCAGTGACCAATTTTTCTGACAGAATTACTCTTCTTGCCCACAACCAGGATCAATTCCAGGAGCAGATGGCTTCGATTGCCGCAAGACTTGAGAAGATGGACAACCTCAATCTTTTGACCATGGCCAACATCTCATCTGGAGAAGGTCAATTAACAACAGTCGCCAATCTTGCAGTATTTAATACTGCAACATTTGCTCAAGCATCGGTCTTAGACAATCTGCAAGTTGGGAACAATATGACGTTAAGCATGAATGCGATAAATACGGTTGGCGCGGATCTTGAGATCCAGTCACTAAGGCAAGGTGCGGTTAGCTTCTTGGGGGGACTTATCCGCTTTGATACCGATGGAAAAGTTGCTTTTGCTGAGGATGTTTCCTTCCAGAAGAACGTAGCAGTGACGGGAGTGCTTTCCGCCCACACAGTTGCCACGACAGACTTGCAATTAGCACAGGGCACTACAACAGTACTCACAGATACTGAAGTCGATTCTACGGCCGCTGCAGGGCTTGTAACGTTGAAGCGTGGAACTGATCACATGAAGATAAATAACCCTCTCGTAAAGGAGAATTCATTTATCTTCATAACCCCGAAGACCAAAACAAACCAGAACCTATTCTTACTTGACCAAAAAGAGGCAAAAGATGAAGAAGAGGGCTCATTTACCGTGGGCGTAGATGCAAAAGCAACCGACGATATTAAGTTCAATTACTTAATAGTCAACTGAGAGAGAAAGTAATATGCCACGCCCGTGTGGCTGAGAGGAGGTGGAAAAATATGGCGCAAAAAGCAGTTAAAAAATTAAGAAAACAAGTAAAGCTCTTTGTGTATTTCTTGTCAGCATCATACGCCAACTAGAAATTAGGAGTTAGGAGCTAGAAGTTAGTAGCTAGTAGTAAGAAAACAAAAAAAATATAATTTTTGTACTTCGTATTACTTCTCAGCTTCAAAAGCCACGCACATTCTTGTTACTAAAAGCCAATTGTCTAGTAACTAACGACTAATAACTAATCAAATATGAAAGACTGCCCTGAAATCGAAGAGTTGTTGCTCTCTGTCATCGGAGACGAAGTGATAGGTGTTTTTGAAAGAGAACATACCACTTCAGAACAGGTTATACGAGTATTTACACCTGTATATAGAAATGCAAAGCCGCAAGGTTTCGTAAATTAATTCTCTTGAGGAAAAGAAAGAGTAGGTAAAATATACGGTTAGCCCCAGCCTGCTATTTGTAAAAGAGAATTCGATCCGATACTAGATTGGTATCTCTATTCTGTTGGCATTAATGCCGTTTTAATAAATCTGTTATAAGATTTATGGTCTGATTGCGTGATTGTATATAGGTACAGTCCCTAAATCTTGTTGCGCTGAGGTATAAAATGATTTATAACAGTGAAGAGCAGCAGCAGATAATAGGATGAAGAAAGCTTGGGTTATCATTTCATTTCTACTGGTTGTGAGCTTAATCTCCAATGTTTACCTATGGGGAAAAGCCGATCAGAATACGCGAGAGTTCAGAGAGAATATCTCAAAATATCCATTTCTTTCGCCTCGTATTTTAAGAGAGCGTAAAAACGATTTTATATTCAATTTTCTGGATTTGAGAACTCAACTCCATACAAAAATAGACCCCTTAGGGGATAACTTTGCGATGTACTTCGAGTATCTTCCTACGGGTACTTCGATAGGTATTAATTCCAATAGAGATTTTTATGCCGCATCTCTCTTCAAATTGCCAGTAGTTATGGCGTATTTCAGACACAAGGAAAGAGTAAATTCCACTGAAGATCTAACAGTTAAATTAACTGAGGAGATGATTGATAATAGGTTTGGTGACTTGTGGAAAAAGGGAGTGGGATTTGAGATAAGCATGGATGAAGCGGCAAGACTTGCATTGGTGAAGTCTGATAACACGGCCGTGGAAGCATTAGCGTCGGTAATTACAGATAAGGACTTTGATGACGTCTACCAGGGGTTAGACATAGATATTCAAGTTTCAAGTCAAGGCGCCATTCTGAACGCAAAAAATTATGCTTCCATCATGAAGGCATTATATTTCTCAGCTGTCCTTACGAAAGATGATTCTCAAAAGATATTGACATATCTTACTGAATCAGATTTTGATGATAAATTAGTTGCCGGTGTTCCTCGTGATGTTCCCGTTGCTCATAAAATAGGAGTGATGGACGAAGATTCCTATAGAGATTGCGGAATAGTGTACGTTCCAAATAGACCATATCTATTGTGTATGATCTCCCATGGATCAGAACAGCAAGCTCAACAAAGAATGAGGGAAGTGTCACGCATGATTTATGATTACGTTGTAGCAGCAAAAAGTGCTATAGTTAGGAACTGACTTCAAGCTCAGATATTGCCAAAAATATTTTGATTTTCAGGAATGTTTATTCACATAATTATTTATTGACAGAGGGTCGATGGTGAATTATATTTGCCTTATCACAGTATGGTAAGGTATCTATTAATAAGTACAACCTTGGCTTTGGCAATTGGGATTTTAATTGGTAAATATTCTTTTCTGCCAAAGACTGGTGGGCAGGAAAAGCCTGTGGAAGGTGATAGCTTCGATGAAGTAAGGGCAGGGGGATACCAATTCATCAGCCCCCTTCTTGAATGCGAACCAGGAACTGACTCATTGAGGCTGACCGGTTTGAACCCATTACAAAAGGAGATAAGCTCACTTATTGAAGATGAAAAGAAGAGTGGCACGCTAACTACTGCGGCGGTTTACTTTAGAGATTTAAATAACGGTCCTTGGTTTGGTGTTAATGAGCACGAATCTTTTTCTCCAGCAAGTCTTTTGAAATTGCCGGTTATGCTCGCATATTACAAGAAATCAGAAAAAAGTCCTGAGCTGTTGCAAAAGAAGGTGAGGTATGAAGCCAAAGATCCGTTACTTCATCAAAACATAACTCCGACAAATTCCATTGAAAAAGGAAAGGATTACACGATTGATGAACTTATTGAGCGTATGATGATATATTCCGATAATGGAGCGCTAACACTACTAGAAGATAATATAGAGCCTGCTTTAATTGATAGGATTACCTTAGATCTTGGAGTTGAGACTGCAACGGAGGCTACCCCTGAAGATTTTATGAGCGTTAAGGGATACTCTGGCCTTTTTAGAATTCTATACAACGCTTCATATTTGGAAAAAAATCTTTCGGAAAAAGCTCTTGAGATATTGTCAAGAACAGAATTTACAAAAGGAATTGTCAGTGGAGTTCCTAAATCAATTAAAGTTAGCCATAAATTCGG
>CAZDED010000020.1:0-6032 GCA_964504535.1 uncultured Gammaproteobacteria bacterium
TACTCATATGAAAATTACAAATCTTACTGCTCTTGAAATTCTAGACTCAAGAGGCAACCCCACCGTCCGCACGATTGTCACCCTGGAAGATGGGACCACCCACTCCTCTTCTGTTCCTTCTGGTGCATCCACAGGCTCTCACGAGGCTGTAGAACTTCGGGATGAGGATAATGCTCGATATATGGGCAAAGGAGTTCTTAATGCTGTTAAGAACGTAAATACAGTCATCAAAGACGCAATTATTGGCAAGGAAGCAGATCCAAATAGCATAGATCAAATTATGCTTGATCTTGACGGAACGCCAAATAAGGCAAAATTAGGTGCAAATGCCATCCTTTCAGTCTCCCAAGCTGTTGTAAAAGCAGCTGCGCATGCAAAAAAACAACCTCTTTGGAAATTTATGAACGAATATTTCTTTGATTCAAAACCGGTTGGTTTCCCTCAACTTTTGGTCAATATTGTAAATGGTGGTAAACATGCTTCATGGAATTTTGATATTCAGGAGTTTATGGTCGTTCCAAATACAAAGACTCCTTCAGAATCAGTCAGAATCGCAGCTGAGATTTTCCATAGTCTAGGAAAGATTCTGAAAGAGAAGAAACTCTCTACTCTTTTGGGAGATGAGGGTGGATACTCTCCTCTTCTTTCATCTAACGAAGAGGTGATGGACACAATTATTGCTGCTGCAAAAAATGCTGGATATGAGAATGTAACTGATTTTAGAATTTCTCTTGATGTAGCTTCTACTGAATTTTACAAGGATGGAAAGTATGAGATGAAAAAGACTGGAGATCTTCTCACATCAAGTGAGTTAGTAGAATATTATCAAAAGATCGGTCAAGAATACAAAATTCTCTCTTTTGAAGACGGGTTTTCAGAAGATGACTGGGAAGCATGGACGAAATTTACAGCAATGGCTGAAGAGTTCAAATTTACAACCATAGGAGATGACCTACTTGTCACAAATCCTGAGAGAATTCACCGCGCCATCGATGAAAAGGCTGCAAATGCAGTGCTTGTTAAAGTAAACCAAATTGGATCAATTAAAGAAACTGTCAAGGCAATTAACATGAGTCACGCTGCAGGATGGAAGACCGCAATTTCACACCGTTCTGGCGAAACTGAAGACTCTTTTATCGCCGATCTTGCCTATGCATGTGCTAGTGAATTTATCAAAACAGGGTCAATGGCAAGATCCGAGCGCCTCGCAAAATACAATAGATTATTGGAAATTGAGAAGGGTTTATAATTAACTAACTAAACGCTAAACCCTATCAACTAAACCCTTATATTTATGGCAAAACTAGTACTCGTCCGTCATGGAAAATCCGAGTGGAATGAAAAAGGTCTCTGGACTGGCTGGCGCGATATTCCACTTGCTCCAAAAGGCATAGAAGAAGCCCACACAACAGGAGAACAGTTGAGAGATATCCATTTTGATTATGCTTATACATCCGCTCTCATTCGCGCACAACAGACTCTAGCTGAGATTTTAAAGATCATCAATCAACATCCACCTACGACTAATAACCAAGCACTTAATGAGCGTGATTATGGGGATTATACAGAGAAAAACAAATGGGATATCCAAAAAGAATTGGGAGAAGAAGAATTTCAGAAAATTAGACGCTCATGGGACTATCCTCCCCCAAATGGTGAGAGTCTCAAAATGGTATACGAGCGGGTCCTTCCTTACTTCGAATCTGAAATACTTCCACAGTTAAAGGAAGGTAAAAACATTATTATTGCAGCACATGGCAATTCTTTGAGGGCTCTTGTAAAACATTTAGAAAATATCTCTGAAGATGATATAGCTACGCTTGAAATTGGCACAGGAGAGGCGTATGTATATGATATAGATGCTAAGGGAAATGTAACTAACAAAGAAATCCGGGGCGTAAATGAAAGTAAAGGTAAAGTCTAATCAGGTAGTAGGTACTAGTGAATAGGTAGTAGAAAGTATTCCATATCATTGACTATTACCTAGTATCTAGTTACTATTACCTAATCTATGAAGATACTAGTTGGACTCGGAAACCCTGGAGAAAAATACGAGGGGACTCGTCACAATATTGGCTTTGCAACTCTTGATCACCTCCTTAAAAAATACGAAAAAGTCGATCAATCAGTCTGGGAAGACAACAAAAAGACTAAGTCACAGATAAAAAAACTCACGATTGGGGAATTTCCCGTTATTCTTGCCAAACCTCAAACTTTTATGAATAACAGTGGCATGGCACTCTCTCTGCTCACCCAATATTTCAAAGTGAAGCCAGAAGAAGTCATAATTGTCCATGACGATCTTGACCTTCCACTTGGAAAAATTCAAATTAGATTTGGTGGCGGAAGCGCTGGACACAATGGTATAGAGTCAGTAATTGAAGCCCTTAAGACTGATAAATTTACCCGAATCCGCATGGGAATTGGACATCCCAAGACAAGAATTAAGAATAAAGAATTAAGGATTAAGAGTGATGATACGGTAAGTAATTACGTTGTATCGCATTTCTCAGAGGGTGAGCATAAGGACGTCAGAAATATGATAAAACATGTTCAGAAGAACTTAGAACTACTACTCGAACACGGAATCGATACCTTTATGAGTAAGTTCAATTCCCGCGAGGGAGTTAAATAGGTACTAGGGGTTAGGTACTAGGGGTTAGGTACTAGGGTTCAGCTTATGAACCAACGAGTTCAGCATTCGTCCGACTTCACCAATCAAACTTTCTTCCAACTCTATCGTTTCTTTAGTTACAAACTTCAACTCTTTTGCTATTTCAATTTGGGTTTCAAGTTCTAAAAGTGATCCATAGGCTATAGAACAAAACTGACCATAATCCTTTCTAGTTTTTCTTCCATACCCCTCAGCAATATTTGAGGGTATTGAAACCGCTGCTCTACGCATTTGGTC
Source organism: uncultured Gammaproteobacteria bacterium (assembly GCA_964504535.1). Taxonomy (GTDB): domain Bacteria; phylum Patescibacteriota; class Microgenomatia; order Levybacterales; family GWA1-39-11; genus JAUSNA01. The sequence goes on from CAZDED010000020.1 coordinate 2,912, forward strand.
AACCAAACTGTAGGATTCTGACTTTGGAAAAGAACTTGTAATTTTATATGTTTCTTTTACAAGGACAATTGATTTTTTCCATACAATAAGGTCTTTATATGACTTAATCTCTGGCATATTCACTTTTCACTAGCCCCTAGAACCTGAACCCTAGAACCTAGTCAACCCTACGGGTTAACCTCCTGCCACTTGGTGTATGAAGTCTTATAAAAATCCGTCAGTTGAGTAAGAAAATCAGGACGTGAACCAATATATAAAGATGGGTATAGGAGATTGTTGGTGCAAAGACTTCTATTATTTTGAATCACCCCGCTACCGGTTGTAGAAAAAGGTTTCAAACTATTTGCTATGAGTGCCCCACCAATATTAAGCCTCAAATCCGAAGTTGTGCCATCGATACATGTATCTCCATCCAATATTATGCTCCCCTGGGCTGAATAATACCCATCGATACTACTTGCTGTTGATGAAAGCGTTGATGTACCAATGGTCTTTGCTATCGTTATATTTCCTTTTGCAGCGACTATGAATATCCCTTGATTTTGAAGTATAGATATAGTGCTTGCATTAATCGTCACGTTTCCATTGACAAGAATAACTACCCGCCTTCCATTGACGTGTGTATATAGATTTATATTAAGATCGCTTGGCGCCTCATATACCCCACTTCCAACAATTTGAGTCTGATCAAAAGTTCCAGATGAAATCGGTGTTATGGCAACCCCATCCTGCTTCGTTTTTGACTTATAGAAGTCGTATGACATGCCTCCGTTTCTATTTTCTGTATCTGAATTGTAAGAATATTCATTGTTAATGACCCAATTTCTGACAGAAGCAGCACCATTTCCAAAATCGGCATTAATATTTGATGAATAGAAAATTCCGGGATATGTAGCATCCGTCGATCCATACAGTCCTGATGGAACCGGATTTGAGAGGTTTAGAAACCTCACATCCCCCTGATTTGTCTGAAACCACGGGTCAAATGGTGCAATACAAAAAGTAGCTGTCTGGCTATTTGTTCCTGTAGCAAATGACAATCCATTACCTCCAATTAATGACTCGACCGCTGGCGTAACATCGGTTCCTACCACGCTATACCCTGCCGGAACCTGGAGTGATAACTGATAATTCCCTTGTGGCAGACAGGAAAATAATGCTTGGCCAGATACTCCATTGGTTGTCTGATTTTGATTAATTGCTCCTCCACCCCCCGAGAGGTTGAGTGTTGCCCCGGTTGATCCATTATTATATGCCACCCCCGATGAAGATGTGCATGCACCAACACTTGAGACTGATCTGACATTGGCTGTTACCCCTACAGTTGCCGGTACTGTTATTGAAGTGTTGTAGTTGATTGTTCCTCCACTGCCTGTAACCGCTACGCTTGGGGAATATACTGTTTGAACTGCTGGGCATGCAGGAGCAGTCCAGGTCGTAGTTGAACCAGTAGGAGTATCTGTCTGACCACTTATCGTGGGTGGTGGATTGTTTCCTCCTGTGTCTGGATTCCAATTGAAGGGAGGCGGTGGAACTCCATCATTAGGATCCTCTACATTTGTACAAGTGGTGACGGAGAGTGTCGTACTTTCACCTGGATTTACAGGAGAAACTGGTACCATACTCAAGCCTCCTACACAGGCAGGTGGAAGAGGATCCAGCATAAGTTCAAAATTGACGTTTTCTGCATTTCCATTTGCGGCAGTGGTGGGAAGAGTTACCGTTCTAGGATTTGTGTTCCCTGATACTCCTTTCAGTATGTACCCTGTTGGAAGCTTCATGGCAAGAGTATATGTTCCCGGATATTTCTGAAAAAAGAAGTTGCCGCTTGGGGTATTGGCATTAAGTGAGGTATTTGTGCTGTTTACCGTAAAATTTCCATTTGTGTTTGTGGGGCTAAAGCCAGCAGACTGAAGAAATGCTGTATCTGCAGCAGTCCAAGTCCCTGTGGCCATTCGCTCTGACGGAACTACCTGTAGATAAGTTCCGGTTGGTGCGTATTGGGAGTAAACTATATTACAGCCAGCCGGTTGGTTTAAGGGAGCTGAGGAGAAATAACATGCGCTACAACTGTTGTTTGAAGTTGTAGGTTGACACCAACCAGCATCATCAAATGATCCACTTCCATTCTTATCATACCAAACTCTTCCAGAGATGCTATTCGGAGCTTCAAATATCAGATCTACCTGAGTAGAAGTTCCTGTAAGACCAGATGGGACACCTGGATGTTTAATGTTAGCGATTGTAGAAGGGTTGTTGGGATAAAAGGTATGAATAAAGGTGGTTCCAAAAGGACCAGGAGGAGAATTAGGATCAGGAGCCACAGCATCCCATCCTAAAAATCTATACCCATACGGATTTGATGTCGCAATTTGTCCACCTACCATATAAGTAAAAATATCCGCAGGAGGAAGGCTTTGATAAAATCCGTACATACCTACTCCTCCAATTATAGCCGTAGAAATACCTCCGGAACTTATGCTACCCATTTGTACCTGACCTGAGTAAGGGAGAGAGACATCTGTTCCATCATATATATTATTCTTGTTATAGTCTAGAAATGCCCGTCCTGATAAAACAGGAGTTTCTGATGCCCCCCCTCCAACACAAGCCGATGGGTTTGCTTCACAGTAATAGTAGTCAGACATATCAATTGGTGAGAGAATATATCCGAATCCTGTCCCACCATCGAACTCGTTAATATCATTTACGTCTATCGTACCATCTCCCTGAGTGCCATACACCGTGTGAAGAGCATCGCCACCCCCTCCTTTTCCTGTATCATAGGTGTATTCTTCAGTTACAACATAAGGAATACCATCTATATAAATGACATCACCAACCTGAACTTGTTCCGATGTAGGGAGATTTGAATAATCAGCAAATACGTTGTTAGAAGCAATAAATCCAAAAAATATAACTATAAAAATTACAACAATTATGCTTTTGATATAGTACATATCATCTATTTCGAGGCAAAATACTTGCTGATCCAGTTGAGTTAGTAGTTATTACCTGGGAGCTTACAGTCCACTTTTTAGTTTTTAAATTGTATCCTGTATACAGGATAATTTCGTCTGTTATTTTAATTTCAGATATATTTACTCGACCAACAGGCTGA
>CAZDED010000021.1:0-4887 GCA_964504535.1 uncultured Gammaproteobacteria bacterium
CCGTCAATATTCATTACACATGCGGTGCAGTGCATACCAGTTATTTGTAATTTTATTTTTTTCATATATTAGATAACCTCAATTACACCATTATACATTCCCATTGAGCAGGTGAATGGAATATTCCCAACTTTTGTAGGCGTAAAAGTAAATGTATACGACTCGTTAGGCAGGAGATTTTTACTGACCCCAAGGGAAGGAATTCTAAACGCAGAAGCGCAGCTATAAGCATCCTTTCCAACAAGCGTTACTGTAACAGGCGAGTCTTTTTTGACCTTAACATAGTTAGGAGAATATCCATTCGAAAAGACATTTATTACAACAGATTGGGAAATGGGAGCCTCACTGTATTTTTTGTCATTAGTCCTAGACTGTAAATTAAAGTTGGAGTAGAAACCACCGGCAGAAAGTGCACCATTTATTGAAGTAAGACCCAAATAAATTACGGCAATTGCTGCAATCTTTAAGAATCGTGTCCTGTATTTATCTCCCAAAATACTTGTGATCCATCCAACACCAAAAAATAGTGGGCTCGTTCCTAGAATAAATGTTGCCATTATCGCTCCACCCAAAAGCGCATTTGCACTACTGATAGCCAATGCCTCCATTGCCAGAGTAGTTCCGCAGGGAATAAAAATAGTCATTGCTCCCAAAAGTGCTGGCGCAAATAAGTTCTTGCTTTTAGACTGATTTCTTACCCGTCTTGTCAAAAATTTGGGTGGCTGAATCACAGCGTATCTAAATATGGGATGAACCTCTAAAAGGTTGAGGGCTACTGCAATCATATAAAGCCCAGCGATCAATTGCATCACTATTTGCATCGATTCACTTATACCTATTGCGCCACCAAATGCCCCAAGTACAAATCCTAAAGCAGTGTAGACTACCAGTTTTGCCAAAAGAAAAGCTACTGTCGGAAAGATTGTGTCTTTTTTTTCTTCTTTTGCTGCGATCACTGAAGCAAGTAGACCGCCCTGAACAGCAAGACACGTCAACCCTCCAACCGTTAACCCTGTCAAAAATATTACCCAAAGATTCATATTTATATTTTAACTCTTTTTAGTAAAAGTGAATTACTTACTACAGATACTGAACTTGCAGCCATTGCAAAAGACGCAAATATCGGACTCAAAAGTATACCCCAGAATGGGTATAGAACTCCCATGGCAACAGGGATTAGTAAAATGTTGTATCCAAAAGCCCAGAAAAGGTTTTGTTTTATGGTACTCATCGTTTTTCTGGATAACTCGATAGCAGAAACAACAGACTTAAGATCTTTATTGATAAGGGTTATATCGGCTGCCTCTATAGCAACGTCAGTTCCTGTACCCATAGCAATCCCTATGTCTGAAGTGGCAAGTGCGGGTGCGTCATTTATCCCATCCCCTACCATCGCAACAACTTTACCTTCCTCCTGAATCTTTCGCACTTCTGCTTCTTTTTGATCAGGCAACACTTCGGCCAAAACTCTTTCGATACCAAGAGCTAAAGCAATAGCATTTGCGGTACGTGTGTTGTCCCCTGTTATCATTACAACCTCTATACCCTTCTTTTTAAGCATGATAACTGCCTCTTTTGCAGATTCTTTAATAGTGTCCGAAACTGCAACAAGTCCTACTAAATTTTTATCAACGGCAAGAAGCATTACAGTCTTTCCTATTGCCTCAAGTTTTTCTATCCGGTCTATGAACTGCTCAATCGAAATTTTCTCTTTCTTCATTAGACCTCTATTTCCAAAATATACTTGCTTGTTGTCAATAATTCCCTCAACTCCGTGTCCTGTGACTGCTTTAAATTTTGAGACATTTAAAGTCTTAATATTTTCATCTTCTCCCTTTTTCGTGATTGCTTCGGCCAGTGAATGCTCAGATCCTTTCTCAAGAGAAGATGACAATCTCAATATCTCATCTTTAGTTATGTTCCCAACAGGAACAATATCAGTAACCACTGGCATCCCATTTGTTAAAGTACCTGTCTTATCAAAGACAATTGTGTCGATTTTGTGTGCTATCTCAAGACTGGTGGCGTCTTTTATAAGTATTCCACGCTCTGCTCCAAGTCCAGTACCAACCATTATCGCTGTTGGAGTAGCAAGCCCCATCGCACAAGGACAAGCAATCACCAAAACCGCAATCATACTCACTAACCCATTTACAAAACTGCCGGTTAGAACTACCCAACCTAAAAATGTCAGAACAGAAATAATAAGAACCACTGGCACAAAGTAAGAAGAAACTGTGTCTGTCATCCTTTGAATCGGAGACTTTGAACCCTGAGCATCTTCTACTAATTTCACTATCTGAGAAAGCATAGTGTCCTCTCCTACTTTTGCTGCTTTCATCAAAAAACTTCCAGACTTATTCATGGTTGCCCCAATAACGAGCGCGTCTACCTCTTTATCAACAGGAATACTCTCACCGGTTATCATTGACTCATCAACAGATGATTCCCCTTCAATAATTATTCCATCAACAGGAATTTTTTCACCAGGTCTAACCCGTATTACATCGTCAATCTTCACTTCCTCAATTGGCACATCAAATTCTTTACCATCTCGTATCACCCGAGCAGTCTTTGCCTGAAGGTTAACTAATTTCTTGATGGCGTCGGATGTGTGCGATTTTGCACGTGCCTCAAGAAATTTTCCTAGCGTTATAAGTCCTATCACGATAATGACGACATCATAATAGGTGTGTTCTGTGTTGAGATATGACCTAAGAGGCATTTCAAAAGCTGTAATGATAAAACTGTAAAGATAAGCAACTAAAGTTCCTATTCCGACCAAAGAATCCATATCAGCTCTTCTGTATTTTATAAATCTCCAAAGTCCAGAAAGGTACGTTCTACCAACAACAAACATCATAAATGTAGCCATAAGGGGAAGAAGGTGATGGAAAAACTCTGAAATGGTGTAACTCATGGGGAATGTTAACTCCCAGATCATAATAATTGCGCTGATACTTATCATCACAAGAGAGATGATAGTGTTTTTCTTTAGGCTATCGTTTTTCATATCCGCCATATGATCATGTCCTCCCATCTTTTTTTCTTCAACCACAAGTTCGTAACTGGTGTCTTTGAGAGAAGATGCTAGATGCTCATCAGGTATATGCTCATGAGACATAACTGCTGCCTTGTTTGTTGCTAAATTAACATTTGCGTCAAGTACTCCTTCAACTTTCTTAAGTTTTCTCTCAATAACTCTGACGCATGAAGCACAATGCATCCCTTTCACGTCATATATTTTCTTAATCTCCGGCATAATTTATCCCTTCTTTTTGAAAACTTGCATGATCTCAGCAATCGACTCATCGGCGTTGCCGCTTTTTATCGCATCTGAAACACAGCATTTAAGATGATTTTCAAGTAAAAGGTTTCCGGTTTCTTTAAGCCCTGATTCAACAGCTTGCATCTGGTGCATGACATCGATGCAATACGCATCCTCATCCATCATTTTGATGACTTTATCTAAATGCCCTCGAGCTATTTTTAGTCTGTGTGTAATTCTTTCGTGGGTGTCTTTCGGTCTATATGCCATATCCCCCTATAAGGGATATATTAGTACACACAACAACATGATGTCAACATTGAATTTCGGTGAATTTAATCTGGAACTACTTAGCCGGTAACTTTTCTTGAGTTATTTTCTAGCCAATCTGCAATCGCTTCAATTTCTGGTTTGTCATTTTCAATCCATAGAGCTGATGAGACAACCTCTTCTTGTTTTGCTACAAATTCATAACCATTCAACTCTATAAATTCCATTGCCGAAAACATCGCCGTTCTTTTGTTTCCATCAACAAACTGGTGATTTAAGAGTAGAGAGTGAACAAGAGCAGCTGCCTTTAAAAAAAGAGTTGGATATAAATCTTGTTTACCATAAGTCGCCTGAGGTCGTCCAACAGCCGATTCTAAAAGACTAAGATCGCGGAGACCGTGTGATCCTCCAAAATTATCTATTGCAAGACTATGAAGAAGTAGCACATCTGCAACTGTTAAATATCTCATGCATTCGGGGTTTTATTTGTTTGCAAGATCAGCAAAAGCCTTGCTGTATCTTTTGAGTAAACTCTTTGCAACAGCATACACTTCAGGATCTATCACTGAATCAACAACTTCCTGAGGGCTAAAGTCTATAATTAGTCTCTTTTTTGAAGCTTCAAATTGTACTTTTGCTATATCAACATTTCCCACCTGCTCAAGAATTTGCTTTGAGATAGTTAATGCTTTGGAATTTCCAACCGTGATTAATTTTTGCATCATATTCCTTTTATTATAACCATGTTAGTACAGATTGTAAATGCTGTCAAGTAATTAATACTTTTCTTGTAGAATTGCGGGGATCCTATAGATAGGAATCCTTATTGGAGTTATTTTCCTGATTTGGGTCTATCTTTCATAGCTTGGAGACTCTCTTTGACGAGCTTTTTTACTAAGTTTTCCGGAATTTGCTTGTCTTCCAGACAACTAATATCTCCTGCCCCTAGCTTATATTCACTAAGTTTGCTTTTGTTATTTACTATAACTTCAGGATAAATATGTAACCGAATATATGGTTTTTTATAGCTAAACCAGGCAAACATTCCGTTATAGTAGTAATCACCTTCATAGTGATAGCCAGGAAACTGAAAATAACTTAGTGTTTCTATGGCATCGGGAACAACGTGCCTAATTGTAGCCCTTATAGCTTTGAGTTTATCTTGAACTTCAACAGGTTGATTCTCAATATATTCGTCTACTCCACCTGGAACTATTTCTCGTTTCTTCGCCATGATTAAATTATACTAAGGAACAATTGAGGTTACAAATCACTGCTTTACAGTCATAGAGAGAATTAAATCCATGAAGAGAAAAAATTTAGTTTTTTTGTCGTAAGAACGCGGGGAT
>CAZDED010000022.1:0-4758 GCA_964504535.1 uncultured Gammaproteobacteria bacterium
TATATTTCATCCCGACACTCATTCTTTTTTACCTTGCATTCCCATTCTTACACTCAAAGATCAATGTTCTGAAAAAACCATCTACCCTGCTTTTCATAACCATTATCCAGATCGCACTAGTATCCTATGATTACTATTTCAGACAACTACCTATTCATTATGATCTGCGTGTTGCACTACTTACCGTAACGATGTTTGTTTATGGAATGGTAGCAAGTCACCATAAGGAGAAAATATACGTATTCGTCAAAAACAACGCGCAAGTATTTATCGCACTCACCGTCTTTCTCTCCTCTCTCATATTTGTTCATGTGAGAGCAATTTCTTTAGGAAGGCATACTTCAGGATATATCTACAACCAGTATAGTCCGCTAAATTATCTGTATACCTTAGTTTTCACGTCATCTCTTTACTACATTTTAGAAAAGACTCAATTCATGAGAAAGCAGTTCATCGCTTTGTCAAAACTGTCATTTTTCGTGTTTTTTATACATGTCTTTGTGCTAGACCATATATGGAAAAACTTTTTCTATAAATTGTTGGAAACTAACGGCAATGGGTTGACAACTCAAATATGGTTCACACCACTATTTTTTGTTGTTGTGACGTTGCTCTCATTTGGTATTGCATATGGCATCCATAAAATCTCATTTGCACCAAAAATAACAGGGTAACTATGAAAAAAAGCACAATTAGAGCAGACAAACTACTTTCATCACTCGGTCTTACTTCAAGACGGGGCGTACAGACGTATCTTACCAACAATTCAATTACTGCCAATGGCAAAAGAATTGTTGAGCATGGAGAAAGGATTGCGTCTAATGCCGAGATAAAGATCAACGGAACAGCTCTTAAAAAACCACATAAAGTTTACTACCTTCTCAACAAACCAAAGGGAATTGTTTCAACGAGCGCAGATGAATTCGGTCGAAAAAATGTAGTGTCTCTTATAAAAACAACTGAGCGGATTTATCCTGTTGGAAGACTTGACCGAGATACTCATGGACTACTAATTCTTACAAACGATGGTGAGTTGACCAATAGTCTAATCCACCCCAGATACCATATCGGAAAAATCTACCAACTCACAATTAAAGGTCCGGTCAGCCCTCCACAAATTAAAAAACTTGGAGAAGGAATTGAATTGGAAGACGGGCTCACGCAACCCGCAAAAATAGTTGTCATCCAGAGAAGAAAAGACGCTACAATACTGGAAATGACGATATTTGAGGGTAAAAAAAGACAAATAAGACGCATGTGCGAAGCTGTTAAATGGCCACTTGTTGATCTACAAAGAATTCGTTTCGGCAATCTGGAATTGGGAACCTTAAAAGTCGGTGAATACAGAGAACTTACGGGACGAGAAGTAGAGAAGTTAAAAGAGCTGACAAAAAAACAAAGTTAATGGGCAGAATTCAAGAAATAATTGGCTATTGGTATCTATTGATTCCGTTCGCATGTGGAATTGCATTGCAATCAATCTTTCATCAAAGTTACCAAACAGTCATAGTAAGTCTAGTCACATCAATCCTTTTGATTCTGGTAGTATTTTCCCACTCGTATATCTATCCAAAAAGAAAGCTTCCCCTTCTGGTTTTTTTAATTCTTGTCTCTCTTGTTCCTACAGTCAGTCTCTTCAGATTAGGAACGTATGAGAGTGGAGACTTTAACCTTCACATCTATAGGATCATGTCATTCTATGATTCTCTTCGCGAAGGAAATTTAATGCCATCCTGGGCAGCACACATCAACGGAACTTATGGAAATCCGATATTTATCTTTAATTATTCTCTTCCTTATTACATTGTCAGTCTATTTCATTTTTTAGGATTTAGCTTTGTGACGAGCATGAAACTTATGCTTGGATCAACTTTTGTCTTTTCAGGAATTTTTATGTTTTTGGCAATCCGAAGAATTCTAAAGAATGAACTTGCAGCATTTGCTAGTGCTACTTTATACCTTTTTGCTCCCTATCACATAATCAATTTCCATTTCAGGGCAACACCCGGTGAGATGACACTACTTATGCTTTCCCCTCTTATGTTCTATTTTGTCACTTCCTTTATGCAGGAAAAGAAATTTAAACATCTATTGCTTGTTTGTCTCACAACTCTTCTTCTATCCATGGCGCACCCCATGGTATCTACAACTGTGCATGTACTGGTTCTTATTTTTGCACTGACCCTTGGAGGGATCAAAGATAAGGCAAAAACATTGATTGCATTGTATTTGGCAATAACAATTGGTCTTATCGCATCTCTGTATATATGGCTTCCATTCATTCTTTACCTTCCTATAATGTATCCTCCCGTCTCACAAGCCCATTCATTCGGTCCTTTTTACCAGCTGTTTTATTCTCAGTATAAATACGGTCTCCTTTTTCAGGGTCCGAAGGGAGAACTTACACCCCCGATAGGATACACTCACCTTTTACTTGTTGTCATCGCTATAAAAAAACGCAACCTTCAATTGACAACCTGGCTTGTCACACTTCTAGTCTTCATATTTTTGATGAATCCTTTATCAAACTTTATCTGGAACAACTTTAAAATGCTTTGGATGTTGTCAGATAGACTTCTTTTGCCAATTGCAATTTGCACCTCATTTATAGGAGGTTATGTTGCGTTGTCGCTTTTAAAGAAAAGAAAAACGAGGATCTTTTTATACGCGATTCTATTTATTACTGTTTTCTCAACTATCCTCAACTGGGGTCATAGACGAGTCATACCAACAATGGGTGATTCAGAGCTCGTGCAAAATGCCCCACTTGCCACAAACTTTCTAGAAGGACCCGGGGTGTATTTTGCAAATACGAGATGGGCAGACAATAACCAATTTTGGTTTGATAAAATTCCCAACACCCATTTAGAAGTAACTAACAATCAGGATTTTGTTCATGAAATAGAAAGAACTACAACCCGGCATTCTTATCTTGTAGATATAGAAAAACCAACAGTATTTCGGGAAAATACTTTATGGTACCCGGGGTGGCGACTTACTGATTATGGAAAACAGATGCCTATTTATCCTGGTAACAGAGGTGTCATAACAGGAAGATTACAAAAAGGGATGCACTACTTAGTATTTGAATATAAAGACATTCCAGCCTACAAGTTACTAAAAGTTGTCGGAGGTACAATATTTGCTACTTTAATTCTTCTTCTTTGTATTAGTTTTTTTGGCCATCCAAAAAATCTCTCCAGGAAGGTACAAAAACCACGTAGGACGAATAGAAAAAACAAGTCTAAAGAAAAGAAGAATTAATCTTTTCTTTTTATAACGTGCCATAGAATTCTCAAGTCTTACGTATGTTGCTGCCTGAGGATATGTCTTTGAAAATACTTGTGTAAAGCCAGTTTTCTTTCCCAATAGATACAAACTTCTTCTCGTAAAATATTGTATATGCTGACCCAACCAATACCACCAATTACGTCCCATGAGATAACTTGTAATGCTATCAACATCCCCGGTCCAAAGAACAATGATCCCACCAGGTTTTAGCAATTTATTGATATGCTCCAACTCTTCTTTAGGATTTTCAAAATGCTCAATAACTCCCCACAAAGTCACGATGTCATATTTGCCTGCATTTTTTTTTGCATGAGTTTTAATGCTCTCACGAAAAACAGTTAAACCCTTATCGCGAGCAATTTTAACAGACCATTTTGAAAGTTCTAATCCATAGGTCTCAAACCCGTTCTTTTTAGCAACTTCCAAAAAGTCGCCCGTAGCACACCCGATATCCAAAATCTTTCCTTTTCTTTTGTATTTGGAGATCTCTGAAATTATTTTTTTTGCGGTGGCCAACCTATCGTCCCGTTGCGTCAAATATTTCTCATCTACAACGTCTTCGTAATATTTATACATGTCTTTTGGTAATGGATCACAAAAGACATGACTGCAATTATTGCACCTGACAACTCTGAAAGTTTTTTTAGCGGTAGGACTGAATTCGTAAGTGAATGAAAGTTTTTTTACATTCGCATTTGCCTTATACCATTGATACGTGTCATAAGAATCGCAAATAGGACACTGGGATTTTTTCATCTGTTTATAATACCATGATTTAAATGTTCTGCAATTTTTCTCCGTTAGTTTTTAGCCATTTTATCTGCTGCTTATAGGATGGGTTAACTTGTCTGACTTTATTCCAAAAGATTGTCTGATGATCTTTGTGAATTGTGTGGACCAATTCGTGAATCACAACGTAACGAATTACAAGCAGTGGTGCCATGATAAGTCTCCAGTTGAATTGTAATCTGTTGTCTGATGTGCATGATCCCCATTTTGATTTCGTGTCAGAAAAAGAAATGGATTTATATGGCAAGTCCATTTTTTTGGAATATTCTTCTACCAATCTTTTAATAAGAGACTTTGCCTCACTCTCATACCATTTTTCGATGTGATATTTTCCCCGAGAAACCATACCTAATGGAAAATGAAGCTTTTCGCCGTTTGTTTGGATCGCCACATAAGGACCGAGAAGCAATTCGTATTCATGCCCGAGATACAACAACATTTCTCCATTTACAAACTTTTTAGTTTGTGGTTTGTGTTTTTTGTCAGTTTCCAAACGCTTCTCTATCCAGTCGGTTTTGCTTTTGACAAATGCTTTGATGGCAAATTCGGGGACGTACTTTGGCGCCCTTACTTCGATAGTCCCATCTGGCAAGATGCGAATAGAAATTGAACTTCTTTTTGATTTGACGATCTTAATATCATCTACGACACTCATACTGGGATATATTACCATTTTGA
>CAZDED010000023.1:0-4581 GCA_964504535.1 uncultured Gammaproteobacteria bacterium
GTTTCAAGCGGAATTAAGAAGGTGTCAAAAGATATAACTAAGGCGTCTGACAAAACAAAAAAGCTTGCGACATATCATAGATTTCGCGCCATGGAAATATTTTATGACAAGCATTACAAGGATAAATACAACCCGATTGTAACTGGATTTGTAAAGCTTGGAATCAAGCTCAAGAAGTTAACAGCGTAGTTTACGGGTTCATTAGTTAACGTGTTAATGCGTTAACATTTTAACCTTCTAACTCGTTAATATACTATTATGAACATAGGAATTGATGCACGATTGTGGTACGAAAGCGGTGTAGGCCGCTACGTCAGAAATATTGTTAGAGGTCTTGAAAATAAAAAAACCACTCACACATTCACTATATTTCTTAATTCTAAAGCTTACAGGGAAATAGAATTTCACAATCCAAATTTCAAGAAAGTAGAGGCTGATGTGAGGTGGCACACTATTTCAGAACAATGGAAATTCAAAGAGATACTTGAACGTCAAAATCTTGATCTTGTCCATTTTCCGTATTTTTCCTATCCGGTTTTTTATAACGGTCCGTTTGTTATAACCATACACGATCTTATAATTGATCATTATCCGACAGGAGTTTCAAGCTCACACGCGTTACCGGTATATTACGCCAAATATCTGGCATACAAACAGATAACAAAGTCAGCAGTTAAGAATGCCAAAAAAATAATTGTTCCGACCCTGGCTACAAAGGATGAATTGATAGATCACTATAAAGCGAAGAAAGAAAAATTAGAGCTAGTGTATGAAGGATTTGATCCAATTATAAAAAGCGGATCCTCAAAATCAAACCTCGTCTCAAAAAACTACATTCTATATGTTGGAAATGCTTATCCTCACAAGAATCTGAAAGTACTGCTGTCTTCTTATTTGCAACTGCGTAAAGAAATTGATATAGATCTGGTATGCATTGGAAGAAAAGATTTTTTTTACGAGAGGATGGAAAATAATTTTTCCGATGTTTTCTTTCTTCACGATATTGATGATCAGTCACTTTTCGATTATTATACTAATGCGAAGTTAGTTGTATCCCCTTCTCTAATGGAAGGATTCGGACTGCCTATTTTGGAAGCAATGAGTCTTTCCTGCCCCGTAGTTTGTGCCAGAACAAGTGCTCTTGTTGAGGTGGGTGATGATGCGGTCTTGTACTTCGATCCGAAAGATGGTCAGGATTTGAATCAACAGATACAAAAAGTCTTACAAGACGAGTCTTTAAGAAATAGCCTCATTAAAAAGGGATTGGCACAGAGTAAAAAATTTTCCTGGAATGATGCGGTCACAAAAACATTAAAAATATATGAAAGTTGCAATAGTGTACGACAGAGTTAATAAGATTGGCGGAGCCGAGCGAGTTCTTGAATCATTAAGCGAATTATTTAAAAAACCCATACTTTTTACTTCTATCTATAATAAGAAAAATACCCCTTGGGCCGAGAAATTCACCGTAAAAACCTCCTATCTGCAGAAAATACCATTTCTTAATAAAAGACATGAGCTTATTCCGTATCTTATGCCATTTGCATTCGAGTCCTTTGATTTTTCCAATTTTGATCTTGTAATAAGCGTTACAAGTGAAGCGGCAAAGGGAATAATTGTTCCACCAACTGTGCCTCATGTTTGTATTTGTCTTACTCCAACAAGATATTTATGGAGTGGTTATGATCAATATTTTAAAGATCCTGTTCTGAAATTTTTGGCATACCCGCTTATTTGGTACCTGAAAAAGTGGGATCTTGCGTCCTCAACAAGACCGGATATGTTTGTTGCGATTTCAAAAACGGTACAAAAAAGGATATTAAAATATTACAAAAGAGAGAGCGTGGTCATATATCCTCCTTCAGACAGGCTTTTTAGCAAGAAAATTCGGAGTAGGGTAAAGCAAGATAAAAAGAATTATTTTTTGGTAGTATCTCGGCTTGTTGATTATAAAAAGATAGATTTAGCGGTTAAATCATGTACAAAACTGAAATTAAATCTCATTGTAATTGGAGAAGGAAATGAATTTGAGAAGTTGTCTGCAATAGCAGGGGATACGGTCGAATTTAAAGGAAAGGTAACGGATGAAGAACTGCTGTATTATTACAGGAACTGCAGAGCGCTTCTTTTTCCTGGTGAGGAAGATTTCGGAATTACTATGGTTGAAGTGCAATTGGCGGGAAAACCCGTCGTTGCTTACAGGGCTGGTGGGGCACTTGAGATTGTTAAAGAGGGTGTTACAGGTGTATTCTTTAATAAGCAGACGGTATCTTCGCTTTCTCAAGTCTTGATAAATTTCAAAGACAGCCGTTATAATGGTAGTGATTGTAGAAAGAATGGACGTTATTTTTCGGAGAAGAAATTTAAGTCGTCATTCATGTCGTTATTGAAGAGTAATAAATATATATGAAAGTAGTAATTTTTGCAGGAGGAGTCGGAACAAGGTTGTGGCCGCTATCTAGAAAGCACACACCAAAGCAATTCGAAAAAATTGTAGGCGACCAGTCAATGCTTCAGATAGCTGTTCAAAAGTTATTCCCTGAATTTTCTTGGGAGGATATCTATATTTCGACCGGAAAGCATTATGAAGAGACTGTCCGTGAACAATTACCTCAACTTCCCCATGAGAACATTCTGGTAGAGCCTGAGATGCGGGATGTCGGTCCTGCTGTCGGACTCGTTACTGCGCTTTTTGCCCGTAAATTTCCGGATGAACCATTTGCAATACTATGGGGAAGCGACCATTTGGTTAAAGATGAAGAGGCCTTTAGAAGAGCTTTGAGAAGCGCTGAAGAGGTAGTGAATAATGAGCGGGATGTCATCGTTTTTGTTGGTCAAAAGCCCCGGTTTGCAAATCAGAATTTAGGATATATAGAGTTTGGGGATGAGATAGGAAGAGCCGGGGATACACCTGTGTATTCATTCACCGGATTTAAATATAGACCACACCTTTCAGTTGCAGAGCGTTTTGTCACAGATGGTCACCATTCCTGGAATCTAGGATACTTCGTAACGACTCCCCGGTTCTTGTGGTCACTATTTGAGCGATATGCCCCTGATCTCTTCGGACAGCTGAGACAAATTCACGATAGTATCGATATGCCGGAATATGAAAGCACGCTTGCTTCCATCTATCCAACAATTGAAAAAATCTCTTTTGACAATGCCATCTTAGAGAAGATGGATACAAGTATGGGAAGAGTGCTGTCGGTTGATATCGGGTGGAGCGATATTGGTGCATGGGAAGCGTTAAAAGAGGCACTCTCAGAAACCCAAGATGAGAATGTGACAAAAGGAAAGGTTATGGTTGAGGATTCTACAGATAGTCTTGTTTTTAACTATACCAGCCAGCTCGTGGTGGGAATCGACCTTTCTGCTTATCTGATAATAAACACACAAGATGTTGTTCTTGTTTGTCCAAAAGACTCAGTACCTAAAATAAAAAAACTTGTTGAAAGTTTATCAGGCACAGAACATGAATCCTTAACATAACTATGCTGTATGATGTCTCAAAACGTCTGCTTGATATTCTTATTTCAATAGTCGCTCTCATTTTTTTCTCCCCGGTGATTCTTTTGACTGCAATTGCAATCCGTCTCAATTCTAAAGGACCACTTTTAGCAGATACTCCTCCAAGGATTGGTGAAGGTGGTAGGTCGTTTCGTATGTATAAATTCAGGTCAATGGTTGCGAATGCTCATGAAATTCTGGTCAATGACCCAAAATATAAAGAACTGCTGTCCGAATACAAAAAAGGTGGTTATAAGCTCAAAGATGATCCCCGAATTACCTCAGTTGGTAGGTTCATACGCAAATATTCCTTTGATGAAATTCCACAATTTGTAAATGTTTTAAAAGGTGATATGAGTGTAGTTGGTCCCCGGGCGTATTATCCTGATGAACTTCGTGATCAGCAGAAAAAATACCCGTTCACCAGAGATGCTGTGAAAGTTGTGTTGTCGGTAAAGCCTGGGATTACCGGAATATGGCAAGTAACCGGACGCAGTCAGATAAATTTTGACAAGAGGATACAACTTGATGCATCTTACGCAAAAAGACGATCAATTTTGTTTGATTTCTACCTGTTACTGAAGACTCCAATTGCTATGTTCTCCGGAAAAGGCGCAATGTGAGGATATTTGGTATAATATCCATCTGAGTTGCAATCAAACTTTTATTTGTGATTAAATAAATTACCATCGTTATGGAAGAAAAAGGATTTCAAAAAATTGATTTAGCGCGTCCAGAAGAAAAACCAACTCATGAAGCTATGACATCAAAAACTATCCGCCGAAATAGAAAATTCTCATTTAAAAAACACAAGAAGCTTTTTACTTCCGCCGGGATAATCGTTGCTGTTCTTGTTATTGTGACTGCATTCATTGGAATTAAGGCGTTTGCTGTTTACAAGCAAGCAATGGTTACCAAAACCCAAGCTAGTGCGGCTTTTGCAAAATTGAAAGAGCAAGACATTGCTGCAGCTCGTGAAGAACTGGCAAAGACACAGACTCAAGTTGGAATATTAGAATCAAAACTCCATGGACTAGCTTTTCTGAAATTCGTTCCATTGGCTTCAGGCTA
>CAZDED010000024.1:0-4430 GCA_964504535.1 uncultured Gammaproteobacteria bacterium
AGTTTGCAGAAATTGAAGCAACAGGTGTTGTTCCTGAATTAATACTGCCAAACAAGTGAAATGTTGCTGATGAAGTAGAAATTCCTCCCCATAACATGTCTAAGGTAGTGTTAACAGGAACTAATGTTCCCTGCGTTGATATGAGATTCCACCATCCTACCCCACCTGAAGCACAACCAGCCCACGATGCACCAGCACCCGCGCCATTGGACATAAGACATTGACCAAGTCCTCCTTCATTTGAACCAAGTTTAATACCTCCCGAATTTGTGACAGTGAACCGTGGAGTACCCGAGGAAGATGCTGTAAATATATCATTTGTAACGGAACCTGATTGGTTCACAACAAACGCTGCGTTTCCACCATTGACCCCCCCACTAACTTGTAGTACCCCATTAGGTGATGTTGTTCCAATCCCGACATTTCCTCCCTCAGTAAGAGTTATTAGCTGATTTAATGTACCTGCCCTTCCATTTGCTCCTATATAGAGAGCATTTGTAGCAGTATTAACCCCTACTGCGTAATCAAGAGCTTGTCCACATCCGTTGGCAACAGTACATTGTATGTGGAGTGAGGAAGGTCCTAAAAAGACATCTTTGAAACGTGCAGAACCAGAAGCTCCAAGACTGACCAAATTATCAGCTCCTGGAACAATCATTGATCCGGCTACAGAATTACTTGGGGATAGAACAATTTTTCCTGTTGTATCTCCACCGATGGTAAGGGTGTTGTTTCTAACTGTTTGTATAGATCCATCACCCTTGATATAAAGAGCTTGACCCAGTACATTTTGTGCAGAAACAGATGCAGTAGGACTAGTTCCAGCAACACCCAAAACTGCAAATTTTGCACTCGTTGTAGAGACACCACCAACTAAAAAGTCTTCAGTAGTATTTACCTGATAATTAATTCCAAAAGGTGATGAGTCTTGAAATGGTGAGTAACTTGAAGTTCCTCCACCATCAGAGGCACAAGTAAGTACCCCACCTGAGGTTGTAGTCAATTTCCCTCCATTTCCAGATCCTGAACAGTCAAATCCAGGCAGAGTTACGGTCTGACTTGCTCTTCCTATAATAAGGTTACCAGTTGACCCACCACCCAAAGCAAGGGTTTGATTTTTAGTAGACTGAATACTTCCTACTCCATCAATAGTAAATCCTGCGGATGTTGAAGCTGTTCCATCATTTTTGATAACAAACTTGGTGACCCCTGAGGAAGAGGCTGCAAAAATATCTTGATTGCCTAGTTGATCCAAAGCAAGAAGAGCTTTACCAGTAGGTGCTCCTTGGATGAGATTGCCTGATCCTGAGGCAGTAACGAAAGAGAATGAGCCTTCAGAGTATATTCCTCCTTGTCCAACGTTGAGGCTATTCCCAATATATAGATCGTTTCCTATATTAGCATTACCAGATACTTGCAGTTGATCAGTTCCAATCACACCTGCAAACAGTGACGGTGCATCAATCCCATTGATATCGACTATGTGTACATTATTATTTGATCCATTTCCTACGTAAGCATACTTTCCAGCTATAAAAACGCTGGTTGCGTCAGTTGCTCCTGTGTAGACGCCAACGCGTACTGGTCTCGATGGGTCTGAGATATCAACAATTTCAAGACCGCCATTACTTTGTGCAATATATGCATATTTTCCAGCTATCGATACGTCCATAGACTGAAAACCAGAGGAGATATATGTTGCAACTGATGATGGACTTGATGGGTTAGCTATATTTACAATCTGCATTCTTCCTGAAGAGAAATTGGCAATATATGCATATTTTCCAGAAACAAAAATGCTCTCAGGAAATGCGGTAAGAGACTGTGTACCCGTTAAGAATGGTGAGAAGGGATTTGTTACATCAACTACTCTTAAAGCACCATTATTAGAATCTGTCAAATATGCATATTTACCCTGAACTTGTACATCCGATAGAAAATCTGCTGGCCTTTGATATGAGCTAACTAGTTTTGGGTTCGAAGCGTCAGAAATATCAACTATAACAAGACTAGTAGTGTCAGCAACGTAAGCGTGTTTGCCGACTACATAGACAGCAAGAGCATCATTCGGTGTATCATATGTTCCTGCAAGCCGAGGGACTACAGGATTTGAAACATCAATTATTTGCATTCCAGATGAACCATCTGCCACATAGGCGTATGATCCAGATACAAATATGCCCTGAGAGTTACCTGAAGTATTATAAGTACCAACAGTTACTGGAGATGCAGGATTAGATACATCAATGATTTGAAGGCCATTGGCCCCAACAACAACATAGACATACTTACCAGAAACATACAACTCTTTATTACTTACTGCTGTGATGGAGCTTTTAATAGTGGCATCTCTCGCGGTTTGTAGAAAATTTCCACCAACCAGATTTAATTTAGCCATTGCAGACGTTGTTCCAATCCCTACGTTCCCCCCTCCACCATTATTAGGCATGATAATCAGATCGCCAGAAAGTGAGGCTGCTGGATTAGAGGATGTAGCTCTAACATCTAAGGTAGCGAGTGGACTTGATGTGTTAACTCCAATTCGTCCTGAATTGTTTGAAGGGCTAAAGATAATATTCCCGGTTGTATTCCCTCCAATCGTCAAGGTTTGATTATTAGTCGTCTGGAGAGATCCCGCCGCATCAAGTACAAAGTTTCCTGAGATAGATGCTGTTTGGGTTCCGCGGGCTCCAGCAACTCCAAGAATGGCAAATTTTGCACTCGTTGTAGAGACACCACCAACTAAAAAGTCTTCAGTAGTATTTACCTGATAATTAATTCCAAAAGGTGATGAGTCTTGAAATGGTGAGTAACTTGAAGTTCCTCCACCATCAGAGGCACAAGTAAGTACCCCACCTGAGGTTGTAGTCAATTTCCCTCCATTTCCAGATCCTGAACAGTCAAATCCAGGCAGGGTGACTACTTGTCCTACTTTACCAATAACCAGATTCCCAGTATCTCCTCCTCCAACAGTTAATGTCTGACTTCGCGTCGACTGCAGACTTCCTACGCCATCAACCGTAAATCCTGCGGATGTTGAAGCAGTTCCATCATTTTTGATAACAAACCTCGTAGTTGCAGATGATGACGCAGCTAAAATGTCGCCTGTTCCGTTATTGTTGATCAGAAGTGCAGCAAATGAGGTAATTCCTGAGAATGAAGCGATAGATGATGTACCCCCACCACTTTGACCTCTTACATCAAAAGTCGCCAATGGACTTGTTGTATTTATCCCGATTCTTCCTGTCCCATTTGGACTGATGGTGAAGTCCTCATTTGTTCCCGTTGTAATGTCTGAAGTAACACCTGAAAAGGTTACGGTTGAAGTGAAAGACTTATTTGAAAGATTTTCAACTCCTGCAAGTGTTGCAAGTGTTCCGCTCGTTGGAAGAGTAACATTGGTAGCACCTGATAATGTAAGGGTCAAATCCTGAGCACTTGTTGTAAATGCTCCACCGAACTGAACGGTCTTGGCGTTGGGAATTGTTAGTGTACCGGTTGTGTCGGTAACCGTAAGTCCGGCAACCTTCTCTGCATTGATGGCATATGGCACCGCTGCAAATCGGACTCTTGGTGTCATTTCACCATCAGAGTTGAAATTGATAGCAAGATAAAGGTTATCGGTATTAAAGTCGACCCCCGCACTAGCAAAGGTTGTGACTGATCCCAAAGATACTCTAAATATACCGGCTGTCACTTGGACATTATTCTGGGTCTCTGTCCAGGGATTTGATCCACCTGATGAAGCATCATAAAGTTTGAAAACAAAAGTGTACTGTCCATCTGAGACATTCGTTCCGTCTTTGTTAACAACTTTTCCTTGGAAGTTAATAGTCCTGTTAATTCCTGTTGCTGCAAAGACCTTTGTATTGACATTTTCGAAGGCAAAAATCGTGAAAATAAAAAGTGCAATTAAAAAAAATAAAATTCTCTTTGGGCTCAAAAAATAAGTGCCAAGAGGCTGTTGATATTTTTTAAGTTTTTTAATTTCTTGGGTCATAAATGGCTTATATATATAAGTTCTATCTATTTTTTCAGTTCAAATGAGGCTAGTCAAAAAAATTTACTTTATGCATAAAATTGCATAATATTGCATACTATTGCATATTGATTTTTGTGAAAAGTTATGCATAGAATGATGGGAAGGAAAATAACTACATGGAAAATCTTTTTAACGTCAATCAAGCAGCTTTCATTTTAAAAGTCCACCCTTTAACTGTCCGGCGCTATATAAAAGAAGGGGTTCTAAAAGCTATTAAAATTGGGGGTAATGTACGGATACGGGAATCACAATTACAGGCCTTTTCCCGAGATTTTACTCCTCGCCAAGATGTAAGCCTAACAAGCCCTTTTAGAAGAACACCTAGTACTACGGTAAAAAGATTTACAAATGCAGATCCTTTGCTAAAAATGCAAGGAAGAGCTGCAAC
>CAZDED010000025.1:0-3539 GCA_964504535.1 uncultured Gammaproteobacteria bacterium
AGCCTCTCAAGGTATTGTTTTGAGTCAACAATCCCCTCACCTAGAATTGCGACAATCATTTTGCCCATATCCCCTGAAAAGGTTTCTCTTAAAATCTCTGGTTTATATTCGTCAATTGACCGGGTAATATTCTTGAATTTGTTTGGATCCTTAACTATCTTATCTATCTGCTCATCAACCTTGTCCTCTTCTTTTTCTGATTTAAAAGGTAGGCCTGTCTCTGTTGCTCTTTTCTTCTCATCAGTTGTAAGCTCACGATTAAGCAGTGTTCCCCACACCTTAGTATTGGCTGTAGCCTCATCAGCTGTTATCTTTCTTTTTGCACGCTCTTTTGCAATATCTGTGATTTTTTTTGAAAGTTCTTTTATATCGTCTTGATCTTCTTCCATAGAATTCCTCCCCGCACTCTTCAGTGTACGGGGGTTCAAATTTTTTGTCAATTGAGCCTCAGAAAGGTAGTTAAAATACTCATTCATATGAGGCAATTGTAGGGGTTATTTGCATTTTTACCTTGATATTAAGCTCACAAAATCCTCACAAAGTAATGAACCTTCAAGGTATAATAGGTAGATATGCTCCCTTCAAAACACTTTGAGTCTCTTTACCCTCCAAAAACCCGGGAGAAGGAAATCGGGGAAATAATGACCTATATCCAAAAAGGATTGTCTGTGCAGCTGATTGGACTTCCGGGAAGTGGCAAGAATAATATCCTCAATCTTCTTTCATATAATAAAGGGGTAAGAGTCAATGTTTTTGAAAATTTAGAGAGCAATATCCACTTTGTCTATTTTGATTGCTCTGAATTAAAAGGAAGGAATCTTTTAGACGTTACTAAATTTTTTCTTATCTCACTCTCTTACTCTCTTAATGAACACGGCATGAGTGAGGAAGCGGAAAAGATAAATATCCTCACAAAAGAGGCTCTAAAATTTCAAGATGAATTGATATTATTTCAAGCCCTCAAGCAAAGCATTGATTATCTTTCTGAGGAAAAAAAACTGACGGTGGTATTTTCTTTTGATAGATTTCATGACTTTTTGCCTGATGTCACCACGCAATTTTTTAACAACTTAAAGATTCTAAGAAACCGAGCAAAATATAGATTCTCCTGCATTTTTGGCCTCAACCGTCCGTTAGAGGAGATGCTGGAACCTGCAATATTTTCTGATTTTTACGATTTTATTATCGGTAATTATGTTTATGTATGTCTTTACGATCCGGTCGGCATGGACTTTCGACTTTCCTACCTTGAAAAAACAACAGGAAAAAAGGCTACAGCAAAAGAAAAAGAGGAATTAATTCGTCTAACAGGCGGGCATGGAAAATTAACAAGGGCATGCTACGAAGCGTATCTTTCTGAAGGAAAGCACGAGAATAATGCGTTGTATCTACTTAAAAAATCGCCAGTTCAAGGAGCTCTTTATGAGATATGGTTGAATTTTTTACCGTTAGAACAAATCTTTCTAAAGTCATTTGTGTTAAATAAAGGTGGGGAAACACCCTCTTTCTTAGAAAATATCGGTATCATTAATAATGGCACTCTTGCAATAGTCTTACTAGGAGACTTTATCAATACTCTTTCAATTTCAACAACGGAGAAATTGGAAATAGACAGTAGCCGAAATGAAATATTAAAGGGAGGACAACCAATATCAGACATCCTCTCCCCCTCAGAATTTAGACTACTTCTTTTTCTTATAGAAAACAAAGGAAGGATCTGCACAAAAGATGAAATAATAAATTCCACCTGGAAAGACACGAAAACTCAAGAGGGAGTCACCGACCAAGCACTAGACCAAATCATCTACAGGCTTCGAAAAAAAGTCGAGGCGGATCCCAATCATCCACACTATATCCAGACATTAAAAGGGCGCGGATATAAATTTGAAGATTAGCCAAAATTGCAAAGTGACCGAAATTTGGCTACGATAAATACACATGAAAAGAATATTTCTTCTTGCTCTTCTTGTCGGCTTTTTCTCGCTCTTTACTCCACAACAATCCTACGCTGTAGATTATTACTATGTAGACAACGGCAAGTGCATTAAAACAACTACCGAGCCTGCTGCCACCCACTGGTTAAAAGAATCGGAGTGCGTTGCTTCGTTAACCTCCTCTCCCTCAACAACCTACACGGGAGACAATGAATACAGTTATAAAATTAATGATCTCAACGTTTATCAACAACCGGAGCTTATTTCTGAGATGTACAAAGACCCCAAAAAGAGAATAGATGGCAATACTCCCTCAGTTTGGGTGACATTCAGCGGGCTTGTTCCAGACAGAACATATTATGTTTGTGGGGCTGATAAATTAAGGTTTTGTAAAGTAGCAAACTCGGTTGATATTAAGGCTGATAGCAAGGGGGAAATTACAATGAATGTGTGTGGAAATGGAACTGACAATTTAAAAGGAGCACACGTAACCTCCTCCGGGTCTACAGAAAGACCGTCTGACAAGGCAAAAATAAAAGAAGAATGCAAAAAAGGGAGGGACTATTTCCATGAAGGGGAGATATATGATCTTACCGTCTTTGACACGTACATTGAAGGTGATGTAAATAAAAACGTTGATGTCAAAAATGCTGGTCTCCCTTTGATAGATTTGGGGCTAGGCAATATCATCTCCGCCCAGTTCTTTGTTGCCCATTCTTATCCAATTGTCAGAATTTCATCAAGCGATGTTCTAAAAAGTGAACTCAATGTGACGATGTGGGGAAGAAGACCGGGGGACGGCAACGACAACAACTATCAGGTAGTGCTTGAAGGGGTTGATCATAAATATAAAAAAGAGAAATGCTATCAACTACCAGGGAATACCGACACCTCAAAGTATAACAATCTTACTGTTGGGGTAAACACCCAATGGGTGCCTGCAAATGGCGAACCAGCCCACTCAGACCATATTTTTGATGGTACAGGATTTAGCGTCCCAAGAAGAGCAGAAGACATAGGACAGACAAAAACGTTTGGCAGTTTTGTCGATAAAGAAAAGGGACCTATTGGTAAGGGTCTTTTCCTTTTAAAAGTAAATGAACGGGTCAGTGATAATCGTCCGTTAAATTTTGCCGAGACGTGTGAGGGTGGACACACATTTATGCACATCTTCTTTAGGGTTGGAGATTCTCCAAAGGCAACGAATGGGATTGAGATCATCAAGGTTATATATGACCCAAATGACGCCGACGGAGAAGACATGCAGGACACGGCCCCTGCCCCTCCCCCACCGTGCGCTAAGGGGGCACTGGATAAAGATACAGGCATGTGTACAGCTTTTGATGTAGCGCTTCTTGGAAGGATACAATTAGAGCCATTGCCATTTATAAAAAGCGTCTACACAATAGTGCTTTCTATTGCAGGTCTTGCAGCAGTTGTTATTATTATCCGTGCCGGTTATAAACTGATGTATTCAAGGGGAGATAAAGAGATGGTTGCTGATGCCAGGTCTCATATCACATCAGCTGTTATTGGTCTTCTTTTTATCATTTTTGCCTATGTGATATTATCAGTTATAGGAGTTGATATCCTAAAGATTCCAGG
>CAZDED010000026.1:0-3315 GCA_964504535.1 uncultured Gammaproteobacteria bacterium
TGGGGCTATGGGACGATGTTGGAACCTTTATAGTGAATAGAGCTCTCTCAGAATCTCCTTTCTAAGCCAAAGCCTTTGGGTTACTCCCCTATCTCCCTCAAAGGTGATATCTAGAACTTTAGAGAGTAATTCTCTTATTTCGGGATGTTCGGTATAGATATAGTTTTTCCTCTCCTTAAGGCTTGGAATGCTCATAAACCAGTACTCACTTTTAAAGCCCGACAGAGTTTGTTTTATTAGCTCAAGATTTTTTTCTAAGAAATCGCTTCCATTCCAGAGTTCTAACTGGCCAATAACTAGAGGGTGCTTAAGGTTTAAATCTGTAATAACTTTCGTGTCATTAGTAACGGACTCCGCAATATCTTTATTTATATCTTCTTCTTGATCTGAAAAATATTGAGCTATCCATTCTCCAGATAATGGATGTAACGCTTGGAGCTCTTGAAAAGCCTGTCTGTCTCTGTCATGAGTAATATGAGCTCCAAAGTTGAGCGTATTAGAAAGAATGCCTACTGAAAGCAAGTCACAGCTTAGTTTGCTGATATTTTTCTCTCTTCCTCGTTTCTTGTACTCCTCCCAAATAAGAGTTGCACAAGCACCAATGAATTCTATTTGAGCTTTTTCGCCAATTCGTTCTTGCCAGTAACCCTCAAATCCTAAGTGATGATCAAAGAGTTTAGCTATTCTTTCTTCTTCTACAAATTCGGCAATTTGTTCAGGATCTGATACATCAACAACTGTATATTCAGCATCAGAAAAAGTAGGTGAAGTAGTATATTTTATGCCCCAATCTTTAATAGCTTGAGTAATACTTGTGTTGAGTATTCCGGGTAAAACCACCTCAGATTCTTTACCTTCTAAAGTAAGAAGTTCTGAATAAGCTACAGCACATGATAAGGCATCAATGTCTGTAAATTTCTCACCGCTGGTAACAATATTTTTTTGCATAAAAATGTCAGTTGAGACTCTGGGACGAAGTTGGAACATGTTTATATTACCACAAAACAGCTAATGATTGACCTGTTCTAGGCTTTCTGATAGGCTAATTCAGTTCATTAACAACTGGAGATGATCATGTAGTTTTTCTAAAACGAGCTATCCATCATTCAATTTGATTTCGTTCTTGGGAGTTTATCGTGAGAAAATCTTACTTAGCAGCGCTATTCATCTGCCTCATCGGTTTTGTGTCGAAAGCATTCGCTTACAGCGACTGCTCACCAACAGTACCGGTTGTTCCATGTCAGAAGATCGGCACGCCGTCGGTCGTGTACGACGCCTTCGGCTATTCTGCCAGATTGAACTCATCAAACAATTACTTTGACGCCTGGGGGCAGCTGGTTTTCTATAACACAGCAACCCATGCAGGGGTTTTGGGAGCTCCAAGCGGCAATCAAAGCGTATCCGCTGTCAGGCGATCTGGTTTCCCCACAGCGACCGTTCTTAGGTACAACGTCAACCTTCAAACAGGGGTCGTGTATTCTGGCCCGACGTATAGTGCGAGCGGAAGTTGGTTCAAGGAGATCTGGCCGAATTCGAGCTGGTACCCGACTCTCCACATCGGCGACTTCCAATGGGTACAGCCCACTGCTTCCTATCTCAGTTTTCCGATTGATGGTCTTACGGCATACAACGCGCCAGTGAGTTCGGTGATGGATCATTCCATGACTACTCCTTATGCGGAGGATGACATAGTTCTTGCCTTCAATGGGGAACGAGGTGACAAGAGCAATGGTTTTAATCTTGGTTGCTACAAGAAGAGTGGCGGCGGGGATTTTGGGAGCGGCTTTAACTACGTTGGAACCACTGGAACAGGCGGAAGACCCTATTTCTGTTACGATGGGCACCCAGGCTATGACTATCCTCAGGCTTCTGGCGTGGACATCCTTGCTCCAGCCGCTGGCAAACTATGTGTCGCTACTACAAATATCACACAACAATCCCCGGCAAATGTCTGGCGGAGTCCGACTGCATGTGGCAACATCCCTGATGTCGTGACCGAACGATGGTTAGATACTGGCGGCTTCAATGCCTTCTATATCTTCTACACGGAGTACATCAACGGAACAACCGATGACTACATGACTGTTTTCCTTCATAGTAACAACTTGGAGAACACGATTGTTTGGTCAACCGTCGCATCACAAGGATATGTCATCGTGACTCGGGGTCAGCATATCGCCGATGTAGGGAGCGTGGGCGCTGGTACTGCAAACCATATGCACCTTGAGGTGTACAAGAAGGTAGACGGGGCATGGACTCGGGTTGACCCCTACGGCGATGGGACGAACAACATCCTCTGGCAGCACTGATTCTTCCTAGCGATGTCTGTTAAATCGGGAATATTCGATAGGGAGTTTTTTTTATTACTTTTTTTGAGCAGACTTTAATAAAAAAGTTGAGGTTATTTTATCTACAAGGTTTTTATTATCTTGATTCAATTCCCACCGGATCTCAATATCTTTCGTAAAGTAGATTATACGATTATCGGTCTCAACCTTGAGGAGATCTCCTTGCCTACTAATAATGCAGGTTTTCGGTACATCAGCCACTGTTTCTCCAGTAACATGCGTCATAGCTTCGTCGTTGCATTTTCCAAGAGGAATCTTTTTGAGATTATCAGAAAAATACTTCCAATTTACATAAGAGACTTTTTCCCAAAAAGTTCCTGGTGTATTTTCCTTTATAACGTACCCCTTCCATTTTTTAACAGAAAAACTTACCCACTCTTTTGAAGAATCACCTATTGAGTAGTAACCAGAAATTTTTACATTAAAATTTTTAGGGTATTTAAATTGAAAACCGAATTCTTCATCCGAGTACGTTTTCCATTCACTTATTGGCTCAGTCAGGGCAGCCTCAACACCTGAATCCTTCTGTTCATGGTGCAAAACGGGAGTCTGTATCGTGACTGCACCCCAACTCCGTCCTTTTTCATACGTCCATACAAATACGCTCATCGTAATTGTTATGATAACTAATAGGGTAGCCCCAACAGTAGTTGGGATTTCTTTGTTATTCATTTTTTGTATTAGTTTACTACTACATGCTTCATAAAGTATATCATAAGAATATTTTGTAAAATAAAAAATCACCTAAAAATGGTGACTTTTTACAAATGCTGGGGAGGAAGGGAGATCGAACTGCTCGCTCCACTGCGTTCTATAGGGCTTCCGCCCTCTAGCCCGGCAAAGCCGGTCACCTCAAACAGGCAAACAGGTGTTTTCCTGACCCCTTTCCTCGTTCGATCCATTACCTCCGCAGGATAAAAGAAAATCACCATACCCACAAGGGGCATGATGATTTTTCTTAGCTGGG
>CAZDED010000027.1:0-2738 GCA_964504535.1 uncultured Gammaproteobacteria bacterium
CGGTTAACCTGATGTCCAAAATGACAACCTGCTTCCAATAATTCTTCTAATGTGATTTGTCTCATATTTTTATTCCTTACTTGCCTCTGCTTTGTGGGCGTATTTCAGCCAGGAAGTAATCCAAAGCATGTGTAATGTAGGTATTATAGCAAAGAATTTGTACTTAGGCAAGATTAGGGCACAGGGAACAGGGCACAGCGTACAGTTAATACGGATATGCTAACCTAATATATGAGTTCTATTCAGTCATTTAAAGATCTTATTGTCTGGCAAAAATCGATGTTACTTGCAAAAAAAGTTTATATATTAACAGAGAACTATCCCAAAAATGAGATGTATGGCATAGTTTCTCAAATGCGGAGAGCATCAGTTTCAATTCCTTCAAACATCGCTGAAGGATATGGGCGCAAATCTCGAAAGGAATACTCTCAGTTCTACTCTATCGCATATGGGTCATTATTAGAACTCGAAACACAACTATTACTTTCATTCGATTTAGGATTTATCAAGGAAACTGAATTTAAAACAATAAATTCAACCACAGAAGAAGTTTCAAAAATGCTATTTACAATGATAGAAAAACTCAAATCCTAACTGTTTCCTGTTCTCTGTACCCTGTCGTCCCCTTAATTTGACTTCCGTCAAATTGTCCATTTACAATGGACTTATGGCAAATGATCGAAGGAAACGTGGTGGATTTTTAGGTAATGGTGGTTCTTCTTCCGGTGGAAGATTTGGGATGAGTCTTACCGGTCCTGGAACGATGTTCACTATTGCTTTCATAGCCCTCGCAATTGGCATGGGAGTACTTCTATCCCGTGGCGTCACACCAAAATCTGTCCTCTCAGATCCCGGAGAAACCGGAGAGCTTGAAATAGTACTCGAAACTCCTTCTTCAAATGGATCCCGTCTTCAACTTAAAACGATTAAATTCAAAGAATGTGCTAGTAAAGCAGCAGTCGGTCTCATAGTTGACCGCTCTGGATCAATGCTGGGTGCAAAAATGAATAATCTTCAAGATGCTCTATCAACTTTCACCACTAACCTTGGAGGCCAGTCTGTCATCGGTATGGTTTCATTTAGCAGTGGTAACCGCGAAGTAACAGAAGATGTTCCTTTTTCAAGATATCAAGATGTAAAGGGACAGGTTGCATCGGCCATAAGAAGCTATAATCCACCTGGAGGATCTACCCACACAAGAGCAGCTTTTGAACTCATGAAGGAAAGAATAATCGAAGCTCAGAAAAATTTTCCAGAAAATAATTTTGCAATGATTCTTCTTTCTGATGGAATCCCTGAATCTGAGGTTGAGGCGTCATCGTGTCCAAGTGGTAGGAGATTTGGGAATAGATGCTTTGCTCTCACACAAGATCCAACCCAAGATCCGAATATAGCAAAGGATATCCGTGATGCCGGAATAAATGTTTATGCAATCGCAATTTACAATAAAAATGACGCTAGCGACATCTATTTTCTACCTGACATGCGTAACATGATGCAAAATATTGTCACTGATCCAGCAAATTTTTATGAGACCCCAGACCCGGCAAAATTAAAACAAATCTATAAAGAGATAGCACAAAGAATCTGCAGCGACCTCTAGGATTCAGAAAACAGCGTACAGGAGACAGGAATCAATAAAATATTCTATACTTAATTCATGTTTAGATTTTTCTCTTCAAAAACTGAACGCTGTCCCCTGTCTTCTGTCCTCCCTCCTCTGTCCTTTGGACAAGAAGGCCAATCCACCGTCTACATAATTCTAGTTATTGTTGTCATTATTTTTGCAGTGATGCTTGCAGGCGGAGGCAATTCTCTTTTTACAGGAAATGAACCAACCTCAGTAACTGACGAGCCAACTCCATCAACAGATCCGCTTGCCACAACCACTCCGGACCCCTCAACTCCCGATGCAGCTTGGTCTATTGATGTAGTCGAAGGAACGTGTCGAACAGGAAAATCAGCCTTTAAAACTCAAAATATATCAGCAAAGGGAAGCGCTGACGGTACGCTTTCACTTGAGATAGAAAACCCCATTGGCACGTGGAAGCTCGATGCTGCAATCCCTTTTCATTCCCCATCCGAATCCTATACGGTAAAGCTTGATAATGCTACGGGGTACAACACAAAAAATTGGAGAATAAAACTCTCATCAGGAGGATCCGAAAAAGCAGTAAAAACAGGCAATCCCACCGGCTGCTGATCAAATTGACAAGTATATCTAAATAGCATATTCTTTATTTATATCTTGTGTTTTAATTTATGAAAAAAATAGTACATTTATTCCTCGTGTTGCTTACATTTTCTTTTTTTCTTGTAAATCAATCTTTCGCAGACGTCTCTAATCAAGAAGATTGTAATAAAATAAATTACGTAAGCGAATGTAAGGATGACCCATCCTGCTTCTGGTACCAAGGCAAGAAATCTGAAAATCGACCGCCTCACTGCGCTCCACGTTACGGAGGCGTAGGCCAAAAATGTCCAGACACCCAACTTAATGGAATACCAACAGCTTGCTACGCAGATCAGCATTGCGAAGATAACTATTGCGTTCAAAACGCTTCTACTCCTATTACCCAGCCACCTTCCCAATCCACCCGCACCTGTGAATCTCTTGATGCTAGTTTGGGAAACAACAAATATGCTGCATGCTTACCTGGTTGCGATTCTTCAAAAGGTGAAGCTTGGAGAAGTGAGTATTCTTGCTCAGGCTCACTCCGTTGCTGCTCTGGTAACGG
>CAZDED010000028.1:0-2620 GCA_964504535.1 uncultured Gammaproteobacteria bacterium
GACAAACAGCGTTATTTCTCAGATCCAAATACTGGAGAAATCATGGATGACCTGTATAACGAAGTTGTATTAGAAGCATGGCTTTTTGGAGTAAGACGCAACAACGACCTTGCCTATAGGCAAGTTATGAATAGTGATGAGAAACTTTTTGATGCAATTGCAGCTCTCAATGCTAAAAATGAGCACACAAATAGCACAAATGCTGCAGAATATTATTCTATGGCAGATAAATATGTCAGAGGATACGATGAAAACGGAAAAGAACGGGTGAGGGATACTAAAGTGGGGGACGGGATACTTTTGGCAAATTCTATATACAGAAATATTGCGGATGTTGACCGACTGCAAGGGGCTGATGCAGTTACAGAAAGAGGGAAAGAAACACCAGCTGTCGAAGGAGTATTAGCAAAAGACAATGTGATGTTCACGCGTAAAGGTTGGGAAGATGCCATTAGAATTCTTACAGAAAAAGGTACATGGGATGAAGTGAAGTCATACGGGAATCTGTATTTTGAGGACGAGGTGTATACCGTAAATCCCAAAACAAAACAAAGAACAGTAATTTTTGATAAGAATGGGAAAATAAATAAAGCAGGCTTTGTAGGATATATGAATTTTTTCGTGTCTCCAACATCCCTTCAGTCAAACATTAGGGTGGTAAGAGAAATAGTAAAGCAAGCAGTTGCTGATGAAATGCATTTTGATAATGGACTCGGTTATCCAGCCAGCGAAGAGGAAAAAGAAAGAGATCATGATGAGGCAAGAGCTGAGAAAAGAAATTTTTCAATTAGTGCTAGGAGAAATATTGAGAGAATAAATCTTGATTTTGTGGAGATCAACTCTTTTGTAGAGCAGCGGTGGAATGGAGCAGCAGCAAGAGCTGACATTGGGTTTAGGGGATATGATGCATGGACAAAAATGAACGCGCAAAAATACCGGGAAAGACAATCGGGTGGAGCTACAATGGGACCAATAGGTAATCCCTATGATATTCCAATCCTTAAAAATGTTGCACCAGATATGTGGCTTGCGATGCGCACAGAAAGCAACGAATCAGCACAGGAAGTATTCAATAAGATAGTTAGGCTTCAACGAAGGATGTATAAAACAACAGACCCTGAAGAACGGAATCAATTACAAAATGAGAGAGATAAAATCATGGCGACTCTTCGATTTCCAGATGCTACACAACAAGACTGGGCTTCAAACCAAGTAATACGGGGAGCAAAAATATGGCATGCAATGCTTGGGACTGAAGATCTAGGATTTAGCAAACTTGTAACCAGAAATGCATTGGGTGTATTGCAATACTCAAGGGGTGATTTTGAAAAAGTAGTGAAAGACGAATTTTTAAAGAACAGAAGATATGCATTTAAATCGAATAACGCAATAAACTACGGTGCAGTTGATAGGGTATACACCGACATAGGAGAAGGAAAGATGGGGTTTAAGGAGATGACAGTTGCCGAGTCAATGTTTGGGTACAACGTCATCAACCCATTACTAGAAGAGTGGTATGAGGGAAAAATTAAATTTAACAAATTTGATGAGAATGGGAAAAGCAAAATTGTTAACACAGGCGATGTTACGATAAATGAATATTTAAATACGGACGCTGGACGCAACCATATTTTTAAAAATGTGTGCCGTGCTGGACTTGCAGCGCAATTAAAGGCCCACAGGCAATATTTTGGAACCGGGGAACGGTGGGATACATCAATGGTTCACAATTTTATTGATTCATTAAAGACCCTTAAAAGCTACAAGGAAGATCCCAATAATCCTGGCAAAGAAATTCTTGGAGGAGAATCATTTTTTACTCATGAAGATATAGAGTGGATTATGAAAACAGCTGGGTGTCCACACTGGAAGCTCGTTGCTGCAGAGTTCGGAATGACTGGGCTTGATATGACCAAAATGATGCCTGAACTATTTAAAGTATTTTTCAGTGGAATCGTTGACTTTGCCGCATAAAATACTAGGGATTTTGAAGGTCAATTTCTTGCTCAACTTCAGCACGGATCTCATTTTTTCGTGTGTCACTTAAAGTATTCCAGTCAATATTTTCAGCTACAATCCTCTCATCAAGACGAGCCTGAATACGTTGATCTCTGGTTGGGCTTGTCTGAGCTGCTGCTCCGGCTGGAGAAGTAGTGGGTTGATTTGATTGAGTTGGGCTTGTCTGTGCTGCCCGAGCAATCCTTGCTGCCTCTGCTTGCTCTGGTTTCATTCTGTCCCATGGAACATCTTCTTCTCTCATCTGGACTGTGCCATGGGCTCCTTCTACCTCAAACATGCCATTACCTAAATCTCTTACGGCTCTACCGTTTACTGTGGAACCCCTATATTGTGAATTTGCACCGACTGTAGATCCTGTTTGAGCACCACGCTCTCTTATTTGATCCATCTCTCTGTGAACTTGAATATTTCTTTGTTTTCTCCCAATGCCTCCAGGTAAATTTCTTGTGATCTTGTTCTTTGCAGCCCCAAACCCTTTTGTAACCTTGCTGTTTTGAGTTGCGTGGTTGAATTTGTCGATGTACCACTTCTTTAGTCCCTCGGGCTCTCCAGTTCTATGATTGCTCTTCCAGACAGCTTCTCTTGCTTTGCCACCTACAAG